>NZ_JADMKB010000028.1 GCF_018780075.1 Hydrogenophaga sp.
GGTGCACGCGGTGGATGCCGGGCTCGGCCATCAGGCGCGAGTTCTGCAGGTTGCCCTGGCACCAGCGGCGGTCGCGCTGCAGTTCGCTCAGCAGGTCGGGCGGCTGCTGCTCGTAGCTGCCGGTGAGGTCGGAGACCAGCCACACCTGGTAGCCGGCGCGGCGCATCAGCGCGGCTTCGACGAAGTCGTGCGACATGATGCCGCCGGACATGCCGCCTGTGCCCTTGATCGGGGCCAGCGCGCAATGCTTCATGAAGGGTTCGACGCGGATGATCGCGTTGTGGCCCCAGTAGTGCGACTCGCCGAGCTGCCAGAACTGCATGCCCAGCGTGAACAGGCGACCGGTGACGCGCGAGCCGAACTGCTGCGCGCGCGCATGCAGCGTGGCGTGGCCGATGGCCTGCGTGGCGGTCTGCACGATGCCGGCCTTGGGGTGGGCTTCCATCAGCTTGACCATGGAGACGATGCAGCTGCCGCTCATGACGCTGTCGGCGTCGAGCACCACCATGTAGCGGTAGTCCTTGCCCCAGCGGCGGCAGAAGTCGGCCACGTTGCCGGCCTTGCGGTGGGTGCGGCGGCTGCGCAGGCGGTAGTACACCTCGATCGGTGGCTGGCCGGGCTGCTCGGCCAGGGCGGCGCGCAAGGCCTCCCAGGCCTGGCGTTCGGCCGCGGCGATGGCGGGGTCGTAGCTGTCGGACAGCACGAACACGTCGAACTGGCCCGCGTGGCCGGTGCCGATCAGCGACTCGCAGGTCGCCCGCAGGCCGGCGAACACGGTGGCCACGTCTTCGTTGCAGATCGGCATGATGAGGGCGGTGCGCGCCTCGGGGTTCATGGCGTGGTCGCGCACCGAGGCGGCCGTGAGCGTGTGGCGGTCGCCGCGCAGCATCACCCAGAAGCCCATGAGCGCGGTCACGAAGCCCGTGACGACCCAGGCCGAGAGCAGCACGAACAGTCCCAGCTGCGCCATCTGCAGCCAGGTGTTCTCACCGTCGGGCTGGGCGCGGTGGTAGAGGCTCGCCGCCAGCACGGTGCTCAGCAGCGTGAGCACCGAAAACACCGTCCGGCGGCGGTTGCCGGCGACTTCCCAGGCCGTGGGCCGGGGGGCGCGAACGGCCGGGGGGCGCTGGCCGGGCAGGCAGGCGCTGGCCACCGACAGCGCGGCGGTGCCGATGCTCTTCCAGAAACCTCGCCAGGGGCGCGGCACCATGGACCCGCGGTGCACCGGCGGGGCGGTCACGGCGTTGGGGTGGCGCTCCTCGCGCAACCGGCTGCGGCCGCTCGTGGCGGGCGTCACTCGGGCAAGAGTAGGTGTGTCCATGTTTCGCTCAGGGTGTGGTTCTGGTGTTGGAGAAAGGCGCGCAGTTCGACCGGGCGGGCCGGGTCGATGCGTTCCACGCGGATCACGGCGCGCCAGGTCTGGGTGGCGGGGTTGGGGTAGGCCAGGGCTTCGAGCACCCGGCCGTTGCTGTCGGCGCTGACCATGGCCCGAACGTCGGCGCCCGCTGGCAGGGCCGCCAGCGACGGGCCCGCGAAGTCGAGCACGAACTTGGGCTGCTGGGCCTGTTCCTGGGGGCTGAGCTTGGTGTAGCCATAGCCCTTGCGGGTCTGGGCCACCCAGGCCGAAGGCGGGCGTTGCTGGTCATCGCCCTGCCACGCCAGTTCGTAGGCCAGTTCCAGCGCCTCGCCCGGGAGGGGCGTGCGGGTGGGCACCCAGTAGGCGACGATGTTGTCGTGCGTTTCGTCGGGGGTCGGCAGCTGCACCAGCTCCACCCGGCCGGGGCCCCAGTCGCCCAGCGGTTTGACCCAGGCGCTGGGGCGGCGCTCGTAGCGGGCCTCCACGTCTTCGTAGCTGGCGAAGGCGCGGTCGCGCTGCATCAGGCCAAAGCCGCGCAGCTGCTGCATGGCGAACGAGCTGACGACCAGCTGGCGCGGGTTCTGCAGCGGGCGCCACAGCCACTCGCCCTCGCCGGTGACCACCATCAGGCCGTCGGAGTCGTGCACCTCCGGGCGGAAGTCGGTGGCGTGGCGCTGGTTTTCGCCGAAAGTGAACATGCTGGTGAGCGGGGCCAGGCCCAGCGTGGTCACCGGCGCGCTGCCCGTGCGCAGGTACACCCGCGCGTGCACGGTCATGGTGGTCTGGTTGCCCGGACGGATCACGAACCGGTAGGCGCCGGTGCTGCGGGGCGACTCCAGCAGGGCGTAGACCGTGACCTGCGTGGCGCCGGGGGCCGGGCGCTCCAGCCAGAACTCGGTGAAGCGGGGGAACTCTTCGGCGCCCGCGCCCACGGTGTCGATGGCCAGGCCGCGCGCCGACAGGCCGTACTGCTGGTTCTTGCCGAGGGCCCGGAAGTAGCTCGCACCCACGAAGGCCGCGATCTCGTCCATCGTGCCCGGTTTGTTCACGGGGTGGAGCAGGCGAAAGCCGGCGTATCCGACGTCGCCCCAGGCGGTGGGGTCCACGACCTGCCGGTATTCGAAGCGGTCGCTTTTGAACGGGATGCGCTGCGCAACGCCATCCGTGATCTCGTTGACGCGAATGGTGTCGGTCTGGGTCCCGCCCGGGTGGAAAAACTGGGCATGGAACGGCAGCTGCTCGGTGAACCAGGTGGCACGCTCATCGCGGAAACGGATGAGTCGCATCTGGTCGTAGTCCAGCGCCTTCAGTTCGGCCGGCAGCTTGTCGCCGTTTGCGCGGTAAGGGGCCTGCGCGCGGGTCTGGGCCAGCTGGCTCAGGGTGGCCCAGTCAAACCCCTGGGCCATCGCGGGAGCCGCGGCCAGCATGGCCAGCAACGCACACAGCACGGCCCAGCGGCCAGGTGCGCGATGGGCTGAAAGGGGGGAAAAAGGGCGGGGCATGCCTTGATTAGGGCAAACCCTGTGCCAGGTCTGAAAAATCCTTTTAAATCAACAGTTTGAGTGGATTTGTTGATGTCGAAGGGCCGCGCGGTGCCGTGCTCGGGGGATGAATGCCCGGTTTTTGTCGCCAGATGGCGACAGGTCGGGCGGAGTGTTCAAAAAAAGCCTTTTGAATCAAAGGCTTTGGTTTGTCACGTATCGGCGACAGGGTCGGTGCCCTCATCGGCCAGGCCGGTTCCGGTGTCGCTTTTGAACAGGCCCGGTGTCAGCGCGTGTTTTTGCAGCAGGCGGTAGAACTCGGTGCGGTTGCGCTGCGCCAGGCGGGCCGCGTCGGCCACGTTGCCGTCGGTCAACTTGAGCAGGCCCACCAGGTAGTCGCGCTCGAAACGCTGCTTGGCGTCGGCAAAGCTCAGCACCTCCACCGAGGGCGTGCGCAACGCGCGCTGCACCAGAGCCAGCGACACCAACGGCGTGGTGGACAGAGCGCAGACCTGTTCGACCACGTTGTAGAGCTGGCGCACGTTGCCCGGCCAGGCGGACATGGTCAGCGCCTTGAGCGCCTCGGGCGCAAACCCCGAGCTGCGTTTGCCGTACTTGGCGGCCAGTTTGGCCAGGAAATGGTTGGCCAGCAGCGGAATGTCTTCGCGCCGCTCGGCCAGTGTGGGTAGGGTGAGCGTGACCACGTTGAGCCGGTAGTACAGGTCTTCGCGGAACTGGGCCGTGGCCATTGCCTCTTCCAGGTCGCGGTGGGTGGCCGAGATGATGCGCACGTCCACCGGCAGCGACTGGCTCGAACCCAGCGGGCGCACCGCGCGCTCCTGCAGCACGCGCAGCAGCTTGACCTGCAGGGCCGGTGGCATGTCACCGATCTCGTCGAGCAGCAGCGTGCCGCCGTCGGCCGCCTGGAACAGGCCCTTGTGGTTGGCCACCGCGTCGGTGAAGGCGCCCTTCATGTGGCCGAACAGCTCGGATTCGAGCAGGGCCTCGGGGATGGCGCCGCAGTTGACCGCGATGAAGGGCCGTTTGGCGCGCGGGCTGGCGCGGTGGATCGCGTGGGCCAGCACCTCCTTGCCCGTGCCGCTGTCGCCGCGCAGCAGCACGCTCGCGTCCGACTGCGCCACCATGCGCGCCTCGGCCAGCAGGTCGGCCATGCGGTTGGAGCGGCTGACGATCTCGGCGCGCCACTGCTCGTCGGCGGGGTGGCTGGGGCCGGCCGGGGCGCTCATGGCCAGGGCCTGGGCGATTTTCTCCAGCAGCTCCCGCGCTTCGTAGGGTTTGGTGAGGTAGCCGAAGACGCCGCGCGCGGTGGCGTCCACCGCGTCGGGGATGGTGCCGTGGGCGGTGAGCAGGATCACCGGCAGCGAGGGGTGGCGCGAGCGGACCTCGTCGAACAGGGCCAGGCCGTCGCGCCCGGGCAGGCGCACGTCCGACAGCACCAGCTGCGGCCGTTCGATGTCGAGCTGGCTGAGCGCCGCTTCAGCGGAGCCGACCGCCGTGACCTGGTAGCCCGCCGCGCCGAGCCGCATCGACAGCAGGCGCAGCATGTCGGGATCGTCGTCCACCACCAGCAGGCGCCCGCGCGACCCGGCCGGGGCCGACGCCGCCCGATCGATGGGGGTGTTCATGGCGCCGGGGCCCGGCCGGGGCCCCGGGGCGTGAGGCTGCGCTCGATGTCGCGCATGGCGTCGAGCCGGTCGCTCAGCACGTCGAGGCGGCGCTGGTGGTCGCGCAGCTGTTGCGCCTGCCGGTCCACCGTGTCTTCGAGGCGCCGCTGATCGGCCAGGCCGGTGGCCAGCAGCCGCGCCAGCGGTTTGAGCGCCGCGCTCTCGGGGGCGGGGTGCGTCATCACCCGCTGCAGCAGGCCGAGCGCGCGCGCCGAGGCCGCGGGCTGGTGCAGGTGCATCAGCACCAGCGCGGTCTGCAGCTGCAGGGACGGCACCGCGCCCGGCTCACCGAGCAGGGTCAATTCCTGCACCAGCTCGTTGCTGCTCAGCCCTCTCAGGCGGTCGGCATAACCCAGCACGAAGGACAGGCTCGCGCTGGCGGCGGCCTCTGTCGCGGGGGTGCTGTGGCGGTCCGCGCTGGGGGGCGGGGTCGGCGGGGGCGGCTGGAGCGACGGCGGTGGCACCGGCTTCGGCGGTTCCAGGGTGGTGGTGGGCGCCGGCGGCGGCGGGGCGGTCACGGGGGCCGGCGGGGTGGCGCAGGCGCCCAGGCACAGCGCCGTGCCGAGGCACAGCGCCAGGCGTTGGCCCCGGGTGGCCCGGTGGGCGCGGCGGGAGGCGGGGAAAAAGGACTTAGATGGCATGGGGCAATTCGATGCAGAAGTGGGCGCCCTGGCGCTCAGGCAGCAGTTGAACACGGCCGCCATGGGCCTCAATGTATTCGCGCACGATGGACAGCCCGATGCCCGACCCCCTGACGGTGTCCGCCGGCTGGCGTTCACCGCGGTAAAACGGTTCAAAAATGCGCTGGCCGTCGGCTTCGGCCACCCCCGGGCCCTGGTCGATCACGTGCAGGCTGGCCAGGCCCGCGTCGCTCTGCAGCACCAGGCGGATCTGTCCACCAGGCGGCGAAAAACGGATCGCGTTGGACAGCAGGTTGCCGATGGCCGATGCCATTTTCTGTCGGTCCACCGGCACGACCAGGGGGCGGCCCTCGGCACGCACCTCCAGCTGGTGCGACTGCCAGCGCAGCCGCTGGGCCTCGATCTGCTCTTCCACCAGGGCCAGCAGGTCGGTGGGTTCGCGCTGCAGCTGGCGGGCTTCGAACGCCGCCGCGTTGAAACGCAGCAGGGTCTCGATCTGGTGCTGCAGCAGCTGGGTGTTGTGCTGCAGGATGGTCACCACCTCGGCCTGGCTGGGGTTGAGCGGCCCGGCCACGCCATCGCCCAGCACCGCCACGCCCTCGTGCAGCGAGGCCAGCGGGGTCTTGAGTTCGTGCGACACATGGCGCAGAAAGCGGGCCTTGTCGGCGTCGAGCTCGGTCAGGCGCAGGCGCAGCCACTCCAGTTGCTGGCTGACGCGGCGCACGTCGGGCGGCCCCGGGATGTCGATCGGCAGGTCCAGCCGGTTCTCGCCCAGGCGGACGATGGCCTTCTCCAATCGCTGGAACGGCCGGGCCAGCCAGACGCCGAAGCCCAGCGCCATCACCGCCGCCAGCGCGATGGAGCCCAGCACCTGCTGCGTCAGCTGGCGCCGGCTGTCTTCCACCCGGGACTGCAACGCGTCGTTGCGGCTGCCGATGATGGTCTGCACCTGCTGGGCGATGGACGCGCTGTGTCCATCGAGCTCGCGAAAGGCACGCGCCACGGCGCGTTCGCGGTCGAAGGAGGTTTCGGGCGGGCCCTCCAGCAGGGCCTCGACCTCGGCCACAGGCCGCAGCCAGTTGCGCGAGAACTCGGCCGGCAGCTCGTTGCCTTCGAGCCGGCGCAGGATGTCGCGCGAGTGGCCCGCGGCTTCAAAAAAACGCTGGCGCAACTGGCGGTCGCCCAGCACCAGCGACTGGCGGGCCGCCCGCTCCATGGTCAGGCTGCGCTCGCTGAGCGATTGCGCCGCCGTGCTCAGCGCGATCGCCTGGGCCGTGCTTTCGCGGCCCAGCGCCATCATGGTGTCGAGCGTGAACAGTGCCCGCAGCGCAGCGGCCCCCAGCAGCGCGCCGATCAGCAGGAACGCCACCAGCAGCAGCTGGGGGAACGAAAACCGCAGCGTCTTCACGACCGGTGGCCCGTGCGGGGTGCGCGCACCGGTCTCACGCCGTTTCGCGCACCATCACCTCGCCCCGCAAGGCGTGCGGAAAGGTCTCGGTGATGCGCACGTCGATCATCTGTCCCACCAGCCGCGCGCCGTTCGGGCCGGCGGCGAAGTTGACCACGCGGTTGCACTCGGTGCGACCCATCAGCTCCGGCGCCTCGGCGGTGGACTTGCGCGACGGGCCTTCGACCAGGATGCGCTGCACCGTGTCCTGCCGGCTCGCGCTGATGCGGGCCACGTTGGCTTCGATCACGGCCTGCAGGTGCTGCAGGCGCCGGAGCTTCTCGGCGTGAGGCGTGTCGTCGGGCAGGTTGGCCGCCGGAGTGCCGGGGCGCGGGCTGAAGATGAAGCTGAAGCTGATGTCGAAGCCCACATCGTCGATCAGCTTCATCAGCTTGCCGAAGTCGTCCTCGGTCTCACCGGGGAAGCCCACGATGAAGTCGCTGCTCATGGCCAGATCGGGGCGGATCGCGCGCAGCTTGCGCACCGTGCTCTTGTATTCCATGGCGGTGTAGCCGCGCTTCATGGCCATCAGGATGCGGTCCGAGCCGTGCTGCACCGGCAGGTGCAGGTGGTTCACCAGTTTCGGGATCTTGGCGTAGGCCTCGATCAGGCGCGGCGTGAACTCGTTGGGGTGGCTGGTGGTGTAGCGGATGCGCTCGATGCCCGGGATGTCGGCCACGTATTCGAGCAGCAACGCGAAGTCGGCGATCTCGGCCGTGTCGCCCATCTTGCCCCGGTAGGCGTTCACGTTCTGGCCCAGCAGGTTGACCTCGCGCACGCCCTGGTCGGCCAGGCCGGCGATCTCCACCAGCACGTCCTCGAACGGGCGGCTCACCTCGTCGCCGCGCGTGTACGGCACCACGCAGTAGCTGCAGTATTTGGAGCAGCCCTCCATGATCGACACGAAAGCGCTGCAGCCGTCCACACGCGCGGGCGGCAGGTGGTCGAACTTCTCGATCTCGGGGAAGCTGATGTCCACCTGCGGGCGAGACTGTGTCTCGCGCCGCGCCAGCAGCTCGGGCAGGCGGTGCAGGGTCTGGGGGCCGAACACCACGTCCACATACGGCGCGCGCTTGATGATCTCGGCGCCTTCCTGGCTGGCCACGCAGCCGCCCACGCCGATCAGCACGCCCTTTTTCTTCAGGTGCTGCACGCGGCCGAGGTCGGAGAACACCTTTTCCTGCGCCTTCTCGCGCACCGAGCAGGTGTTGAACAGGATCAGGTCGGCCTCGTTGACGTCCTGCGTGGGCTCGTAGCCCTGGGCCGCGTTCATCACATCCACCATCTTGTCCGAGTCGTACTCGTTCATCTGGCAGCCGAAGGTTTTGACAAAGACTTTTTTGGACATATGCGCTACCCCCTGCGCCGCTGTGCGGCTTCCCCCTGGAAGGGGGACCACGCCTGTGGCCCGGCAAAGCCGGTTCCATGGCGTGTGCGAGATGGGGCCTGTGTGGGTTAGAGAGACTACTGGTCGGCGCGCTGGCGCTTCTCGGCCGCTTCGGCCTCGGTCAGGACCCACACGTCGTGCACCATGCCGTGTGCTTCCAGCGTGTAGTTCACCGTCAGCGTCTGGTTCACCAGGCCGCCCGAGAGCAGCAGCAGGTTGTTGGTGCCGCGGATGCGCGCACCGGGCGAGAGCTGCGCGGCCTTGCCGTCCATCGACACCAGGGGCGGTTGCGTCACGACCAGCGTGCCACGCAGGGCCTTGGCCGGGAAGATGCGGGGCTGGTTCTGCGCCAGGGCCTGGGTGGCCAGGCCGGCGCCGAGCAGGCCGAGGGCCAGCACGACAGTGTGTCGGCGGGCGGGAAAGGTGGGGGGCGTGCAGCGGTTCATGGTGTTTGTCCAGAGGCTGTGAAAAAGGGGTGGCAGAGAACGCCGGATTGTCTCACGCGACGCCGGCGGCACGGTGCCTCACTTCCAGCGGATCGGCTCGATGTGCACGCTGCCCAGGGTGCTGCTGAGCGTCAGTGCACCCTCCTGCACCGTGGCCTGCAGCTGCATGCTGCGCTCGGCCATGGCCGCCAGCGCGGGCGCCACCTCGGTGGGCAGGCGCCAGACCTGCAGCTTCTCCAGCCGGGTCAGCTTGGTCTCGATGCCGCGCCACCACACGTCGGCCGCCGAGCCGAAGGCGTAGAGGATCACCGCGTCGGCCTTGCTGCAGGCCTTGGACACGGGCTTGTCCTCGGGCTGGCCGACCTCGATCCAGATGCGCTTGCGGCCGGTGAAGTCGGTCAGCGAGACGTCCGGGTCGTCCGGGTCCGACAGCCCGGCGCCGAAGGCGAGCGTGCCGTCGCCCTTGCAGGTGTCCTGCAGCTCGTGGGCGTGGATCGCCATCGCCACCAGCCGGACCATCATGCGCTCGTCGGTCTCGCTGGGGTGGCGGGCCAGGGTGAGCGCGTGGTCGGCGTAGTAGCCGTGGTCGATGTCGGCGATCTGGAGGTTCGCCTTGAAGATGGTGG
>NZ_JADMKB010000019.1 GCF_018780075.1 Hydrogenophaga sp.
GTGAAAAGCACCATGGCGATGACCATCCACACGGCGATTTTCGAGAACCACTGGTTGTTCAAGTGCGGCTCCTGGCTAGAACATTGTCGGAATAAGGCATGTTGAGATCATTTTAGGTCTTTCAAGATACCCTTGAATTGATCTTTGACGTGGCAATGTCAATGAAATGGTCTGTTTGCTTCGTGACCATCACCCCAAAACCTCAAGCCTTCAGACCCATGCCCACCAGAAAGGTTTCAGACGACTTGTCGCGCGAAGCCTTGGGCTTGAACGGTTTGACCACCTTGAACGTCTGGCGAAACAGCGCCACCATCGGGTCGTAAGCCCCGCCATGGAACAGCTTGACCACCAGCGAACCGCTCGGTTTGAGGTGTTTGACCGAAAAATCGACCGCCAGCTCCACCAGGTCGATGATGCGGGCCGCATCGGCGGATCCGATACCAGACAGGTTGGGGGCCATGTCGGACACCACGACGTCCACCGCCTGGATGCCACGGTCGATCAAGGCTTGCTCCAGCTCGGCCAGCACAGCCGGCTCGCGAAAGTCACCCTGGATGAAGTGCACACCCTCCACCGCCTCCATCGGCAGCAAGTCCAGCGCCAGGATGTGCCCGTGCAGCGCTCCCACGGCAGCGCCCTGCGGGCTCAGCCTGCGCCGGGTGTACTGGCTCCAGGCGCCTGGCGTCGAGCCCAGGTCGACCACACAATCACCGGGGCGGATCAAACCCAGGGTTTCGTCGATCTCCTTGAGCTTGTAGGCGGCTCGTGCGCGGTAACCCTCGCGACTGGCGAGCTTGACGTAGGGGTCGTTGACGTGGTCGTTCAACCACGCCTTGTTGACCTTCTTGCTCTTCGTTTTGACTTTCATGCCCATGAGGGACGCCCGGCTTCTGTGTAAACGATAATTGTCCCATGCCCCAGATCACACTCACTCCCGCCCAGCGCAAAGTCCACCGCGCCGATGCCCACCACCTTGATCCCGTCGTCCTCGTTGGCGGCGATGGCTTGAGCCCCTCGGTCAAGAAGGAAATCGACGGCGCGCTCAAGGCCCACGGCCTGATCAAGGTCCGCGTGTTCAGCGACGACCGAGCTGCGCGTGAGGCCATGCTGCAAACCCTGGCCGACGAGCTCGACGCCGCGCCCATCCAGCACATCGGCAAGCTGCTGGTGCTCTGGCGCCCGGTGCCCGAGAAGGAAAAAGCGGTTGACGAAGACCGCATGCCCGGCCCGCGCGACGTGAAGGTGCTGAAATTCAGCAGCCGCGGTGGCCAGCGCCCCGAAGTGAAGGTGGTGCGTGTGCTGGGCAACCAGCGCCTGACGCCCGGCGGGCAGGTCAAGCGCGCCAAGGTTCTGAAAAAGAGCATCAAGAAAAGCGCTCGCTGACGCGATATGGGTGGAGACCCCGCCGTCGAGTCTTGAAGTTGTTCCCTTGAGCCCCTACTGAGACCGCATGAACATTTCCGTTGACAACCCTTTGCTGGACTTCTCGGGTCTGCCGCTTTTTGATGCCATTGAACCCGATCACGTGGCACCCGCGGTCGATGCACTGTTGAAAGAAGCCAACACCGCGCTTGAAACCGTCACGGCCCACGACTTCCCCAGCGACTGGACGGCGATCTCCCGCGAGCTGGACGTCGCCACGGAACGCCTCTCTCGTGCCTGGGGTGCGGTCGGGCACCTCAACAGCGTGGCCGACACACCCGAACTGCGCGCCGCCTACAACGAGGCGTTGCCGCGTGTCACCGAGTTCTGGACCCGACTGGGCTCGGACGAACGGCTGTTCACCAAATACCGGTCGATGGACCTGACCCGCCTGAACGCCGAGCAGGCCCAGGCCCACCGCAACGCCATGCGCAGCTTCGTGCTCGGTGGCGCTGAACTCCAGGGCGAAGCCCGGGAGCGTTTTGCCTGGCTGCAGGAGCGCCAGGCCGAACTGGGACAAAAGTTCAGTGAAAACGCGCTGGATGCCACCGATGCATTCAGCCTCGTGGTCCCCGCCGAAGACATGGCGGGTGTTCCGCCCGATGTGCTGCAGGCCACTTCTGCAGCGGCTCTGGCCGATGGCCAGACGGGTCACAAACTCACCCTCAAGATGCCCTGCTATCTGCCGGTGATGCAGTTTGCCCACAACAGCGGATTGCGCGAAAAGCTCTACCGGGTGTATGTCACGCGCGCCAGTGACCAGGCACCTGAGGACGCCAGGCGCTTCGACAACGCGGCCATCATGGCCGAGCTGCTGGCGCTGCGCCACGAAGAGGCGCAGCTCCTGGGCCATCGCCACTACGCCGATGTATCGCTGGTGCCCAAGATGGCCGAATCGCCCGAGCAGGTGGTCAGCTTCTTGCGCGATCTGGGCCACAAGGCCCGTCCTTACGCCGAGCAGGACCTGATCGACCTGCGCGCCTTCGCCGCCACCGAGCTGGGCCTGGACGACCCGCAAGCCTGGGACTGGCCCTACATCGGCGAAAAGCTCAAGGAAGCGCGCTACGCCTTCAGCGAGCAGGAAGTCAAACCCTATTTCACCGCGCCCAAGGTGCTGGCCGGCCTGTTCCAGATCGTTGAAACCCTGTTCGAGGTGGCGATCCGCCGCGACGCGGCGCCGGTGTGGAACCCCGGCGTCGAGTTCTATCGCATCGAGCGCAACACCTCCACGGGGTTGCAACTGGTGGGGCAGTTCTACCTGGACCCGGCCGCGCGCACCGGCAAGCGGGGCGGCGCCTGGATGGACGACGTGCGTGCCCGCTGGCTGCGCCCGGACACCGGTGCACTGCAAACCCCGGTGGCGCACCTGGTCTGCAACTTCGCCGAAGGCGTGAACGGCAAGCCACCGCTGCTCACGCACGACGACGTGATCACCCTCTTCCACGAATTCGGGCACGGCCTGCACCACATGCTGACGCAGGTGAACGAGCGCGACGTGTCGGGCATCAGCGGTGTGGAGTGGGACGCGGTCGAACTGCCCAGCCAGTTCATGGAAAACTTCTGCTGGGAATGGGACGTGCTCAAGCACATGACCGCCCATGTGGACACGGGCGAGCCCCTGCCCCGTGCGCTGTTCGACAAGATGCTCGCCGCCAAGAACTACCAGAGCGGTCTGCAGACCCTGCGCCAGGTGGAGTTTTCGCTGTTCGACATGTTGCTGCACAGCCAGATCCCGCCCGCAGACAGTGGCGAGGCCATCCTCGCGCTGCAGCAGCAGGTGCGCGACGAAATCGCGGTGCTGCAGCCGCCGGCCTACAGCCGCACGCCCCACACCTTCAGCCACATCTTTGCGGGTGGCTACTCCGCCGGTTACTACAGCTACAAATGGGCCGAGGTGCTGTCGGCAGACGCTTACGCCGCCTTCGAGGAGGCCGCGGAGGCCGGTGGTCACAGCACGCTGGACGTCGCCACGGGCCGCCGCTACCGTGCGGCCATTCTGGAAGCGGGCGGCAGCCGTCCCGCCATGGAGTCGTTCAAGGCCTTCCGTGGCCGTGAGCCTGGCATCGACGCCTTGTTGCGTCACCAGGGCATGGCATGAGCGGCCCGTTGAAATGATTGACAGGAGATGACATGAAGCACACCGCGATTCGGACCTCGAAATCAGCCGGCCTCGTGGCTGCCGCCTTGCTGCTGGGCGTGGTGGCCGCCCCGTGGGCCATGGCTCAGGGCGTCTACCGCATCGTCGGCCCCGACGGTCGGGTGAGCTACTCCGACCAGCCGCCACCGCCCAGCGCGAACGCCAAGCCAGTGGCCGGCGTGTCGGCAGGCGCCAGCGGAAGCGCGCCCCTGCCTTCCGAGCTGCGGCAGGCGGCGGGCCGGTACCCGGTCACCCTGTACACCGGCAGCGACTGCACCCCTTGCAACAACGGCCGAAACATGCTGAACGCACGCGGCATTCCCTACACGGAAAAAACCGTGAACTCCGCCGACGACGGTGCCGCATTCAAGCGCTTGAGCAACACCAACAGCCTGCCCATGCTCACGATCGGCAGTCAACAGGTCAAGGGCTATTCCGAATCAGAGTGGAGTCAGTACCTGGACGCGGCCGGCTATCCCAAGCAGTCGGTCCTGCCCGCCAACTACCGGCGCCCTGCGGCCACGGCCTTGGTCGAGGCCAAGCCTCTCCCTGCCGCGGCTCCACCCAGCGAGACGGCGGCAGAAAAACGGCGCCGGGCTGCGGCGCCCGTGGACACGCCCCCAGCGCCCACCGTGGAAGGCTCGGGCGGCATCCGCTTCTGAACCCTGGGGCAGGCGTCAGAAGCTCAGTGTCTTGACGCCGCCGGGCGTGCCGAGCAGACAGACGTCGGCCTTCTGGTGGGCAAACACCCCCACCGTGACCACACCAGGCCACTGGTTGACCTGGTTCTCAAACCCCAGCGGGTCGGTGATCTGCAAACCCGTGACATCCAGAATGTGCTGGCCGTTGTCGGTCACCAGCGGTTGACCGTCTTTCAACCGCACATGCGCCTTGCCGCCCAGTTGCTGAAACTGCCGCATCAGACGCGCCGCGGCCATCGGAATCACCTCCACCGGCAGCGGAAAGGCGCCCAGCACCGGCACCATCTTGGACTCGTCGGCAATGCAGACGAAGCGCCGGGACATGGCGGCGACGATTTTTTCACGGGTCAGCGCTGCACCGCCGCCCTTGACCATGAAGCCGCGCGCATCGATCTCGTCCGCGCCATCGATGTACACCGACAGTTCGGTGACCTCGCTGGCGTCCAGCACGGGGATGCCCAGGGTGCGCATGCGGGCCGTTGAGGCCTCTGAGCTCGACACGGCGCCTGGGATCTGGTCTTTCATCGACGCGAGCGCGTCGATGAACTTGTTGACGGTGGAGCCTGTGCCCACCCCCACCACTTCGCCTGGGATCACATACTGAAGCGCGGCCTGCCCGACCAGGGCTTTGAGTTCGTCTTGGGTCATTTGAGACAATCAGCGGTAACAAAGAATCCCACGATTATCCAATGTCACTTCTGCCCTACGCCGTCGCCCGCCCCTTCCTGTTCGGCCTGGATCCCGAAGCCGCCCACGAACTCACGCTGGGCAGCCTGGCGAAACTGCAGCACTCCCCGCTGACCTGCCTGTACAGCGAGCCCCGCGTGAGCGATCCGTTCACGCTCGCCGGCCTGCAGTTCCCCAACCGTGTCGGCCTGGCGGCCGGGCTCGACAAGAACGCCCGCTGCATCGACGGCCTGGCCGCCATGGGCTTCGGTTTCGTCGAGGTCGGCACGGTCACCCCGCTGGCGCAGCCGGGCAACCCCAAACCGCGCATGTTCCGCCTGCCCAAGGCCAACGCCTTGATCAACCGCCTGGGTTTCAACAACGAGGGCCTCGCGTCCTTCATTGCCAATGTGCAGCGGGCCCGGTTCCGCGATCAGGGCGGCGTGAGCCCGATGCTGCTCGGACTGAACATCGGCAAAAACGCCGCCACGCCGATCGAACGGGCGACCGAGGACTACCTCACCTGCCTGAGCGGCGTGTACCCACACGCCGACTACGTGACGGTCAACATCTCCAGTCCCAACACCAAGAACCTGCGCAGCCTGCAGAGCGACGAGGCCCTGGACGCCCTGCTCGGCGCGGTCTCGGAGCGGCGCGAGCAGCTGGCCCAGCAGACGGGGCGGCGCATCCCCGTCTTCCTCAAGATCGCCCCCGACCTCGACGAGACCCATGTGGAGGTCATTGCCGGCACCCTGATGCGTTACGGCGCCGACAGCCGCGGTGGGGTCAACAACTCGTGGGGCGTGATCGCCACCAACACCACACTGAGCCGAGACGCCGTCAAGGGTCTGCCCCACGCCGAAGAAACGGGAGGGCTCTCGGGCTCGCCGGTGCTGGAAGCCAGCAACCGGGTGATCCGCCAGCTGCGCGCCTGTCTGGGCAAGGGCTTCCCCATCATCGGCGTGGGTGGCGTGATGAGCGCCCAGGATGCGCAGAGCAAGATCCAGTCGGGCGCCAACCTGGTCCAGATCTACACCGGCCTCATCTACAAGGGGCCGTCGCTGGTGTGGGCGTCGGCACAGGCCATCAAGAACGCCCGCGCCGCAGCGGCCTGAACGCCGCCGGCGGCTTCAGGAGCACCAGGCCCGGTCAGAGCAGCGACGCCACGCGTTCGCCGATCGCCAGGCAACTGGTCAGGCCGGGCGACTCGATGCCGAACAGGTTCACCAGACCCTCCACGCCGTGTTGCGCAGACCCGTCGATACGGAAATCGGCGGCCGGCTCGTCGGGTCCGCTGATCTTGGGGCGCATGCCGGCGTAGCCGGGCTGCAAGGCGCCGTCGGGCAAGCCAGGCCAGTAGCGCCGCACCTCGGCGTAGAAGGACTCGCCACGCGCAGGGTCCACCACCAGATCGTCCGGATCGTCGGTCCACTGCACGTCGGGGCCGAATTTCGCCTGGCCGCCCAGATCGATGGTGAGGTGCACGCCCAGCCCCGCCAGGTGCCGGTCGGGCTCGGGCGCGGGGTAGATCAGGTGCTGAAACGGCGAGCGACCGCTCAGGGTGAAATAGCTGCCCTTGGCGTACCAGGGCTTCGGCACATGGACCGGGTCCAGGCCCCGCGTGCGACCCGCGAGGTCACAGGCGTGCAGACCGGCCGCGTTGACCACGCTGCGGGCGCGCAGCACCGTGCCATCCAGGGTGGTGACGTCCAGCCCGTCGGCATGGGCCTGAACGGCCTTCACCTCGGTGTGGCAGGCCACCAGGCCTCCCGCGTGCTCCAGATCGCCCTGCAGACCGAGCATCAGACCGTGGCTGTCGACGATGCCGGTCGATGGCGAGAGCACGGCCGCCTCGCAGTCGAGCTGCGCCTCCAGCGCCCTCGCCTCGTCGCGGCCCAAGCACTGCAAATCGTGCACCCCATTGGCCCGGGCCTTGTCCAACAGAGCCGGCAGAGCCGCCACCTGGGACGGTGTGTGGGCCACGATGAGCTTGCCGCAACGGCGGTGGGCGATGGCGCGCTCGCCACAGTAGGCGTACAGCCGGTCACGCCCTTCCACGCACAGCTGGGCCTTGAGGGAGCCGGCGGGGTAGTAGATGCCCGCGTGCACCACCTCGCTGTTGCGGGAGCTGGTCCCGGACCCGATGGCGCCCTCGCGCTCCAGCACCATGACCTCCCGGCCCGCCAGGGCCAGGGCACGCGCCACGGCCAGCCCCACCACGCCCGCGCCGATCACCACCGCATCCACCTGTTCCATGCCATGCTCCTCTGGACCGAGGCCCGGCTGACACGTCCGTCACGCCATGACCCTGGCCACTGCCGGTGTAGTTTGCCTCAGCCACCGCAGAAGGCCGCGCGGTGCGGTGAAGGCCAGGCGACCGCCCGGTCCGTGGCCCTCACTCGGGCTTGAAGCCCGACTCTTTGAGCAGCTCCGCGCTGCGGGCGACATCGGTGGCGATGTACTTGCGGACCTGATCGGTGGTCTCCGCCACCGGCTCGATGCCCAGGGCCTCCAACGACCCCGACTTCGCCAGCTCGGCCACGGCCTTGTTGATCGCCTTGTTCAGCAGTTGCACCCGGTCCTCGGGCGTGCCCCTGGGCGCCCAGACGCCGTACCAGGACTCGTAGACCATGCCCGGGAAGCCACTCTCGACCGCGGTCGGCACCTCCGGCGCCACGCTGCTGCGCTTGGCCATGGTGGTCGCGATGGGTTTCACCTTGCCGCTCTTGGCCATGGCCTGGATCGAGATGATGGAGTCCATGAGCAGCTGCACGTGCCCGCCGGCCACGTCGGCCAGGGCGGGTGCGGTGCCGCGGTAGGGCGTCATGGTCAGCTTCAGGTTGCCCTGCTTGGCCAGCAGCAGGGTGGCCAGGTGGCTGGGCGCGCCCAGCGCCGGCACGGCGGCGGTCCACTTGTCGGGCTGGGCCCGGGCGGCGTCCAGCACTTCCTTCAGGTTTTTCTGCGGCGCGGTTGGCGGGATCACCAGCATCAACGGCGCCTCACCCACGCGGGCGACGGGGGTGAAATCGGTCTGCGGGTCGTAGGGCGGCACGGCCAGCACCTGCTTGGCCAACACATGGGTGGCGGCCGAGAACAGCAGGGTCATGCCGTCGGGCGCGGCCATCTGCACCGCCTTGCCACCGATGGTGCCGCTGGCGCCGGCCTTGTTTTCCACGATCACCGTCACGCCCAGGTCGGTCTGCAGCTGGCGGCCCAGCAGGCGCGCGGCCTGGTCCACCCCGCCGCCGGCAGCGAAGGGCACCACCAGCCTGAGCGTGCCGTCGGGGAATTTGCCCTGCGCCAGCGCGGGCGACAGGCTGCACAGGCCGAGCACGGCGCTGGCGATCAGTTGTTTCATCATCGTCATGGGTTTGTCTCCTTCTGACATTCAAACAGGTGAGGCTGGGCGGGGGCCGCGGGTGCGGCGTCGTTCAAAAATGCGCAGGGTCGCGTCGATGTCCTCGGCATCGATGTTGCGGGTGATGAACACGATGCGGCTGCGCCGGTCCTCGCTGGGCCAGCGCGGCAGGGTCTCGGGTGGGTGGAACAGGTGCTGCACGCCGTGGATCACCATCGGGTGCTCCGGGTCGTCGGCCAGCTGCACGATGCCCTTGACGCGCAGCAGGTCGTCGCCGCGCATGGCGGCGATCATGTCCAGCCAGGCCATGAAGCCTTCGCGCGAGAGCGGCTGGTCCCGCACGATGACGTGCGAGCGGATGTGGTCGTCGTGCCGGTTCGGATCGTGCTGCGCCGGCGCGCTGACCGGAAAGAAGTACGAGCGCGCAGTGTCGGGCTCGGCCTGCAGGGGCACCAGCGCGGCGCTGGGCCGGTCCTGCAGGCCCAGCAGCGCCTGCAGGGCGCCGTCGGGTTCGGTGCTCAGGGCCGCCAGCGGGTTGATGGCGCGCAGCCGCTCGGCCAGCGGCGCCAGTTGTTCGGGCGGCACCAGGTCGGTCTTGGTCAGCAGCAGGCGGTCGGCCACGGCGGCCTGTTTCACGGCCTCGGGGTGCTGGTCCAGCGTGGCCATGGCGTTGAAGGCGTCCACCGTGCAGGCCACGCCGGCCAGCCGCCAGTGGCGCGCCAGCCGCGGGTCGCCCATGAGCGTGTGCAGGATGGGCGCCGGGTCGGCCAGGCCGGTGG
>NZ_JADMKB010000046.1 GCF_018780075.1 Hydrogenophaga sp.
GTGCGCGCCTCGTGCATCCTGCAGCTGGCGCTGGGCAACGTGGGCAAGAGCGGCGGCGGCACCAACATCTTCCGTGGCCACGACAACGTGCAGGGCGCGACCGACGTCGGCCCCAACCCGGATTCGCTGCCGGGCTACTACGGCCTGGCCGCGGGTTCGTGGAAACACTTCGCCGCCGTCTGGGGCGTGGACTACGAGTGGATCAAGAAACAGTACGCCGAAGGCACGATGGAGAAGCCCGGCATCACCGTCTCGCGCTGGATCGACGGCGTGCTGGAGAACAACGAACTGATCGACCAGGGCCCGAACCTGCGCGGCGTGTTCTTCTGGGGCCACGCGCCCAACTCGCAGACCCGCGGTCTGGAGATGAAGCGCGCCATGGACAAGCTGGACCTGCTGGTGGTGGTGGACCCGTACCCCTCGGCCACGGCGGCGATGGCCGCCATGCCGGGCAAGCCCGAGGACCTCAACCCCGACCGCGCGGTCTACCTGCTGCCGGCGGCCACGCAGTTCGAGACCAGCGGTTCCTGCACCGCCTCGAACCGCTCGCTGCAGTGGCGCGAGAAGGTGATCGATCCGCTGTGGGAGAGCCGCAGCGACCACATGATCATGCACCAGTTCGCCCAGAAACTCGGCTTCGCCACCGAGCTGTCTAAGAACTACAAGATGCAGCAGATCAAGGGCCTGGACGAGCCCGTGCCGGAAGACATCCTGCGTGAAATCAACAAGTCGGTCTGGACGATTGGCTACACCGGCCAGAGCCCGGAGCGCCTGAAGGCCCACATGCGCAACATGGGCGCCTTCGACGTGAAAACGCTCAAGGCCAAGGGCAAGGTCGTGGACAAGGAGACCGGCTACGACATGACCGGCGATTACTTCGGTCTGCCCTGGCCCTGCTACGGCACGCCCGAGATCAAGCACCCGGGTTCGCCCAACCTCTACGACACGTCCAAACACGTCATGGACGGCGGCGGCAACTTCCGCGCGAACTTCGGGGTGGAGAAGGACGGCGTGAGCTTGCTGGCCGAAGACGGCTCACACTCGGTGGGTTCGGAGATCACCACCGGCTATCCCGAGTTCGACCACCTGCTGCTCAAGAAGCTGGGCTGGTGGGACGACCTGAGCGACGCCGAGAAGACCAAGGCCGAAGGCAAGAACTGGAAGACCGACCCCACGGGCGCGATCATCCGGGTGGCCATGGCCCATGGCTGCCACCCGTTTGGCAACGCCAAGGCGCGTGCGGTGGTCTGGAACTTCCCCGACGCCGTGCCGCAACACCGCGAGCCGATCTACGGCATCCGCCCCGACATGGTGGCCAAGTACCCGAGCCACGACGACCAGAAGAGCCGCTGGCGCCTGCCCATCCTCTACAAGTCGCTGCAGCAGAAGAACGTGGACGACAAGGTCCACGAGAAATTCCCGCTGATCATGACCTCCGGCCGCCTGGTGGAGTACGAAGGCGGCGGCGAGGAGACCCGCTCCAACCCCTGGCTGGCCGAGCTGCAGCAGGAGATGTTTGTCGAGATCAACCCGGTCACGGCGGCGGCGCGCGGCATCCGCAACGGCGAGCGCGTCTGGGTGAGTTCGCCCACCGGTGCGCGCATCAACGTGCAGGCGCTGGTGACCGAGCGCGTGAACGACCACACCGTGTTCCTGCCGTTCCACTTCTCCGGCCGCTGGCAGGGCGAAGACATGAAGGCCCACTACCCGGCGGGCGCGATGCCCGTCGTGCGGGGCGAGGCCGTCAACACCGCCACGACCTACGGGTACGACATCGTCACGATGATGCAAGAGACCAAGACGACGGTCTGCAACGTCGAAAAAGCATGAACATGACCCCCACGCTTTTCACTGCGTGTAATGCGCTGCCCCCCGAGGGGGCTCGTTTTCCCTTGGGGCGGCCCGGCGGGAAAACCACCGAACAGGAGACACCATGGCAAGAATGAAATTCATCTGTGACGCCGAGCGTTGCATCGAGTGCAACGGCTGTGTCACGGCCTGCAAGAACGAACACGAAGTGCCCTGGGGCGTGAACCGCCGCCGCGTGGTCACGCTCAACGACGGTGTGCCCGGCGAGAAGTCGATCTCGGTGGCCTGCATGCATTGCAGCGACGCGCCGTGCATGGCGGTCTGCCCGGTCAACTGTTTCTATCGCACCGACGAAGGCGTGGTGCTGCACGACAAGGACGTGTGCATCGGCTGCGGTTACTGCTCTTACGCTTGCCCCTTCGGTGCGCCGCAGTTTCCGAGTCAAGGCACCTTCGGTGTGCGCGGCAAGATGGACAAGTGCACCTTCTGCGCCGGTGGCCCGGAAGAGCACGGCAGCGCCGCCGAGTTCGAAAAATACGGCCGCAACCGCCTGGCCGAGGGCAAGCTGCCCGCCTGCGCCGAGATGTGCTCGACCAAGGCCCTGATCGCCGGCGACGGCGACACCGTGGCCGACATCTTCCGCACCCGCGTGCTGCGCCGGGGCAAGGGCGCCGAAGTCTGGGGCTGGGGCACGGCCTACGGCACCGCCACCAAGGAAGGGGCCAAATCATGATGCAGCAAGGTTTCTTTCGCGTCACGCTGGTTGCCGCCGCGTTGGCCCTCGTGGCCTGCGGCGAAGCGCCGCAGGACCTCACCGGCCAGGGCGTCAAGCAGGACGGCGCGCCCTATGCTGGCGTGGGCAGCAGCCAGTACGCGCAGACCGGCTGGAAGGTCGGCGACAAGGCCAGCTGGGAGCAACAGCTCAAGGCTCGCGCCCAGTACGGGCAAAACGACTACACCCGCATGGGCACCCAGCCTTGACGAAAGGACAGCCATGACCCGGCCTTTCTTTTCGGCTTTCCAACACACCTGGCGCGGTGGCCTGATCGCTGCCTCGCTGGCGCTCGGCGCTGGCTGGGCCTCGGCTCAAACGACCCCTGGCGCCGCCGCGCCCGCCGATGCCGCGCAGGCGGCACCGGCAGCCCCGGCCGTGGCCGGCGTCAAGAGCGCGAACGTCTTCGAGATCGCGCCCGACGCCAGCACCGACCCCAAGTACGCCGGGCAGACCAACGCCGAACGGCGCCAGGTGCAGCCCGGCAACAACGCGCCCATGTGGCGCGACGTGGGCAAGGGCGTGACGGGTTACAGCAGCCTGCCGCTGAGCCAGGCGCCCGAAGCGGGCAATCTGATCCAGCCGTTCGTGCAGTACCCCGGCTCGCGCCTGACCAACGCCGGCGAGGCCTGGCGGCAGGTGCGCAACGACTGGCTGATCCCCTACGGCGGGGCGCTGCTGTTCATCGTGTTGCTGGCGCTGGCGATCTTCTACAAGGCCAAAGGGCCGCTGGGCGGGCACCTCAAGGACACCGGTCGCACCATCGAGCGCTTCACGCCGCTGGAGCGCGCGGCGCACTGGTCCAACGCGGGCGCCTTCATTGCGCTGGCGGTGTCGGGCATCGTGATGGCCTTCGGCAAGTTCTTCATCCTGCCGGTGATCGGCAGCATGCTGTTTGGCTGGCTGACCTTTGCACTGAAGAACCTGCACAACTTCGTGGGCCCGCTGTTTGCCGTGTCGCTGCTGATCGTGATCGTGACCTTCATCAAGGACAACATCGCCAATGCGGCCGACTTCGTCTGGCTCTCCAAGCTGGGTGGCATGCTGGGTGACAAGGAAGTGCCCTCGCACCGCTTCAACGCGGGTGAAAAAGGCCTGTTCTGGTGGGGCATCACCATCCCTGGCATCGTCGTGGTGGGCTCTGGCCTGTTCCTCGACAAGCTGCTGCCTGGCATGCTGTACCTGCGGGGCGACATGCAGATCGCGCACATGCTGCACATCGTGTGTGCGCTGGTGATGATGGCGCTGATCATGGGCCACATCTTCATGGGCACCATCGGCATGAAGGGCGCCTACAGCGCCATGCGGACTGGTCATGTCGACGAGGCCTGGGCCAAGGAGCACCACGAGCTCTGGTACGACGACATCAAGGCCGGCAAGATCCCCGCGCAACGCAGCCAGCCGTCCCAGCCGTCGGCCATCGACGCCACGGCCAAGGCCTGATCATTCGAGGACATCCATGAAATCACTCCTGCTCATTTCCCTGCTGCTCACCGCCTCGGTCGGCGCCATGGCCAAGTTGCCCGCCCCCGTGCTGGACGACGCCGCCAAGGCCAAGGCGGACGAGGCCAAGGCCAAGACCGCACACGCCGGCAAGGTGGACGGCTACAAGCTGTGCCTGTCGATGGACCGTTCGGCCGCGAATTACCACAAGACCGCTGCCGCTTCGGGCAAAACGGTGAAGCCGGCCACGGCCACGCCGCCCTGTGCCGATCCCGGCCCCTTCGTCTGGCCCGCGCCCGCAGCGGCGGCGGCCCCTGCGGCTGTGCCCGCCGCGCCCGCAGCCCCTGCCGCCGCCCCGGCCAAAAAGTCCTGATGCGGCGCCTGAACGCCCGCTGATGCATCATGTGGAAGGCCTTCGGGCCTTCTTCCTTTTGTGAATTCCCCGCCGTGACCCTTGTTGACCTTTCCACCGTGCCGACCCTGCCCCGACTGACCCAGGCCATCGCACCGCTCACCCGCGAGGTGGCGGTGGTGGACGAGTTCGGCCAGCCCGGCACCGTGTCGATCCCCGCCGAGCGCGACCTCACGGTCTATGTCGACAAGCGCGAACTCGTCACCCTCATGACCCTGGGCGCCCATCCCGAGTGGCTGGTGCTGGGGTTCCTGCTCAACCAGCGCCTGGTGGGTTCGGTGAGCGACATCGAGTCCATCACGGTCGACTGGGAGGTGGGCGCCGCCGCCGTGGTCACGCGACACGGCATCGATCGCATCGAAGAACGCACCTCCAAACGGGTGGTCACCACCGGCTGCGGGCAGGGCAGCGTGTTCGGCGGGCTGATGGACGAGATCGATCGCATCGTGCTGCCGCCCGACGCGGTGCTGCGCCAGTCGCAGCTCAACCGCATCGTCAACACCATCCGCCTGAAAGAAAGCACCTACAAGTCGGCCGGTTCGGTGCATGCCTGCGCGCTGTTCGTGGACGACCAGCTGCAGCTGTTCGTCGAAGACGTGGGCCGCCACAACGCCGTGGACACGATTGCGGGCTGGATGGCCTTGCAACAGGCCCCCACGCTCCACCGCTCACGCGGGTCGCTGCCCCAGGATCGGGAAGGGTACCGGTCCGCGCCAGTCCCAGGGGCTGATCCGGCTCGGGGCGGCCCTGCGCCGGATCGTCAGGACGGCTTGCCGGTCGGTCAAAAGGTGTTCTACACCACCGGTCGCCTGACCAGCGAGATGGTCATCAAGTCGGCGCAGATGGGCGTGCCCCTCGTGGTGTCGCGTTCGGGCATCACGCAGATGGGCCAGCAGATCGCGGAGCGCGTGGGCCTGTGCGCGATTGGTCGCGCGACGAACACGCGCTTTCTCTGCTACACGCACCCGCAGCGGCTGGTGTTCGACGCGATCCCCGCCGCCCCGGTGGCGCAGCGCAGAGCGGCACCAGAGGTGCCGTCGGAAGCCGCATAAACTCAGCTCCCCGCTGGCTCCTGGAGCCAGCCCAACCCGCCAAATGAGCCTTGCCGATGAGCCGCGACGTCCACATCATTGATCACCCCCTGGTCCAGCACAAGCTCACGCTGATGCGCCGCAAGGACACCAGCACCAAGAGCTTCCGCGAGCTGGTGCACGAACTCTCGGCTCTGCTGGCCTACGAGCTCACGCGCGACATGCCGATGCACGAGATTGAGATCGAGACCCCGCTGGAGACCATGACCTCGCGTGTGATCGACGGCAAGAAGATCGTGCTGGCCTCCATCCTGCGCGCGGGCAACGGTTTCCTCGACGGCATGCTGCAGGTCATTCCCGGCGCGCGGGTGGGCCACATCGGCCTGTACCGCGACCCGGCCACGCTGCAGGCGGTCGAGTACTACTTCAAGATGCCCAGCGGCATGGAAGAGCGCGACGTGATCGTGCTCGACCCCATGCTCGCCACCGGCAACTCGGCCGTGGCCGCCGTCGACCGCCTGAAGCAGACGAAACCGCGCTCGATCCGCTTCGTGTGCCTGGTCACCTGCCCTCAGGGCATCAAGACCTTTCACGACGCCCACCCCGACGTGCCGATCTACACCCCGGCGGTGGACCGCGAGCTCAATGAGCATGGCTACATCGTTCCTGGGCTGGGTGACGCGGGCGACCGCATCTTCGGGACGAAGTAGAGCCCACCCCCATCGCCGGTTCACTGCGTGTAACCGGCTCCGCCCCTCAAGGGGCAACGCGAGCGGCCTGGCGAAGCCAGTTCCGCCGCGTTCTCAAATGAGGCACGCTCTCCGGTGAACGCAATCCGCGCGCCGCACCTCCACGTCCTCTTCCCCTGGGAGAGGACTGGGGTGAGGGCCGCGAGAGCAAAGGCTTCCGTTGAGCAAACCGTCGCGTTCCATCCCAAACCGCAGCACGCCGCGCGGTTGATCCGCTTGCGTTAAGGTCCGAGCATGTCCGTCGCACCCGCTTCAACCCCCCCATCTTTCTGGCAACTCGGCTGGCGCTCGCTCTGGCGCGACTGGCGGGCGGGTGAATTGCGGTTGCTGCTGCTGGCGGTGACGCTGGCGGTGGCGGCGCTGACGGCGGTGGGTTTTTTTGCCGACCGGCTGCAGGGCGGGCTGACGCGGGACGCGCGGGCGCTGATCGGTGGCGATGCGGTGATCCAGAGCGACAAGGCGCCGCCACCGGCCTTTGAAGCACAGGCGCGCAGCCTGGGCCTGCAGACGGTGCAGACCCTGGGCTTTCCCACCATGGGCCGGGCGCGCGACGAAGACGGTGGCGCGGCGCGGCTGGTGGCGCTGAAGTCGGTGTCTGCGGGCTACCCGCTGCGCGGCGCTTTGCGGGTGGCGGACGCGCCCGAGGCCGCCGACGTGGTCACGCGCGACATCCCGGCGCCGGGCACGGTCTGGGTCGATGCGGCCTTGCTGGCCGCGCTCGACCTGAAGATCGGCCAGCCGCTGCTGCTGGGGGATTCGAGCCTCACGCTGGCGAAGGTCATCGTGGTCGAGCCCGACCGGGGCGCGGGTTTCATGAGCTTCGCGCCGCGCGTGATGATCAACGCCGCCGACCTGCTGGCCACCGGCCTGGTGCAGCCCGCGAGCCGCCTCAACCACCGCGTCGCCGTGGCCGGAAACGATGCGGCGGTCAAACGCTTCGTGACCTGGGCCGAGGCCGAAATCGCCAAGCCCGATGTGCGCGGCCTGCGCCTGGAGTCGCTCGAAGGCGGTCGGCCCGAGATGCAGCAGACGCTGGCGCGCGCCGAAAAATTCCTCAACCTCGTCGCGCTGCTGGCGGCCTTGCTGTCCGCCGTGGCGGTCGCCATCGCGGCGCGCGGCTTCGCGCAGCGCCACCTCGACGACTGCGCCATGATGCGCGTGCTCGGCCTGTCGCAGGGCGCGATGGCGCGCGCCTACGCCTTCGAATTCATTGTGGTGGGTCTCGCGGCGAGCGTGCTGGGCGTGCTCGCGGGGTATGCGTTTCACCACGTGTTCGTGCTGTTGCTGGCGGGGCTGGTCGAGTCGGCGTTGCCGGCCGCGAGCGTCTGGCCGGTGCTGCTGGGCCTGGGCATGGGGCTCACGCTGATGCTGGCCTTTGGCCTGCCGCCGGTGCTGCAGCTCGCGCAGGTGCCGCCGCTGCGCGTGATCCGGCGCGACGTGGGTCAGCTCAAGCCCGCGACGCTGGCCGTGCTCGGGCTGGGCGTGGCCGGTTTTGCTGTGCTGCTGCTGGCGGCCAGCCGCGACTTGAAACTGGGCGGCATCGCCGTGGGCGGCTTTGCCGTGGCGGTAACGGTGTTCGCGCTGGTCAGCTGGGGCGCCGTGTGGCTGTTGCGGCGCAGCGTGAACGAAGCCACCGCGCCGCGCGCGCTGGTGCTAGCCACGCGCCAGCTGTCGGCCCGTCCGGCCTACGCGGTGGTGCAGATCAGCTCGCTGGCCGTGGGCCTGCTCGCGCTGGTGCTGCTGGTGCTGCTGCGTACCGACCTCATCGCCAGCTGGCGCAACGCCACACCGCCCGACGCACCCAACCGGTTCGTGATCAATGTGCAGCCTGAACAGGGCGCTGCCTTCCAGCAGGCGCTGCGTGACGGTGGCATTGCCAAGTTCGACTGGTACCCGATGATTCGCGGCCGGCTGGTGACAGTCAACGGCCAGCCGGTGCAGCCCGGGAGCTACGAGAGCGAGCGCGCGCAGCGGTTGGTGGAGCGCGAGTTCAACCTGTCGCACACCGAGGTCCAACCGCCGCACAACAAGGTGGTGCAAGGCCAATGGACCGCCAACGAGGCCGACGGCCTGAGCGTTGAGGAGGGCCTCGCGGAGGAACTGGGCCTGAAGCTGGGCGACACGCTGGGCTTCGACATGGCCGGTGTCGCGGTGAACGGCCGCATCACCAGCCTGCGCAAGGTGGACTGGGGCTCGATGCGCGTCAACTTCTTCGTCATCTTCCCGCTCGCGGAGATGCCCGACGTGCCCGCCACCTACATCAGCGCCTACCGCGTGGCCGACAGCGACAAACGGTTCGACAACACGCTGGTGCGCCAGTTTCCCAACATCACCAACGTGGACATGAGCCAGACCATCGCGCAGGTGCAGCGCGTGCTGGGCCAGGTGATCCGCGCGGTCGAGTTCCTGTTTGCCTTCGCGCTGGCCGCCGGGCTGGTGGTGCTGCTGGCCACGATCACCGCCACGCGCGGTGAACGCGAGCGCGAGTTCGCCGTGCTGCGCGCCGTGGGCGCAGGGTCGAAGCTGCTGCGCGATGTGCAGCGCATCGAGCTGCTGGGTGTGGGCCTGCTCGCGGGCCTGCTGGCCTCGGTGGTGGCGATGGGCGTGGGCTGGGCGCTGGCGCGTTTCGTGTTCGAGTTCAGCTGGCAGCCGTCGCTCTGGGTGCCGCTGGGCGGCGCCTTGGCGGGCGGTGTGCTGGCCCTGATGGCCGGCTGGTGGGGGCTGCGCAGCGTGTTGCGCACGCCTGTCGTTGAAACCTTGCGCAGAGCCGCGGTGTGACCCTGATGAGCGCTTCTGAATCTCCCGTTTCCCCCGCCACCCCGTTTGAATGGATCGGTGGAGAAGCCCGCGTGCGGGCGCTGGTGGACCGTTTCTATGACCTGATGGACATCGAGCCCGGCTACCGCGAACTGCGCGCCGCGCACGGCAGCACGCTGGACGACGCTCGGCAGAAGCTGCACTGGTTCCTGTGCGGCTGGCTGGGCGGACCCTCGCACTATGAAGAGCGCTTCGGCCACCCGCGCCTGCGCATGCGCCACATGCCCTTTGCCATCGGCATCGTCGAGCGCGACCAGTGGCTGGCCTGCATGGACCAGGCGATGGGCGAGACAGGGGTGCCGGAGGATCTTCGGGTTCGTCTAAAAGACAGTTTCTTCAAGACCGCCGACTGGATGCGGAACAGGCCGGCCTGACTTTCTGGGGCTGTTCGCGCCTGCACCTCGGGCAGGCCGATGGCGGCACCCCCGTTCTCCGGCCCACGCTCGCCGTCAGATGGGTGAGCGCGCAACCGACACCTCGTCAACCCTGAACTGGTGCTCGGCCTCTGTGGCTACGGCGAATAGGGCCTGCGCCCGGGGGAACCGCCATCGTCCTCAAAGGCGGAAGGGTGTGCTCGCGGGTTCGCTCAAATCTCACTTCGGGGCAGGTGGTTTGGGTGAGCGGGCGCAGGCCCCATTCGCGGTTGCCACAGGGCTTGCGCGCAACCAAGGCGTTGATGAAGCAACGGTAGCGTGCCCACGCAGACGCCCGAGAGGTGGGACGGAGAACGCACACCCGGACCACCTGCCCCTGCCCAAACGCAACGAGCGCCGAAGGGGAAGAACGCTCAGCGCCCCACCGGCTTGAGCAGCACCACCAGCGCCCCGGCCCCACCCTCGGCCGGCCGCGCCTGAACGAAGGCCATCACTTCCTTCTTCTGCACCAGCCAGCGCAGCACCCGTCCCTTGAGCACCGGTGCGCGGCCCGGTGAGCCCAGGCCCTTGCCGTGCACCACCCGCACGCAGCGCAGGCCCAGCTGGTGCGACTCGCGAACGAAGCGGCCCAGCGCCTCGCGCGCTTCGTCCACCCGCAGGCCGTGAAGGTCGATCTGGCGCTGGATGCTCCAGTGGCCTTCGCGCAGTTTGCGCATCACGTCCGGCCCCAGCCCATGGCAGTGGTAACTCAGCTGGTCGTCGGTGTGCAGCAGCGTTTCGACGTCAAAGTCGTCCGACAGCGCCTCGCGCATCACGGCGTCTTCGTCCAGCTGGCGCTGCCGGGGCTCGGGGGGCACATGGCGCGGAGGGTGCACCGCGTGCCGCGCAGCGGGCAGCGGCCGCACCGGGCCGACCGCCAGTTCAAACAGGCGCTTCTCGCGGTCCAGCCGTTGCAGGCGCAGGCGCTCCGCCTCGCGCGCCGCCGCCTCGGCGGCCGCCCGCTGGGCGATCACCTGCTGCAGCGTCTTGAGTTCGGACAGCGAGCGCAGTTTCATGGTGGCGCGATTCTCGCGCAGGCGAGGTTCCCAGTGCCCAGAAGCCGGCATTGTGGGGAGTGGGCAGCCGGAGCGCGTGCCCAACCCAGCACACACCGAAGATCCGGCTTTGCCGGTCCAAGGGTGTGGTCCCCCTGGGGGGAAGCCGCACAGCGGCGCAGGGGGGCTAGATCAGACCGAGCTCTGCCATCGACGCCGCGTTGTCCCGGGTCACGATGAAGTGGTCGAGCACGCGCACGTCCACCAGCGCCAGCGCGGCCTTGAGCGTCTGCGTGAGCGCTTCGTCGGCGCGCGACGGTTCGGCCACGCCACTCGGGTGGTTGTGCGCCAGCACGACCGAAGCGGCGTGGTGGTGCAGGGCCCTGAGCACCACTTCCCTGGGGTACACGCTGGTCTGGGTGAGCGTGCCGCGAAACAGCTCTTCGAGCGCGATCAGGCGGTTCTGGCTGTCGAGGAACAACACGGAGAAGACCTCGTGGGCCTTGGCGCCGAGCTGCAGCTGCAGGTACTCGCGCACGGCTTTCGGGCTGTCGAACAGGGGCTTCTGCTGCAGTTCCTGCGCGAGGGCACGGCGCGCCAGTTCCAGCACGGCCACGACCTCGGCGCGCTTGGCCGGCCCCAGACCCTTGATCACCTTCAGCGCCTCGGCACCGGTGTGCAGCAGGCCGCCCACGCCGCCGAAACGGTCGAGCAGCTCCTGGGCCAGCTGGATCACGTGTTTGCCGGCCATGCCGGTGCGCAGCAGCAGGGCCAGCAACTCGGCGTCGCTCAGGGCCGAGGGCCCGCGTGCGAGCAGCTTTTCGCGTGGTCGCGCGTCGCTCGGAAGGCTCTTGAGTCCGGTGCTGGCAAGGCCATTCATGTGTGTTGTTCCCTGTGGCTGCCCGCTTTTTACAATAGCGGCTGTTGCGTGGCGGGCACGAACCGGCGGTTTTCCGCGGTTTCGGTCCATCACCCCCTCTGTTTCATCCCCCATTTGTCCATGTCCCAAGTCCAAGACGGCTCTTTTCTCACCCTGCACTACCGCATGTCCGGTCCGCAGGGCCAGGTGATCATCGACACCTTCGAGGGCCAGCCCGCCACCCTGAGCCTGGGCTCGGGACAGCTGTCGCCGGCCATCGAGCAGCGCCTGCTCGGCCTAGAGGAGGGCACGCGCACCGTGATCGAGCTGGCGGCCGGCGAGGCCTTCGGCGAGCGCCAGCCCGAGATGGTCCAGTGGGTCGCGCGCAAGCTGCTGAGCGAGCTGGGCGACCCGCACGAACAGTACGTGGCGGGCGACGTGGTGCAGTTCCCCACGCCCGATGGCCTGGGCAGCTACGCCGGCTCGGCGGTCGAGGTGCGGGAAGACGGCGCCGTGCTGTTCGACTTCAACCACCCGCTGGCGGGCCAGCCGGTGACATTTGAAGTCCAGCTGATTGGAGTCCTTTGATGAGTGAAATTCTGTTGGCTGAGCCCAGGGGCTTCTGCGCCGGCGTGGACCGCGCCATCGAGATCGTCGAGCGCGCGCTGGCCAAGTTCGGCCGGCCGATCTATGTGCGCCACGAGATCGTGCACAACACCTACGTGGTCAACGACCTCAAGGACAAGGGCGCGATCTTCATCGAGGAGCTGTCCGACGTGCCGCCGGGCGCCACGCTGGTGTTTTCGGCACACGGCGTGAGCAAGGCGGTGCAGGACGAAGCCCGCGCGCGTGGCTTCCAGATCTTCGACGCCACCTGCCCGCTGGTGACCAAGGTGCACGTGGAGGTGGCCAAGCTGCACCGCGAAGGCTTCGAGTTCATCATGATCGGCCACAAGGGACACCCCGAGGTCGAAGGCACCATGGGGCAGCTCAGCGACGGCATCCACCTCGTGGAAGATATTGCGGACGTGGCCCGGGTGCAGCCAGCCCAGTGCGAGAAGCTGGCCGTGGTCACGCAGACCACGCTGTCGGTGGACGACACCGTCGGCATTCTGGAGGCGGTCAAGGCGCGATTCCCCAAGGTGCGCGAGCCCAAGCAGCAGGACATCTGCTACGCCACCCAGAACCGCCAGGACGCGGTCAAGCTCATGAGCCCGCAAGTGGACATCGTGATCGTGGTCGGCAGCCCCACCAGCTCCAACAGCAACCGCCTGCGCGAGGTCGCGATCAAGCTCGGCACGCCCAGCCACATGGTGGACAACGCCGACGAGCTGCAGGCCGAGTGGTTCGAGGGCAAGTCCCGCGTGGGCCTCACGGCCGGCGCGTCGGCACCCGACATCCTGGTGCAGCAGGTCATCGAGCGCTTGCGGGCCTTTGGCGTCATCGCCGTGCGCCGCATGGACGGCCTGACCGAGACCATCAAGTTCCCGCTGCCCAAGGGGCTGAAGATCACGGGCGACGGCCCGGTTGAACACATTCATTGACGGGCTCCCCCCGCGCCGCCTTCGGCGTCACCCCCCAGGGGGCGCCAGCAGCGGCCCGGCGGAGCCGGTTCCGCGCTGGCCTGGGTGGGCGATACCTCTTCGCAGCCGGATCTGCCGCAAACCTACAATCTTCCCCATGCTTGACATCCTCCAACTCCGCAAAGACCTGGACGCCGTGGTGGCGCGCCTGGACACCCGCAAGTCGCCCCAGCCTTACCTGGACGTGCCCGCCTACCAGGCGCTGGAAGCCGAGCGCAAGACGCTGCAGACCCGCACCGAGGCGCTGCAGAGCCAGCGCAACAGCCTCTCCAAACAGATCGGCATGCTCAAGGGCAAGGGCCAGCACGCCGAGGCTGACGCGGTGATGGCGCAGGTGGGCGAGATGAAGGCCGAGCTGGAAAGCTCCGCCACGCGGCTGGAGGTGATTCAGGGCGAGCTGCAGAACCTGCTGCTGGCCGTGCCCAACCTGCCGCACGAGAGCGTGCCGGTGGGCGCGGGCGAAGAGGGCAACGTGGTGGTGCGCCAGTGGAGTCCTGACGGCAAGGGGCCGCGCAGCTTCGACTTCACCGTGCGCGACCACGTGGACATCGGCGAGCAGCTGGGCCTGGATTTCGACACCGGCGCCAAGCTGGCCGGCTCGCGCTTCACCTTCATGCGCGGCCCGATCGCCCGCCTGCACCGCGCACTTGCACAGTTCATGCTGGACGTGCAGACGCAGGAGCACGGCTACACCGAGTGCTACACGCCCTACATCGTCAACGGCGAGACGCTGCGCGGCACCGGACAGCTGCCCAAGTTCGAGGGCGACCTGTTCGCCGTGAAAAAGGGCGGGCAGGAGGGCGAAGAAATGCCCGACACCCAGGCGCTGTACCTGATCCCGACCAGCGAGGTGACGCTGACCAACGTGGTGCGCGACACCGTGTTGTCCGAGGCCGAACTGCCCATCAAGATGACCGCGCACACGCCGTGCTTCCGCTCCGAAGCCGGCAGCGCCGGGCGCGACACGCGCGGCATGATCCGCCAGCACCAGTTCGACAAGGTCGAGATGGTGCAGATCGTGCACCCCGAGAAGAGCTACGAAGCGCTGGAAGCCATGACCGGCCACGCCGAGGCGATCCTGCAGAAGCTGGGCCTGCCCTACCGCGTGATGAGCCTGTGCACCGGCGACATGGGGTTCGGCGCCAGCAAGACCTACGACCTGGAGGTGTGGGTGCCGGCGCAGGGCACCTACCGCGAGATCAGCTCGATCTCCAACTGCGAGGCCTTCCAGGCCCGCCGCCTGCAGGCGCGCTTCAAGAACGCCCAGGGCAAGAACGAGCTGGTGCACACGCTCAACGGCTCCGGCCTGGCCGTGGGCCGTGCGCTGGTGGCGGTGCTGGAGAACTTCCAGAACGCCGACGGCAGCGTGACCGTGCCCGAGGTGCTGCGGCCCTACATGGGCGGTCTGGAGCGGCTCACGCCAGCCTGATCAGGACGCAAAACCCCAACAAAAAGCCCCGCATCGCGGGGCTTTTTGTTTCAAAGTTTGAAATCCGGAAATCAGTTGGGCTTGTCCGAGCGCTGGCGGAAGCCCTTGGCCTGCATGCAGTGTTTGACCAGTTCCTCGGCCTGGTCTTCCTTGACCTTGCTCAACCCCGTCTGGAACTTGCATTCCGACTCGATGTTGGCGGTGTCAAAGGCGCTCACTTCGTTCTTGAACCAGTAGGGCTTGGACGTGGAGCAGGCGGTCAGCAGGAGGCTGGCAGCGGCGAGGGCAAACAGGGCGCGGGTCAAAAGAGTCTCCAGAGCGTCAGGGCAGGGGTTTGGGCAGGGCCGCATTTTGCCTGCATTCGCTGCGATCTTTCGTCATTTACCCGCCGATTCCGCGACTTATCCATCAATAAACAACGCTGGGTTCACCATCGCACGGTTGAGCATCACACCCCAGTGCAAATGCGGCCCGGTGACGCGGCCGGTGGCGCCCACCGCGCCCAGGCGCGTGCCCGCCGGCGCGGCGTCGCCCACCCGCACGGTGATGGCGCTCAGGTGGCAGACCATGCTGAGCAGACCGCCACCGTGGTCCAGCCAGACGGTCTGGCCGTTGAAGAAATAGTCACCGGTGTCGATCACCCGGCCCGCCAGCGGCGCCACCACCGGGGTGCCCCGCGGCGCAGCGATGTCCATGCCGCTGTGCGGGTTGCGACCCTGGCCGTTGAACACCCGGCGCAAGCCGAACGAGCTGGAGCGGCGTCCTGGGGTGGGCACCCGCATGCGCAGCGTTTGCGGCAGTGGCTCGCTGAAGGTGGCGATCACCTGTTGCTGGTGGTCGCGCTCGCGCTCGAAGCGCGCGAGGTCGTCCGGCGACAGGTCCACCGTCCTGGGCGCCACCTTCAGGCGCTGCTCGGCGTAGCGTTTGGGGGCCACGCGGTAGGCCAGTTCGCGCGGTGCGCCGCCATCGGCTTGCACCGTGATGCGCGCCTCGCCCGGCTCGGCCGCCAGCGGGATGCCGACCAGCGCGGTCCACCCCGCCGGGCTGCCGAGCACGAGCAGGGGCAGCTCGCCCGCCCACGCGGCCGGGCGCTGGCCGGCCGGCCCCAGCGGCACATGGGCCACGCCGCCCGGCACCGCCGACGCCATGGGCCAGGCGTGGCCATCGGCGCCGGCCCACGCCGGGAGCGCATCGAGCGCGAGGCCGGCGGCGCCGAGCAGCACGGCTCGCCGGTGAAAGGTCGGGGCGCCCATCAAGCGGCCATCCACGCACCACCGTCGGCGCTGGAGCGGATCACCGCCTCGACAAAACGCATGCCCATCCAGCCGTCGTGCGCGTTGGGGAAATGCAGGGCCAGCGGGTCGGGTGCCTGGCCGGCGCGCCTTGCGGCGATGGCCTCGGCCGCGTCCGAATACAGGTTGGCGAAGGCCTCGGGGAAACCTTCGGGGTGGCCGGCGGCCACGCGCGTGGCGCGCAGCGCCAGCGGCAGCGTGCCGGGGCCTCGGGGCGTGAGGAGCTGCGCGGGCGCGTCCAGCGGCTTGAAGCTCAGTACCTGGGGGTGTTCCTGCTGCCAGTCGAGCGTGCCGCGCGATCCGCTCACGCGGATGCGCAGGCCGTTCTCCACCCCGGCGGCGGCCTGCGTGACCCAGAAACTGCCGCGCGCGCCGCCATCGAGCCGCAGCAGGGCGCCCGCGAAGTCGTGCGCCGTGCGCTCGGGCACCACGCAGCCCAGCTCGGCCGCGACCTGCGCCACCTCCTGCCCGGTGACGAAACGCAGCAGCTGGTGGGCGTGGGTACCGATGTCGCCCATGACCAGCGACGGCCCGCCGCGCGCCGGGTCGGTCTTCCAGGCCACGCGGCCCGGGCCGGGCTTGGCGCGTCCGCCCTGGACGTACTCGACCTGCACCATGCGGACCTCGCCGATCTGGCCCTCGGCCACCATCGCGCGGGCCTGCCGCACCATGGGGTAGCCACTGTAGTTGTGGGTCAGGCAGAACACGCGGCCGCTGGCTTGCACCTTCTCGCGCAGCTGCGCGGCCTCGGACAGGGTGTTGGTCATGGGCTTGTCGCAGATCACGTCAAAACCGTGGCCGAGCGCGGCCATCGCGTAGGGGAAGTGGCTGTCGTTCGGCGTCATGATCGCTACCACCTCGGCGCCATCGGCGCGCGCCGCCTCGGCGGCCATCAGCGCCAGCGCGTCGGGGTGACAGCGGTCGGCGGGCAGGCCCAGCTGCGCGCCGGCGGCCACCGAGCGCTGCGCGTCCGACGACATGGCCGCGGCCACGATCTCATAGCGGTCGTCCAGCCGAGCGGCCTGTCGGTGCATGGGGCCGATGAAGGAGCCCGGCCCGCCGCCGATCACGGCCAGGCGCAGGCGGCGGCCCAGCAGGGCGACCACGGGGTTGAGGTGGGGGGCGGCAAGGGTCATGGTGCGGTCGGGTGGTGGAGGGTGGTGTGGGGTGTCTGGCGATTCTCGGCCCATCTGGCGCGCGCCGGGGCGTGAACTACCATCGACCGCATGACCGTTCACTTCGAGACCCTCCACCCCGCCTCCTTGTACCCCGATGCCTTCGGCGTGGAGGCGCCCGACACGCCCGTGAACCGCGACCTCTGGCCGCGCCAGCTGGGCGTGTTCATCCGCAGGGGGTCGGTCGGCGCGCCCGTGACCGATGTGACCGATGAGGTTCCGGGCACGGCCGACGGGGTCGCCGAAGGGGCGGTCGAGCCGGCACCGCTGGTGCTGGAACGGGTGGTCGGGCAGTTCGGCCTCGTGCCGCGCTGGGTGAAGTCCGCGTCCGACGCCAAGCTGCGTTCGCCCAAGCTGGTCAACGCGCGCAGCGAGACCGTGACCACCTCCAACAACCTGCGCGAGGCCTGGCTGGCCGGGCAGCGCTGCATCGTGCCGATGGTGGCGTTTTTTGAAGACGACCTGCGCAGCGGCAAGGCCGTGCCCACGCGCATCGCCCGCGTCGACGGCAAGCCCATGGGCGTGGCCGGTTTGTGGGAGCGCTGGACCGGTGCCGACGGCGCCGAGATCGTCAGCTTCACGCTGCTCACCGTGAACGCCAACGCCCACGCGCTGATGCACCGCTACCAGCAGCCCGGCGCCGAGAAACGCATGCCGGCGATCCTGAACGAAGGCGGCTACAGCGCCTGGCTCAACGCTGGCCACCCCGAAAAAGCGCGCGAGTTCCTGCGCGCCTACCCGGCCAACTGGCTGCACGCGAACCCGGTGCAGAAAAAGTAAAGCGCCGCAGCCCCGGAGCCGGGACTACGGCGCAGGCGGCCCGATCAGGCCGCTGGTTTGGCCAGCTTGCCGGCCAGCTGCTCAGATGCCCAGCCAAACGCCGCGCCCACGGCGATGGACAGGATGGTCGGCAGGATCGCGGCCGTGGGCGTCATGTCCTTGCCCAGCAAAATCAGGCCGGCGATCGAAGCGAAGCCGTACACGCTGGACGGAATGGTTGAAAGGATCGGCAGGTGCGCGGCCAGCACGATCACCGCCGCGCCAATGCCCACGGCCACCGGTGCGGCCAGGCTGCCGAGCGCGCCCAGCGACCCGATCAGCATCACCGAGCCCATGCCCACCAGCGCGCCAAACGACATGCAGACCACGGTTTTGACCAGGCCATCGGTCTTGCCCCCGTTGTGGAAGAAGCTGGCCCAGGCCACGAAGGCCTGCCACACCTGCATCTGAAACGCGGCCAGCGGCCCGAAAAACAGCCAGGTGGCGGCGACGGCCAGCAGGCCGATGGAAATGGCCAATGCAAACAGCAAACTCATGAATGTCTCCTCGTTGGTGGAATGTCAAACAAACGTCCCACCCCAACGGGGCGGGACGCCACCCACGAGTCAACTTTCGTGCCACGGCGGTCCCATTTGTCTCAATGTGAGAGCGCCGCTGATTTGATTGAATATTCGCCGTGTTCAGTCCAGCGCCATGCCGCACTGCACCATGTACCAAAGCCGGTGCCGTGCCACAACGGCTGTGCGCGAAAGGAACAGTCCGGGTGGAACAAAGGGTGCCCGACCGCCCCATTCACGCCTCACTTCACCGTGATGGTGATGCGCTCGCTCATCACCACCGGGTGGTGCGGGATGTGGTTCTGGTCGCCCAGCACGAGCTGCAGGGTGTGCTGACCGGGCTTGAGCTCCAGCGACACCTCGGTCTGGCCGGCGCCGAAGTGGCGGAAGTTGTCGTTGGCCGGCAGCGGCGCGTTGGCGTCCCACTCGGTCACGTTCACCAGCAGGTGGTGGTGGCCCGTGCCGGCCTTCTCGATGCCGGCGGGCGCCACGCCCATGCCGCTCAGGCCAAACACCACCTTCACCGGGCTGCTCACCGTCGCGCCGTTGCCCAGGTTGACGAAATACAGCTTCGCCGCGGCAGGTGCCTCGACCTTTTTGTAGCCCCCGGCCAGGGTGGGCGTGCTGGCCGTGACCTTGGCCGGCGCGGTGGCCGCCGCGTTGGGGTTCATGGCGGCATGCCGCATGCCTGCTTGGTCGTGCTGCATGCGGTGGCCGCAGCCCACGAGAGCGATGGCGGCGGCGGTGCTGGCGAGGGTGAGGCGGACGTGTGACAAGGGGCTCTCCTGAAGGGTTTGTTGGGCCGGTCAGCATAGGCTTTCCCGGCCGACGCGCAACCCATGGACCCAGGGGGAAAACCCGGGGGGTGGGGGTTCGATGGCGTCACACAAGCGACTCCCACGCCCCGATTTTCCTCAGGGTAAACGCGAGCAGGACTGGCACCTGCGGGCCGACCGGCGTACAACGGCGTGCGGAATTTCACACAAAAGACCCCCGCCCGGGCGGTTGACCTCAGGAGACTTCTCATGACGCCTTTCCTTGCTCGCCGGCTCACGGCGGTCCTGTCGGTGGTGCTCGCGCCGGTGGTGGCATTCGCCGACGGTGTGACCGTTCGTGACGATGACAGCGCCAGCCTGTTCCCGAGCAACCGCCACACGGTGGGCGATTTTTCCAACGCGACCTTCCGCCGCGTCAACCTGCCCAAGCCCGACTGTGCGGTGCGCGTGAGCGACTGCGAAGACATCGACGTGATCAACACGCTCGACGGTTTCTCCACGCAGCCGCGCATCACGGTGCCGTTCACCGGGGACATCGACCTCGCCTCGGTCAACAGCGACACCGTCTTCCTCTACAACCTGGGTGACACGCAGAGCCTGCGCGGTTTCGGCGACAAGGTGGGCATCAACCAGGTGCTCTGGGACCCGGCGAGCAAGACGCTGGTGTTCGAGCCGGACGAACTGCTCGCCGAGCGCTCGCGCTACGTGCTGGTGGTGACCAACGGCGTGCGCGACGCCAGCGGCCAACGGATCAAGCAGGGCGGTGACCACCACCGCGAAGCGCGCGACGCGGCCCGTGCGGTGCGCATCGGGCGCGGCCTCTCGGTGGTCGCCGCGTCGCTGTTCACCACGCAAAGCGCCACCAGCGACCTCGTGAAGATCATGCGGCAGATCAAGGCCAGCACCCCCGCACCGGCCAACTTCATGATCGGTTCGAACAGCACCGGTGCCGTGCGCGCGGTGTTCCCGGTGGCGGGCATCTCGGGCATGTTGTTCAACCGCCAGACCAGCACCGCCGCCGGCGGTTTTTCGCCGCAGGCGATCCCGCTGGGGGCGCTGCAGGTGGCGCCGGGCGCGGTGGGCCAGATCGCCTACGGCCAGTACAGCTCGCCCAACTACCAGGCCGCCGGGCAATACATCCCCGCCACGCCCACGCTGAGCGGGCGCCCGGTGCAACAGGGCACGCAGACCCTGGTGTTCCAGCTCTTCGTGCCCGCGGGTGACAAGCCCACCGGTGGCTGGCCGGTGGCGATCTTCGGCCACGGTTTCACCGACAGCATGTACGGCGCGCCGTGGACGGTGGCCTCGGTGTTCGCGTCGCGCGGCATCGCCACGCTGTCCATCAACGTGGTGGGCCACGCGGGTGGGGCGGCCGGCGCGCTCGCGGTCACCCAGGGCACGGGCCAGCCGGTGAGCGTGCCCGCGGGCGGGCGCGGCATCGACCAGGACGGCAACGGCCTCATCGACTCCACCGAAGGCGTGAACGCCGCCGCGCCGCGCACCATCATCAGCAGCCGCGACGGCCTGCGCCAGACCGTGGTCGACCTGATGCAGCTGGTGCGCCAGGTCGAGGTGGGCATGGACGTGGACGGCGACGGCAGCGCCGACCTCAACGCCCAACGCATCTACTACGCCGGCCAGTCCTTCGGCGGCATCTACGGCACCATGCTGCTGGGCGTGGAGCCCAACCTCAAGGCCGGCGTGCCCAACGTGCCCGGTGGCTCGATCACCGAGGTGGCGCGCCTGGGCGGCTTCCGCTTCCTCACCGCGGCGGTGCTCGCGACGCGCCAGCCCCAGTTGCTCAACCTGCCGCCCACGCCCGGCGTGCCGGTGCCGTTCAACCTGAACTTCAACGAAAACATGCCGCTGCGCAACCTGCCGGCGGTGGTGAACAACGTGCCGGGGGCGACCGCCATCGCGCAGGTGCTGGACCGTTTCGAGTGGGTGCAGCAGTCGGGCAACCCGGTGTCGTACGCGTCGCTGATCCGCCGGCAACCGCTGCCGGGCAGCGTGGCCAAGCCGGTGATCGTGCAGGTGGCCAAGGGCGACCAGACCGTGCCCAACCCGACCAGCACGGCCATCGTGCGCGCCGGTGGGCTGGAGGCGCACACCACCTACTTCCGCAACGACCTGGCCTACGCCGCCAACCCGGGCGTGGGCAAGAACCCGCACACCTTCCTCACCGGGCTCAGCAGCCCGGCGGGACCGGTCAACGCGGTGCTGGGCCAGACGCAGATCGCCGTGTTCTTCCAGAGCCACGGCGCGACCGTGATCGACCCCGACGGCCCGGGCACCCTGTACGAGGTGCCGATCACGCCGCCGCTGCCCGAGGGGCTGAATTTTATTCCTTGAATCCCCCCGCAGCGCTTCGCGCTACCCCCCAGGGGGCGGCACTGGCCGTCTGGCAAAGCCAGCCCGGCGGTGCCCTGGGCTTTGGGCTGCTTCACTCCTCAAGGTGGCGCTCCGGCGCCGTCATCAATGGGTACGGATGCGTTTGTGCGCTTTTCGCCTTTCGCTCATGCGCGAACCCAGACCAGCAGCAGGTTGTTCGCCGGCATGACGTGACGGGCTTGCAGGCGCAGGCCGGCGGCGCGGGCCTCGGCCTCCACATCTTCCCGCCGCCGCACACCCCAGTCGGCGTTCTCCGCGCGCAGGCTGGCGTCGAACCGTCGGTTGCCTTCGGACGTGGGCACGCCGTCTTCCAGGTAGGGGCCGTAGGTCACGAGGCGGCCGTCCGCCGCGAGGTGGCGCGCCGCGCCGCGCATCAGCCCGCCGCAGCAGGCCCAGGGCGCGATGTGCAGCATGTTGGCGCAGCAGATCAGGTCGAAGGGCGGTGTGCCGTCGGGCAGCCACGTGGCTTCCCTCACATCGATGCGCACCGGCGCCTGCACGTTGGACAGCCCGGCCGCTGCGACACGGGCGGTGATGGCGGGAAACAGGTCGTCGGACAGGTCGCTGGGTTGCCACCACCAGCCCGGCAGGTGCCGCGCGAACCACGTCACGTGTTGCCCGGTGCCCGAGGCGATTTCCAGTGCGCGCCCCGCCTCGGCGAGCAGGGGCTTGAGCGTGTCGAGGATGGGCTGGCGGTTGCGTTCGGCGGCAGGGCTGAAGGGCAGGTCGTCGAACAGCGGCGGCACTGCGGGGCCGGCCATCACAGCGACTGCTGGTAACGCGCCAGCATCTCCTGCTGCGTCTCGGCCACCACCTCGTCGCCACGGAACTCGCGGATCTGGTCGCGCATCATCTCGCCCATGCTCGGCAGCGTGGCGCGCTGAACGTGGTGCGCCGGGTCCCAGAGCGCCGAGCGCATGAAGGCCTTGGCGCAGTGCAGGTAGCAGGCCTGCACCGTCACGCGGATCACCAGTTTGGGCATCCGCTGCGGTTCGGCGGCGAGTGCGCGGTCGGCCTCGCGGGTCGAGATCAGCGCCCGACCGTTGACGCGCAGGGTCTCGTCCATGCCCGGCAGCATGAACAGCAGGCCCAGCGGGGCGCCCCCCTCGCCGTGGCTCACGATGTTCTCCAGCGTGTCCAGGCGGTTGTTGCCGGGGGCGTCGGGGATGAGCAGGGTGTGCGCGTCCACCGCCTTCACGAAACCCGGCGCCCCGCCGCGCGGAGAGGCGTCCATGGCCCCGCCGAAGGCGCCGCTGGCGATGACCACGAACGGCGACAGCGAGATCAGGCGCGTGGCGTGCGCGTCGAGTTGCGGCATCTCTTTCTTGGCCGAGCGTTCGCGGACCGGGTCGTGGAGCGCGCGCAGCGCGTCGAGGGACGTGATGTTCATGGTGTTGGGGGGCAAAAGGGCAAAGTCTGGCGAGAGTGTGCCGCGAAAGGCTGGCGCAGCGCATACATTCCCCGCATGACCCTCCCGTCTTTCAACCCGCCGCAGCCCCACGCCGACCACGCGGTGTCGCGCCTGCGCAGCTCGCGCCTGGCCGCGAGCAGCAAGCCCTATGTGGCGCGCGGCTCCGGCCTGGTGCGCTGCGCCGGCTGCCGCCTGATCGTGAGCCACTGCATCTGCGCCCTGCGTCCTTCGGTGCCCACGCGCGCGGGCGTGTGCCTGCTCATGGGCGACATCGAGGCGCTCAAGCCCAGCAACACCGGCTGGCTGATCGCCGACGTCGTGGCCGACACCTGGGCCTTCGGCTGGGCGCGCACCGCCGTCTCCCCGGAGCTGCTGACCCTGCTGGCCGACCCGCAGTGGCAGCCTTACGTGGTGTTCCCGGCGGAGTACGCCGAGGCGCAGCAGCGCGTGGTGACCGAGGTGCCCGCCGCCGCGCAGGGCCTGGATGGCAGCGTGGGCAAGCGACCGCTTTTCGTGCTGCTCGACGGCACCTGGTCCGAGGCGCGCAAGATGTTCCGCAAGAGCCCTTATCTCGACCGCCTGCCCGTGCTCAGCCTACACCCGGAGCAGGTGTCGAGCTACCGGCTGCGCCGCTCGACCCAGGAACACCATTTCTGCACCGCCGAAGTGGCCGCGCTGTGCCTCGCGCTCGCGGGCGAGACGCGGGCGGCCGAATCGCTGGTGGCGTGGTTCGACGTGTTCAGCGAGCGCTACCTCTGCATCCGCGAGCAGCTGCCGCTGAACCCCGAAAGCGGGGTGCACCAGCGGCTGGCGCAGCTGGCGGCGGCGCCCGTCAGTCCGGCGCCAGCAGGCGCAGCCGCGCCGTGAACTGCCCGTAGCAGTGGTTGGTGGCCCCGGCGGCGACGCCGATGTCGTCCGCTTCGATGGTCACCCGCAGGAAGACCCGGTTGCCTTCGATCACCCCGGCCCTGAATTCGTCGGTCACGTTGATCACGGGGTGGGTGGTGAAGGGCACCGAGAAGCGGTCGTTGCCGTCGTCCGTCAGCTCGCTGGTGGTGATCCAGGATCGCCCATAGCTCTCTGGCCCGGGCACCCAGCCACTGCGGGGAAAGCTCTTGATCTTGAAGCGGCAGGTGCTGCGCGTCGCGCCCGACCAGGTGCCCGTGACGCCGGTGGACAGCGGCCGCGCTTCGGTCACCTGGACCGGTGCCGCCGGGCGAAAGCTCAGGATGTCCAGCAGCGCCGTGGTCGCGTTGACCGGCATGCCGGCGTCCAGTGTGCCGATGAACATCATCACCCCCTGCACGTTGGCTGACTGCTGCCGGTTGCAGGCGATGGGGGGGGCGCCCGGGACGTACACCGTGCGGAAACCTGCCAGCACGCTGTTCGCTTCGTAGGGCGTTCGACCTGTGATCGTCAGCAGCGGCGTGGTGTTGAGGCCGCAGACCACCGCGCTTTGTTGTTCACCATGGCGCTCCATGGAGGTGTGGTGGGGCGAAAGGATCTCTTGCTCGCGGCAGCCGGCCAGCGCATAGGCCAGGCCCAGCAGGACCATCCAGCGGCAACAGGGTTTCATGGCAACTCCTTCGTGCGCGGGCAGCACGAAAAGGCCACCCCGGGTGCGAAGTTTGAGCCGTTGCTTCGGCCACCACATCCACCGTGGGGTGGATGTGGGCGCGCTTCAGGTGCCGCAGAAGGTGCGGTAACCGGCGCTCTGTTCGGCGCTGGCGGGCTGGGCAAACAGGGCATCGTTCGCCCGCTCTTCATACGGCCGCGTGATCACGCCGAGCAGCGCCTCGAACGGCGCCAGGTTGTCCGATTCCGTGGCGGCCTCCAGCGCGTGCTCGACCAGGTGGTTGCGCGGGATGTAGATCGGGTTGACGCTGTCCATGCGCTGCGCCACCTCGGCCGCCGGCGCCTCGCCCAGCCGGGCCTGCCAGCGCGTGAGCCAGGCCGCCAGGCCCTCGGCCTCGGCGCCGAACAGGGCCTGCAGGGGTTCGGGCTGGCCGCGCAACACGCCGGACAGGCGCCGGAAGCCGAGCGTGAAGTCCACCGCGTGGCGCTGCATCAGCGCGAGGAAGTCGTTGACGAGGTCGCGGTCAGCGTCGACATCGCCCGTCGCCGGCAAGCCGAGCTTGCCCCGCATGCCCGCGAGCCAGTGGTGCGAGAAGCGGTCGGGGAAGGTCTTGAGTACCGCCATGGCGCGCTCGGCGGCCCGGTCTTCGTCGGTGTCGATCAGCGGCAGCAGCGCCTCGGCCAGCCGGGTCAGGTTCCACTGCGCGATGCCCGGCTGCTTGCCGTAGGCGTAGCGGCCGTGCGCGTCGATGGAGCTGAACACCGTGTCGGGGTCGAAGGCCTCCATGAAGGCGCAGGGGCCGTAGTCGATGGTCTCGCCCGAGACCGTCATGTTGTCGGTGTTCATCACGCCATGGATGAAGCCCACGCCCATCCAGCGCGCGAGCAACACGGCCTGCCGCTCGCACACCGCGCGCAGCAATTCCAGGTAACGGTCTTCGTGTTCTGCGAGCGACGGGTCGTGCCGCGCGATCACGTGGTCGGCCAGCCGCCGCAGCCGATCGGTGTCTTGCCGCGCGGCGAAGAACTGGAAGGTGCCCACGCGGATGTGGCTGGCCGCCACGCGCGTGAGCAGTGCGCCGGGGAGTGGGCGCTCGCGGTACACCGCTTCGCCCGTGGCCACCGCCGCGAGCGTGCGCGTGGTGGGGATGCCGAGCGCGTGCATGGCCTCGCTGATCAGGTACTCGCGCAGCACCGGCCCCACGGCCGCCTTGCCGTCGCCGCCGCGCGAAAACGGCGTGCGCCCCGAGCCCTTGAACGCGATGTCGCGCCGCCGGCCCTGGGTGTCGATCACCTCGCCCAGCAGCAGCGCGCGGCCGTCGCCCAGCTGCGGCGAGAAGCCGCCGAACTGGTGGCCGGCGTAGGCCTGCGCGACGGGCTGTGCGCCCTCGGGCACCACGTTGCCCGAGAGCACGGCCAGCCCGGCTTCAGAGGCCAGCGCGTCGGGGTCCAGCCCCAGCTCCTGGGCCAGCGCCCGGTTCAGGCGCAGCAGGCGCGGCGCCGGTACCTTGGCGGGGTTCCAGGGCACCGACATGCCCTCCAGCCCGTTGGCATAGCTGTTGTCGAACTTGAATACCGGTGGGGTGCTGACGCTCACGCTCTCTCCAGGTGGGGAATCGATTCAGGCCCCCATTGTCCCGGGATCGGGTGGGCCTGTCGGGACAAGGCCTTTGCACCCGACACCGTTGCCTGGCGCCACGCCACCCAGGGCACCGCCGGGCCGGCTTTGCCGGACGGCCAGTGCCGCCCCCTTGAGGGGGTCGCGCGAAGCGCGGCGGGGGTGCTTCAAGTCATTCCGTGACCTCGGCCTCCACGAGTTGGGCCAGCAGCTGCATCGTCTGCTGCCAGCCGAGGTAACAGGCCTCGACGGGGATCATGGCCGGAATGCCTTGCTGCACCGCCGTGAACTCGGTGCCGCAGAACACGGCCTTGAGCGTGATGGTGGTGCTCATCTGGCCGGGCAGGTTGGGGTCATCGAAGGTGTCGGTGTGGACGATGCGTTCGTTGGGCACCAGTTCCAGGTACTCGCCGCCAAACGCGTGGCTCTGACCGTTGGAGAGGTTGGTGAACTGCATGCGGTAGCGGCCGCCCACGCGCGCGTCCATCTCCAGCACGCGGCCGGTGAAGCCGTGGGGCGGCAGGAACTTGGCCAGCGCGTCCGGGTCGAGGAAGGCGCGGTAGATGCGCTCGGGCGGTGCCGTGAGAACGCGGTGCAGGGTGACGGTGCCGGTGGTCATGGTGGTTCCTTTCGGGGAAGTGGAGACAGGAGTGTCGGCGAAGCGGTGCATGGGAAGGGGCTTCACCGGTACGACGTTTGGCCTGAGCAGAAATCGACACGGAAGGCGCAGCAGGTGCCCTCCTGGCCTTCACCGTGTCTCCCGCTGCGCCGTGACTGCCGACCCCCGGGTCCACCACCTTGGCAGCGCGGGCCGCTGTGCCTATCATCGATTCACGGACCGGCCGCCACGCGCGCCGACGGGCCGGCGGTGCAGGGGGTTCACGCTTGGAGCAGACGACATGAACGATGTTGACCAGCTACCTTCGATCAAGCAGGGCCAGTGGTTCTACGGGGGCCTCACCACCTGCCCTGTGCGCATCGTGCGCCACCACACCCTCTATGGCTCCGGCGACGCCGACGACCCGCCCGAGCTGTTCAGCGACCGGGCGGTGGAGTGTTACTACATCCGCTACCACGTGCCTGCGGCCGCCCAGCCCTGGCTGGACGGGGGCGCGGCCCTCTCGCTGCGCGAGGCCGTGTTCCTGGCCGAGCGCAAGCTCGGGCCGGTCGTCACCTGGGTGGACTGACGCAGTGGCTCGCGCTGCCTGACAAGGGGCTTTAGGCCTTCGGGGCTTCCACCAGCCGCACCTGGTGGCTGGCCGAGCCCTGCGCCCAGGCCACCAGGCGGTCGATGTTGGGGTGCTTGCCCGGGTGCGCGTGTGCGTCGGCCGTGTGCTCCGCGTACCACTGCAGCCCCAGCGCCGCCGCCTCGGGCGTGATCCGGCCGCCGTGCTGCGCGGCCAGCGCCGCGTACACCGCGAGCGAGCCGGTCTGGCCCGGCCTGTTTTCAATGGTGGCGACCACCTGGCCTTGCGCGTCGAGCAGCTGCAGGGCGGCGAGGTGGCTGGTGGCGGGGAGCTGTTTCAGGCGGTCGGCGAAGTTCATGGTGGTACGGTGTGGGTCGGAGCGGCCGGATCATGGCACGGCGGGCAAACCCTCTGCCCCTTGGCCCCTGATCCCGCGGGTGCTCCGGCCCATGTCCATCTGACCACCCACCCATGAAGCGTTCCATGACCACGCCCACCACCACCTACCCCATCGGCACCCCCGGCCAGGCCTGGGGCCCCGCCGAAGTCAGCGCCTGGCGCGCGCAGCTGGTGCGCCAGCGCAGCTACGCCGACGACGTGCTGACCGTGTTCGAGCGGCTGCGGGCGCGCTTCGAGGTCTTGCCCTACGGCGAGGTCGCGCACGGGAGCGATGTGTACCCGCTCTTCGCCCTGCAGAGCCTTGAATGGCAACCCGGCCTGCCGGGCGTGCTGGTGACGGGCGGTGTGCACGGCTACGAGACCAGCGGTGTGCACGGCGCGCTGCGCTTCCTCGACCAGCACGCCGAGGCCTATGCCGGCCGGGTGAACCTGCTGGTGGCGCCCTGCGTGAGCCCCTGGGCCTACGAGCGCATCCACCGCTGGAACTTCGACGCCATCGATCCGAACCGCTCGTTCAAGGCAGGCAGCCAGGTGCCGGAGTCCGCCGCGCTGATGCGGCTGGTGGCGCCCTTGCTGGGGCAGTTCGCCGTGCACATCGACCTGCACGAAACCACCGACACCGACGCGTCGGAGTTCAGCCCGGCGAAGGCGGCGCGCGACGGGGTGCCCCACACGCCCGTGCACATCCCGGACGGTTTCTACCTCGTGGACGACACCGAGAACCCGCAGCCCGAGTTCCAGCAAGCCATCATCGTGGCGGTGGAGCGCGTCACGCACATCGCGCCGTCCGACGCCCAGGGCGGCCTCATCGGCGCGCCCCTGTCCGGCCGCGGCGTGATCCGCTACCCGCTGAAGTCGCTCGGCCTGTGCGCCAGCCTCACGGGCGCCCGCTACACCACGACCACCGAGGTCTACCCCGACAGCCCGCGGGCGACGCCCGAGCAGTGCAACACCGCGCAGGCCACGGCGGTGTGCGCGGCCATCGACTTCGTGCTCGCGCAACCCTGAGGTTGTCCCTGCAGCGGGTGTCGCACCGCTGCGGCGGCCCGCTGCTCGCCGGCGGTCAGGCGCTGCCCACCGAGGTCGATCGCGTCGGCGGCTTCTGCCAGCGGATGACGGGCTGCCGCGCGTCGGGCGTGTCGTTCTTGCGGGGCGCGTGCTTCTGAATCACGATGCGCGACGCGCCCTGGATGCGGAACACCAGGCCCTGCGTGGACGCCAGCTCGATGCGGTCGCTGCCGAAGCCCTTCTCCTGCACGTCCACGTAGCGCGTTTCCAGCTGCCTGATGCGCTTGGCGATCTCGTCGTTGAAGGCGACCTCGATCTCGCCCGTCGCCGCCCCGATGGTGTTCTGCAGCGTGTAGCGCGTGGGCTCCAGCAGCGTGACCGCAAACAGGTCGCCGTCGTCCAGTCGCCTGCTGTCGAACACGGGCTTGCCGTCGGCGTTGTGCACGACCACCGAATAGCCTTGGCCCGACGACGCGTGGAACAGCACGTGGCCCTGGGGCGACACCGTGCCCATGCTCGGCACCGCGCCCTTGCAGCCACAGGCCTCGGGCTGCTGCCGCCCCGGATGGGCCGCCAGCGCCAGGTCGATGTCGTGCTGCATGACCGTCGAGGTGGCGTCCACGTCGAACCCGAGCTCGGCGACCGGCCGACCGTGCGACATCACCACCACCCGGTGGCGGCCAACGGTGCCGAACTGGTGGATCACCATCGCCAGCACGCCCAGCGCGCCGCTGTCGTGTGTCGATGTGTGGAAGAGTTGTTGGTTCAGTCTGGCTTGCATGTCATCACCCCACGTTTCCTTCAAGGACCATTTCGACGTCGTTGTTGAACACCTTCAGGTCGCGGATCGGGACCTTCACGGGGATCAGCATCGTTGGATTGCCCGGGTTCGGGTTGGCCGCCGCTTCCAGCATGGGGAAGGGGTCTTCGATCTGGTGCAGCGGCGACTGGTTGGCGAGGTAGTCGGCCACCATCTGCAGGGCAAAGTCCAGCAGGCCGAAGCTCACGTTCAGCAGGTCGGAGATCCACTCCTGGATGTCGTCGGCGATGTCGAGGATGGCCCGGATCAGATCGATGACCGGACCGAGGATCGCCCGGACGATGGCCCGCGCCCAGCCGGGCAGGAAGCCCAGCAGGTTGTCGATGGCGGCGTCCACCGCGTTCTCCAGCAGGTCGCCCACGATGTCGGCGATGTCGAAGATGTCCACGTCGAGGAACTGCGGGTCCACGAAGAGCTGCCAGTGGTTCGCCAGCGAGGGGCTGGCGTCCTGCGCGTCCCAGTCGTTCATGCCGGCGGGCCGCGCCGGGTCGGTGGCGTACTTGGTGAGCAGCGAGCCGGTGACCGAGATCTCGGAGGTGATCAGCCCGCCCAGGGGTAGCGTGAAGCTGATGTCCGGGTTGGCGCTGAACGCGCAGATCCGGGGCGCGCGCACCAGGCAACCACCGAAGGGGTTGGGGATGATGCAGAAACCACCGACGCAGATTTCGGGGATGTTGAGCCCCAGCGAGAGGTCCAGCTGGTCCCACTTGATGTCCAGCTCCTTGACCTGGACCGTGTTGTCGGCCCGCAGGTCGATGGTGCCGCCTTCGAGGTGGGCGTCCACCGCGTAGGACGCGCTGAACGGGCCGAAGCTGGCGCTGTCGGAGTGCGTCAGCCGGAAGTTGTCGCGCAGCGTGTCGAACAGCGCCTTGAATGTGGCCTCCGAGGCCGCGATGGTCAGGTGTGCCATGTCAGTTCACCTCCGCTTTGATGAAGACCTTCAGCTGATCGTCTTCGATGGCCGGGTTGTTCGGCACGCTGGCCGAGACCGGCACCGCCGACAGCGTCACGTTGGTGGGTTGCGGGAACAGGTCGGTGGCGCCCTGGGTGAGGTTGAGCGGCGCATGCTCCAGGAGGATGCGCAGGCCCGGCAGCACCACCAGCCGCATCAGCAGACCGAGGTAACACTCCAGGCTGTTCTCCAGGCCTTTGGGCTCGATGTCCACGATCTCGAAGCCGTCCATGAACGGTTCGAGGTAGGGCTTGCCGTGGTGGGTGGCGATGCGCACGCCGCCGTGCACGTAGGCCTCCAGGCAGAAGCAGTGGAGCTGCCGCGTGGGCAGCGCCACGATGGGGGTGTCGCGCGGCGGGTCCTTGCCCTCGGTGGGCCGGCCCGGCAGCTTGGGCGGCGGAACCAGCCGGTCGAGCAGGTCTTTGTCCGGGCAGCCGATGCCGCCGCAGAGGCCCACCTTGATCGCCAGCCGCTGGGCCTGCAGCGGCGGGTTGAGCTCCGGCGGCAGTGCAAACCCTTTGCCCGGGTGGAAGTCGATCTGCAGGTCGACCAGCTGCACCGCGAAGTTGACGCCGAAGTTCGTGCCCGGGATGGGCAGCGGGTCGGCGATGGTGACCTGCGGGTTGTTGCGCAAGGCCACGATCGGGTGCGCGTCGATCTCCTTGCACAGGAGACGCGGGTTGTTGGCCACGTCTGCCGTGGCGTGGTTGAAGAGCGAAGGTCTTTGTCGCCGGACATGACCGAGGATGCGGTTGAAGCCCTCTTCATGGAAGGACGCGAAGATGTCGCAGTTGTCTGTGAAAGCCATCTGATCACCCCTGGAGAACGGGTGGGGGAGGGAACCGGAGCGATGGCTCCAGCCACTTCCCTGACCCTCGCGCCGAACCCCGGCGCGGGACGGGTCACGGCCTGTCGTGGCCCGGGTGTCAGGTGTAGGTCAATGCCCCGTCGGGTGGTATCCCTTGCGAGAGGGATGGCGTCCCTCGCATGGGTGAGTCGCCTGCAACAGGGTGTGTCGGCGCCAACACGTTGCGCCGCTGGCTCAGCCCGTCCGCAGCGCCGCCAGCCCCAGGTGCCGGTACACGTGCGCGGCGCCGTGGCGGTAGGTGATCTCGGTTTCCAGCGTGGCGCCCATGCGCCGCGCCACGGCCTGCGAGGCCGGGTTGTGGACCGACACCACGCTCACCGCCGTGGTCCAGCCGAAGTCTTCGTAGGCCGCCCGCAGCGCGCGGCGCGCGCCCTCGGTGGCGTAGCCCTGGCCGTGTGCGCCCGGCACCAGGGCCCAGGTGATCTCGGGCTCGGCCCAGCCCTCGGGGTACCACAGGCTCGAGAGGCCGACATAGGTGCCGCTGGCCTTGTCTTCCAGCGCCCAGGGCCCGTAGCCGCGCAGCAGCCAGTGGCCCGAATACACCGCGAACTTGCGCCAGGCGTCCTCGCGCCCGCACGGGCCGCCGTAGTAGGCCGACACCGGGTCGGCAAAGAACGCCGCCATGGGCTCGAAGTCCGACTGGCGGAACGGGCGCAGGATCAGGCGCTCGGATTCGAGGGTGGGGATGGGGGAGCGGGTGGGGGAGGGCATGGCCGCGATCCTACCCATCCACCTCCACCGCCTCCACCTCGATCACCCCCTCGAACAGGTCGATGGCCGTGGCCGCGACCTGCGCGGTGTCGTAGTAAGCGTAGGCCCCCACGCCGACCGCGCCCACGATCGGCACCCAGCGCGCCACGCCCTTGCCCAGGACGCGTTGCGCCACCTTGGCGCCGATGCGCCGCGTGATCGCGCGGATCAGCAGCGGCGAGGCGCGCCGCACCAGCGTGCGCTGGCCCACGCGCACCACCAGGTCGCGCACGCCCAGGGCCGCGGTGTGCTGGAACAGGCAATACACCACCTGCTCGGGTGTCAGCGTGGGCTGCTTGCCGTACAGCGCGGCGATGTCGGCCACCAGCTGTTTCTGGATCTTCCAGACCCCCACCATCTCGGGGAGGATGGTCAGCCAGCCCAGCGGCCCCGGTGGCAGCGCCATCGCCCCGGCCGCCAGCGCCGCTTTCGCCGCCGCGGCGTTCGCCTTCTTGCGCGCATCGTCCGCGGGCGTCTGGCTGATGCGCTCTTTCGAGGCGGGCACCCTGCCCGCGAGCGACAGGATCGCCTGGCCGATCAGGTGCGAGCCCGAGGCATCGGGGACCTCGGTTTCGATGGCGGGTTTCTTGCGGGTGGCCATGACAACTCCTTGGGGTGAGGTGAGGCGCTCACGGGACGACCCTCCGTGCTGCGCACTGCGGGGCTGAGCGCCTTCGGTGCGGCCGGGTGGCGCCCAGCGCGCGCCAGCCTGCGCAGCATATCCTTGCGAATCCGACAGAGGCCACCGCATGGACACCCACACCCGCTTCCCCCGGCCCCGTGTGCTGCTCACGGGCTTCGACGCCTTCGGCGGCGCCACCCTCAACCCCAGCTGGCTCGCCGTGCAGGCGCTGCGTGGCCGGCAGGTGCGGGGCCACACCGTGGTGGCGGCGCAGCTGCCCACGGTGTTTGGCGCTTCGCAGCAGGTGCTGGACGTCTTGCTGGCGAAGCACCGGCCGGCGCTGGTGGTCTGCGTGGGGCAGGCCGGTGGCCGCAGCTCGATCTCGCTGGAGCGCGTGGCCATCAACGTGGACGACGCGCCCATCCCCGACAACGCCGGCGCCCGGCCGATCGACACGCCCGTGGTGCCCGGCGCGCCCGCCGCCCACTTCAGCACCCTGCCCATCAAGGCCATGCTGGGCGCGCTGCAGCGCGAAGGCCTGCCCGCCGAGGTGTCGCTCAGCGCGGGCAGCTTCGTCTGCAACCACGTGTTCTACGGCCTCATGCACGCCATCGCCACCCGGCCCGAGCTGCGCCACACGCGCGGCGGCTTCGTGCACGTGCCCTGGCTGCCCGAGCAGGGCACGCCCAGCCTGCCGCTGGCCGACGTGGTGCGCGGCCTGCGGGTGGCCTTGCGCTGCGCGCTGGCCGAGCCCGGACCGTCTCAGAAGTAGAGCGCCACCACCTCGTTCACCGCGTCGTCCATCAGCACCGGCAGCGCCAGCACCGACCGGGCGCCGGACGCCTGAAGGGCCGTCGCATCGGCCGGGGTGCCCGGTGTGGGCAACAAGGTGCTGGCCTGCGCCACGCCGGTGCGCCAGGCGGTGCCCACGGCCCCCAGCGCCTCAAGCTTGTGCACGGTGCCCGCGCCGGCCGGCAGTTCGCCGGCGGATTCGCAGAAGCCCGAGCTGCGCACCAAGCCGTCGGTCAGGCCAGGCGGCTGTGTCCAGACCTCCACCCGAAGCGCAATGGGCGTGCTGGGCGCCGACAGCAGCGCCAGCACCCAGGACGACGCGCCCTGCACGCTGCAGGGCACCGCCAGCGCCCGGTCGATGCCCAGGGCAAGCGCCGCTTCCTTGCGCAAAAACCGCTTGGAGCGGGCGATGTCGGCGATGCACACCGTCTCGCCCTTCTGCCAGGCCAGGCCCGGTGCGCCGGCGCCGCGGGGCAGCCAGCCTTCGCGGGTCAGCGCCTCCAGCTCGGAGGCCTGGGCACTGGCGCCGAAGTACCCGTCCACCAGCGCCATGTCGGACGAGATGCGCCCGTCGTTGCGCCACAGTTCCACCGTGCCGACCGACGACGCGGCGCCCCCCATCAGCAGCACCACCACGCACAGCAGCGCATCGCCCCGGAACACCGGGCAGGCGACGGCGCAGGTCAGGTCGATCGCATTGGCGGCCGCCGCCCGCTTGAAATAGCTGCCCGAGAGCTCGCGCATCATCAGCGGGTGACCCACCTCCCAGGCCCGGCCAGGCAGGCCCTCGCCGCGCGCAAAGAGCATCTGCCGCGTGATCGCCTCGAAGGCCGCGGCCCCCGGAAACAAGCCACTCGACAGCTCCAGCGAGGCACCGTCTTCGGTGGGCGTCCAGACCTCGGCAATGCGGATGAAGGTGTTCATGCCCAGCCTCAAGCAAATCGCACGCCAACCGACCCGCCAGCGACCGCGGGCCGCGCTGCAGGCGGCTCACGGCTGTTTCGGAAAGAAACACACGACCCGTCGCCTGCGGGCGCTTAATGGGGCATCGCCACGCTCGGGGCATCGGCCGAGCCGATCCCGGGCCCTTCCACAAGGAGACCCCTCATGATGAAGACCACCCCTTCCGCCCCCCGCCTGGCCGCCGCCCTGGGCCTGCTGCTCCTGCTGGCGCCGCTGGCCCACGCGGCACCGGCCATGGACCGCGCCGCCATCGACGAGCAATACCAGCGCGACCGCAGCGCCTGCGCGGGCAAGCAGGACCCTTCATCGCGCGAGGCCTGCCTGCGCGAAGCCGGCGCCGTGCGCCAGGACGCGCTGCGCGGCAAGATCGGCGACAACACCACGCCGGACGACTGGCGCCGCAACGCCCTGGCGCGCTGCCAGTCTCACCAGGACGCATTCGACCGCTCTCAGTGCGAGCGCCGGATGATGGGCGAAGGCCAGGCCCAGGGCAGCGTCGAGGGCGGCGGCCTGTTGCGCGAGATCACCACCACCATCGAGCCGGCGGCGCCGGGCCCGGTCACGGCCCCGAAGTGAGCGCCGGCCGGGGCCGGCTGCTGCGGGGTGGGCTTCTGCCTTGACCCGGGGTCAGGCCTGCCAGACCCCGAACCCCGCCGAGCGCAGGTCGATGCCGATCTCCACCTCGCGCGCTTGCGCGTCCTTGTAGCGCATCGGGTTGAAACCCTCGTACAGATCGGGCAGCAGGCGCAGGCCGTACTTCTGCGCGTAGGCGTTCGCCTGAATCCCCGCCTTGTGTTTGTCGAACCGCAGGTCCGGGTCCAGCCCGGTCATGCCCACGTACACGCAGGGCTTGCCGTCGATGTACCCGGGGTTGCACCTGCGGAACCGGGGTTCCCGCAGCACGTCCGGGTGCAGCTCGATCACGTAGACGTGGTGGTGGGGGCGGGGCATGCTGGCGTCGCGCGGTGGTTGACCGGATTGTCACCCTGCTGGTGGACGCTGGTTGGATAAGGCCCGAACTGCGCCGCCTTTGTGGGGCTCTTGTGCGCTTCGGCGAAGGGCTTCGGCCCCTACCCTTTGTGGACCCGAGACTGGAGCACTCCCCACATGACCCCCGCGTTGCACAACATCGAAGATCGCACCCACCTCACCGGCAACAACCAGTTTGAGTTGCTGTTGTTCCGCCTCGGCGAAGCGCCGGGCACCGACCGCCGCGAACTGTATGGCATCAACGTCTTCAAGGTGCGCGAGATGATGGTCATGCCCACCATCACCGCCATCGCGAACGCACCGGCCCACGTGATGGGCGTTGCCAACATCCGCGGGCAGATCATCCCGGTGATCAACCTGTCTGCGGTGGTGGGCTGTGTGCCCCAGAGCGGCCACACCATCCTGATGGTGACCGAGTTCGCCCGGACCACCCAGGCCTTTGCCGTGGAAGAAGTGGACCAGATCGTGCGGCTGGACTGGAGCAACGTCCTGGCCGCCGAAGGCAATGGCGCGGGCCTGGTGACCAGCATCGCCAAGCTCGACGGCGACACCGAAAAGGGCCGCCTCGTCCAGGTGCTGGACGTGGAGCAGATCCTGCGCAACGTCATGCCCACCACGCAGGAAGCCATCACCCCGGCGTCGGTGGGGGCGGCGGTGAACCTGCCCCAAGGCGCCATCATCCTCGCGGCCGACGATTCGCCGGTGGCGCGCATGATGATCGAGCAAGGGCTGAACGCCATGGGCGCCCCCTTCGTCATGACCAAGACCGGTCAGGAAGCGTGGGAGCGGCTGCAAGCCTTTGAAGATGAAGCCCACGCCGAAGGCAAGACGGCGCGCGACAAAGTGGCGCTGGTGCTGACCGATCTGGAAATGCCGGTGATGGACGGCTTCACGCTCACGCGCAACATCAAGAACGACCAGCGTTTCAAGTCGATCCCGGTGGTGATCCATTCGTCCCTGACGGGCACCGCCAACGAGGCGCACGTGAGCTCCGTGGGCGCCGATGCCTACGTGGCCAAATTCGTGGCGTCCGAACTGGCCGCCACCATCCGGCAGGTGTTGGCGCACTGACCTCGCGCGCCACGCAGCGCTGATCTCACGCCGGCTTCAACAGTTTTCGCAGCGAGCGAATTTTTTGCCAGAGCACCGCCTTGGGCAAGGTCATGGCCATGGCCTGCATGCAGCGCTCCAGCCAGCCTGGCCGTTCTTGCAGGCGGTCGATGGCTTTGGCCAGATCGCGCGCCACAGCGGGGCCGTAGGCCTGCTCGGCCTTCGCCAGCGCCCTGCGCAGCAGGGGCAAGCCCAGGCCCATCATGGCCAGGTCGATCACGTCGCGGCTGAACACGCCGTCGTCCGCCTGCCGGTCTGAATTGGCCAGCAGCTTGGACGCCGCCAGATCGAGCGGCGTGAGCATGCTGATGCCGCACACCACATCGCTCTTGGCAGGCGCCTCCAGCGTCATGCGTGCCTCCAGAACAATTTCGAACTTGATGGCCTGGCCGTCCATCTGCACCACCGTGCGCAGGCCGTATTGATCGGCGCGCACCTCGCGCAACATGGTCAGCGGCTGAGCCCCCGACCGAACCAGGGCGTTGAGCCCCTCGGCGCCTGTGAGCAACTGGCGCAGCTCACGGTAGCCCGCAGCGTCGGACACCAGGAAATCGATGTCCACAGATTCCCGGTACTCGCCGTAGCGCAGGGCGATGCAGGTGCCGCCGCCAAACAGACAGCCGTGCTGACGCAACACGTCGCCGTCCAGCGCGGCCAGCACATGCGCAATGCGCTGGTGGTGCGGCCGCTCAAACATCGGGTTTGCCCGTTCCTGCTGCGCCACCGCCCAGACCCGTGCGCAGCGCCTGCAGCAGCGCCCGCTCGGCGGGCAGCATGGCCGCGGTGTCCAGATGGCGCGCATTGCGTTCGTAAATGCCCAGGGCCTCCAGGGGCGAGAGCGTGTCGGTGCCGTGCACCTGCCAGGCCAGGGCCTTCAACTGCGGGTGGTCGGCGAGCCGCACACGCACTGGAATCCACTCGGCCAGATCCGCCGGGCTGGCGTGCACACTGGCAGGCTCGGCGTCTTCAGCGTTGCGGGCCTGCAGCGTCATGCCTAGCGCCGCCATGGCATTGGCCCAGGCGCCGCCCGCCACAGAGGGTTCGCCCTTCTCGATGCGGTGCAGCGTCACCCGCGACATGCCCGCCGCCTCCGCCGCCGCCGTGCTGCTCACCCGCAGGGCCTTGCGGCGCGCGCGAAGCTGCTCGCCCAGGGCGCGGAGCTGGGCGGCGCTTTGGTCGAGCGGAAGGGGTGGTTTGGCTGGCATGTGTTTCTCATTCTGATCAAAAATGATGGTTTGTCAAGTTTGAGAAACACTTATATATGCAACCTCACCCTGCTCTCATCACCAGCGTCCGCTTGCAGCGAGGGTAGTTCACGCACCCCCAGAAGCGCGAACCGTCCTTGCGCGATTCGCGTTCGGTCATCTTCACGCCGCAGCTGGCGCAGGTGGGCTTCCAGTATTCCCCTTCGTAGGCCACCTCCAGCAGGCGGGCCTGCTGTTCTGGCGTGCGCTGGGCGATCAGCTTGAGCAGGCCGGTGCCGTCCTGCGCGTTGATGCCGTTGACCTTGGCGAACTCCAGCGCATCCGCCGTGTAGCGGGACGTGGTCGCGTAGGTGCCGCGCTTCAGGCCCTTGGACACCATCACACCCAGGAACTCGCGCATCTCCTTCACGCCCACGGGCTTGCCTTGCCAGTGCTTGCACTGCACCACTGCAACAGGCCCGCTGGCGTTCTTCGAGTGCAGCCAGATGTCCACCCCGCCGTCAGCGCCGTGCGACTGGCTGCGTGTCTCGAAACCGGCCTGCGCGAACAGCGCTTCGACCACGGCCTCGAAACGGCGCCATTCGATCGCTGACAGCACGTCTTTGCTCCAGGCGCTGTGCTCCACAGGCGGATCGCTGGAGAGCAGTGACGGCTCCTTGCGCGCCTGGGCAGCCACTGGCGCAGGCCCTGACGACGGCGTTGGGGTCGAACCGCGTGCCTGCAGTGATCGGATCAGCGCATGAATCGCCAACAGCACCGCGCCCAGCCCCATCGCGAACAAGGCGGGCGTCTTCACGCCCTGGGCCACGATGTTCAGTATGGGGTTGCTGGTCGGCATGATCGACGCCACCCACAGCCCAGCGCCCAGCACCAGAAGCGTGAGCCCCTTCTCCAGAAACGGTTCCGAACGGCGTTTGCGTGAATTCCTGCCGGGTTGTTGTCGGCGGCCCATTGATATCCTCCCCGCATCAGTCTGGCCCGCATGATGCCGCAGCCTGGAACAGGGAGGAGAAGATGAACATCCAAGGGCGTGCGAACCCGCACGCTGCTGCTTCGGCCCGATGGGCCATCGTTCTGATGACTGGCTTGACGGCCAGCGCGGTCGCGCAAGCGCAGGCTGTCTACCGCTGCGAAACCCATGGCCGCATCGGCTATTCCCACGAGCCGTGCGTTGGCGCCAAGGTCATCGACACCACGCCCACGCAAGGGCTGGACAAGTCAACCGGCGCCAGCCGCAAAGGGCGCGATGTGCAGCGCGAAGAAATCAAACGATCACTGAACGAAGCCATGCGCCCGCTGACCGGCATGTCTCACGAACAGACCAAGGTGTTCGAGCGGCGCTTCAAATTGCCGGCCAGTGCGCAGGCTGAATGCAAGCTGCTGGATATGCGGCTTCCTGATCAGGAGCAGATGGTGCGAAACAGCGCACAAGCTGCGAGGGCCGAGGCGGAGGTGCAGTTGTTCCTGAGTCGGCGGCGGTTTCGCGAGCTGGGTTGCTGAGAATCTGGCGCCGAATGTGAAAAACATTCATAAGCGAAAAAGCCCATGGAAGCGGTCGCATCCCGAATCAACAGCAGGCTCACCAAATGGAACGCTGAGCGGGGCTTTGGCTTCGTGGTGGCCGACCATGGCGATCAGGAACTCTTCGTGCATGTGTCCGCTTTCCCACGCGACGAGCGGCCACCCGCCATCGGCGAGCCGCTGTCGTTTGAGATGGAGCTGGACAAGGAAGGCCGCAAACGGGCGGTGAGGGTGCGCCGGCCGGGAGCCCCGGAACCCAGGGCGCCTCGACGTCAACCACACGATCAGGTTCGGCACCAGGCCAGCCGAACGCCCGAGCGCACCGAATCAAACTCGTTTGGCAGGCGCTTCGTGGCGTTGTTGATGGTCGCTGGCCTGGGTTGGTATGGCTACACCCGGTACACCGAGCGGGCCGAAGTGACAGCGGCGGAACCCCAGAGCGTGATGAGCAGCCCGGCGCAAACCGCCGCGCCCGAAATCAGACAGCCAGCGTTTCAGTGCGATGGCCGCAAGCACTGCTCGCAAATGAGCTCATGCAGCGAAGCCAAGCAGTTTCTGAACAACTGCACTGGCATGGAAATGGACGGGGATGGTGATGGCATTCCGTGCGAGCAGCAGTTGTGCACGGGGCCTTTTGGCGGGTGAAGGCGGGCTAAAGTCGAATCCCGGTGCTTCGCTGCCGAATCAGGGGCCAAATGCAGATGGCTCGCTCAAGGGCAAAAGGCAAGACCTGACCCAGATGCCTTCGCCACGCACTCCTGGCTAAGTCAACTGACCTTTCATGCTCTGAAGTTTGAGGAATGATGAAGTTCGTCTAACTTCATCTTCTGCAAACTGTCGCAATGCAACTGTTGTGCGATTTGCATCTGGAGCCCCTTTTTTTGAGCTTATCGCCTCTAGCTGAGAAAAGAGTGATTCAAAATTCTCGTAGAGATGCTGTTCCTGGGTGTCAATTCGTTCCCTCAAGATATCATTCTTAAACATAGAATAGTAGTGCTCAATGTACCAAGAATAGGTATCCCACATAGCGTCCGGGGTAATGGCTTGCAACTTAAGATATATGCCTAGCTCTTCCATGTATTCGGTTATGAACTGTCCAATGCTATCGAAGGAGTGTTCACTCTTTAAGTACCGATCACATACTGCATGCCTTGCTCGGAGCATCGAGTCTTCGTTCCATCTTTGATGAATTGCTTCAAGGGTTTGGACTATATGTGTGGATGTTTGTAGGCGTATCTGACGAAGTATCAACGCAAGAGTTATTAGTAAGCCTGCAGCCTGGATTGCGGCCCAAAACCAATCTTCTGTCAGCAACTTCATATGTCACCTGTATTTAATTTTGTGGCGAGAGGTAAGATCAGATTCCGTTGCTCCCTACGCTCACTTCGGCTGTATTCTATTGATTGCACTCTTATCGGTTAAAAATCAGAATTGATTTTTATGCCAACGAATTTTGACAAAATCCTAAGTCTTTCTCGAATAGAGCTCGCGTCATTTGTGCCTTGTTGTGACATGCGGTCAAATTCCAGGAGCTCGAAGTTGGCTTTGGTTATGTCTAACTCGGCAAGTACTCTGTTTCCTTTGCGGTCTTCATTGAATTTTACTAACTTCTGTCGTGAGATCAATTCAAGGTTGCCTTGAGACTGAGCTTCTCTGAATAAAAGATAATAAACAGGAATAACCGCTTGCGCTGCCAGCAGGATATCCTTACTGGTAAACACTTTTGCCATTGCTTCGGTGATGATTGTCACGGTGCCTAGCAAATTTGAAACTTCCCGTTTCTTTCCCGTTTTGTAAACTTTGACCATGTCATCTAAGAAGGGCTTCTTTGTATCCACGAGCCTATTTGAATTAACCGATGACTCTACGAAAAGAAGTCGTGCGGCTACTTCTCTGTGGCGATAGCGGACGTTTGAGAAGCGAACTTTCTTCGCAAATAGCGAACTTTCAGAGAGTTCTACTATTGCCTTGGCCATTTCGCCGCCTATGGCATTTCGTTTTTCGGCAGCATTGAGTGGAACCGCCTCGTTTAATCGGGAGAACATCTCCTCGATCAACTCTAGGTCATCTGTTTCAACTACTGTGATCGGCAGTGTGAATGCGTCAAATCGTTGTTTGATGCGTGGAAGTTTTTTGGCAAGATCCTCGTATGTAAGTCCGCCGGCCTCAATCGAGTCATCGGATATATACTCGAAATCGTTAGCTAGCGGAAATTCGCCGTCCATGAAGCCGAAGATTGCCTCTAATCGTTGACGACCATCAATTACTGCATACTGCTTGCGCTTTTTTTTTGCGGCTTCCCGATCAAGTTTGTGAAAATATAGTTTTGGAATATCGTATCTATTGATGATGGAGTCGATCAATAGCTGCTTTTTTTCTAGTGGCCACACATCACCTTGGCGCTGGTAATCAGGATCAACCCAAATCAGATCTTTTTCAACGTATATGCTAAGTACGGCGCTGTGTGGTAGCTCGTGGTGATCAATGTAGCTCACGTGAGGGACTCCTTAATTAGATCTCCGGCACTAGACAACTCTGGAAATAGTTGAAATTTATTTACTCCCAGGAGCTTAAGTTCGCCGAAGATGGTCTTTTTTGCCGCTGGCGAGATTGTGAACTTTGTGACGTGAGAGCCTGTGCCTATATTTTCGATTGATGTGGCTGTGCGATGGCTAATTGTAAAAACTCCAAGTTGCGCTTGGATTCGGGTGTTGTTTCTCGTGGCTATTGCGGCCATTGGAATAACTCCTTCGAAATTATTTGCTTCAATACTCTCGGTTGAGTAGTTGTCTAGTAGTTGATCATCAAAGGAGGGGATGAACTTCGCTTCCTTTGTGTTGGAGGTTGCTAGCTTATTTAACTCTAGTGGCTTAAGTAGCCATAGAGCCCCTTGTTTGTTTGGTGTGGAGGTTACTGCGAAATACAGGCCGAAAAGCGGACTTTCGGACCAATCCAACAACCGGGTTGGTGCTCCATAGTGCTGCATATAAAAAAGCCACTCAAATTTGTGCGGCTCTCTTGTATTAACAAGCAGTGATGCATTTTGCTTGAATTTGTTTATGAGAACGGACTCGGGTGGCGGATTTTTGTATCTTTGGTATCCAGGTAGGAGTTTCCAAGACGCGTCGGCATGACCGCGAAACCAAGCTGGATCTCGTTGCTTTAACTCTGGCTTCAGTTTGTCAATTAGTTCGCCGATTGAATTGATCGCATACTTCTTGTAAGTCACCAAGTTCTCCCTGTGTTTCTGCGGTTTTCCAGGGAAGCTACTTCCCCCAACTATCCTTCAACCCCGTAACCCGGTTAAACACCGGCTTCACCCCTGCCACGTGGTCCACCCGATCCGCCACAAAGTACCCAAACCGCTCGAACTGGAATTTCTGGTCCGGCTGCGCGGCGGCCAGTGACGGCTCCACGTAAGCGGTCACCACCTTGAGGCTGTTGGGGTTCAGGGCTTCGATGAAGTCTTTACCGCCGGCGTCGGGGTTGGGGTCGCTGAACAGGCGGTCGTACAGGCGCACTTCGG
>NZ_JADMKB010000173.1 GCF_018780075.1 Hydrogenophaga sp.
GTGGCCTACCGCATGGGCCGCGCCATCAAGGCCGGCCGCGTCTGGACCAACTGCTACCACGCCTACCCGGCACATGCCGCGTTCGGTGGCTACAAGGAATCGGGCCTGGGCCGCGAAAACCACAAGGCCATGCTGGGTCACTACCAGCAGACGAAGAACCTGCTCGTTTCCTATTCGGAAAACAAGCTGGGCTTCTTTTAATCTCCCCCGCGCCGCGCCTGCGGCGCGTCACCCCACAGGGGCAACGCTGGCGGCCCGGCAAAGCCGGTTCCGCTGCGTTCTGGGTTGGGACACTTCGCGCCGAAACGGATCTTTCGTTTCGGCGTTTTCCTTTTTCGCGCAAGGAGACAAGCCATGGTTGAAAAAGTCATCGCCACCGCGGCGGCGGTCGAACTCATCGAGGTCCTGAAGACCAAACACGGCCCCGAGCTGATGTTTCACCAGAGCGGCGGCTGTTGCGACGGCAGCGCGGCCAACTGTTACCTGCCCGGCGAGATCACCATGGGCGCGGGCGACGTGTGGCTGGGCGAGATCGGTGGCTGCGGTTTCTACATCGGCAAGGCGCAATACGCGCTCTGGCGCCACACCCAGCTCATCATCGACGTGATCGACGGTCAGGGTGGCACCTTCTCGCTCGAAGGGCCGGAGGGCAAGGCGTTTCTCACGCGCTCGCGCGTGTTCACCGAGGCGGAAATGGCCGAGCTGGACGCGGAAGACCGGGCTGCCGACAGGACATCGAATCGCTGATGGCACAACGGGTGTTCCATTTCCGAACACCTTGACCCCAAAGACACCGTGGCACAGAACTTGTAGCCAGAATCGGGGGAAACAACCCCCACCGACCCGCCGCGCACGCACGCGCCGGGCGATTTGTTGGAGACACGACATGAACCCTCGCCCCACCTTCGTCCTGCGCCGCCTGAACGCCGCGCTGTTCATCGCCTTGAGCAGCGCCAGCGCGGCCCAGGCCCAGACCACCCTGCAAGAGGTGGTGGTCACCGCCAACCGGCAGGAACAGAGGAGCTTTGACGCGCCCGCGTCCATCCAGGCCGTGGGGCAGGACGTGATCGAGGCCGCCGGGCCACGGATCAACCTCTCGGAGTCGCTGAACCGCGTGCCGGGGATCACGGCGCTCAACCGCCAGAACTACGCGCAGGACCTGCAACTGTCCATCCGAGGTTCCGGTTCGCGCTCGCCCTTCGGCATCCGCGGCGTGCGCCTCATCGTCGACGGCATCCCGGCCACGATGCCCGACGGCCAGGGCCAGGCGTCGACCGTGAGCCTGGGTTCGGCACAGCGCATCGAGGTGCTGCGCGGCCCGCTGGCGCAGCTGTATGGTAACGCGGCCGGCGGCGTGGTGCAGGTGTTCACGGCCGACGGTCCGGCCACCCCCGAAGCCGGCTTCTCGCTGCTCACCGGCTCCAACGGCCTGCGCCGCTACGGCCTGAACACCGGCGGGCAGAGCGGGGCGCTCAACTACCTGGTGGACTACAGCCGTTTCGAGACCGACGGCCAACGCCCCAACAGCGCGGCGCAGCGCCGCCACCTCAACGCCAAGCTGCGGCTGCAGGCCAGCGAAGACACGCGTTACACGCTGATCGCCAACGCCTTCGACCAGCCCGAGTCGGGCGACCCGCTGGGCCTCACGCGCGCGCAGCTCGCGGCCAACCCGCAGCAGACCGACAGCCGCTCCATCGACGCCCAAGCAGGCAAGGACGTGTCGCAGAACCAGATCGGCCTGGTGGCCGAGCACCGGCTGAACCCGGACAGCGGCCTCACGGCAAGGGTGTACGCGGGCGAGCGTGACCTCGACAACCGGCTCGCGATTCCGCTCTTCGTGCAGCAGGTGCCGACCGCCGCGGGCGGCGTCGTGAACCTCGACCGCAGCTACAGCGGCGTTGGCCTGCAATACCGCCAGCGCGTGAAGCTCGGCGAGGGGCAGGTGGAAACCACGTTGGGCCTCGACCACGACCGCATGGACGAGCGCCGTCGGGGCTACATCAACAACCTGGGCGTTCAGGGCGAGCTCAAGCGCGACGAAGACGACGCGGTCAACAGCACCGGCGTCTACGCCCAGGCCAACTGGGCCGTGAACGCCGACTGGAGCGCGGTGGCCGGCTTGCGCAGCAGCCGCGTGAACTTCCGCGTGCGCGACCGCTTCATCAACGACAGCAACCCCGACGACAGCGGCAGCGCCGATTTCAGCGCGACCAGCCCGGTGCTGGGCCTCACGCGCCACTTCGGCGAAACGACCAACGTGTACCTCAACGTGGGCCGTGGTTTCGAGACCCCGACCCTCACCGAGATCGCCTACCGCAGCGAGGGCAGCGGTCCCAACCTCGCGCTCAAGGCGGCCAAGAGCCTGCACACCGAACTGGGCGTGAAAACCCGGCTCGCCGAAGGGCACCGCCTCGACGCGGCGGCGTTCCTGATCGGCACCGACGACGAGATCGTGGTGGCCTCCAGCAGCGGCGGCCGCAGCATCTACACCAACGCGGGCAAGACGCGCCGCAGTGGCTTTGAACTCGCCTACACGGGCGACCTGGGCCAGGGCTTCAGCACCCACTGGGCGCTGTCCACGCTCAACGCCCGCTTTGTCGATGCGTTCGCCTCGGCCGGCGGCGCCACCGTGGCGTCCGGCAACCGCATTCCCGGCACGTTGAACCGCAGCGTGTTCGGCGAGTTCGCCTGGCGCCCGGCGTCCCTGCCCGGCTTCTCCACCGCGCTGGAACTGGTGCACCAGGGCGGCATGTTCGTGGACGACGTGAACAGCGACCGCACCCAGGCCTACACGGTCTTCAACCTGCGCATGGGGCTGGAGCAGAAGCTCGGCGGCTGGCGCCTGCGCGAGTTCCTGCGGCTGGACAACGTGAGCGACAAGGCCTATGTCGGTTCGGTCATCGCCAACGACGGCAACCGCCGCTTCTTCGAGCCCGCGCCGGGGCGGAGCTGGAGTTTGGGAGTGACGGCGAACTACGCGTTTTCTCGCTGACGCTTCTTGCAAGTGCGGTACCTCGCGGCTGTGGCAGGCGCTGCCCGGTGGAGGCTCATCCGGGGTGGTCGGCTGCGCCGACTTCGCTGTGCCCACCCGTCTGGGGCCGGCGCGGCCAAACTCGCGCCGTTCGCTGCGCTCTCTCTGCTCAAACAGTGGCCGCGAGTATGTCAACGAAGCGCGCACTTGCGCGCCCGGCCCCAGACAGGCGGCCACAGCCACCCCGGAAAATCGCCCCCACCGGACAGCACCTGCCGCAGCATGAAATGACTTGGCTCTCCACCGTTGGTGCGCCAACCCGTTTTCTGCCAAGGCGTGTGCGCTCAGGCCGCAGTGCGTCTTGTGAGTCGCCGAGAAGCGCAGTGATTGTGGCCGCGCGCGCAGCGCGCTTCGTCAACTGATTCGTCGCCATGTCTGAGCAGAGAGAGCGCAGCGAACGCAACGAGTTTGGCGACGGGCCACGGCCGCGAGCATCGCAGGGAAGTCGGCGCACAGCGCCGACCGCCTCACTCAATCGCTGCGGCCTGAGCGCACACGCCTTGGCACGCGAGGTGCCACGAACGAACCATCAGCGAACAACGCTTGCCCGCGCCGTTGGGGCCGATCAGGGCCACCATCTCGCTCGCCTTCAGGAACAGACGGTCAGGGATCAAGGCTCGTCTTCTCGAACGTAGATCCTGCCAGCGAACCACGCGAGCCCGGGTATTGACTTGTACTGAATGTGTGGACTCCACAGAACGGCATAGCCTGAAGACGAGCGCATCCGTTTTTCGAGACCAGTCCTTGGTCGGTAGTTCGGGTGGGGGAGTGTCGTTGGTCTAAAAAATCCATTGAGCGAGCGAAACAGTGATCGGGGCGGGCCATACCGGGAAAGTCCGAAGTACCCACCCTTTGAATCTGGGAAGCGAGGATGCGGGCCACGTGAATATTCAACCCCAACGGCTCGCTGGAATCGCGTTGGGACGCCGTAGCCTGCTCGGTTTTCACGCCAGACTTGCGGGTCTGCAATTCCCCGCTTTGGTGTCAGCAACCAAAGGCCATAGGCGCGTGTCCGCTTCTTCGAAGCAGGTCTTTCCATTTCATCCGATCCCTGGTTTTTCGAGCGCGCGCAAGACCTCGGTCTGAAAATCACCCCCCTGCGAAGCCTGCATGAAGGCATCGATCGAGCCGTCAAAACGCACGGTCCCCTGGTGCAGCAACACCAGCCGGTCCGCCACCTTGGTCTCTTCGATCAGGTGCGTCGCCCAGAGCACGGCCATGCCGCGTTCGGCGCACAGGCCGCGCACGGTGTCGAGCAACTGCTGGCGCGAGGCCGGGTCCAGGCCCACCGTGGCTTCGTCCATCAGCAGAACACGCGGCTCGTGCAGCAGCGCGCGCACCAGCTCCACCTTGCGCCGCGTGCCGCCCGAGAGGTTTCGCACCACCGCCTTGGCCTGATCGGCCAGGCCCATGCGGGCGAGGCCCGCTTCGATGCGCTGCTTCGCCACCGCGCGCGGCAGGCCGTGCAGGTCGGTGTGGAACAGCAGGTTGGCCATCACCGGCAGGTCCATGTCGAGCGCGGTCTGCTGGAACACCACGCCCAGCGACGCCAGCGCGCGGCTGGGGTGGCGCTGCATGTCGTGGCCCATGACCACGATGCTGCCCTGATCGGGGCTGAAGAGGCCGGTGAGCAGTTGCAGCAGGGTCGATTTTCCCGCGCCGTTGGGGCCGAGCAGGGCGACCATCTCGCCGGCTTTCAGGCTCACGCTCACGCCTTTGAGCGCGGGCTTGCTGCCGTAGCTTTTGTGCAGGTTGTCCGCGTGCAGCGGCAGGGTGTCGGTCATGCGGGGATCGGGGGTGGGGCGCCGTTCAGGCCGGCTTGGCGAGCAGGTTCATGCGCGCGAGCAGTTTCTTTTCGCGTTCCACCGTGGCCAGCACGGCCTGGCGGTAGTCGCGGGTGTTGAGGTAGTCCAGCGACTGATCGTACTTGGCGAGCGCGCTGGTGTGGCGCTCGTGGTACATGGCCTTGTGGAAGGCGTCGTGCAGTTTCTGGACCACGGCGGGCGGCGTGCCGGCCGGTGCGGCCAGGCCCCAGGGCGAGGTGTAGATCGCCTGCGGGTAACCGAGCTCGCGCATCGTGGGCGCGTCGGGCCAGCGCGGGTTGCGCGCGGCGTTGAAGGTGGCGAGCAGGCGCAGCTGGCCGCGGTCGACCCAGGGCGCGAAGCCGGTGGAGTTGACGCCGGCCATGATCTGCGCGCCGGCGATCGCGAGCATCTGGTCGGCCGTGCCTTTGTAGGGCACGTGCACGTAGCTCACGTTGTGCTGCAGCAGGATGTCTTCCATCGCCAGGTGGGCGGTGGTGCCGATGCCGGTGGAGCCGAGGATGAGTTCGCCCGGGTGTTTGATCGCCCAGTCGATCAGCTCCGTGGCGCTCTTGAAGGGGCTGCTCGCGGGCACCAGCAGGCCAAAGCTCACGCCCGAGACCTGCACGATGGGCGCGAGGTCGGCCACCGGGTCCCAGGGCACGTGGTTCATCAGCGCGTGGCGGTACACGGTGATGGGCACCTGGCCGATGGTGTGGCCGTCGGGCTCGGCCGCCTTCAGGGCCGGCGCCACCAGCGTGCCGGCCGCACCGGGCTTGTTGACCACCACGATGGGCTGGCCCAGCAGCGGCTCGGTTTCTTCGCAGAGGATGCGCAAGGTCAGGTCGGTCTGCCCGCCGGCGGGCCAGGGCACGATGAGCTGCACCGGCTTGCTGGGCCACGCGGCGGGCGGCGTCTGGGCCAGCGAGCCGAGCGGCAACAGGCTGCCGGCGCCCCAGGCGAGCAGGTCTCGGCGGCGCACGCCGGTCGGGGGACAGGGCGGTGGCAGATCGGTGTGGGGCTTCATCGTGGGCAGGGGAGCAATGGGGCGCATGGGTGGCTGGCAGGCAAGTTCTGTTCCCGTCTGACTGGCATCATTTTTGCGGCAATCGGCTTTGCCGCAGGGCTGTCGCGTGACAGCACAGGGTTTCTCCCTACGTGGTGCGCATCCCGGCAGGCGTTTCAATAACCCATTCCAAAAAATCAAGGAGACCGACCGATGGTTGTTTCGACCGCCCCTTCTTCGCCCATGGCTTTGCGCACGGCCCTGCTGGCCGCTGGCCTGTGCACCGCCTTCGCCGCGGCCCACGCCCAGGGCGCGGGCAAGGTGTATGTGTCCAGCGAGAAGGACAACCAGATCCATGTGTTCAACGCGAGCGGTGAGCGCCAAGGCGCCATCGACGTCTGCAAGCGCCCGCGCGACATGTCGTTCAGCGCCGACGGTCAGCAGATCATGGTGGTCTGCGGCGACAGCAACGCCCTGGGTCTGGTGAATGTCGCCACGGGCAAGCTGACCGGCACTGTTCCATTGGGGGACAGTCCCGAGATGTTCGACCTCAGCCCCGACGGCAAGACCGCCTACGTGTCGATCGAGGACGAGAACGTGATGGCGGCCTACGACATCGCGACCAAGAAGCCGGTGTTCGAGGTGAAGACCGGTGGCGAGCCCGAGGGCGTGCTGGTCACGCCGGACGGCAAGACGGCCTATGTCACCTCCGAGGTCGCCAACGTGGTCCACGTGATCGACCTCGGCACGAAGAAGGTCACCAAGAACATCAAGGTCGGCAAGCGCCCGCGCCGCTTCGTGCTTTCGCCCGACGGCGCCGAGCTGTGGGTGACCAACGAGCTCGACGCCACCGTCAGCGTGGTGGACACCAAGACCCACACGGAAAAGCAGAAGGTCAAGTTCGAGGTGAAGGGCATGCGCCAGGCCGACATCACCCCGGTGGGCATGGCCATGAGCCCGGACGGCAAGAGCATGTGGGTCGGGCTGGGCAGGGCGAACCACGTGGCCGAGGTGGACGTGGCGAGCAAGGCGGTGAAGAAGCAGATCCTGGTCGGCAAGCGCGCCTGGGGCCTGGGCTTTTCGCCCGATGGCAAGACCCTGTACGTGGCCAACGGCCTGTCGGACGACATGACGCTGGTGGACACGGCAAGCGGCAAGGCGATCAAGACGGTGCCGGCCGGTCGGGTGCCGCACACCGTCCTGGTCAGCAAATGAACCACCCCCATCACTTGCCCACTTCGTTGGGCCGCTCCGCCCCTCGAGGGGCAATGCCTGTGGCCCGGCGAAGCCGGTTCCACGGCATTCTGGGTTTTGGTCTGTGGCGCTCGGCGGGGTTGGCGTTGTTTGGCTTGGCTGGCTTGTGTTCTTTGCCTTCTTTCGCGGCGACCAAGGTCACCATCGCGGTGGTCTCGCTGGACGGCGACCCGCGCCACGCGCCGCGGCGCATGGAGAAGGGCTACCCCGGTCACCCGACCGGGCGCGCCATCGACGGCGTGACGCTGGCGGCGGCCGATTCGGCGTTCGAGCTGGACGCGGCCGGGCTGGAGCTGGTGGTGAAGGACGTGGTCTTGCCCAACGCCGCGGCACTGCCCAAGGCGCTGGCCGAGCTGAAGGCGTTGCGGGTGCAGCACGTGGTGGCCGACCTGCCGCTGGCCGAGTTGCGCGCGCTGGTGCAGGCCGCACCCGCTGCCTTGGGCGGGGCCATCGTGTTCAACACCGGGCTGGACGACGACAGCCTGCGCGGGGCGATGTGCGCCGCCCACCTGCTGCACACCGCCCCGAGCCGCGCCATGCTCGCCGACGCGCTGGCGCAGTACCTCGCCGCGCGCAACTGGCGCAAGGCGCTGCTGCTGCAAGGCCCCCTGTCGGCCGACGTGCCGATGACCGAGGCCTTCAACCGCTCGGCCAAACGCTTCGGCATCAAGGTCGTGGCGCAGAAGCCGTTCAAGCTGACCGGCGACCCGCGAGAGCGCGACCTGGGCAACACGCGCCTGCTCACGGGCGACCGAGAGCACGAGGTGGTGGCGGTGATGGACAGCGACGGCGAGTTCGCGCGCCTCCTGCCCTACGCCACACAGTGGCCGCGCCCGGTGGTGGGCGCCAACGGCCTGGTGGGCACGGCCTGGCACCCGCAGTGGGAACGCTACGGCGGCCCGCAGCTCTCGCGCCGCTTTGTCAAGCTCGCGCAGCGACCCATGCAGGGCCCCGACTGGGCGGCCTGGGCCGCGGGCCGCGCGGTGGCCACCGTGCTGGCCGAGAACCCCAAGGCGCCGGTGGCGCAGCAGCTCAAGGCACTGCGCGGCGGCAGCACCACGCTCGACGGCTTCAAGGGCCGAAACCTCTCGTTCCGCGCCTGGGACGGCCAGCTGCGCCAGCCGCTGTTCCTGAGCCACGTGGACGGTGTCGTGGGCACTGCGCCGCTCGACGGCGTGTTGCATCCCAAGGACGTGCTCGACACCCTGGGTGTCGATGAACAGGAGAGCGCATGCAAAGCGCGGCCGTGAATCCCGCAGTGGCGCCTTCGCTGCCCCTGCACCTGCTGCGCGCGCTGCGCGCGGTGGTGGGCCGGGAGCTCAACCGCTTTCTGCGCCAGCCCACGCGCCTGGGCTCGGCGCTGGTGCGGCCGCTGCTGTGGTTCGTGGTGTTTTCGGCCGGCTTCAACAACGTGTTCGGCGTCGCCATCGTGCCGCCCTACGAGACCTACATCGAATACAAGGCCTACATGGTGCCCGGCCTGCTGGGCATGGTGGCCCTGTTCAACGGCATGCAGAGCTCGCTCTCGATGGTGTACGACCGCGAGATGGGTGTGATGCGCCTGCTGCTCACCGCGCCGCTGGCGCGCGGCTGGCTGCTGGCCTTCAAGCTGCTCGCGGGCACCTGTTTGTCGGTGTTGCAGATGGTGGTGTTCCTCGCCATCGCCTGGGCCTTTGGCGTGGAGGTGCCGCCGGCGTTCCTGCCTGGCCTGCTGATCGCCATGGCCTGCGGCGCCACCATGCTGGCCGCGCTGGGGCTGATGCTCTCTGTGTACGTGAAGCAGCTGGAGAACTTCGCCGGCACCATGAACTTCGTGATCTTCCCGATGTTCTTCATCAGCCC
>NZ_JADMKB010000094.1 GCF_018780075.1 Hydrogenophaga sp.
TTGATTTCGATGCCCACATCGCTCAGGGCCTGCAGGCCACCGAAGCGCTTGGAGACATTGGCGACTTTGAGAATGGTTTCGCTCATATCAGTACCGCTCACTTGCTCAAAGACTTGCCATGCTCAGGCGATGGCCACAGGCCCTTGGGGCGCAGCAACATCACCACCACCATCGCCAGCGCGATCAGCAGCTGGCGCAGGATTTCCGGGCCCAGGCGACCGCCGGTCCACTCGGTCAGCGGCCCGGCCACGTGACGCAGGACTTCCGGCAATCCGGCCAGCAACAACGCCCCCAGGATCACGCCTGGAATGTGGCCGATGCCGCCCACCACCACCATGGCCACCACCATCACCGACTCCATCAGTGAGAAGGACTCGGGTGACACAAAGCGCTGGAACGACGCGAACAGCACGCCGGACATGCCGCCAAAGGTGGCGCCCATGCCGAATGCCAGCAGCTTGAGGTTGCGGGTGTTCAGACCCATGGCCTTGGCCGCGATCTCGTCCTCGCGGATCGCCATCCAGGCACGGCCGATGCGTGAGTCCTGCAGGCGGTACGACAGCACGATCGACATCACCACGAAGAACAGGAACAGGTAGTAGTACATCGTCACGGGCTGGAAGGTGTACGACCAGTCTCCCAGGCCGATGGTCTGTCGCTGCCCCATGTTGATGCCGAAAACGGTCAATGCGTCGATCTGGCTGAGGCCTTTGGGACCGTTGGTGATGTTCACCGGGCGGTCCATGTTGAGCAGGAAGATGCGGATGATTTCACCGAAGCCCAACGTGATGATCGCGAGGTAGTCACCACGCAACTTGAGCGTGGGCGCGCCCAGCAGCATGCCGACCACGCCGGCCACCACGGCCGCCAGCAACATGACGAGCCAGATGTTCAGGTGCAGACCGTTGGGGAAGAGGGCCTTGATCGCCGGGAAGGTGTCGGCGAGGTGGGGTGACGCCAGCAAGCCGTACAGGTAGGCACCGACCGCAAAGAACGCGATGTAACCCAGGTCCAGCAGACCCGCGTAACCCACCACGATGTTCAGCCCCAGCGCCAGCAGCACATAGAGCAGCGCGATGTCAACGATGCGGACCCAGGAGTTGCTGCCCGTGGCCTGGAGCAAGAGCGGCAGCACCATCAAGGCGATGGCGGTGAGGCCAAAGGCAATCAGCTTGCCCGATTTGGAATTCATCATGATCCGTTCCTCCTCGTTCAGGCTCGGTCTGCCACGCGTTCACCCAGCAACCCCGAGGGTCGCAGCGTGAGCACCAGGGCCAGCACGATGAAAGCGAAGATGTCGGTGTACTGGCTGCCCAGCACCCCACCGGTGAACTTGCCCAGGTAGCCAGCACCCAGCGACTCGATCAGGCCCAGCGCAATGCCGCCCACCACCGCCCCGGCGAGGTTGCCGATGCCACCCATGACAGCCGCCACAAAGGCCTTCAGGCCGGGCATGAAGCCCATGGCGTGCTGCACCGTGCCGTAGTTCGAAGCCCACATCACGCCCGCAATCGCGGCCAGCATGGCGCCGATGATGAAGGTGGCCGAAATCACCACGTCGGGCTTGATGCCCATGAGCGCCGCCACACGAGGGTTCTCGGCGGTGGCGCGCATGGCGCGTCCCAGGTTGGTCTTGTTCACCAGCCACATCAGGAAAGCCAGGGTGATGGCCGTGACGGCCAGGATGGTGATCTGTGTCACCGAGATCACGGCACCGCCGAATTCGATCGGTTCGCTCGACAGCATGGCCGGGTAGGACTTGGGATTGGGCGCCCAGATGATCATGGCAAAGGTCTGCAACAGCAGCGACATGCCGATGGCGGTGATCAGCGGCGCAAGCCGAGGCGAGTTGCGCAACGGCCGGTAGGCCAGTTTTTCGATCGTGTAGTTGAGCGCCCCGCAGACCACCATGGCGATCAGCACAGCCACCAACAGGATCATCCAGCCCGGCATCCACGACCAGGCGCTGGACATCCATCCGATCAGCGTCCAACTGGTGAGGGCACCGACCATGAGCACGTCACCGTGCGCGAAGTTGATCAGGCCGATGATGCCGTACACCATCGTGTACCCCAGCGCCACCAGCGCATACATACTGCCCAGGACCAGACCGTTGATGATCTGTTGCAGCAAAACGTCCATAGAAACTTCTCCGTGTTTTTTTGTCAGCCCCGGGCGGGTTGCCCGGTCTACCTGCTCTGACGTAGCAAAAAACCCGCCAGGCTCGACCTAAAAACAGGACAGACTGCGGGTTGGTGGGCGGATTGTAGCCACGGGGTTTCAGGGGCTCGATGCGTGTAAGCCCTTATTCGGCGCGGGTTTACCCTGAAATCGAGGCACAACAGCCGCTTGCATCAGCGGCTTTGGGCTTCCATTAGTTTTTTTGATTGTTGAGATTCTTCAGCTCGCGCAGCTTATCGCCGATGCGAATCTCCAGCCCGCGTTCCACCGGACGGTAAAAACCGGGTGCCGCCATGCCCTCGGGCAGGTAGTTTTCGCCCGCCGCGAAGCCGCCCGCCTCATCGTGGGCATAACGGTAGCCTTTTCCGTGGTCCAGCTCTTTCATGAGCGTGGTCGGTGCATTGCGAAGGTGCATGGGCACGGGGCGGGTGCCGTCCTTCTTCACGAAGGCCTTGGCTTCGTTGAAGGCCTTGTAGACCGCATTGGACTTCGGCGCCACCGCCAGGTAGACCACACACTCGGCCAGCGCCAGCTCGCCTTCAGGACTGCCCAGCCGCTCATACACCTCGGCAGCGTCCAGTGCCAGGCGCAGTGCGCGCGGGTCGGCCAGCCCGATGTCCTCGGCCGCCATGCGGATGAACCGGCGCGCCATGTAGCGCGGGTCGGCACCACCATCGAGCATGCGCACGAACCAGTACAACGCCGCGTCCGGGTCGCTGCCACGCACGCTTTTGTGCAGGGCGCTGATGGTGTCGTAGAACTGGTCACCGCCCTTGTCGTAGCGGCGCATGCGCTCGCCCAGCACGCGCATCAACCAGGTGTCGGTCACCTCCGTGAGCTTTTCGCGTGTGGCCGCCACCGCCAGCGTTTCCAGGGTGTTGAGCAGGCGGCGCGCATCGCCGTCCGCGTACGAAATCAGGCGGTCGGCCGCGGCGGTCTCGACGGCCGGCACGGCGCCGATGGCCTGGGCCCGGGTGATGAGCTGGCGCAGATCGTCCTCGCCCAGCGGCTGCAGCACGTACACCGCCGCGCGCGAAAGCAAGGCGGAGTTGACCTCGAACGACGGGTTTTCGGTGGTCGCTCCAATGAAGGTGAACAGGCCGCTCTCCACATGCGGCAAAAACGCGTCCTGCTGGCTCTTGTTGAAACGGTGCACCTCGTCCACAAAGACGATGGTGCGCTCCTGTTGAAGGCCGTCCCGCGCGGTCTCGGCCTGCTCCACCGCTTCGCGGATGTCTTTCACGCCGCCCAGCACAGCGCTGATGGTGATGAACTGCGCCTCAAAGGCGTCGGCCATCAGCCGTGCAATCGTGGTCTTGCCCACGCCCGGCGGGCCCCAGAGGATGCAGCTGTGTGGCTGGCCCGACTCAAACGCCAGCCGCAGCGCCATGCCCTCGCCGAGCAGGTGCTGCTGACCGATCACGTCACCCAGCGTGCGCGGACGCAGCCGCTCGGCCAGGGGTTGGTGTGAAACGGGTGGGCTCACGCGCCGACGGGTCAGGGACGGATCACGTCAGCGCCGGCCGGCGGCTGAAAGCGGAAGCGCTCCGCCTTCAAAGGCGCATTGCCCTGCCATTGCGTGAAGGTCAGCACCGAGCGCTGTCCCAGGCTGTCGGCGATGTCCAGCGCGGCAAGCTGTCCCTGGCGAAAGCCCACACGCACCGTCTGCAGCTGACCGTCCTTCGCTTTGGGCTTCGCCTCCAGCCACTCCAGACCGTCCTGGGCGGACGCGGCCTTGAGATCAAACACCTCGGTCAGCGCCTTCATGTCGGTGCCTGCGGCGATCAGCGCCGCAGGCGTGCTGCCCAGCACCTCCTGCTGCTTGCGGGCCGTGACCTGGTTCAGATCGACGTCGTACAGCCAGAGCGTCTGCCCGTCGGCCACGATGGTCTGCTCAAAGGGTTTGGTGTACTCGAAGCGAAAACGGTTGGGTCGCAGGAATTCAAAGCGCCCGCTGGACGTTTTGCTGCGCGCCACGGCTTCACCCGCGCGCTTGGGCGACGTCACCACCTGGGTGAAGCCGGACTGGGCACTGTCCACGTCTCGAAGGAAATTTTCCAGGTCCTTGAGACCATCGGCGAAAGCGCCCGTCGAGGTGGCCAGCAGGGCGGAGGCAAGCAGAAGTGGTTTGATCATGTGAACTGTGATCCGCCAACGCGGACAAGGTTGCATGCCGGCGTCAATCGCCGCGCGGCGCGACGAGGATGTCGCGTTGCCCGCTGGACGTCAGCGCGCTGACCAGTCCGGCTTTTTCCATGTCTTCGAGCAGGCGGGCGGCGCGGTTGTAACCGATCTTGAGCTTGCGCTGCACATAGGAAATGCTGGCCTTGCGGTCCTGCAGCACGATGGCCACGGCCTGGTCGTAGAGCGCGTCTTTTTCACCACCCTCGCCCCCGCCTTCGCCAAACATGTCGCCGCCCTCACCATCGCCCAGGCTGCTTTCCAGCACCCCGTCGATGTAGTTGGGCTCGCCGCCCTGCTCTTTCAGGTAGGCCACCACGCGGTGCACCTCTTCGTCGCTCACAAAAGCGCCGTGCACCCGCACCGGAAAGCCCGTGCCCGACGGCATGTAGAGCATGTCGCCCATGCCCAGCAGGCTCTCGGCGCCCATCTGGTCGAGGATGGTGCGGCTGTCGATCTTGCTGCTGACCTGGAACGACAGGCGGGTCGGAATGTTGGCCTTGATCAGGCCGGTGATCACGTCCACGCTGGGGCGCTGGGTGGCCAAGATCAGGTGGATGCCGGCGGCACGCGCCTTTTGTGCGAGTCGCGCAATCAGCTCCTCGATCTTCTTGCCCACCACCATCATCAGGTCGGCCAGCTCGTCAATCACGACCACGATGTAGGGCAGGCGCTCCAGCGGCTCGGGCTGCTCGGGCGTGAGGCTGAAAGGATTGCCGATGATCTCGCCACGCGCCTTGGCCTCTTCGATCTTGACGTTGTAGCCCGCGAGGTTGCGCACGCCGAGTTTGCTCATGAGCTTGTAGCGCTTTTCCATCTCGCCGACGCACCAGTTCAGGCCGTTGGCCGCGTGCTTCATGTCGGTCACCACCGGCGCCAGCAGGTGCGGAATGCCCTCGTAGACGCTCATCTCCAGCATCTTCGGGTCGATCAGCAGCAGGCGCACGTCTTTCGCGTCGGCCTTGTAGAGGAGCGACAGGATCATGGCGTTGATACCGACCGACTTGCCCGAGCCGGTGGTGCCGGCCACCAGACAGTGCGGCATCCTGGCCAGATCGGCCACGACGGGCTGACCACCGATGTCCTTGCCCAGGCCCATGGTCAACATCGACTTGGCGTCGTTGTAGACCGACGAGCCCAGGATCTCGCTGAGCTTGATCATCTGCCGCTTGGCATTGGGCAACTCCAGCGCCATCAGGTTCTTGCCCGGAATCGTCTCGATCACGCGGATCGACACCAGCGACAGCGAGCGCGCCAGATCACGGCCGAGGTTGACGATCTGCGAACCCTTCACGCCGGTGGCGGGCTCGATCTCGTAACGCGTGATCACCGGGCCGGGCGCGGCGGCAACCACACGCACTTCGACCCCAAAGTCCTTGAGTTTTTTCTCGATCAGGCGGCTGGTCATCTCCAGCGTCTGGCTGTCCACGCCCTGCTGGTGGGCCGGTGCGCTGTCGAGCAGGTCCACCTGCGGGAGCTTGCTGTCGGGCATCTCGGTGAACAAGGGCTTTTGCCGCTCCTTGGCCACACGCTCGCTCTTGGGCACATCGACCAGCGTGGGCTCGATCAACATCGGGGTCGGGTGGTGTTCCTCGATCTCGACCCGCTCGACCTTGACCACTTCCTCGCGCTCGCGCGCGGCCTGCTCACCAATGCGCTGGTCTTCCACCGCCTCGCGCTTCTCCCGTCGCGACTCAAACCATTCGTCGAGCTGACCACCCACGCGCTCCGCCCAATGCCCCCAGGAGAACTGGAACACGCGGGGCAGGCAGATCACGATCAGGGCCAGTGCGACCAGCGCAGACCCAGTGAAACCCAACCACCGCACCGCCCACGGTCCCAAAAGGTGACCAAACACCCCGCCGCCGTGGCCTGGCAGGAAGGCTTCCAGCCGGTACAGCCGGCTCCACTCCAGCGTCATGCTGGCCAGCATGAGCACCACCAGCGCCAACCCGTAGGCGCCCCAGCGCAGCCATGGGGTTTGCCACAGCGTCAATGCCGCCCCATCGGTGGCGTCGGATGGGGTCTGTCCCCGCAACCGCTCCGCCAGAGCGGACAGCCACACGCGCCAGCCTGCCAGCATCAGCCACCAGACGGAAAAGCCCATCAGGTAGTAACTCGCATCAGACAGCCAGGCACCCAGCTGACCGCCCCAGTTGCCCACCTCGCCTCGCGACCCCGTGGTGCTCCAGGCCGGATCAGACAAGGAATGGCTGATCAGCGCCAACAGCCAGAAACCGAGCACAGCAGCCCCCGCCACCAGCGCCATCTCATGGGCGAAGCGGGCCAGTCCGCTCGGCGGCGCGTTGGCCCGATCGGCATTGAGGGTGTTGAGTGAATATGTCATAGACCTCGCAGATATCCTGTGGCAAGCTTACCCCAATGCGGCAGCGGCAAACGCCCGGCCAAGGCGGCCGATCAGGAGGTCTGTGAGGCGCCGACAACGCGCCGAAGCGATGCAAAAAAGCCCGGCTCAGCCGAGCGAGTTCAAACGGTCCTTGATGATGGTGCTGCCGTCTTCATCCACCTCGATGAACCCACGGTCTTCCAGATCTTTCATCACCCGGCTGACCATTTCTCGCGATGCCCCGATCATCTTGGCCACGTCCTGACGCGACACCCGGTCGCGGATCACCAGTCGGCCATCTTTGTCGGGCTGCGCAAACTCCAGCAACGCACGGGCCACCCGCCCGTACACGTCCATGAGCGCCAGCGATTCGATCTTGCGGTCCGCATGGCGAAGGCGCAAGACCAGGCCCTTCATCACGGCATAGGCCATGGAGGTGTTTTCGGGCAGGCAGCGGGCGAACTCCACCCGGCCCAGGATCAACACGTCGGTCTGAACCTCCGCACGCACCGTAGCCGAGTGGGGCTGGTTGTCGATCAGACTCATCTCGCCCACGTAGTCGCCCGGATTCATGGTGGCCAGGATCACCTCGCGACCTCGGGTGTCGGTGGTCACCACGCGCGCACGCCCGGTCAGCACGATGGCCAGGAAGTTGGACTTTTTGCCCTGCTCCACGATCACTTCACCCCGTTTGAAGCGCCGCTTGATCACAGCGTCCGCCACCGATTCGGCCTGTGCCTGGGTCAAGGTCGAAAACAGCGGGACACGGCGGATCAAATCAAGATTGGACAGTATCGACATAGGCTTATTCCTCTTGAAGAACGGCTGACGCCGCGCTTTTTGTAAACTCGATCACAGACAAGGCGCCCACTTCCGCACTTCCGGAATCCGTGCCCAAGAAAGCAGAAGCCACAAGGATCTGCGCGTCATTCTCATTCACTCTATACCAACCCATCAACAAAATGGGAAGGACGAACACCATGAAGCACACAAAAGTACTTATTTTAGGTTCCGGCCCCGCGGGCTACACGGCTGCCATCTATGCGGCCCGTGCCAACCTGAGTCCGCTGCTCATCACCGGCATCGCCCAGGGCGGCCAGCTCATGACCACCACCGATGTGGACAACTGGCCCGCCGACGTGGACGGCGTTCAGGGCCCGGACCTCATGCAACGCTTCCTGGCCCACGCCGAGCGCTTCAAGACCGAGATCGTTTTCGACCACATCAACACCGTCGATTTCTCCAAACGCCCGTTCGTGCTCAAAGGCGACAGCGGCGAATACAGCTGCGACGCCCTCATCCTCGCCACCGGCGCTTCGGCCAAGTACCTGGGCCTGCCCTCAGAAGAAGCTTTCATGGGCAAGGGTGTGAGCGGCTGCGCCACCTGCGACGGGTTTTTCTATCGCGGCGAGGAAGTGTCGGTGGTGGGCGGCGGCAACACGGCCGTGGAGGAAGCCCTCTACCTCTCCAACATCGCCAGCAAGGTCACGCTGATTCACCGCCGGGACACGTTCAAGGCCGAGGCCATCTTGATCGACAAACTCCATGGGAAGGTTGCTGAAGGCAAGATCGCACTTCAACTGCACAGCACGCTGGAGGAGGTGCTGGGCGACCCGATGGGGGTCACCGGTGTGCGCGTCAAGAACGTGCAGACGGGCGCCACCGAAGACATCGCTGTCAAGGGCTGTTTCATCGCCATTGGTCACAGCCCCAACACCGACATTTTCAAAGGTCAATTGGAAATGAAGGACGGCTACATCGTGACCAGGTCGGGCAACAACGGCATGGCCACCATGACCAGCGTGCCGGGCATCTTCGCGGCCGGCGACGTGCAGGACCACATCTACCGCCAGGCCATCACCAGTGCCGGCACGGGCTGCATGGCGGCGTTGGACGCTCAGCGCTTCCTGGAACAAAACCCCGCCTGACACCTCCGTCGGGCATGCGCGCCGACTGACGGTTCGAAGACCGTCACCGGCAACGCTATAATCACAGGCTTTGCTGCGATTTGCTCGCACAAATCATGGGTTACCGCCACCCTTTCCTGGCGAGGTGAGGTTGAGTGGCCAGAGGCGCGACGGGAACACCGTTCACGCATCCCGCGCCACCAGCTGTAAAGAAGTATCGGAGTGTCCTCATGGCACGCGTCTGCGACGTAACGGGCAAGAAGCCCA
>NZ_JADMKB010000134.1 GCF_018780075.1 Hydrogenophaga sp.
ACGCGGTCCTGGCTGGCGCGCGAGAGCTTGCGCACGCGCCGGCCAAACCACATGCTCGGCAGCACCACCAGCCCGATGATCAGCGACACCTGCAGCATCACGTAGGGGTTGGTCCACACCAGCATGATCAGCGCGCCGATGCCGGTCACCGCGTTGCGCAAGCCCATGGAGAGCGACGAGCCCACCACGGTCTGCACCAGCGTGGTGTCGGTGGTCAGGCGCGAGAGCACCTCGCCGGTCTGCGTGGTTTCGAAGAATTGCGGGCTCTGGCGCAGCACGTGGCTGTACACCGCATTGCGCAGGTCGGCCGTGACGCGCTCGCCGATCCAGCTCACGAAATAGAAGCGCACGGCCGACGAGATGCCGAGCAGCACCGCCACGCCGAACAGCTGCACAAAGTGCCCTCGCAGCGCCATGGTCTGATCGCCGCGGCCCGGTTCCACCAGCCCGCCGTCGATCAGGTGACGCAGCGCCCAGGGAAACAGCAGGGTGGCGGCGGCGGCGAGCATCAGGAACAGGATGGCCAGCCCGATCTGCAGCCGGTAGGGCCGCATGAAGGGGCGCAGCCCGCCCAGCGAGGTGGGCGTGGACGACTTGGGGCGTTCGGTGGCGGATGCGGTGCTCATGGGTCGAGTGTGCCGGTTTTCGCCTGTTCCATGCCTCAAGGCGCCCGGTGCCGGTGGTAGCATTTCCCGCTTACATCCGCACACAAAAAAGGGCAGGGCATGGAACCGTCAGACGAATTCGCAGAAACCGAGCGCTTGACGCTGGACCCGGTGTCGCCACCCGGTCCGCAGACGCTGGACATCCGCTTCACCGGCTCGGGCAGCGAGTACTTCCGCATCTGGATCGTCAACCTCTTGCTCACCCTGGTGACGTTGACCCTGTACCTGCCGTTCGCCCGCGCGCGTCGCATGGCCTATTTCCAGAACAACACGCTGGTTGGCGGCGACCCGCTGGGCTTTCACGCCGATTCCTGGAAGATGTTTCGCGGCTACCTGCTGGTGCTGGTGCTGGGCGTGGGCTACTCGGCGGTGTCCAACTTCATGCCCACCCTGTCGTGGGTGGCCCTGCTCGTGTTTGCGGCGCTGTGGCCGGCGCTGTGGCGCGCGTCGCTGCAGTTCCGCCTGCGCAACACCAGCTGGCGCGGCGTGCGGCTGGCCTTCGTGGGCGACCTGAAGTCGGCTTACGTCGCCATGCTGCCCTTCTTCATTCCCGCGCTGGCGTTGGCACTGCTGATGCCCGACATGAGCGACCCCGAGGCGGTCTCCGAAGAGGCGGCCCAGCAGGCCGCGATCACCGTGGGGCTGGTAGTGCTGGGTTTCACGCTGCTGGTGCCCTGGTTGTGGGCGCGCATCAAGGCCTACCAGCACGGCGGCTATGCCTTTGCCCAGGAACGCACCACCTTCACCGCCGGCGCCAAACGCTTCTACGGCCTGTCCATCAAGATCACCGGCGTCTCCCTGCTGGTGATGATGGGGCTGGGCACGGTGATGGGGGTGCTGGTGGGGGCGATGGCGGCGCTGGGCATGGCCAGCCTGGGCGACCTCAGCAACCTGGACGAGGGTGCCGGAGTGCTGCTCATGGTGGGCGCGGGCGCGGTGCTCGCCATGGTCTACGTGCTCTTGCCGCTGATCGTGGGCTCCTACATGACCTCGCGCTTCCAGAACCTGCTCTGGTCGAACACGCACAGCACCCACATCCGCTTCACCAGCCAGCTCAGACTCGCGCCGCTCATGCGCGTGAACATCGTCAACTGGGTGCTGATCGCCCTCACGCTCGGGCTGTACTGGCCTTTCGCCAAAGTGCGCTCCGCGCGCATCCGCCTCGAAGCCATGAGCGTCCAGGTGGACGGCGACGTGGACCGGTGGGTGAGCGACTCGCTGCAGCAACCTGTGGGGGTGATCGGCGACGCGGCGGGTGACTTCTTCGGCATCGACATGGGCCTGTGATGGACGGCATGGCCGCAACCCTGATCACCCGTTGGTTCGACGGACGCAGCCCCCGGCCTCAGGCCGTGACCCTGCGCATCGACGGCGGTGAACTGCTCCTGCGCACGCAGGATGGCGCCGTCGAGCACCGCTACCCGCTGGCCCGGGTGCGCTGGCCCGAGCGCCGCACCCATGGGCAGCGCCAGACCGAGCTGCCCGACGGCAGCCTGATCCAGCACGCCGACGCCGCCGAGTGGGACGCCTGGTGGCGGGCCCAGGGGCACCGGGAGGGCGTGGTCGTGGGCTGGATGCAGAGCTGGCGCGCGACGCTGGTGGCGATGGCCGGCACCGTGGCGTTTCTGGCGGCGGCCTGGGTCTGGGGCGTGCCCTGGCTCAGCAGCACCCTGGCCCACTTGGTGCCACCGTCGCTGGAAGAGCGCATCGGCGAGGCCAGCATGTCGCAGCTCCAGTCGATCTTTCTGACGCCGAGCGAGCTGCCCCAGAGACAGCAGGACGCGCTGCGCCAGCGCTTCGCGGCCGTGGTGAAGGCCAGCCACCCCGAGGGCGATGCGCCGCCCTGGAACCTCGCCTTCCACAAAAGCGAGATCCTGGGGGCCAACGCCTTTGCCCTGCCGGGCGGCGCCATCGTCATGACCGACGACCTGGTGAAGATGCTGGAAGACCGGCCCGACGCCCTCGTGGGCGTGCTGGCGCACGAACTCGGCCACGTGCAGCACCGCCACGGGCTCGACATGCTGGTGCGCTCCAGCCTGGTCAGCGCGCTGATCGGCGTCGTGCTGGGCGACGCGAGCAGCTTCCTCGCCACGGTGCCGGCCACCCTGGTGACCCAGTCCTACAGCCGCGACGCCGAGCGCGAGGCCGATGCCCATGCGGCCGAGATGCTGCACGCCGGGGGCATCGCTCCGGCAGAGATGGTGGTGTTTTTCGAGCGCATCCAGGCCGAGGAGCGGCAATGCGATGCCGATGCCGATGCCGATGCCGACCACGACGCGGCGGAGGAGGGCGGCGATGTCCTGCCGATCTCGATCGCCAGCCACCCGGACCACGCCGAACGCATCCGGTTTTTCCGGGAGTGGAAGTCCGTTGCTGGCTCATAGCGGCCCAGGCTTGGCGCAACGCCCACCCTGTGAGCCGCGTCACATCGGCAGTTGCTGGCTCACCACCCGGGTGTGGGCTTCTTCGAGTTCGTTGATCAGCCCGTCGATCTGTTCCATGAACTGGTCGCGGCTGGCGTGGGGGTGGCGGGTGATCAGGGCGGTGGAGCGGTCGGCCAGGCCGTTTTCACCCGCCTGGCGCGCCCAGCGGCGCACTTCGCAGTAGGCCAGCAGGGCCAGCCGTCCCATGTCGCCGTTGCGGCGCGCATGGACCATGTCCCCGAGGAGGTCCTCAAGGCCGAGTTGCAATGGTGCGGTGGAATTGGCCATGGTGCAGTGCAGCATTATGGGTGGCTTCGTCACCGATGGCAACGGCCCTCCGCCCGGCGGGGCCATTGACCCGGGCCAAGACCGCGTGTGCGCCAGGCGTTGTACCGGGCGGCAGGGCGTTGTTGGCCGTTTGCTGTAAGGATGTGGCTGCCCGGACGACCCACCTGTCTCCGGGCCGATGAGCGGCGCCGTCTGGCGCACCGCCCCCCGGACACCTCGCAAGGACACTGTGATGGACAGACGCACCATGTTGAAGCATTTCACCGGCTGGCTGGCCGGCCTGTCGCTGCCCGCCACCACCCTGGCCGCACCGCCGTTTCCCTTGAACAAGACGGCGGCGGAGTGGAAGGCCCTGGTGTCGCCCGCGGCTTACGGCGTGCTGTTCGAGCACGGCACCGAGCGCGCCGGCACCAGCCCGCTCAACGGCGAAAAGCGCCCGGGCACCTTTGTGTGCGCCGCGTGCCAGCTGCCGCTGTTCGACGCCGCGCACAAATACGAGAGCGGCACCGGCTGGCCCAGCTTCTGGCAGCCGCTGGCCGGGGCGCTGGGCACCTCCACCGACTACAAGGCCTTCTTCCCACGCACCGAGTACCACTGCGCGCGCTGCGGCGGGCACCAGGGCCATGTGTTCAGCGACGGACCCCAACCCACCGGCAAACGCTATTGCAACAACGGCGTGGCGCTGGCCTTCGTGCCCCAGGGTCAGGCCCTGCCACCCGTGCGCAAGTGAAGTGAAGCCCCCCCGCGCCGCTTCGCGTCACCCCCCTCTCTCGCCTTCGGCGGGAGGGGGACGGCACTGGCCGTCCGGCAAAGCCGGCCCGGCGGTGCCTTGGGCCGCACCGTTGCAGGCGTCCGGGTTGCCATCCCGCATGAGAACGCCCTTTGAAAGACACCATGAACCCCACACGCACCCTCCTGTCCCTGATGGCGGCGCTGCTGCTGTCTACCACCTCGCTCAGCCATGCCGCCACGGCCACCGCCGTGTTCGCTGGCGGCTGTTTCTGGTGCATCGAGAAGGACTTTGAAAAACTGCCTGGCGTGGTGGAGGTCGAGTCGGGCTACACCGCCGGCAAAACCCCTGATCCGACCTACGAACAGGTCAGCAAGGGCCGCACCGGGCACACCGAAGCCGTGCGCGTGATCTACGACCCCGCCAAGGTGAGTTACGCGCAACTGGTCGAGTACTTCTGGCGCCACATCGACCCCACGGTCAAGGACCGGCAGTTCTGCGACGTCGGCACGCAGTACCGCAGCGGCATCTACTGGGGCAGCGAGGCGGAGCGCCAGGTGGCCGAGGCCAGCCGCGACGCGCTGTTGAAGAGTGGCCGTTTCAAGACCATCCACACCGAGCTCGCGCCCGCCAGCGCCTTCCACCTGGCCGAGGCCTACCACCAGGACTATTACAAGAAGAACGAGCTGCGCTACAACTTCTACCGGCTGTCGTGCGGACGCGATGCGCGCGTGAAAGAACTCTGGAAGTGAACCCGGCGCGGGCGCGTCAGCGCCCCGCGCCGCTGCGGTGCCACCGAGACCGCGACCCGTTCCGGACGACCCCGTCGTCAAAGAGGTGGCCCATGTCGTGGATGCGATCGGCCGCGATCGACTGGCAATGGTCCCGGGCGATGACGTTGTAGGCGTCCGCGCGCAGGGCCCAGAGTTCCCGTTGGCTGCCGGCCAGGCGGATGCGGTGGTGCAGGTGCTGGGCGTGCACGCCGCTGCAGTCGTGCACGCTGCGCAGCAGGGCGCTGCGCGCCAGGTGCAGGCCGGTCGCTGAAGCGCGGGTGTCGGCGGTGGGTGGCCGGTTCCGGAGGGCGTCGAGCAGCCGTTGCAGGTCGGTGAACATGGGTTTCCTTCGATGGGTCGCATCGGTGGGGTGGGGCTCGCGGCCTGGCTTGTGGTGGGCCGCGGGCGTGGGGGCAAGCCCGCATTGTTGGGCCACCGGGCGCTGAAAGGCAGGGAGCGCAGTCCAGAGCGGGCGTGCAACACCGCACACGGGTGTGGACGAACCGCCTCGCGGGTGTGCGGCCGGTCCAGCGCACAGACCCGCTGTCGGCCTGGTGCTACAAGGACAGGAGTCCGATCCGGGCTTGACACAGGTCAGTGCAGGCGGCACCGTGCTTTGAAACACTGGCCGCATGCAGCGCCGTGCGCGGTGCCTGACCGTTCGATCCTTTGCCCTGCCCGTTCCCATGCCCCAACCCGCCCCCGATGTTGAACCGGTCTTCGTGGCCCGAGGCCTCACCAAGGTCTATGGCGAAGGCGCGACCGCCGTGCACGCCCTGCGCGGCGTGGACTTGGACGTGGTGCGCGGTGAATTTGTGGTGCTGCTCGGGGCCTCGGGCAGCGGCAAGTCGACCCTGCTCAACATCCTGGGTGGCCTGGACAGCGCCAGCAGCGGCACGGCGCGCTGGACCCACCAGGGCCAGGCGCACGAGCTCACCGGCGCCGGCGACGCCGAACTCACGCGCTACCGGCGCGAGCACGTGGGCTTCGTGTTCCAGTTCTACAACCTGATCCCCAGCCTCACCGCGCGCGAAAACGTGGCGCTGGTGACCGACCTCGCCGACGACCCGATGCGGCCCGAAGACGCGCTGGCGCTGGTGGGGCTGGCCGAGCGCCTGGACCACTTCGTGTCGCAGCTCTCGGGCGGCGAGCAGCAGCGCGTGGCGATCGCCCGGGCCATCGCCAAACGCCCCGCGGTGCTGCTGTGCGACGAACCCACCGGCGCGCTCGACTGCGCCACCGGCGTGATGGTCTTGCAGGCCATCGAGCAGGTGAACCGCGAGCTGGGCACCACCACCATCGTCATCACCCACAACGCGCCCATCGCCGAGCTGGCCGACCGCGTGCTGCGCCTGGCCGACGGGCGCATCGTCGAGACCCGCATCAACCCGCAGAAGGTCGCGGCGGCCACGCTGCGCTGGTGAGCCCGCTGTGAAAGCCCTGCACATCAAGCTCTGGCGCGACCTCACGCGGCTGCGCGCGCAGGTGGCCACCATCGCCATGGTCGTGGCCATCGGCGTGGCCGGTTTCGTGGGCATGTTCTCGGTGCACGAGTCGCTCCAGGGTTCGCGCGACGCCTTCTACCGCGACAACCGGCTGGCCGACGTGTTCGCGAACGTCAAGCGCGCGCCGGTGCACCTGCGCGAGCGCCTGGCCGCCTTGCCCGGCGTGGCCGAGGTGAAGCTCGACGTGGTGTTCGACGCGCAGATCGACCTGCCCGGTGTGCTGCCGCCCGTGACGGGGCGGTTCATCGGGCTCGACCTCTCGCGCGTGCACGCCGGGCGCCAGGGCCTGAACGCGCTCACCTTGAAGCGCGGGCGCTGGCCTGAGCGCGATGGCGCGCTTGAAGCCCTGGTGAGCGACCGTTTTGCGGCGGCGCGCGGCCTGAACCCCGGCGACACGGTGCACGCCATCCTCAACGGCAAGCGCGAGGCCGTGCACCTGGTGGGCACGGCGGCCTCGCCCGAGTACGTGTTCGCCTCGCAGGGCGGCGCGCCCGACGACACCTCGTTCGGCATCTGGTGGATCGACGGCGCGCGCATGACGCAGGCCTTCGACATGCAGGGCGCGTTCAACCTGGCCTCGCTGCGGCTCGATGCCGGGGCCCCGGTGGCGCCGGTGCTGCTGCGGGTGGACCGCCTGCTCGAACCCTATGGCGCCATCGGTTCGGTGGGGCGCGACAAGCAGCTCTCGGCCAAGATCGTCAGTGACGAACTCGCGCAACTCAAGGTCATGGGCACGGTGCTGCCGGCCATCTTTCTCGCCGTGGCCATGTTCATCCTCAACGTGGTGCTGAGCCGGCAGGTCGCCACGCAGCGCAGCCAGATCGCGGCGCTCAAGGCGCTGGGCTACCGGGACGGCGCGATCGCGTGGCACTACATCCAGCTCGCGCTGGCCATCGCCGGGCTGGGCCTGCTGGTGGGGCTGGCCCTGAGCGAGGCCATCGGGCGCGGCATGCTGCTGCTCTACGACGAGGTGTTCCGCTTCAACGGGCTGCGTTACGTGACCACGGTCTGGCTCGTGGTGGCTTCGGTGTTCATCGCCTGCGCCGCGGCCGCGGCCGGCACCTGGACCGCGATCCGCGCGGTGGTGCGCCTGAGCCCGGCGCAGGCCATGCAGCCGCCGTCGCCACCGAGCTACCAGCGCACGCTGGCCGAGCGCCTGGGCCTGGGGCGCTGGGTCAGCACCGGCGCGATGATGGTGATCCGCAACGTCGAGCGCCGCCCGCTGCGCGCGGCCTTCACCGTGACCGGCATCGCGCTGGCGGTGGCGCTGCAGATCTCGGGCGCGTTCTGGCTCGACGCCATCGCGCACATCGTGGACGTGCAGTTCCGCCAGGTGCAGCAGGGCGACGTGCTGGTGAACTTCCGCCGCCCGGTGCCGGTGGGCGTGGTGCAGGACCTGCAGCGCCTGCCCGGCGTGATCGACGCCGAGCCCTACCGCACCGAGCCCGTGCGCGTGGGCCTGGGCGGGCGCACCGTGGACACGGCCCTGCTGGGGTTTCGCGGCGACGCCCGGCTCATGCGCGTGGTCGACGAACAGCGCGGCGCGGTGGCGCTGCCGGCGCATGGCGTGGTGCTGAGCGCGCTGCTCGCCAGGGAGCTGGGCGCGCGCGTGGGCGACCGCGTCGAACTGCAGTTCCGGCTCTGGAGCCAGACCCGGGTGCCGGTGGTGGTGGTGGACGTGGTGCACACCATGTTCGGGCAGCAGCTCTACATGAACCTCGACGCCATGAACCGGATCGCGCGCGACGGCGACGGCGTGGCCGACGCGGCGCTGCAGGTCGACCCGCTGGCGATGGACGCCTTCTGGGGCGCGGTGAAGGCCGCGCCCATGATCAACTCGGTGTTCGACAAGGCCGGCTCCATGGCCGCGTTCGACAAGACCACCTCGCGCAACATGGGCATCTTCAGCGGCATCCTCACGCTGTTTGCGGTCGCGATGGCGGTGGGCATCATCTACAACGCGGCGCGCATCTCGCTCTCCGAGCGCGCCTGGGAGCTGGCGAGCCTGCGCGTGCTGGGCATGACGCGGGCCGAGGTCTCGGTGCTGCTGCTGGCCGAGCTGGGCGCCGAGCTGCTGCTGGCGCTGCCCGTGGGCGGGCTCGCGGGCTGGGGGCTGGCCTCGCTGATGATGCGGCTGATGTCGTCGGACAGCATCGATTTCCCCGTCGTGATCGAACCGTCCACCTACGCCTCGGCGGCCCTCATCGTGCTCGCCGCCGGTGTGGCCAGCGCCTTGCTGGTGCGGCGAAAGATCGACCAACTGGACCTGGTGTCCGTATTGAAGGTGCGCGAATGAACGACAAGAACAAGGCTTCCAACGCTTCGAAGTCCCGTCGCTGGCTGTGGTGGGGGCTGCTGGGGGTGGCCGCCGTGGGTCTGGTGGTCGCGGTGTACCGGCCGCGCCCGCTGCGGGTCGAGGTGGCCACGGTCGCCACCGGCACCTTCGAGCAGGCCATCGAAGAAGACGGGCAGCTGCGGCTGAAGCACCGCTACGTGGTCACCGCGCCCACGTCGGCGCAGCTGCTGCGCCCCACGCTCCAGGTGGGCGACACGGTGAAGGCGGGCGAGGTGGTGGCCACGCTGCAGCCGGTGGCGCCGCAGATGATCGACGCGCGCACACGCAGCGTGATGCAGCAGCGCGTGGGCAGCGCCGAGGCCGCGCGCCGCGCCGCCGCCGCGCAGGTGCAGCGCGCGCAGACCGCGCTGTCGCTCGCCACGCTCGAAGCCAGCCGCGCCGCCCAGCTCGCGAAAGAGCAGTTCATCGCGCCCTCGGCGCGCGACCAGGCCGAGCTCGCCCGCCAGGCCGCGCAGCAGGCGCTGAACGCCGCGCGGGCCGAGCAGGCCATGGCCGACTTCGCGCTGGCCGAAGCGCGCGCCGGGCTCAGCCTGGCCGCGCCCGCGGCCGCTCAGCCCGCCGGCTTGTGGCAGATCAAGAGCCCGGTGAACGGCCAGGTGCTCAAGCTGCACCTGGACAGCGAAGGCCCGGTCACGGCCGGCGCGCCGCTGCTGGTGGTCGGCGACACGGCCGAGATGGAGGCGGTGATCGACGTGCTCTCGGGCGAGGTGCGGCAGGTGCGGCCCGGCGCGCCCGTGCGGCTGTCCACCGGCAGCGGTGCCCCGGCGCTGTCGGGGCAGGTGGTGCGCGTGGAGCCGATGGCGTTCACCAAGGTCTCGGCGCTGGGCATCGAAGAGCAGCGGGTGAACGTGGTGGTGGCGCTGCCGTCCCCGGTGGGGGAGGCCGCGCGGCTGGGCGACGGGTTTCGCGTCGATGCGCACATCACCGTGTCGTCGCAGGCCGACGCCCTGCTGGTGCCGAGCGCCGCGCTGGTGCGCGACGGCGAGCGCTGGCGCGTGTTCGTGGTGGAGGCCGGCAAAGCGCGCGCGCGCCCCGTGCAGGTCCGCGACCGCAACGCGGAGGCGGCCTGGGTGAAAGAGGGCCTGACGGCGGGCGAGATCGTGGTGCTGTACCCGGGCAGTGTCATGAGCGACGGGCAGCCGGTGAAGAAGTAACCCCCCGCAGCGCTTCGCGCTACCCCCCAGGGGGCGGCACTGGCCGTCCGGCAAAGCCGGCCCGGCGGTGCCCTGGGCTGGGACATTTCATTCGTGGTGGATCGCGCTCCGGGACGGTGGCCGGCGCGCTCACCTCCTGCGCTCTTCTCAAGGTGCGGCAGCGCACAGACGTTTTGTGGCGCGGGCCCTACTGTGAAGGCATCGGCGATGGACAGATCGCTGAACCCTCCTGAGGCGTGGCCCCTGGCCGCGCTGCCCGTTCCCTTCTTCACAGAAAGCCCACCATGAAACTCACACAACGCTTCTCCTTCCTGCTGCTCGCCGCCGCCGCTTTCACCTTCATCGGTGGCTGCGCTTCCTCGACCACCAAGGAAAGCACCGGCCAGTACGTGGACGACACGGCGATCACCGCCAAGGTGAAGGCCGCGATCTTCAAGGAAGACACGCTGAAGTCCGCCGAGATCAACGTGGAAACCTTCAAGGGCGCGGTCCAGCTCAGCGGCTTTGTGGGCAGCCAGGCCGACATCGATCGCGCGATCCAGGTCACGCGTGCCGTGAGCGGCGTGCGCACGGTCAAGAACGACATGCGCCTGAAGTGATCGGGCACCCGCCCGCTCATCGCCACCCCACCCCCCTTTCAAAGGCATTCCCATGAACACCACCAACGACAACTTCAAACACCTGGGCGATGACGCCTCCACGCTGGCCAGTGCGGTCGCCCAAGGGACCGAACACGCCGTGCGCTCCGCCCAGGAAGGCCTGACCGTCGCCCGGAACCAGTCGGGGGCCGCGATCAAGCAGTTCGCCCAGCACACCGAGGCGCTCGCGCACGACGGCATGGAAGCGGTCCGCGAACGCGCGCACCTGCTGCGTGAAAAGTCGATGCACGTCAAAGACGCGACCACGACCTACATCCAGCACGAGCCGGTGAAATCGGTGCTCATCGCCGCCGCCGTGGGCGCCACGCTCATGGGCCTGGTGGCCCTGTTCAGTCGCCACAGCGGCACCGGCCGCTGACCGCCGAGGCGCGGCCGTGATCCACCCCGTGTTTCGCCTCGCCGCGGCGCAGCCCCTGTGGCTGGCGGAGCACGCGGCGGCCTACGCCAGCCTCGTGTCCGAGGAGCTGCAGCTGAGCGGTCGGTGCCTGCAACGGCGTCTGGCCCTGCAGCTGGCGGGGGCCGCCTGCCTGCTGGTGGCCTTCACGCTGGCCGGCGTGGCGTTGCTGCTGTGGGCGTCGTTGCCCGAGGCCGGCATCCGTTCGCCCTGGCTGTTCTGGTTGACCCCCGTGGTGCCCGCCGGCCTCGGGGTGTGGGCCTGGCTGCTGGCCCATGCGCAGGCCCCGAGCGGTTCGATGGAGCGCCTGCGCGGGCAGATGGGCCAGGACCTGGCGTTGCTGCGCACGCCGGGCGCGCCATGAACCCGTTGCACCGCCTCCCCCCACCCGACCCGGCGGCCGTGCCCCCGGTCGAGCGACCGGCCAGCGTTCGCCTGACCCACAACCGCGAGCGCATGGCCGCCTGGCTGGCCGCAGACCGCGCCGAACGGGCCCGGCCGTCGCTGATGGGCTGGGCCGCCAGCGCCGCGTGGCCCTTGATCAAGGGCCTGCGCGAGCACCCGTCGGCGTCGCTCGCGGCCGGTGCGCTTGTCCAGCGCCTGCTGCGCCCCGAACCCGCCCCGGCGACGGTGGTGGTGCCCGCGCCCGCAGTGGCCTCCCCGTCCCCGCTGATGCTGCGCCAGGGCCTGGCCCTGGTCCGCCGCCACCCCGGGACGGTGCTCGCCCTGGCCGCGGCGGCGGGCGCGGTCTGGCTCTGGCGCCGTTCCACCCCCCGTTCGCCCCCACGCTGAACAACGCTGAAAGCAGGCCTCCCATGATCTACACCATCGCCGCCGTGCTGCTCGTGCTCTGGTTGCTGGGCCTGGTCACCGCGACCACCGTGGGCGGGTACATCCACGTCCTGCTGGTCATCGCCATCGCCATGGTGGTGCTGCGGGTGATCACCGGGCGCAACCCGGTCTAGGTCGTCAGGGCTTCTGTGTGCGGCAGCGCACAGACCGGGCGGACGGGGGCTGGCACGGTGGAGACCAGCCTCCCCATCGGGCGGCGTTCACGGAAGTACCGATGTCAGAGACCCCTCCCCGCAGCGATGCCGCCGAAACCGGCCGCAGCAACGCCCTGCTCAAGGCGGGTGCGTTGCAGAGCGCGATCCTCAACAGCCCCAATTTTTCGATCATCGCGACGGACGAGAAGGGCATCATCCAGCTCTTCAACGTCGGGGCCGAGCGCATGTTGGGCTACCGCGCCGACGAGGTGATCAACCGCGTGCGCCCCAGCGACATGCACGACCCGATGGAGGTGCGTGCGCGCGCCATGGCGCTGAGCGTGGAACTCGACACGCCGATCGCACCGGGCTTCGAGGCCCTGGCCTTCAAGGCCTCGCGCGGCATCGAAGACATCTACGAGCTCACCTACATCTGCAAGGACGGCAGCAGCTTCCCGGCCGTGATCTCGATCACCGCGCTGCGCGACGACTACGGTGACCTCATCGGCTACCTGCTGATCGGCACCGACAACTCGGTTCGCAAGCGCGGCGAGCTGCAGCTCAACGACGCCATGGCGGCCGCCGACAAAGCCAACCGCGCCAAGACCGATTTCATCTCCAGCATGAGCCACGAGCTGCGCACGCCGCTCAACGCCATCCTGGGTTTTGCGCAGCTGGTCGAATCGGGCACACCCGTGCCCACGCCCACACAGAAGCGCAGCATCGACCAGATCCTCAAGGCCGGCTGGTACCTGCTGGAGCTGATCAACGAAATCCTCGACCTCACGCTCATCGAGAGCGGCAAGCTCACGCTCTCGGGCGAGCCGGTCTCGCTCATCGAGGTGCTGGCCGAGTGCCGCGCCATGGTGGAGCCGCAGGCGCAGCAGCGCGGCATCGCGATGGTGTTCACGCGGCTGGAGCAGCCACGCTGGGTGAAGGCCGACCGCACGCGGCTCAAGCAGGTGCTGATCAACCTGCTGTTCAACGCCATCAAATACAACCAGCCGGGCGGGCACGTCACGGTGGAGTGCTCGCTCAGCCCGCCCGACGCGATCCGCATCAGCGTGCGCGACACCGGCCCCGGGCTCACCCCCGAGCAACTGGCCCAGCTGTTCCAGCCGTTCAACCGGCTGGGGCAGGAAAGCGGGGGCGAAGAGGGCACGGGCATCGGCCTGGTGGTGACGCAGCGCCTGGTGCACCTGATGGGTGGCCAGATTGGCGTGGACAGCACGCCCGGCGTGGGCAGCGTGTTCTGGGTTCACATGACGCTCACCGCCACGCCGGCCTTCGCCGGCCATGAGCCCGGGCCCACCGACGCACCGCGCCCCGACGCGCCAGCGGGCGCGCCGCTGCACACCCTGCTGTACGTGGAAGACAACCCGGCGAACCTGGAGCTGGTCGAGCTGATCATCGGCCGGCGCACCGACCTGCGCCTGCTGGGCGCGGCCGACGCCAGCCTGGGCATCGAGTTCGCCCGCGTGTACCAGCCCGAGGTGATCCTGATGGACATCAACCTGCCCGGCATCAGCGGCATCGAGGCCATGAAGATCCTGCGCGCCGATCCGGCCACCGCCCACATCCCCGTCATTGCGCTGAGCGCCAACGCCGTGCCGCGCGACATCCAGAAGGGTCTGGACGCGGGCTTCTTCAACTACCTCACCAAACCCATCAAGGTCAGCCAGCTCATGGACGCACTCGACGCGGCCCTGGCGTTCGCGCAGCACACCAGCGGTCCCGCCATCCAGCAGGAACCGGCATGACCCTCACCTCGCAAGACATGCTCAACGCGCGCATCCTGATCGTGGACGACCAGTCCGCCAACGTGGCCCTGCTGGAGGACCTGCTGCACCGCGTCGGCTACACCCAGGTGACCAGCACCCAGGACCCGAGGGCCGTGGCGTCGATGCACCGAAAAACCCCGTTCGACCTGATCCTTCTCGACCTGCAGATGCCCGGCATGGACGGTTTTCAGGTGATGGAGGTGCTGAAGGCCGGCGCCACCGAGGGCGACTACCTCTCGGTGCTGGTGGTCACCGCGCAGCCCGACCACAAGCTGCGCGCCCTGCAGGCCGGGGCCAAGGACTTTGTGAGCAAACCCTTCGACCTGATCGAGGTGCAGACGCGCATCCACAACCTGATCGAGGTGCGCCTGCTGCACCGGCAACTGGCGCGGCACAACCAGTACCTGGAGCAGGTGGTGCAGGAACGCACCACCGAGCTGCGCGAGAGCGAGGCGCGCTACCGCGCCCTGACCGAGCTGTCCACCGACTGGTACTGGGAGCAGGACGGCCAGGGCCGCTTCACCAAGGTGTCGGGGCCGGTGCTGGAGATGCTGGGTCTGGGGGTGGATGCCTTGAACGGCGAAGGCGACGAAGGGGCTCCCGCCAGCGATGGCTGGAACGAGGCCGAGCGCCAGACGCTGCAGGCCCGCATCGCGTCGCGCAGCCCGTTCCTGGACATGGTGCTCAGCCGGGCCATGAAGGACGGCACGAGCCGGCAATACCGCGTGAGCGGCACCCCCATGTTCGACGCCGGCTGCACGCTCATCGGATACCGCGGCTTTGGCGTGGAGATCGTCGGTTCAAACAAGTAAATCCACCCGCACCGAGCGAGATGCCTCCACCCCAGGGCACCGCCGGGCCGGCTTCGCCGGACGGCCAGTGCCGCCCCCTGGGGGGTAGCGCGAAGCGCTGCGGGGGGAGCCTTTACTCCCGGGGTTCGCCGTCGCCGTTGACCGTGACGGTGCGGCCGGGGGGCGAGCTCATCTGCACGTGGTGCGTGACGCCGCGGAACTGGTAGCTCACGTCCCAGTACGCGGGCTCGCTGCTCACGTTGTTGTTGTCGCAGCGCTGCACGTCGCGCGTGGCCACCGGGTTGCCGTAGCGGTCGTTGGCCACGTTGGAACCGATGATCGCGCCCGCGACCGCGCCGCCGGCGGTGGCAATGTCCTTGCCCCGCCCGCCGCCGACCTGGTGGCCCAGCACGCCGCCGATGACGCCGCCGATGATCGCGCCGCCCACGTTGGGCTGCTGGCGCTGCGGTGCCACGGCTTCGCGCTCGATCCAGCAACGCTGTTCGCGCTGCTGGCCCATGACCGCGCGCACCGAGGTCACGTCGGCTTCATACAGCCGCTCCCGGTCGCGGCGGCGGTAGTCGGGCCGTTGCTGGGGCTGGCTGGGCGTGTTGTAGACGGGGTTCTGCGACACCGGCTGCTCGTACACCGGGTAGGGCGCGGCGCAACCGGCCAGGGTGAGCACGGCCAGGGCCATGACACCGAGGGCGGCGGGGCTGCGAAGCGCTGGTTGGCGGGGGTGGTTCATGAGGGTCTCCTGTGTGTGGGTGACTCACGGTAGGCGCTCTGGCGGACCGGGTCTGTTCGACGGCGCACAGACCCGCGAACCCGGCCGCCGTACAACCGTCTTTCAGCCCCGACCTCTCCCCGTTTCTCTTTCACCAAAGGCGCCCACCATGTCCAACACCTCCCCTCTCGCACCCCGCTGGGACACCGCTTCCATGGGCCTCCCGGCGGACATCTCTTCGACCGAGCGTTCGGCGCTCAGCGATCACCTGAGCCTGTGCGGTGCCCTGCGCGGCCCGATGCAGAGCCTGCAGGCCGGGGCGAACGAAGTCAGCGGCATGCTCGCCGGCCGGGTGGTCACCTCGGCGCTGGTGTTGGCGGTGCTGGTCGGCGGCTCCTGGCTGATGCTGTAAGTGGCAGACGCACGCTGGTCGGCGCAATGGAGCTGGGTGCCGAAGCGGCTGGAACGCACCCTCGACGCCGCGCGCGGCATGGCGCTGGACCCGATCCGCGCCGAGCTGTTCGGGGTGGAGCGGTTCGAGCAGCACGGCCGCAGCCTGGGCGCCACGCACCGCGCCGGCCCCGCGCGCTTTGGCCAGGCCACGTTCTACCCGCGCCTGCAGAGCAATGTGCGCACCCTGCGCGCGGCGCACCAGTTCATCGCGCTCGAAGCGATCGACGGCAACGACATCAGCCCGGCGGCCGAGTGGCTGCTCGACAACTTCCACCTGATCGAAGCGCAGCTGCGTGAAATCCGCGAGGGGCTGCCGCCGCGTTACTACCGCTCCCTGCCGGTGCTGCAGGACGCTCCGCTGGTGGGGCTGCCGCGCATCTACGGCGTGGCCTGGGCCTTTGTCGCGCACACCGACAGCGCCTTCGACGAAACCCTGCTGGTTCATTTTCTCGACGCCTACCAGGACGCCCGCGAACTCAACCAGGGGGAACTCTGGGCGCTGCCCACCACCTTGCGCGTGGTGCTGGTGGAGAACCTGCGCCGCCTGGCCGACCGCATCGCCAGCCACAAGGCCGCGCGCGAACTCGCCAGCCTGTGCGCCAGCCGCATCCACACCCTGAGCCTGTCCACCGTGATGGACATGCGCGAGCTGATGGACCATCGCGGCGTGGGCCAGGTGTTTCTCTCGCACCTCGCCCAGAGCCTGGTCGGGGTGGTGCCGGCCGCGGGCGATTCACCGCTGGCGCAGGTGCGGCTCTGGCTGCAGGAGGCCGTGCCCGACCTCGCCGCGCTGCAGACCCAGCAGCACGCGGCCCAGGCCGCCGACCACCTGAGCGTGGGCAACGCCGTCACCGCGCTGCGCCTGATCGGCGCGGCCGACTGGGCCGGCGTGGTCACGCGCACCAGCCGGGTGGTCCGCGTGATGCTGGCCTCGCCCGTGTTCGAGGCCGAGGACGACGCCACCCGCAACACCACGCTGCACGGCATCGAGCGGCTGGCCGCGCAGAGCGGGCAGGGCGAGGCCGCGGTGGCGCAGGTGCTGCTGCGCCTGATGGGCCAGCACGCCGACCACACCGCGCTCGCCTCGCACTGGCTGCAGGGCGAAGGGCGCGCGGCGCTGGAGCAGGCGCTGGGCCTGAAGCCCGGCGCGGCCAGCCTGTGGCGCTCGACCCTCAAGCTCTCGCGCACGCCCGCCTACCTCGGCGCGCTGCTGGTGGGCACGCTGCTGCTCGTGGCGGCGCTGCTGCACCAGCCGGGCTGGCTTGCGGCCGGCTGGCCCACGCAGCTCGGCACCGTGTTCGTGGCGCTGCTGATGCTGCTGCCCGCGTCGGAGGCCGTGGTGGCGGTGGTCAACCGCCTGATCAGCGAGTCGGTCAAGCCCTCGCACCTGCCGCGCCTGCTGCTGGCCGGGGGCATCCCGCCCGCGGCCCGCGTGATGGTGGTGGTGCCGGCGATGCTGACCCACCGCAAGGGCATCTCGCAGCTGGTGCACCGCCTGCAGCTGCACCACCTGGCCAACGCCGAGGCCCACGCGCAGTTCGCCCTGCTCAGCGACTGGGCCGATGCCGACACCGAGCACCACCCGGGTGACGACGAGCTGGTGCAGCACGCGATCACCGAGCTCGCCGCGCTCAACGCGCGTTACCCCGAGGCGCCAGGCCAGCCGCCGCGCTTCCTGCTGCTGCACCGGGGCCGCGTGCAAAGCGCCACCCAGCGCCAGTGGCTGGGCTGGGAGCGCAAGCGCGGCAAGCTGGAGCAGCTGGTGGCCGCGCTCGCCACCGGCACCCCCGGGCCGTTCTTCGACCTGGGCGAGCTCTCGCGCATGGCGCCGCACACGCGCTACATCCTCACGCTCGACAGCGACACGCAGCTGCCGCCGGGCCGCCTGCGCACGCTGGTCGGCGTGGCCGAGCACCCGCACAACCAGCCCCGGCTGGACGAGACCGGTCGGCGCGTGCTGCAGGGCTACGGCATTCTGCAGCCGCGCGTGGTGCCCCCGCTGGCGGGGGAGGGCGTGCGCACCGCCTGGCAGTGGCTGTTCGACGGCCAGGCCGGCATCGACCCCTACAGCGCCATGAGCTCCGACGTCTACCAGGACCTGTTCGGTGAAGGCAGCTTCACCGGCAAGGGCCTGCTGCACGTGGCCACGCTGCACGCCGTGCTGGCCGACCGCCTGCCGACCGACCAGGTGCTGAGCCACGACCTGCTCGAAGGCGCCCTGGTGCGCTGCGCCGTCGTGACCGACGTGACCCTGATCGAGCCCGACCCCGGCCACGCCGACGCCGCCGCCGCGCGCGGCCACCGCTGGGCCCGGGGCGACTGGCAGCTGCTGCCCTTCCTGCTGCGCCACCGCCACTGGCCGCTGAGTGCCATCAACCGCTGGAAGCTGCTGGACAACCTGCGCCGCTCGCTGGTGGCGCCGGCCCTGCTGCTGCTGATCGGTCTGGCGATGCTGGGCGTGGGCCTGTCCCTGCCCGTGGCGCTGGCGCTCACGGTGGCCGCCTACAGCGCCGGCCCGCTGATGGGCGCGCTCGCGGGCTGGGTGCCCGGTCAGTGGCAGCGGGTGGGCGAGCGTTTCGTGGCGACGGCCGCGCTGGACCTGCTGCGCGCGGTCGGCGGCGGGCTCTGGCACCTGGCCTTGCTGCAGCAGCAGGCCCTGATGTCGCTCGACGCCGTGCTGCGCACCCTGCACCGGCTCACCCGCAGCCGGCTGCACCTGCTCGAATGGACCACCGCCGAAGCGGCCCAGGCGGGCCTGAGCACGCGTCTGCCGGCCACCTTGCGGCGCCACCGCGCCGAGCCGCTGGCCGTGCTGCTGTGGCTCGGGGGCCTGTGGCTGAGCGCGCTGTGGCTGATGGGACCGCCGCCCAGCGCCCTGGCGGTGCTGGTGCTCGCGCTGTGGGCGCTGGCCCCGCTGCTGGTGTGGCGCGCCAACACGCCCTGGCCGCGCCGGCGCCGGGCGCTGAAGGCCGCCGACCGCGAGCTGCTCGACGGTGTGGCGCGCGACACCTGGCGCCTGTTCGAGCGCTGCGTGGACGCGCAGAACCACCACCTGCCGCCCGACAACCTGCAGGTCGCGCCCTACGAGATCGTGGCGCACCGCACCTCGCCCACCAACATCGGCCTCTACCTGCTGAGCACCGCCTGTGCGCGCCGGTTCGGCTGGATCGGCACGCAGGAGCTGCTGACCCGGCTGGAGGCGACCTTCGCCACGCTGCAGCAGATGGAGCGCCACCGCGGCCACTTCCTGAACTGGTACGACACCGAAACCCTGCAGCCGCTGCTGCCACGTTACGTGTCCACCGTGGACAGCGGCAACCTCAGCGCCCACCTGCTCGCGGTGGCACAGGCCTGCACCGAACTCGCGCGCGACCCGCACGAGGTGGCCCGGGGCCAGCAGGCCATCGAGCGCTCGCGCCAGCGGCTGTTGCCCCATGGGCCGCTGCTGCAGACCCTGCTGCACCAGCCGCTGCCGCACACCGCCATCGGCCGCCTGCTCGACACCGCGCAGCCCCCGTCGCACGAGGCGGTGGCCTGCGCCGCGTACCACACGCTGCTGGTCGAAGCCCAGGCGGAGCTGGGCGGCCTGATGCAGACGCGCAACCCCGCCATCGTCAACCACGCCGTCACGCCCCAGGACCAGCTGCGCTGGCTGCTGGCCGACCACCTGGCCATGCTGGGTTCGGCCGAGCGCGATGTGGCGGCCCACGGCGCGGGCTGCTGCGAACGCGCCAGCGGGCGCCTGCGGGCGCTGGCCGGGCAGCTGGAGACCATGGCCTGGGAGGCCGACTTCCGCTTCCTCTACCACCCCAAACGCCACCTGCTGCACATCGGCTTCCGGCTCGACGAGCAGCAGCTCGACACCAGCTTCTACGACCTGCTGGCCTCCGAATCGCGCACCACCAGCCTGCTGGCCATCGCCAAGGGCGATGTCCCGGTGCGCCACTGGGCGGCGCTCGGCCGGCCCTTCTTCGCGAGCGGGCGGCGCGCGGTGTTGCGCTCGTGGTCGGGCTCGATGTTCGAGTACCTGATGCCCGCGCTGGTGATGGCGCAGCCGCGCGACAGCGCGCTGCACGAGGCCGGTGTCTCGGCGCTGCAGGAGCAGATGGCGTTCGTGCGCGGCACCGTCATGCCCTGGGGCATTTCCGAGAGCGCCTACGCCGGGCAGGACCACACCCTGGCCTACCAGTACGCGCCCCAGGGCGTGCCCCGGCTGGCGCTGCGCCGCACCCCGGTGGCCGAGCGCGTGATCGCGCCCTACGCCACGGCGCTGGCCACCCAGGTGGACGCCGGCCTGGCCTGCCGCAACCTGCGCGCCCTGAGCGCGCTGGCGGCGCGCGGGCGCTACGGCTTCATCGAGGCGCTCGATTTCACGGTGGCGCGGCAGGCCCACGGTGAACGCTTCACCCCGGTCCACACCTTCATGGCGCACCACCAGGGCATGAGCATCGTCGCGCTGGCCAACGTGCTCTGCGGCGGTGTGGCGCAGCGCTGGGGCATGGCGCACCCGCGCATCGAGGCCGTGTGGTCGCTGCTGCACGAGCGCGCGCCGCGAGAGCTGCCCGGTCTGCCACCGCCGGAGCGCCAGCTTCAGCAGGGCCAGGCCCGCCGCACGCCCGACCACGTGCGCACCCTGCACCCCGGCGCGCAGGCGCTGGAACCCACGCACCTGTTGTCCAACGGCCGCTACAGCGTCACGCTGCGCGCCAACGGCGCGGGCTGGAGCTGCTGGGACCAGACCGGCATCACCCGCTGGCGCGACGACGCGCTGCGCGACGCCTGTGGCGCCTTCGTCTACCTGCGCCTGGGTGGCAGCGGCGCGCCGGTGTCGGTCACGCGGCACCCCGCGCCCGACCCCGACGCCACCTACCAGTGCCGCTTCCAGACCGACCGCGTGTGTTTCGACGCCAGCTGGCCCGAGCTGCGCGTGTGCACCACGGTCTGGGTCAGCCCGGAGGACGACATCGAGCTGCGCAAGGTGGTGCTGGTCAACCGCAGCAGCGAGCCCATCGAGCTGGAGCTGATCTCGGCGCTGGACATCACCCTGGCCAGCCACGCGGCCGACGAGGCCCACCCCGCGTTTTCCAACCTGTTCGTGCAAACCGACTGGCTGCCCGCGCAGCAGGCGCTGCGCTGTGTGCGCCGGCCCCGGCTGCAGACCGAGCGCACGCTGCAGGCGGCGCATTTTGTGGCCAGCGCCGAGGGCGAGGTGCTGGGCCTGCGCTGCCAGACCGACCGCGCCCGGTGGCTTGGCCGGCTGCACACGCCGGGCCAGCCGCTGGCCCGCATGGACGCGGTGCCGCTGCTGCCCACCGCGCTGCACACCGGCCTGGACCCGGTGGCCGCGCTCGGCGTGCGGCTGCGGATCGCGCCCGGCGCGCAGGCCACCGTGACCTTCGGCACCGCCGCCAGCGACGACGCGGCCACGCTGCTCGCGGTGGTCGACAAGTACCGCCAGCCCAGCTACGTGGAGCGTTCCTCGGTGGTCTCGGCCACGCTCGCCGGCATCCCGGCCCACGCGCACCGCCCGCGCACCGACCACCTGCCCGCGCTGCACGCGCTGACCACCGCGATGGTGCTCACCCTGCCCAGGGCCGACGCCCCCGCCGCCAGCGCGACCGCGGCCCCCGCCGTGCCACACCGCAGCGACCGGCGCATGCTGTGGCGGCTCGGCATCTCGGGCGACCGCCCGCTGCTGCTGGTGCACGCCGCGGCGCCGCAGGGCCTGGGCCTGCTGCGCGTGCTGGCGCTGGTGCTGCGCGAGTGGTCGCGCGCGGGCGTGGCCTGCGACGTGGTGGTGATCAGCCGCGAGGCGCACTCGTACCAGATGCCGCTGCAGCGCGAGCTGGCGCTGCTGCGCGAGCAGCACGCCGCCGACCTGCAGGCCCGCCCCGGGCTGGCCGTGACCGGCCTGCACCTCCTGCGGTTCGACGAACTGTCGCCCGAGCAGCTCGACACGCTGCAGGCCCTGGCGCGCGTGCAGCTGCAGGCCGACGGCCAGGCCCTGTCGCACCAGGTGCGCGCCTGGTGCGACCGCCACGAGGCGCCGGTGCCGCGCCTGTGGAGCGGCCTGAGCGTGGCGCCCGAACCGGTGCCGCTGCGGCTGGCCGAGGCCGAGGCCTCACCGTCGCAGGGCCGGTTCACCGGGCCGCGCAGCGACTTCGCCTTCGAGGTCGGGGCCGGCCTGGCCCCGTCGCGGCCCTGGACCAACGTGTTGGCCAACCCCGGTTTCGGCGCCCTGGTGTCCGAGAGCGGCGGGGGCAACACCTGGGCGCTCAACAGCCGCCTGAACCAGCTCACCGCCTGGGCCAACGACCCGGTGGCGGACCCGCCGTCCGAGTGGTTCCTGCTGCAGGACCGCCGCACCCGCGAGGTCTGGAGCCTCACCCCCTCGGCCTGGGGCACCGACGCCACGCGCTACCAGGTGGTGCACGCCCAGGGCCTCACCACCATCCGCCACCAGCGCGGCGATCTCGCCGTGTCGGTGAGCTGGTGTGTCGACGCGGACAGCGCGGTCAAGCAGGTGCGCATCCGGCTGGAGAACCTCGGCGCGGGCAAGGCACACCTGCGCGTCATCGGGCTGATGGAGTGGATGATGGGCGAGAAGCGCAGCGACCGCGCCACGCTGCGCTGCAAGCCGTATTACGTGAGCCCGCCGGGCGCGGGCCTGATCGGCCTGCTGTGCACGCAGACGGAGGCCGCGGGCGGTTTCGGGGGCGGCACCGCGTTTTTCTGCGAGTCACGCGAAGGGGTGGACGACCCCGAGGGCCTGGACTGGACCTGCGACCGCCGGGCCTTCTTCGGCGCGCAGGGTCAGCTCGTGCTGCCGCAGCGCCTGGGGCAGCGCGGCGGGCAGGGGCTGGACCCGTGTGCCGCGCTGTCGCGGCCGGTCACGCTGCGCGCCGGCGCCACGCTGGAACAGGTGTTCCTGCTGGGTTATGCGCCCGACGCCGACGCGGCGCGCAGCCTGATGCGCCAGGCGCGCCAGACCACGGCCCCCGAGCGCGAGCGCGCCACCCAGGCGCGCTGGGACGGCCTGCTCGGCGCCACGCAGGTGAGCACGCCCGACCCGCTGCTGGACGCCATGGTCAACCGCTGGCTGCTCTACCAGACCGTGTCCTCGCGCCTGTGGGCCAAGGCCGGCTTCTACCAGGCCGGCGGCGCCACCGGCTACCGCGACCAGCTGCAGGACGCGATGGCGCTGGTGTGGGCGCGGCCCGCGCTGCTGCGCGACCAGATCGTGCTGTGCGCCTCGCGCCAGTTTGAAGAAGGCGACGTGCAGCACTGGTGGCACGCGCCGGGCGGCGCGGGCGTGCGCACGCACTTCTCAGACGACCTGCTTTGGCTGCCCTACGCCACCAGCCACTACCTGCAGGCCACCGGCGACACGGCGCTGCTGAACCAGCCGGTGGCCTTCCTCGAAGGCCCGCCGGTGCCCGAAGGCGCGGAAGACCGCTACGACACGCCCGCCGTCAGCCCGCTGCAGGCCAGCGTGTACGAACACGGCGCGCGCGCCATCGACCACAGCCTGCGCGTGGGCGCCCACGGCCTGCCGCTCATGGGCGGTGGCGACTGGAACGACGGCATGAACCGCGTCGGCAGCGAAGGGCGGGGCGAGTCGGTCTGGCTGGCCTGGTTCCTGTGCAGCATCGTCACCGACTGGCTGCCGCTGGCGCAAGCGCGCGGCGAGCTCGAACGGGTGCAGCGCTGGGACGCCGCGCTCATGGGCTGGCGCCTGGCCCTGAACACCGCGGCCTGGGACGGCGCCTGGTTCAAACGCGCCTTCTTCGACGACGGCAGCCCGCTCGGCTCGGACGGCCAGCCCGAGGCCCGCATCGACCTGATCGCCCAGGCCTGGGCCGTGCTGAGCGGGCAGACCCCGCCCGAGCGCCAGCGCCTGGCGATGGACGCGGTGGAGGCGCACCTGGTGGACGCCGAACAGGGCCTGATCCGCCTGCTGGAGCCGCCGCTGCAACACGCCAGCCCCAGCGCGGGCTACATCCAGGCCTACCCGCCGGGCGTGCGCGAGAACGGCGGGCAGTACGCCCACGCCGGCGTCTGGGCGCTGATGGCCGCGGCCCAGGTGGCGCTCGGTGAACCGGGCGACATCCACGCCCGCAACACGCCCTACCGCTACTTCACCTGCCTGAGCCCGGCGCACCGCGCGGCCCACCCGCGCTGGGGCGCGGCCTACGGCGTGGAGCCCTATGCGATGGCGGCCGACGTCTACAGCGCGCCGCCCTACACCGGGCGCGGGGGCTGGAGCTGGTACACCGGGGCGGCGGGCTGGCTGCACCGCGCGGCGCTGGAGTCCCTGCTGGGCCTGCACCTGAAGGCCGACGAGCTGTGGTTCACGCCCTGCCTGCCGGCGCACTGGCCGCGCGCCGAGCTCACGTTGCAGCGCGAGGGCCGCGCCATGCGTTTCGTGCTGGTGCGTGGCGAGCCGGTGTCCGCGCTGGCGGCCTGCGCCGAGCCCCATGCCCAGCTGCTGCAGGTGGCCGAGCGCCTGCGCTGGACCGAGCTGCCGCAGCACTGCTGCTTCGTCGTTCCCCTGCCGACCGCCCGTTGAGCGGGCCGGCGGGGCGCCGGTCAGCCGCCGCGGCGCACCACCGGGATGTTTTCCGTCGTGGCCGGGACCTTGGGGCTGTCCTTGTGGCTGGCGGTGCGAAACACCCGGTCCCAGAAACCGCTGGTGATGCCAAAACAACAGCCATGGGCCAGGTGGTGGTGTTTGGCGTGCCAGTATTTGCGGCGCTGCAGCCATTCGCTGCCGGGCGTCCCGTGGTGCAGGGCGTGGTGGGTGAGGGCGTAGGCCAGGTAGCCGAGCAACACCCCCAGCGTGACGGCGCCGCCGAGCCAGGGGCCCAGCAGCGCGATCGCGGGCAGGCACACCACCAGGCCGATCAGCGCGGCGCCCACCACGGTGGGCGCACAGACCAGGGCGGTCGGCTGGCGGTGGTGTTCGAGGTGCCAGCCCCTGAACAGCGGCAGGCGGTGCAGCACGAAGCGGTGCAGCGCGTATTCGAGGGGGCTCCAGGCCACGAGGCCCGCTGCGACGCCCGCGCCCATCTCCAGGCCCATGCCCGCCGGCGTTCGCCAGGCGAGCCACGCCCCCAGCGCGAGCACGGCGGCGGCGCCCCACGCGAAGTCGGCGTGGCTGTCGGTGTGGCGGTGTTCGAGCGGAGAAAACGGCATGCAGGGTCCTTGGCTGCGCCCCGGCACCGGGGATCAGTGGAACCATGGTGCCGCCCGGGAGGGGGTGCGTCTGTTCACTGACGCACACAGCGAATCGATCCGGGTATGTGCGGTGACGTACATACGGCGCACACTGTGCTCCGCATACTCGAATAAGTCACACATTTGTTGGCACCCGAGGCAGCCACGCCCACACCACGAGACCACCCATGGGAATCAGACCCGACCAATCCAGCAACCAGTTGCTGGCCGCGATGCCCGAGGCCGAGTGGCAGCGCATCGCCCCCCTGCTGGAGGCGGTGGACCTGCCGCTGGGTCAGGTGCTGTACGAATCGGGCGCCAAGATGAGCCACGTGTACTTCCCCATCAACGCCATCGTCTCGCTGCTGTACGTGATGGAAAACGGCGCGTCGGCCGAAATCGCGGTGGTGGGCAACGAAGGCCTGGTGGGCATCGCGCTCTTCATGGGCGGCGAAACCACGCCCAGCCGCGCTGTGGTGCAGAGCGCGGGCCAGGGCTACCGCCTGCGGGCGGCCGACATCAAGGAAGAATTCAACCGCTCCGGCCCGGTGCTGCACCTGCTGCTGCGCTACACCCAGGCGCTCATCACCCAGATGGCGCAGACCGCGGTGTGCAACCGCCACCACTCGCTGGACCAGCAGCTCTGCCGCTGGCTGCTGCTGAGCCTGGACCGCCTGAGCGGCAACGAACTGGTGATGACGCAGGAGCTGATCGCCAACATGCTGGGCGTGCGCCGCGAAGGCGTGACCGAGGCGGCCCTCAAGCTGCAGAAGCTCGACCTCATCCGGTACGCGCGCGGCCACATCACCGTGCTCGACCGCGACGGTCTCGAAGCCCGCGTGTGCGAGTGTTACGCCGTCGTCAAGACCGAGTACGACCGGCTGCTGCCCCGGCGGCTCGCGGTGTAGGGCCTGCCCACACGGTTCGATCTGCCCGACCCCACCCTGACCACGACCCGGAGCCCTGAATGATCACCGTTGCCAACCGCGCCACCCCCCCGCCGCTCACCCTGGAGCAGCAGGAAAACGCCATGACCAGCGAGGGCGCGCCGCCCGCGGGCCAGATGCCCGGGCCGATCCACCCGCGGCCCACGCCCACCGACCCGATCACCCGCGTGACCCTGCACCTGGAGCCCGCCCCGGACCGTTCAAGGTACGTGATCAAAAGCTGAAGCCGACGGTGGCGTGCCGGGGTGCGCGCCCCGGTTCACCCCGCGGGCCGGTGTGCGCTGAAGCGGCGCCTCAGCGGGCGCTGCTGGCGCCCGGCGCCTGGGCCAGGCTGGCGAGCCACGCGCACAGCGCCACCAGGACCATGAGGTCCAGCACGGCGCAGAAGCACAGGTAGAGCAGGGGCATGAAGAGGGCCGGGAAGTGCTGCACCACCACCGCGTGCAGCAGGGCCTGGTGCGGCAGCATGACCGCGAAGTACGCCATCACGAGCACCGGGCAGAGCAGCTTCTGGTGCAGCGGCACGCGCAGCACGCCCCGGCCCAGCGCCAGCAGCAGCGGCAGCGGCAGGGCCAGCATCAGGCAGAAGCCCGCGTTGAGCAGCGTGGCCAGGTGGCCGGTCATGGCGGCGGCCGTGACCACGCCGGTGAGCGCGTCGGGCACCAGCGCGCCCGCGGGGCCCGCCTGCCACTCCAGCGAGGTGGTGGCACCCTGTCGCACCAGGCCCAGCGGCAGCGCCAGGCGTTCGCTCCACCACAGCATCGTGCCGTGCCAGGCGGCCATCAGCTGGGGCTGGAGGGCCAGCAGGGCGGCGCTGGGCAGCACCGCCAGGAGCAGCAGCTCCAGCGCGCCGCGCGGGGTCGTGCACAGGCTGAAGGCGCCCCGTTCGCCCCCGCTGCGCCGGGCGTCGGCCAGCCGCGCGCTGGCGCCACGGATGGCGTCGCGCTCGGCCGGCCCCGGGACGAGCAGGTTGGCCGGGCTCATGCCAGCCCCCAGACCAGACCGGCCCGCGCGGCGCGAACGCTGCCGTGCGCGGTCACGCCGTCCTCGGCCAGGATCACCTGGGCGCTCATGCGCGTGGGCGCGCGCAGGCTGCCCAGCCGCACACCGACGCCGAGCCGCAGCATCGATTCGGCCACCAGGGGGCCGCCGATCACGGCCTCGTTGAACACCCGGATGCTGTGGTCCGAGACGACGCTGCCGGTGACGTGCGCGTGTTCACCGATCACGATGCCCTTGTGCGCTTTCACATCGCCGTCCAGCAGCGCACCCGCGCCGATCGACAGCACGCCGGTGACCAGCAGCGAGCCGGTGAAGTGTTGGCCGCCCTGGATGAGGCAGTCGCCGTCGACCTGCCAGCCATCCTTCCCCCAGGGCCGTGCGTCCGTGAGCGGCGCGTGCGCCGGGAGCCGGCGTTTGCGCAGGTCCTGGTCGGGGTGTTCGTGGGTGCGCGGCCGGCCAAACATGATGACCGGCGCCTGCACCCACTGGAAGCAGCAGTCGTGGGCCAGCGCGATGCCGTGGTCCGACGTGAGGCGGCGCGCGGCCACGCAGGATTCGCCCAGCAGCAGCGTCTTGTCGGCATGGGCCCAGGACCGGACCCGGCTGCGCGGGCCGAACACCAGGTGGCCGTCGGCCAGCACCTCGTGGAAGTCGCTGTTTTCGCGCAGCCGCAGGTCGGCGGCGTGCGCCGGCCTGTGGCCGTGCAGGCCCGGGTCGGCGTGCGGGGTGCGGGCGACGGGCACCAGGCGGCGCTGGAGGGCGGCCAGCGGCCGGTGCCCGCGAACCAGGGCCTGCTCCAGCGATTCGCCGGCGGGCGGCCCGCCGCTGCCCAGCAGGGTGCTCACCTGCCGCAGCAGGCGCAGCGGGCTGGCCGGGTCGCCGCCGCGGGCCTTGCGGTGGGTGGGCCACGGCCACACCCGCCAGGCGGGGTAGAAGGGCAGCAGCAGCAGCGCGGCGCAGGTGAGCAGGAACAGGGTCAGCACGAGACCCGGCGCGGTGTTCATGAATGCCCTTCCGCCCTGCGGGCTGCGGGGTGCGCTGGCTGGGGGCGGCCCGGCGCGGCGCTCATGGATGCCCCTCAGCCCTGCGGGCTGCGGTGCGGGGCCTCGCGGCCCGCCGCGAATGGCGGTTGTGTATCACGGTGTGTCCCTTGCCATGGAGTGGCGATTCTGTGGAGGCCACGCAGCGGGGTCTGTGCGTCAGCGTACACAGTGATACAGGTGTCAGCGGATGTGTGCGTCGCCGCGGCGTCGGGCGCAGGGCCTCCACGCGACAAGGCCCGCCACCGGTGGTGCACCGGGGCGGGCCTTCGACGCAGCCCCTGCCGCTCACGCGGCAGGGGCGCGAGGACGTTCAGCGGGTGCCGCTGACTTCCACCTCCACGCGGCGGTCGGGCTGCAGGCAGGTGATCAGGCTGGTGCGGGACTGCTTGTCCGGGCAGTCGGCGGCCTGGGTCACGGGCGAACCTTCACCCTTGCCGACGGCGCTGATCTTGGACGGGTCGAGCTTGCCGCGGGTCACGAGGTAGTCCTTGACCGACGAGGCGCGGTCGTTCGACAGGGCCTGGTTGTAGTCCGTCGAACCCAGGCGGTCGGTGTGGCCTTCGACCGTGATCGACTGGTAGGTGGCGCCCTGGAGCTCTTTGCTGAAGGTGTCGAGCGCGGTCATGCCTTCGGGGCGCACGGTGTCTTTGTCAAAGCCGAACAGGGTGTCGGCCGAGAAGCTCACGCGCTGCGGCGCGGGGGCCATCACCACCGGTGCGGGTGCGGGTGCCGGGGCGATCACCACGGGCGCCGGTGCGGGCGCCACATAGACCGGAGCCGGTGCCGCGGCGACGACGCGCGGTGCGGCACGGCCGAACGGGAACACCAGGCTCACCGACGTCATGTCGATGTTGTTGCGGCGGCCGGTGGAGTCCTTCACGCGGTAGCGCTCCACCTCGCCGCGGATCCACATGGCCGGGCTCAGCTCGTACTGCAGGCCCACGCCCACCTTGTAGTTGGTGTTGTTGTGCTTGGTGCTCGCGGCGATGCCCGCGTTGGCGCCCGTGCCGCTGTAGTCTTCCTTGGACCAGGCGTGGTGTGCACCCACCCGGGCCAGGCCGGCGAAGCGCTGGGTGAAGGGCAGGGTGCCGACCACGTCGAAGTTCAGGCCACGCACCTTGGTGGCGCTCGACAACGAACCAGCGGGCGAGGTCTGGGTGGTGAAGCGGCTCTTGCCGAGGCTGTACATGCCGGCTTCAAGGGCGATGTTGCGGTTGATCTGGTAGCCGCCAAACACCTTGAAGGCGTTGTCGTTGCGGTCGCTGGAGCTGGAGACGGTGTCCACCCCGGGCAGCAGCACGCCGGTGGTGCGGGCGGTCTCGTTGGCCGAGCGCGCGATGCCGGCGCCGACGCCGCCGTAAAAGTGGCTGGTGTCCTGGGCGAACGCGGGCGCAGCGAGCAGGGCGCCGAGACCGGCGAGCGCAAGCAGACGGAAGGGAGGGTGGTTTTTCATGGTGGGCTTTCTTGCGTGTTGAACGCGTTGCGCGGAGTGCGTGGCCCGTTTGTAAAAGTCCGCTCACCACGCGTCCGTGCGCTGTCGTACATGGGCGGAATCGCAACAGGGCGCGGCTCTGTGCGCTGGCACACAGTGAGGGCGAGCGGTGTGCCTCACACTGTTTTTGAATGCGTTGGCACGAAGTGCCGCATGCCTTTCAGACGCCACCCCTTTGGGTGCCGCTGAACGAACCCTGAAACCCACTCCCCCATGGCACATGCCCACAACCTGTTGATCCAGCGCCTGCCGCTGGCGGAACGAACGCGCTTTCTGGCCCTGTGCGAACCGTTCGAATTGACGCTGTCTTCGGAGCTCAGCACGCGAGGCAAGCCGCTGAGCCATGCCCACTTCCCGCTGACGGGGTTTGTGTCGCTGGTCGTCGAGGTGGACAGCTCCCCCGGGCTGGAGGTGGGCATGGTGGGGCGCGAGTCGATGATCGGCTCGGAGCTGTTGCTGGGCATGGCGCCCACGCCGTGGCGGGCGCTGGTGCAGGGCGAGGGGACCAGCCTGCGCATCGACGCACAGGCGCTGCGCGATCAGATCGACCGGAGCCCCGCACTGCGCGAGGTGATACAGACCAGCCTGCTGGTGAGGCTGCACCAGCAGGCGCGGGCATCGGCCTGCGAGCGCTTCCACATGATCGGTCCGCGCCTGGCGCGCTGGCTGCTGATGAGCCAGGACCGGGCCAAGACCGACACCTTTCACGTGACCCACGAATTCATGGCGCTGATGCTCGGCGTGCGCCGCGTGGGCGTGACCGTGGCCGCAGGGGCGTTCCAGCAGAGCGGCATCATCCGGTACCACCGGGGCGAGCTGACGGTGCTCGACCGCGCGGCGCTGGAGACGAAGGCCTGCAGCTGCTACGCCGTCGACAAACAGAACCACGCCCAGTTGACCGGCCCTCGGTAGCGTCGATGGCGGGTGTTGGCCGGTGGTGGCAAGCGCCCGCGGTCGGCGGTCAACCGCAGGCGCGAACGCTCATTTCAGCCAGGCGTCGTCGGCCTTGGCTTCCCAGTCCTTGAGCTGTTGTTCGGCCTCGTCTTTCGCGATGCCGTAGCGCTCCTGGATCTTGCCGGAGAGCTGGTCGCGGTGGCCCGCGACCACGGTCAGGTCGTCGTCCGTCAGCTTGCCCCATTGCGACTTGACCTGTCCGGTGAGTTGTTTCCAGTTGCCTTGAATGGTGTCCCAGTTCATGTGAGTCCTTTGGTTGCGGTGGGGGAAGTCCTCACCAGAGGTCATGATGGGATGGGACGGGGCCCTGGTCTGTGCGCCGTCGAACCAACGCGGCGATGCCCCGCCCGCAGGTCACAGCACCAGGCGTTTCGCGTAACCGGTCATCTCCAGGTAGCCCCGGCCCACGCGAGCCCCGTTGCTGTCGAACAGGTCGGACAGGCCTTCCCAGTACACGGTGCCGGTGCTGGCGTCGCCATCGAGTTCCTGCGGGTCGATCACGGCCTTGACGGTGTAGAAATCGGCGGGGGTGCGGATGCGCCACTCCACCGGGTAGCGCGCGCCGGTGCGCGGGCTGGTCCAGTGGCGCTGGGGCACGAAATCCAGTTCGCCGGGGATGAAGCGGTACACGTCGGTGCTGCCGCCCGCGCGGAACGAACCACCGGCCCAGAGCTGGCTGCCGTCCTGGCGGCGCAGCTGGAAGGCGGTGAGGCTGTGGCCGCCGTCGAGGTTCATGCCGATCCAGTCCCAGCCGACCGCGTCGGGGTGCATCAGGGCCTCGCTCCACTCGTGGTCGAGCCAGGCGGTGCCCTGCACCTCGAAGGACTCGCCTTGCAGGCCCAGCGTGCCGCGCACCGCCAGCTGCGGGTGGCTGACGTAGAAGCTGGCCTGCGAGGGGTTCGGCCCCTTGCGCGAAAAGCCCTGGTCGCCCTGCAGCAGCGGCGGCTGAACCGGTGTGGCCCGGAGCGCCAGGCGCAGGGTGTCGCTCTGGATCTGTGTGGTGTAGGCGCCGTCGGGCCCGCGCCGCAGCCCCCAGTCGCGCAGGGCCACGTCGGTGTCCGCCGTGCTGGCGAACACGCCGCGCTCGCGCTGCGCCGGGGCCTCGCCGTTCCAGCGGCCCATGCGCTGCTCGTGCCACAGGCGACCGCCGCGCACGTCGGTGATGGCCGCGTGGGCGAACAGCAGTTGCTTCGCCGCCAGCCGGCTTTGCAGCGCCTGCGTGCCGTCGATGCGGCTGCGGAAGAAGGTCACCTGAAAGCCGAACTCGCGGCCCGCCGCGTCGCGCGCCTGACCGGTGAGGTACCACCACTCGGTGCGGGTGTCGTTGTGGCTGCCGTGGTCGCGCGGGAACACCAGCGGCCGGGGCGCCAGGACCAGCGCCGGCTCGCGGGCGAGCGACCAGGCGGGCAGGGCGGACGCGGCGGTGCCGATCAGCAGCGCGCGGCGCGGCAGGTTCAGGGGCTTGTGGTTCATGGGTCTGTCACCAGTCTTCTTTCACGGCCTGCACCGCGTCGCGGCTGGCGGCGGCGCGCCCGGCCAGCCAGGCGGTGAGTGTGCCGGCCAGCACCACCGAAACGCACAGCGCGAGCAGGCGCAGCCAGGGCAGGGCGAGGTCCATGGTCCAGTGAAAGCTCTGCGGGTTGACCACGAACACCAGCACCACGCTCACGCCCAGGCCGAGCGCCAGGCCGGCCAGCGCGCCGAGCACCGTCCAGGCCAGGCCTTCGAGCGCGACCACGCCCAGGATCTGCCGGCGCGTGAGGCCCAGGTGGGCCAGCAGGCCGAACTCGCGACGCCGCGCCAGCACCTGCGCGCTGAAGCTCGCCGCCACGCCAAACAGGCCGATGCCGATCGCCACCGCCTGCAGCCAGTAGGTGACGGCGAAGCTGCGGTCGAAGATGCGCAGCGAGGTGGCGCGGATCTGCCCGGCCGAGGCCAGCTCGATCAGGTCCTGCGCGCCGGCCTGCCGGGCCAGCGCGCGCAGGCCCTCGCGCACAGCGTCTTCGTCGGTGCCAGGTGCGAGGTGCAGGGCGAGGTCGTTGACGCGGTTGTCGCCCGAGAGTCGCACGTGGTCGGCCAGGTCCATCACCACGCTGCCGTGCTGCCGCGCGTAGTCGCGCCAGACGCCGGCCACGAAAAAGCGCGTGCCGTGGGGCGCCTTGGGAAACGCGGGGGCCAGCGCGTCGAGCCAGCCGCCGGGTTTCGCGCCGTGCAGGTCGAGCATGGCTTCGCTCACGTACACCGCCACGGCCCGGCCGTCGCCGGCGGGCAGCGGCAGCGCCGGGTCGAGCAGCGGCAAGCGCTGGCCCGGGTCGGCGCCCGGCGACATCGCGAGCGGCCGCGCCAGCACGGTGACGGCCGGCAAGGCCGTGTCCATCAGCACGCTGCTGGTGCGCAGCGGGTCGACGCGCAGCACGCCGGGCAGCTGGCGCACGGCGCTCACGAAATCGGGCGGCAGCGCCTGCCCGTCGCTCACGCCGCCGACGCCGCTGCGCACATAGAGCTGCGCCGGCAGCACGCCGTCGAGCCAGAGCGTCACCGAGTCGCGAAAGCTCGCCACCATCACCGTGAGCGCAACCGACAGCGCCAGGCTCGCGACCACGCCGCTGGTGGCCACGGCGGCCGTGTCGCGCTGCCGGCGCGAGCGCTCCACCGCGAGCATCGGCAGCGCGCGGCGCTGGACCGACGGCGCCAGCCGGTCAAGCAAGGCCCCGACGGCCAGCGGCAGCGCGGCGATGCCGCCCACCAGCAGCAGACCGACCGAGACATAGGCCGCCAGCGGGATGCCAGCCACCGGTGGCGCCCAGGCCAGCGCGGCGGCCAGCAGCACCATGGCGAGCGCCGCCGCGTGGTGCCCCGGGCGCGAGGCGCCACCGCCACCCAGCCCCTTGAGCGCGAGCGCGGGCGCCATCTGCGCGGTGGCGCGCGCCGGCCACCAGCCGCCCACGAGCGCCGCGACCACGCCGAGCGCGCCGTAGAGCAGGGCCGCGCCCGTGCTCCATTGCAGCGCGGGCGCCACCCCCGAGAAATAACCGCCACCCAGGTCGCCGCCCAGCACGCGCAGCGCCAGCGCGGCCAGCCCCGTGCCCAGCGCCACGCCCAGCACGCTGCCAAAGAGGCCCAGCAGGGCCGACTCGGCCAGCACCAGGCGCAGGCGCTCCGGCGCCGACAGGCCCAGCACGCCCAGCAGCGCGAACTGCTGCTGGCGCCGCGCCACCGACAGCGAGAGCACCGAAAACACCAGGAAGCCGCCCGTGAACAGCGCCACCAGCGCCAGCACCGTGAGGTTGACGCGGTAGGCGCGTGAGAGGCTGTCCGCGCGTTGGCCGGTCTGTTCGGGCCGCTGCGCGACCACGTGGGGCGGCAGGGCCAGCGCCTGGAGCAGGCCGTCGGCGGTGGTTCCGGGCTGCAGCCGCAGGTCGATGCGCGAGAGCGCGCCGACGCGGCCCATCAGCTGCTGCGCGGCGGCCACGTCCATCACCAGCAGCGGCCCGCCGGGTGCATGGACCGTGCCGGCGATGCGCAGGGTCTGAAACCCCAGCCCACTTTGCACGGCCACGGTGGCTGGCGCGCTGCCCCCGGCGGCCAGGGCCTGGCGCGCGGCCGGGTTGAGGAACACGGCGTCGGGTGCAAACAGGTCGAACCGCCGGTCGCCCGAGGCATCGCCTCCGGGCGTGGGCACCGGCATCAGCGCGGGCGACACCCCCGCCACCGACAGCGCGTCCACCCCCACCAGCCGCACGACCACGCGCTGGTCGCCGGCGCCACGCAGCGAGGTGGTCGCCTCCAGCACCGGGCTGGCCAGGGCCACGCCCGGTTCGGCGATTACCCGCTCCAGCAGCGCGTCGTCGAGATCACCCTGGCGGGCGCGCAGTTCCAGGTCGGGCTGGCCGTTGACGGCGCTCACCGCGCCCGCGAATTCGGCCAGGGCCGAGGCGTTGATCAGTTGCACCGCCAGCGCGAGCGCCACGCCCAGCATCACCGCGACCACCGCCGAGGCGTTGCGCCAGGGGTGATGGCGCAGTTCTTGCAGGGAGAAAGTGGTCAGCAGCGCACGCATGGTTTGAGCTTAAGCCCATCCGTCCGTCTGGCGACCCGACCGGTGAATGCCCGGGCCGCGCGGTGCGTTCGACAGCGCACCGACGTCCGGGCGCACCGCGCTTAAGATGCTTTTTCCCTCGACGGGACGTCACCGCCCAGCCGGCGCACCACCGCGCTGCCCTCGCCGCCCCCCTTTTTTTTTACGGTGATCCCATGGTCCGCATCCACCTCGCCATCGACCTGAACTACATGGTCAATCCGCCCTCGGCGGACTTCATCTTCAACATCCAGGCGGCGCTCTCGCCGCAGCAGACCGTGGTCTGGGAGGAGCTGCAGGTCAGCCAGCCCGTGCCGCTGGTCATGCACACCGACGCCGCCACGCGCAACCGCACCCTGCGCCTGAGCGCCGGCCCGGGCCCGCTGCAGGTGCGTTACCGCGCCACGCTGGACATCCGCCACCACGAGGCCGCGCCCGACACGGTGTTCGAGACGCCAGTGGCCCAGTTGCCCACCGACGCGCTGCTCTACATCTATCCCAGCCGCTACTGCCAGTCGGACTGTGTGACCGCGCTCGCCAACTCGCTGTTCGGGCAGATGCCGCACGGCTATGGCCGCGTGAAGGCGATCCAGGACTGGGTGCAGAGCCAGGTCACGTTCCAGTCCAACACCAGCAACTCCATGACCTCGGCGCTGGACACCCTGAACGACCACAAGGGCGTGTGCCGCGATTTCGCGCACCTCATGATCACGATGTGTCGAGCGCTCAACATCCCGGCGCGCTTCACCACCGCAATCGACTTCGGCGCCGACCCGGCCCTGGGCCCGACCGACTTCCACGCCTACGTCGAGGTCTACCTCGGTCACCGCTGGTACCTGTTCGACCCCTCCGGCACCGCCATTCCCATGGGCTTCGTGCGCATCGGCACCGGGCGCGACGCCGCCGACGCCTCGTTCGCGACCATCTTTGGCGGCGTGCAGGCGCAGGCCCCGGTCATCGACATCTCGGCCCAGGTGAGCCCGCAGAACGGCTGGCAGATGCCGGTGCACCGCACCGAAGCGCTGTCCACCGACAGCGGCTGGCACACCGGCTTCTGACCCTCCCCGGGGCCGGTCAGCGACGGGCGGGCCGCCTCCGCCCGTCCGTCGGCGCCAGGCCAGGGCCGCGCCTGTGGCCTAATAAGGGGTTTTCAACTTTTCTCTCTGGAACCGTCATGGGCAACAAAATCGTCACCGAAGCCGACCGCAAAGCCACCCCCCGTCCCACCCCCATGCCCGGCATGGCGCAGCCCATCGGCGGCCGTGGCCAGCGCGTGAGCCTGGAGCGCGGTGTCGCCACCCGCTCCAAGAAGAACCCCGGCAAGCGCCCCAACAAGGGCGGCTGATCACCGCTTCCCGACCTTCGCGGTCGGACGACAAAGGCCCGCGAGGGCCTTTTTGTGTTTTCAGGCCCCATTGAGTGAGGCCGTGGGCGTTCAGTGCCTGAATCGAAGCAGGCGCCCCTTGTAGGCCTCGCCGCTTTCGAGCCGGGTGTCGGCGGGCGTCATGGTCAGGCGGTAGCCCCGCGCGGCCATGGCGTGGCAGAAGGCGCTGCGGTTGCTGCGGTCCGGGTCCACGATGACCACCTGCACGTCCGGGGTGGCATGCTGGTCAATGAAGCGCGCGAGCTGCGCCGGTTGCTGGCGCTCGTAGAGCACGTCGCTGCCGATGATCAGGTCGAAGCGGCCCAGACCGCTGGCGCCATCGGCGTCGTCCAGGGCCCAGTTGCCGGCCCGGCAGGGCAGCGGGCCCAGGCCGTTGGCCTGCAGGTTCTCCTGCAGAAAGGCCCCGGTGAGCGGGTGCCAGTCGGTCACCGTCACATCGCCCGCGCGCCGGTGGATCACCAGGCTGGCCAGCGCCAGGCCGGCCCCGATTTCCAGGATGCGTTTGCCGGCGATCGCGTGGCCGTGCATGAGCAGCGCCAGCACGCGCGCCGAGGGCCAGACCTGGCCGAACAGCGGCCAGCCCGAGGCGCCCATGCCCGCGTCTTCAGCGGCCCCCTGGGGATCGGCGTATTGCTGCTTGTCGAGCAGGGAGCGGATGGCGTAGTCCAGGCCGCCGATGGTGACGGTCTGGTGCTTGACCTGGTAGCCGGGCATGGGGTGTGGTCTTCATGGTGCGTGGGCGTTGTGAAACGGTTCTGATCGAACGGGCACAGCGCTTCCATGGAAACCACGGGCACGGGCATGCGGGGCCGAGGAGGCGATCTCGCGGGTGGCCCGCGGCGGTGGCGGGCGCGAACCACGGTACCACGGGTGTCAAGGCATGCAGCGCATGGCGGCGCCGCCACCGGATGGGGGTGTTCAGCCCCGGCTCATGGCCGGTGCGCGCGAGGACATGTCTGCGTGCGCCACCGTCTGGGCATCGGGCGCCGGGGCCGTGGCCAGGCGCTGCACCGACCCGTCCACAGGCGTGTTGGCCGCCTGGCGGGCGTCGATCCGGGCCTCTTTCAGGGTCGAACCGTCTTGCTCGGCGAAGCGGATCTGCCCGCCGTCCACCTTGAGGTGGGTGATGCGATTCAGACCCGCTTCCGAGGCCTTTTGCGCCAGTGCGTGGACCGTGTTCTCCAGGCCCTGGTCCCACGGCAGTCCGTGTTGCTGGGCCAGTCGCTGCACATGGTCGCGGCTGTCGTCGAGCAACTGGCGCGACCCCTGAGGCAGGGCCGCCGGGTCGAGCGAGGCACCCTTGCGGTCGCGCTGCGAGGGCTCACCCGGGTCGTGCGGCCCTCGAATCGTGTCGATGGCGTCTTTGACGTTGCCGTCCAGGCCGCGAGACACGGCGGTCAACACGCCGCGCATCTGGCGCACGTCCTGGCGGTACTCGCCGATCTGCACCGACTGCTGCTGCGCCAGGCTGCGGGCCTGCGGATCGGCCAGGATGGAGCGGTCGGCCTGGCCCGCCGCATCGACGCCCACGAAGTGGTGCATGCTGTGGCTGCCGCCCATGGCCACCGCCGCGCTGAGGGTGCTCGGTGGCGTCATGCCCGCGGCCCAGAGCGCGGGGGAATAGGGACGCAGCGGGTCGCTCCAGTGGGTCTTGTTGTCGTAACCCTTGGCCAGCAGCGTATCGACCTCCTGCTGCCGGGCGTAGATGCGGGTTTCGCCGAAGTGGGGGCTGGCGGCACTCACGGCGTCACCTGCCATCATGTGGTTGATCACCGAGTGCCCGCCCTCGGGAATGCGCCGCCCCAGGCTGGCGGCGCCATAGGCGTTGAAGGTCTCGCCCTTGAGGTCGAAGTGGTGCGCGCTGACCTGGGCGAGCGTGCCGCCGAGGGAGTGACCGGTGGTGGTGACAGAAGATGGCGTTTGCCCTTTCTCCGACGCCTCTGTGGCAGCCAGATCGATGGCTCGTTGAGTCAAGGCAATGGCGTCGTTGGCCTGCAGGTTCGAGCGGTTGAGCACCATGCCGCCATCGGCCAGGGCACCGTCCTTGTAGGCCTCCCGATCGAACTCGGTGCCACGGTGGGCGACGATGATTTCGCCGGTGTCCCTGCGCTGATAGATCGTGCCTTGATAGCCCGTCTTGGGGTTGTCCACATGGGCACGCACATAGAAATGAACGCCGCCCGAGACTATAGATGGAGCCGATTCATCATCTCTGTCGTAACTCCGGGCTGGCGTGGGCTTGTACACATGCCATGCCAGGTCGGCGTATTGCTGACTGCTGACACTCATGGTTTGGCCTTCACTTTGGCGGTGATGGAGAACAGGTTGTTGCGGTGTGTGGGGCCGAACCCTTCAGGATTTCGATCTCCAGGGGAACTCGTGCCAGCTGCATCCGGGCGTCGAGGATAGCCACCCTTCCAGAAGTACAGCCGGTAGGTGGCGCCGTCCACGAACTCCTTGGCATCGAGGCTGACGCCATACACCGTGTCCTCCTTTGCCTCGCTGGCAGCGAAACCCGCGCCGGCGCCGCCCATCTCCCAGCGGCACAGACCTTTGCCGTAGTAATCCTCGTCCACCATGCCGTCCAGCGCCACCATCATCACAAAGCGATTGGGGCCCAGGGATGTGACGGGCAAACTCAAACCTTTGAACGGTGTGCCCCAGGTGCCCGCCCAGGCATTGGTGACGAAGGTGCAGTTGGGGGCCTGCGTAGCGCTGTAACCAGCGCTTCCCCGTACCGCCATCAACGGACCCGGCGCGTCGTGAATCTCGAACTCCACCTCGAACACCTGTTTCGGAGACGGGTTGATCTTGAATAGATGTGCCTGCTCCGACTTGTCGTTCTTCTGAGCGCCCGTGGTCTGGGCGTTTGCAGCGGGCTCGCCGCTCGGTGACGCAGCAGGGGCTGTGGGTTGGCAGGCCATCAGTGGCCCCCAGACGGCAACGATGCAGGCCGCACGGCCCCAGCGGTGAAAAGGGAATTCATGCACACACACCTCCTTGATGTTTTTCGGTCATGCCAAACGGCCGCCCGGTTGTGTACACCGATAGGCCTACTGGAAGTATAGGTAAAGCCCGTGGGGCTTCTTGGCCTGTCACCGGTCGTGGACACGGCCCCTCCCTCCAAAAAGGGATGAGCGACGACTACAATCCGGCACTTCACCGGGGGTGCCCACAACCCGCAGCGATGCGGGCAGCGGCTGAGAAATACCCCTCTCACCTGATCTGGGTTGTGCCAGCGTAGGGAGCGTGATGAGCCGGTCCGCTGTCTTGCAGTGATGCCGACCCTGTCAAGCGCTTCACGCAGGCGTTTTTGACAAGGCGGTTTCACATGCAACGGCGGCTTTTTTCTGCGGCTCTGGTGTCGGTTTCCCTCGCGGTGCTCTCGCCCGCGGTCATGGCTCAGACGCCGACCCCCTTGCGCGTGCTCACGCACAGCTCGTTCGACCTGCCCAAGGAGCTGCTGGCGCAGTTCGAGAAAGAGGTCGGCGTCAAGCTGCAGGTCGTCAAGGCCGGCGACGCCGGCGAGATGACCAACAAGCTCATCCTCACCAAGGCCAGGCCCATCGCCGATGTGGTCTACGGCATCGACAACACGCTGCTGCCGCGCGCGCTGGCCGCCGGCGTGATCGAGCCCTACACCGGCCCGGCTGCCCAGCGCGCTGCCGCGGTGGCGCTGGAGGGCGGCGTGGTGCCGGTGGACTACGGTTTCGTCACGCTCAACATCGACAAGGCCTGGTTCGCGAAGAAGGGCCTGGCGCTGCCGACCTCGCTGGACGACCTGGCCCAGCCGGCCTACGCCAAGCTGCTGGTGGTACAGAACCCGGCCACCTCCAGCCCCGGCCAGGCCTTTGTGTTCGCCACCATCGCCGGCCTGGGCGAAGAGGGCGCTTTCAAGTGGTGGGGCCGGATGCGCGGCAACGGCGTGAAGGTGGTCAAGGGCTGGACCGAGGCCTACTACACCGAGTTCACGCGCAACGGCGGCACGCGCCCCATCGTGGTCAGCTACGCCAGCAGCCCGGCGGCCGAGGTCTTCTACAGCAAGGAAAAGATCTCCGAGTCGCCCACGGCCAACCTGTTCCTCAAGGGCGGCGTGTTCCGCCAGGTCGAGGGCGTGGCGCTGGTCAAGGGCGGCAACCCCGCAGCAAAAGAAGCCGCCGGCAAGTTCATCGAATTCCTGCGTGCGGCGCCCGCCCAGCAGGCGCTGCAGACCACGATGTGGATGTTCCCGGCCGAAGCGGGCGCGGCGCGCGTCGACGTGATCAAGGCGCACGCGAGCGAGCCTGCGACGTTTGACAACCCCAGCACCACCGACATAAACAGCAAAGGCAAGGCCTGGCTGCAGCGCTGGACCAAGGTTGTCCTGAAATAAGGACCATGCCGCGCCTGCCTGCCCGCCGGCTGCTGCCTGCGCTGCCGCTGGGCTTTCTCGCCCTGGTGCTGGTGGCGCCAGTGTGGCGCTTGCTGGTCGAGGGGCTGGGCGGGGCAGGGCTGGACGGCGCCGAACCGGTGCGCTGGCTCGATGTGTGGCAGGACGATCACCTGCGCTGGCGCATCGTCTGGTCTTTTGCGCAGGCGGGCATCACCTGTGTGCTGGCCTTGTTGCTGGGTCTGCCTGTGGCCTGGGTGCTGGCCAGGCTGGCGTTTCCCGGCCGCGCGCTGGTGCTGCGCCTGCTGATGCTGCCCTTCGTGGTGCCCACGCTGGTGGCCGCGCTCGGCGTGCTGGCGCTCTGGGGGCCGCGTGGGCTGATCGGCGGGCCGCTGGCCGGGGCAGGCATCGAGCTGGTGGACACGCCCTGGCTGTTGCTCTACGGCAACCTGTTTTTCAACCTGTGCCTCGTGGTGCGCGCGGGCGTGGACGCGCTGGAGCAGGTGAGCGCGCCGCGCGTGGCCGCCGCGCGCACGCTGGGTGCCACGCCCTGGCGCGCGTTCTGGCGTGTCGAATGGCCGGCCATCCTGCCCTGGCTGGCGTCGGCGCTGTGTCTGGTGTTCCTCTACTGTTTCGCGGGTTTCGGCCTCGCGCTGATCCTCGGCGGCCAGCGCTACGCCACGGCCGAGGTGGAGATCTACACCCTGGTCGCGCACGAGCTGGAGCTGGGCCGCGCGGGCGTGCTCGCGGTCTGGATGCTGGGGCTCACCGGCACGGTCGCGCTGGCCTACGCCTGGCTGGAAAAACGGCTGGCCGCGCCGGGGCGCGTGTCGCCCATTCCGCGGCAGCGCCCGGTGGGTCCGTGGCAGTGGGCGGCCGTGCTGGCCGCGCTGGGCGTGCTGTTCGTGGTCTGCGCGGCGCCGCTGCTGGCCATCGTGTGGCGCGCCGCGATGGCCTTGCTGGCGGGGCAGGGCGCTGACGTGCTGGCGCAGGGCGACACGCTCGATGCCTTGTGGAACACACTGCGCTTCACCGCTCTGGCGCTGGCGCTCGCCACCGCGCTGGGCCTCATGCACGCGCTCGCGGTGCGCGCACTCGACGCCGCGTCCATGGCGCGCCACGCCAGCGAGGCCCGAGGCTGGATGGCGCTGGCCTGGCGCGCGGCGGCCTTTTTGCCGTTCGTGGTGTCGCCGGTCACGGTGGCCTTCGGCCTGCTGCTGCTCTACCCGGACCTGACCGCGAGCCTCGCGCTGCTGCTGGCGGCCTACGCGCTGCTGGCCTACCCCTTCGTCGCGAAGTCGCTCACCGCCGCGCTCGACGGCCTGCCTGCCAGCTGCGCGCAGGCGGCGGCTTCGCTCGGTGCGAATCCGTGGCGCGTGTTCTGGCGGGTCACCTTGCCCATGGTGGCGCCCGCGCTGCGCCGGGGCATGGCTTTCGCGGCCGCGACCGCGCTGGGTGAGTTCGCCGTCACGCTGTTTCTCTCGCGGCCCGAGTGGACCACGCTCACCACCCTGATCTACCAGCACCTGGGCCGCCCCGGCGCCGCCAACCTCGACGCTGCGCTCGTGCTCGCCTGCCTGTTGATGGCGCTCGCGCTGCTGGCCTTCACGCTGATCGAAGGCCCTGCGCACAAGGACAATGCCCCCCATGCTTGAACTGCGCGACATCGCCAAACAATGGGACCACCGCCTCTTGCTCGCTGGCGTGAGCCTGAGCGTGGCCGCGGGCGAAACCGTGGCTTTGCTGGGGGCTTCGGGCAGCGGCAAGAGCACCCTGCTCAAGATCGTGGCCGGGCTGGAAGCGCCGG
>NZ_JADMKB010000071.1 GCF_018780075.1 Hydrogenophaga sp.
GGATGGGCACGAAGTCCACGTCGTAGATCGAGAACTCCTTGTAGCGGTCCACGAAATAGATGCGGCTGCCGCCCGCGCCGTGGATGGCGGGAATGTTCAGCTCCATCACCTCGGCGTGCGTGGGCACCGCCCAGGCGCCACGCTCCAGCACGTAGTGGTAGGCGGCGCGCGCATCGCGCACACGCAGTGCCATGGCCGAGATCGAGGGCACGTCGCTGCCGTGGCCCGCACCCTGTGCGTCGCTGGGGTGGGCGTTGACGACGATGTTGAGTTCGCCCTGGCGGTACAGCAGCACCTCGCGCGAGCGGTGTCGCGCCACCGGGCGGAAGCCCATCATCTCCAGCACCTGGCCCAGCGCCTGTGGCTTGGTGGTGGCGTATTCGATGAACTCGATGCCGTCCAGGCCCAGCGGGTTGGCGGCGTCGCTGAACGAGGCTTGCAGGGGTTCGCGGGTGTCGGGGGTGTTGAGCAGCAGGTCACTCATGAATGGTCTCCGTGGGGCGGGCGGTGCCGGCGCGGCGGGCCCGGAAATGCACTGCGTGCACTGTAGAGGTTTCGGCCGGCCGGGGACGGGAACGCGAGACTGGAACCGGTCGATAATCGCACGCGATCACATGCTGATCGCACGATATCAGGGTTTTCGAGACCCGCTCACCCCCTTTTCCCCTGCGCCCCATGAAAGACCCCGCCGTGTCACTCGCGACCCCCGCCCCCGGCCAGACCCCGCTCGAAAAACGCGACTGGATCGCCGGCCTGGAAAAAGGCCTGGCGGTGATCGAGGCCTTCGACGACCAGCACCCTCGCCTGACGGCCAGCCAGGCCGGCGCGCGCTGCGGCCTCACGCGCACCGCCGCGCGCCGCTACCTGCTGACGCTCGCGCACCTGGGCTACGTGGGCAGCGACGGCAAGCTGTTCTGGCTCACGCCGCGCATCCTGCGGCTGGGCCACGCCTACCTCGAATCGGCCCGGCTGCCCCGGCTGGTGCAGCCCTACCTGCAGCGCATCGCGGGTGGCACGCAAGAGATCGCGTACCTCGGCGTGATCGATGGCGACGACACGGTGTACATCGCGCGCAGCGGCGCGCAGCGCCACATGAACGCGGGCTACATGCTGGGCTCGCGCGTGCCGGCGCAGGTGACGGCCGCGGGCATGGCGATTCTCTCGGCCCAGGGCGAAGACAGCTCGGACACCTGGCTGGAGCGGCACACGCTGCGCGCCTTCACCTCGTTCACCATTTCCAGCAAGGACCAGCTGCGCGGCGAACTCCAGCGCCACCGGCGCCAGGGCTGGGTGCTGTCGGAACAGCAGCTGGAGTTGAACTACCGGGGCATCGCCGTGCCCCTGCTCGACCGCAACAACGAGGTGCACGGCGCGATCAGCATCACCATGCCGATCAACCAGGAGAGCAGCGAAGACGCCACCAAGCGCGTGCTGCCCGTGCTGCAGGAAGCCGCAAGAGGCCTGAGGCCCCTGCTGTAACCCGGTGCCGGAGCGCGACCCCGACGCATGAAGCAGTGCCACCAAGGGCACTGCCGGGCCGGCTCCGCCAGACGGCCAGTGCGCCTTGCAGGCCGCAGCCTCGCCAGAGACGAGGCTTCTTGGGGCCGTCCAAGCCTGCGCAGGCAGGCTGGGAGCCGCGGCCCTCAGCCCCAGGGGGTCGCGCGCAGCGCGGCGGGGGTGGTCCCTTCAATACCCCCGTGCCCGGTCGACAGCGTGCACCGGGGCCAGCCCGGCCAGCACGCGCGCCGTGTCGCCCACGATCTGCCGGGCCATGGCCTCGGGCGACACCGACGAGGCCATGTGGGGCGTCACCAGCAGGCGCGGCGTGTGCCACAGCGGGTGCACCGGCGGCAGTGGCTCGTGTTCGAACACGTCGAGCACCGCGCCACCCAGCTGCCCCCGCTCCAGCGCTTCCAGCAGGTCGGGCAGCACCACCTGTTCGCCGCGCCCGCAGTTGATGAAGGCCGCGCCGGGCTTGAGGCGGGCAAACCAGCGCGCATTGCACAGGCCGCGCGTGTGTTCGGTCAGGGGCAGCAGCGAGACCACGATGTCCAGCGGGCGCAGGAAGTCCTCCAGCTGCACATCGCCGGCCCAGGTGCGCACGCCCTCGATGGCGTGCCCGCGGCGCGACCAGCCGTGCACCTCGAACCCGTGCCCGGCGAGGCAACGCGCCACCTCGGCGCCCATGGTGCCCAGGCCCATCACGCCCACGCGGGTCTGCGCCGCAGGCCGCTGCGGCGGCATGCGCCAGACACCGCGTGGCTGCTGTTGCTGCACCCGGTCCAGCCCGCGGTGGTAGTACAGCGCGGCCCAGAGCACGAACTCGGCCATGCCGCGCGCCTGCTGCTCGTCGACGATGCGGGTGACGGGAACACCGGCGGGCAGGCCCGGGTCGCGCAGCACGTGTTCGGCCCCGGCGCCGATGGAGGCGATCAGGCGCAGGCCGGGCAGCGCGGCGGGCAGGCCCAGCGGCGCGAACCAGCTCGCCAGCGCCACCACCTCGGCCGCCCCGGCGGCCACTTCAGGCCAGAGCGCCACGCGCAGGCCGGGGCACCGCTCGGCCGCCGCCTGCTCGAAGGCCGGCCGCAGATCGCCCAGGTCGTCGGTCTCGCTGCAGAGCAGCAGCGTGGGCGCGGCGCTCAACGCTGGTAGCCCGGGTCCACCCGGTCCAGTTCGCGCAACCAGGCGGCCCACACCAGCGCGCGTTCGTGCTCCACGCGCCGAAACTGCTGGCGCGCATGGGCGCTGACGGCGGGCGCGATGCGCGTCACCGGTCCGGCCAGGCCGGCCAGCTGCGCAGCCGCGAGCTGGATCTCGCAGGCGCGGTTGAGGTAGAACATGATGCAGAAGGCATCGGCCACCGTGGGGCCGACGCTGAGCAGCCCGTGGTGCCGCAGGATCAGCGCCATGTGGTCGCCCAGCGCGGCCTGGATGCGCGCACGCTCCTCGTGGTTGAAGGCCACGCCCTCGTAGGGGTGGTAGCCCACCGACTGGTAGAACTCGGCCGAGATCTGGTTGAGCTGCAGCAGGCCCTGCTCGCAGGCGGCCACGGCCATGCCGGCCAGCGTGTGGGTGTGGATGACGCAGTGCGCGTCGTCGCGCGCCATGTGCACCGCGCTGTGGATGGTAAAGCCGGCCGGGTTGTAGCGGGCGTCGCCATTCACGATGTGCCCCTCCAGGTCCACCACGATCAGGTCGCTCGCGCAGACCTCGTTGAACATCAGCCCGAAGGGATTGAGCAGGAAGCGCTCGCCCGCGCCGGGCAGGCGCACGGAGAAGTGGGTGTAGAGCGTGTCGTCCCAGCCGAAGCGGGCGGCCAGGCGGTAGGCGGCGGCGAGGTCGCGGCGCAGGGTTTTTTCGTCGGCGGCGCGCAGGGTGGCAGCGGGCATGGGTTCTCCGGGTTCAGGGGGTCAGTTGCATGAAGCGGCGCACGCGCTCGACCGCTTCGTCGGCGCTGTCGCTCTGGCGCAGGCGCTCGGGCGTCACGTCCACCTGCAGCAGGCCGTTTTCCATGAACACGATGCGGTCGGAGATCTGCAGCGCGAACTCCATCTCGTGCGTGACGATGAGCATGGTCATGCCCTCGGCCGCCAGGTCCTGGATGACCTTGAGCACGTCGCCCACCAGCTCGGGGTCGAGCGCCGAGGTCGGTTCGTCGAACAGCATCACGTCCGGCCGCAAGGCCAGCGCGCGCGCAATCGCCACGCGCTGCTGCTGCCCGCCCGAGAGCTGGTGCGGGTACTTGTGCAGGTGGGCCAGCAGGCCGACCTTGTCGAGCAGGCGCAACGCGGTGGCGTGCTGATCGGCCGCGCTGCCCTGCCCGTGCAGACCGGGCGCCAGCAGGATGTTCTGCTGCACCGTGAGGTGCGGGAACAGGTTGAAGCCCTGGAACACCATGCCGATGCGGCGGATGCCCTGGCGCACGCGCGCCGCGTCCTGCGGCGCAGCGCCCTGCAGATAGCTCTCGCCAAACAGCACGATCTCGCCACGGTCCAGGCGCTCGAGGGCGTTGACGGTGCGGATCAGCGAGGTCTTGCCCGAGCCCGAGGGGCCGATGATGCTGATCACGTCGCCTGCGCCCACCGTCAGGTTCACGCCTTTGAGCACGGCGTGCGAGCCGTAGGCCTTGTGGATGTTCTGCAGTTCCAGCGCCGGCGGCGCCCCGTGGCCGCGCACGGCGGGCGCGACCACCGGGGCGCTGCCCAGGCCCTGGCGCAGGCCGGCCAGCGCCGGTTCGGCCAGCGCCTCGGGCTGGCGGCGGGCCAGGTCGAGCCGGCGTTCCAGCGCACCGAGCACGGCGCCGAACACGGTGACGATGGCCACGTAATACACCGCCACGGCGAGCAGGGTTTCGAGGATGAGGAAGTTCTGCGTGTACAGCCGCTGGCCGGTCAGCAGCAGCTCGGGCAGGGAGATCACCGACACCAGGGAGGTGAGCTTGATGATGGTGACGAATTCGTTGATGAGCGAGGGCAGCGCGATGCGGAAGGCCTGCGGCAGCACGATGCGCACCTGGGTGGCGAACCAGCCCAGGCCCAGCGCATGGGCCGCCTCGCGCTGGCCCTTGACCACCGACAGCAGGCCGCCGCGGTGGATCTCGGCCATGTACGCGGCCTCGGTCATCACCATGCCGACCAGGCCGGCGAGGAACGGGATGCCCAGCACCACCCCGGTGGCCGGGAAGATCTGCGGCAGGTTGTAGACGAACACCAGCAGCACCAGCAGCGGCACGCTGCGGAAGAACCAGATGTAGGCGCGTGCCGGCCAGCGCAGCCAGGGCAGGCGCGAGGCGTCGGCCTGCGCCAGGCCGAAACCCAGCACCAGCCCGAACAGCCAGGAGAGCGAGCCCAGCGCGATCACCATCGCACTGGCCCGGTAGAACGCCCCCATGGAGAAGAGGGAGAAGAAGTAGGTCCAGTCCAGTTCCATGGGCGGCGTCCTCAGGCGTGGCGAAGCGGCGGCTTACTTGACGGGCGTGAGCTCGTACTTCTTGATCAGCGCGTCGTATTCGCCGGTCTTGCGGATCGCGGCCATCGCGGTCTCGAACGACTGCCTGAGCGCCGTGTTGCCCTTCTTGACGTAGATGCCCAGGGTCTGCGGGTAGACCAGGTCGGGCGAGCTGATCGCCACGCGGCCCTTGGTCTTCTCCACGATCATCTTGGCGGCGCCCGCGATCTCCAGCTGGGCGTCGACGTTGCGCGACATCATGGCCTGCGAGACCTCGGGGGCGGTCGGGAACTCCATCACCGTGATGGCGCCCTTGCCGGCGGTCTTGCAGTGCTCGTCGGACAGGGTCTTGAGCAGCTTGACCCAGGAGGTGCCGGCCTGCAGGCCCACCTTCAGGCCGCACAGGTCCTTCTCGGTCTTGGGCTGGGCCTTGCTGTCCTTGGCCACCATGATCAGGGCACCGGTGCTGGCGTAGGGGATCGCATCGGCCTGGGCCAGGCGCTCGGGCGTGACGTAGAGGCCGGAGACCACGGCGTCGTGCTGACCGGCGGCCAGGCCGGGGATCAGGCCGACGAACTTGGTGTCGGTCAGCGCGGGCTTGAGCTTCATCTCGCGCGTCAGCAGCGCGGTGAGGTCGGGGTCGAAGCCGACGATCTTGTCGCCGTCGTAGGACTCGAAGGGCGGGTAGGTGGCTTCCAGGCCGACCTTGAGCACGCCGGGCGCCATGGTCTGCGCCTGGGCGCCGGCGAGGCAGCCGACACCGACCAGGGTGGCCAGCGCGGTGCGGGAGATGGAACGGGTCAGTGGGGACATGGCAAGGACTCCTGTGAGGAAGGGAACAGACAAGGGAAGGCAGGGAACGCGGAATGGGAAACGGGATCGGATCAGGGCGCGGTGGCCGCATCGGCCGGTGCACTGGCCAGGGTCTTGAACTGGCCGAAGCTGGTGGTGCCGCGGGCGTGGGCGGGCAGCTGCAGTTCGCCGCGGGCCACCTTCTCGCGCAGGTAGCGGTAGGTCTGCAGGGCCATGCTCCACATGTGTTCGCCGATGGTGATGGACTCGTACTGCGCGGCCTTGCTGCCGTCCGGGTCGAAGGCCGGCAGTGGCTGGATGCGGGTGGCGTAGTCGCAGGCGAAGAACAGCGGGAACGAGTAGCGCTCGTGCCGCACCTTGCGCACGCGGTGGGTGGTGGCGACGAAGGCGCCGGCGCTCATCACCTCCAGCATGTCGCCCACGTTGATGACGTACAGCTCTTCGCCGTCGGCGGTGAGCGGCGGCGCATCGACCCAGGTGCCCTGGTCGTTGAGCACCTCCAGCCCGGCCTGGTCGGCCAGCAGCAGGGTGAAACACTCGTAGTCGGTGTGGGCGCCGATGCCGGGCGTGTCTTCGGCCGCCGCGTCCACCGGGTAGTGGATCAGGCGCAGCTTGGACGGCGGGCAGGTCACGTAGGGGTCGAACGCGTCCTCGGGCTGGCCCAGGGCCAGGGCGAAGCCGCCCATGAGCTGGCGGCCGAGCGCGAAGATGCTGGCGTAGTAGGTCGCCACGTCGTTGCGGAAGCCCGGCAGCTCTGGCCACTTGTTGCCACCGATCAGGGGCTGGCCGGCCACCACGAAGGGGTGGTCATCGGCCGCCTCGAAGCCGATGTCGTAGGCCTCCTTGTGGTCGGGCTTGCCGGTGCCGTAGATCTCTTCGCCCTCGGGCACGAAGCCCTTGTGGCCCCGGCCGAGGCCGATGTGGTGGCCCATCTTCCAGGCCAGGTCCTGCGCGAACAGCTGGCGGGCGGCACGGCGCAGGCCTTCAATGTGGGCGGCCGGGATGCCGTGGCCCTTGACGTAGAAAAAGCCGACGTGGCGCGCGGCGTGGCCCAGTTGCTCGGCCACGGCCTGGCGGTCGGCCAGCTGTTCGCTGAACAGGCCACGGATGTCGATGATGGGCAGGGAGTCGAAGTTGGCGGTCGAGGGCATGGCGGGAACCCGGTCAAGAAGAAGCAGGTGAAGAAGCGGTGGCGGTGGACGACTGCCAGCGCGCGAAGTGCTCGGCCTCGGTGCGGGTCATCCACTGGTTGAGCGACCAGACGTCGGCGACGGGCGCCTGGGTGAAGGGCAGCAGGTGCGTGTAGCCGTCGGGGCCGAACTCGGGCGTGAGCGTGGTCACCGCCTGGCCGCGGGCCCGCTGCGCGGCCCAGACCCGCTCCCATACGCTCTGGTGAAACGCCAGGCTGCGCGCGTACTCGGGCGCGGCCGGGTGCGGCACTTGCGGCCCCTGGTCGTAGCCCACGCGCGCCTGCACGTGATGCACGCGCTCAATGAAGGGCGTGAGGTCGTCGGCTGGGTCGTCCAGCAGGCGTTCGCACACCACCACCCAGTGGCTGATGTCGGCGGTGAAGCGCAGCTGCGGCAGCTGGGCGATCACGTCCAGCGTGACCCAGGGGCTGTAGAGCGAGGTGGCGCGGTGGATTTCAAAGCTGCACACCACCCCGGCCGCGTCGGCCAGAGCCTGCGCGCGGCCAAAGAACGCCACCTGCTGGGCCAGCGGCCAGCGGTCGTTGCCGGGCAGCACGTTGAGAAAGCGTGCGCCCACGGCCTGCGCCGCGGCGATGGAGCGCTCCAGCCGGTCCCAGTGCTGCGCCAGCGTCCAGCCCTGGTGCGGCACCACGTCACCGCCGGTGAACACCACGGCGATGTAGGCCAGGTCTTCCTGCTGCAGGCTCTGGCGCAGCGCGCGCTGGGCGTAGGGGTCGGTCGGCAGGCGCGCCTCCACCCCCACGCAGCCGATCTGGCGCAGCTCGGCCGCGCAGCGGGCCCAGTCGCCCTGCCAGCCCCAGAGGGAACGGAACAGGTCCAGCCTCATGCGGCGCTCCGGGCCGCGGGCAGGCGGCCGAGCCGGGCGTGCGCATCGGCCAGCAGGCACAGCAACTCGAAGGCCATGGTGGCGCCCACCAGCGCGGTGACCCCGCCCACGTCGAAGGGCGGGCTCACCTCCACCACGTCGGCGCCGATCAGGTTCAGCCCCTGCAGGCCGCGCACCAGGTGCTGGGCCTGCAGCGTGCTCATGCCGCCAATCTCGGGCGTGCCGGTGCCGGGGGCGTAGCAGGGGTCGAGGCAGTCAACGTCGAAGCTGATGTAGGTGGGCGCGTCGCCGACGATGGCGCGCGCCTCGGCCAGCAGGTCCTCGTTGCTGCGGGCGGCGACCTCTTCCATCTGGATCACGCGAATGCCCACGGCCTGGGCGAAGTCCAGGTCGGCCGGGTCATAGACCGAGCCACGCACGCCGATCTGCACCGTGCGCTTCGGGTCGAGAAGGCCCTCTTCCACCGCGCGGCGGAACGGCGTGCCGTGGGTGTAGCGCTGGCCGCCGAAATAGCTGTCGTTGGTGTCGGAGTGGGCGTCGAAATGCACCATGCCGACCGCGCCGCCGTGGGCGATGCCGCGGAACACCGGCAGCGTGACCAGGTGGTCGCCACCCACCGAGAGTGGACGCACGCCAGCCGCGTGCACCCGGCGGTAGAAGGCGTCGATCAGGTCCAGGCCGAGCATCAGGTCCATGGGCGGCAGGGCCACGTCGCCCAGGTCGGCGACCCGCGCCAGGTCGTAGGGCGCGATGCGGCTGACGTGGTGCACCTTGCGCATGAGCGACGACTGGTTGCGCACCTCGCGCGGGCCGTGGCGCGCGCCGGCGCGGTTGGTGGTGCCGGCGTCCCAGGGCACGCCGATCAGGCCGATGTCGACCGCGTCCAACCGATCCGGGTCGACCATGGGCAGGCGCATGAAGGTGGGCAGGCCGGCGTAACGCGGCACCTGGGCGGCGTCCTGCGGCTGGGGGAATCGGTGTTCAGAGGTCATGTCGGTGTTTCAGAGGTGGATGCCAGCGATGTCTTCGACCAGGGGCACCGAGGAACCGGCTTCGCCGGGCCTCAGGTGCCGTCCCCCTGCCCAGCGCCGCAGGCGCGCCAGAGCGGGGGGAAGCGGCGCAGCCGCGCAGGGGGGTGTCATCGGTGCGGAACACCCGGCAGCACGCAGAGCATTTCGTAGAGCAGGTTGGCGGCCAGCTGCGCCGTGTTGCCGCTGACGTCGTAGGGCGGAGAGACCTCGACCAGATCGCCACCGATCAGCGGCAGGCCGCGGCAGCCGCGCACGATCTCCAGCGCCTGGATGCTGGTGAGGCCGCCCACCTCGGGCGTGCCGGTGCCGGGCGCCCAGGCGGGGTCGATGCCGTCGATGTCGAAGCTCAGGTAGACCGGGCCGCCGGCCACGATCTGGCGCACCTCGTCCATGAGCGGCGCGAGCGAGCGGTGCCAGCACTGCTCGGCGGTGAACAGGCGAAAGCCCTGGTCCACGCCCCACTGGAAGTCGCCGCTGGTGTAGCCCTGGGCGCGCTGACCGATCTGCACCACGCGCCGGCAGTCCAGCAGGCCCTCTTCCACCGCGCGGCGGAAGGTGGTGCCGTGGGCGATCTTCTCGCCGAACATGTGATCGTTGGTGTCGGTGTGGGCGTCCACATGGATCAACCCCACCGGGCCGTGCTTCTTGACCAGCGCGCGCAGGATGGGCAGCGTGATCGTGTGGTCGCCACCCAGCGTCAGCGGCACCACGCGGTGCGGCAGCAGGCGCTCGTAATAGGCCTGGATGATCTGAACCGAGGCCAGCAGGTTGTAGGTGTTGATGGGCACGTCGCCCAGGTCGGCCACCTGCAGGGCGTCGAACGGCGCCGCGCCCGTGGCCATGTTGTAAGGCCGGATCATCACCGACTCGTTGCGGATGCTGCGCGGCCCGAAACGGGTGCCGGCGCGCAGCGAGGTGCCGATGTCCAGCGGCACGCCGATGAAGGCCACGTCCAGGTCCGCCGGGTCGTCGGCCGACGGCAGCCGCAGCATGGTGCCGCGCCCGGCGAAGCGTGGCATCTCGTTGCCACCTTGTGGCTGGTTCAGGGACGGGGGCAGGTCGATGGGGTTCATGGCGGGGGCATCACATGGCGTTGACCGCATTCTTGAACCGGGCGCTGGCACGACAAATGCTCAGAACCAAATACTCAGTTCAGAAAAATCACAACCAATCCAGCCCCATGTCCACCCCGCCCGATTTCAAGCTGCTGCGCATCTTTGTGTGCGTCGCGCGCCACCAGGGTTTTGCCAAGGCCCAGCAGGAACTCAACCTCACCACCTCGGCCATCAGCACCTACATGGGGCAGCTGGAGACCCGGCTCGGCTTCAAGCTCTGCGAGCGCGGGCGCGGCGGCTTTTCGCTCACGGAACGGGGCGAACGCCTGCTGACCGAAACCCAGCGGCTGCTGGGTGAGCTCGACGGCTTCGGCGCCTACGCCGCGTCGCTCAAGGGCGATCTGCAGGGCACCCTCAAGCTCGGGGTGCTGGACTCCACCGTGACCGACCCCACCCTGCCCCTGCCCGACGCCATCGGGGTGTTCTGCCAGCGCTACCCGGCGGTGCACCTGAGCCTGTTCGTGAAGAGCCCCTACGAGCTGCAGGAGGGGGTGCTGAACAACGAGCTGGACCTGGCGATGGGCTTTTTCCCCACGCGCCCGCCGGGCCTGGTGTTCCAGCCGCTCTACCGGGAACAGCAGTGGCTCTATTGCAGCGACCGCCACCCGATGTACGGCCAGCGGCAGATCCCGGAAGCGCTGGTGTCGGACCTCAACATGGTGCGCCGCAGCTACTGGAGCCAGACCGAACTGGGCCGCCACGGCTTCAAGCACAGCGTGGCCACGGTGGAAAGCATGGAGGCCCAGCTGATCCTGATCCTCTCGGGTGGTTACGTCGGCTACCTGCCCGAGCACTACGCCCAGCCCTGGGTGGACCAGGCCCGGCTGCGCGTGCTGCTGCCCGCCGCGTTCGGCTACCAATCGCAGTTCATGCTGGCCACGCGGCGCGGACGCGGGCGCGAGGCCCCGATCCAGGTGATGAAGGAGCTGCTGCTGCGCAAGATGCGCGGCTGAGCGCCGGCCCCGTGGGGGCGCTCAGCTCAGGGGGCGTGGTGCGCCAGCGCGCGCAGCCGCAACGCGCAGCCGGTCGCCACCAGCGCGCAGACGGCCGAGAGCCAGAACACGCTGGCCAGGCCGAAGGCCGAACTCAGCACCCCGCCGCCCAGCCCGCCGATCACCCCCGGAAAGCCGTAGCCCACCACGGTGTAGAGCGCCTGCCCGCGCCCGCGCAGCCGGCCCGGGAAGTGGTGCGAGAGCAAGGCGATGCACACCGTGTGGTGCGCGGCGAAGGTGATGGCGTGCAGCGCCTGCGCGGCCAGCAGCAGCGGCCACAGCAGCGGCAACCCGGCGGTGAGCCCCATGCGCAGCACCATGAGGGCGGACGCGAGCACCAGCCAGCCGGTGAGCGAAAGCAGCGGCAGCCAGCGCCCCTGGCTGAAGAACCAGCCGATCTCGATCAGCACCGACACCGCCCACAGCAGGCCGATCACGGTCTTGCTGTAGCCCAGGCTGTCGAGGTAGAGCGAGAAGAAGACGTAGATGAAGATGTGCGCGAGCACGTGGAAGAACACCGCCGCGAAGAACCAGCGCACCGGTGGCTGGCGCAGCAGCGGCCAGACCGTCGGGTGGTCCTCGTCGTGGTACACGGCCTCCTTGTGGTCGGGCAGCGACCAGACGCTCACCACCACCGCGATCAGCGTGACCAGCGTCCAGGCCGGGAAGTGCCCCATGCCGAAGCGCTCGAACCACCAGCCCGCCACCATCACGGTGAAGAGGAACCCCAGCGAGCCCCAGAGCCGCACGCGGCCATAGCGCTTCGCGTCAAACGCGCCGCCCTGGCTCACCAGGTGGGCCAGGGCGGCCTCGCTCATGGGCATCATGGCGCTGGTGTGGGTGAACATGAGCAGCAGCACGATGAACAGCGCCACGCCCCCGAGCGGGAACCACAGCCCGACGGACAGCAGCAGCGCCACCGTGGCGCCGTAGCGCAGCAGCTTCACGCGCTCGCCCGTGCGGTCCGACAGCGTGCCCCAGGCGTAGGGCGCGAACAGGCGCGTGGCCGACTGCACCGAGGTCAGCACGCTGATCGCGATCAGGCCGAAGCCCAGCTCCTTCAGCCAGAGCGGCAGGTAGGGGTTGAAGAAGCCGATGTGGGCGAAGTAGCTCGCGGACAGGGCGGCGAAAGGCAGAAGCTGTTTTCTCTGGCTCACAGCCAACCCCGTTCGCCCTGAGCGTGTCGAAGGGCTCGCGAGGGCTTCGACAGGCTCAGCCCGAACGGAAAAGCCATCACGCGCGCGATGCGGCAGCGATGTCCGGTGTCTCGACCTTCACATCGCCGCACTGCGCGCGGTGGCGCAGCGCGTGGTCCATCACCACCAGCGCGAGCAGCGCTTCCATGATGGGCGCGGCGCGGATGCCGACGCAGGGGTCGTGGCGGCCCTTGGTGATCACCTCTGTCGGCGCGCCCGCCACGTCGATCGAATCGCGCGGCACCAGGATGGAGCTGGTGGGCTTGATGGCGATGGACACGTCCAGGTCCTGCCCGGTGCTGATGCCGCCGAGCACACCGCCCGACTTGTTGCCCACAAAACCTTCGGGGGTGAGCGAGTCGCCATGCGTGCTGCCCCGGTCGGTCACGCTCGCAAAACCGGCACCGATCTCCACGCCCTTAACGGCGTTCAGGCCCATCATGGCGTAGGCGATGTCGGCGTCGAGCTTGTCGTACAGCGGCTGGCCCAGGCCCACCGGCATGTTCTTCGCCACCACGCGCAGGCGCGCGCCGCAGGAGTCGCCGCTCTTGCGCAGTTCGTTCATGAAGGTTTCGATGGCCGACACGTCGGCCACCGGTGCGAAGAACGGGTTGTGGGGCACGTGCTCCCAGCTCTCGAAACCAACCGCCACGTCGCCCACCTGCGTCATGCAGGCGTGGAAGGTGGTGCCGTACTTGTCTTTCAGCCACTTCTTGGCCACGGCGCCGGCGGCCACGGTGGGCGCGGTCAGGCGGGCCGAGCTGCGGCCACCGCCGCGCGGGTCGCGGATGCCGAACTTCTGCCAGTAGGTGTAGTCGGCGTGGCCCGGGCGGAAGGTCTGCAGGATGTTGCCGTAGTCCTTGCTGCGCTGGTCGGTGTTGCGGATCAGCAGGGCAATCGGCGTGCCGGTGGTCTGGCCTTCGTACACGCCGCTGAGAATCTCGACCGCATCGGGCTCGTTGCGCTGGGTCACGAACTTGCTGGTGCCGGGCCGGCGGCGGTCCAGATCGAACTGGATGTCGGCCTCGGTCAGCGGCATGCCGGGCGGGCAGCCGTCGATCACGCAGCCGATGGCCGGGCCGTGGGATTCACCGAAGTTGGTGACGCAAAACAGGGTGCCGAAGGTGTTGCCGCTCATGCATCGGATTATCGCCGAGGCACCTTCCTGTGCCCTTGTGGCCTCAAGTTCTGCTGGCGCCTGCCGAAAAGGCCTCAGGGGCTTTGCGGCCCTTCGTTCCACCGCCACCATTGCTCAGCCCAGACACCATGACCCCACGCACCCTGCTTGTCTCCGCCCTGCTGTCCCTCACCCTGCCGGTCGCGCTGGCCCAGCCAGTGGCCGGCACGCAGCCCTCGCGCGCCATCGCGGGCCAGTACATCGTCGTCTTCAAGGACAAGGTCAGCGACGCCCCGGGCCTTGGACGCCAGCTGGCGACCCAACTGGGCGGTCAGTACCTGCATGGCTACAGCCACACCATCAGGGGTTTTTCGCTGCGCCTGCCCGCCCGGGCCGCCAGCGCGGCCGTGGCAGCCCTGCAGAAAAACCCCAACGTGGCCTATGTCGAGTCCGATGCCACGGTGTCGATGACCGAGACGCTGACCAGCCCGGCGCTGGCCCAGAACAGCGCCACCTGGGGCCTGGACCGCATCGACCAGGTCGACCGCCCGCTGAGCAGCCAGTACCTCTACCAGTACCAGGGCGCCGGCGTGTACGCCTTCGTGCTGGACACCGGCATTCTGGCGAGCCATCAGGACTTCGGCGGACGGGTGCAGGCCGGCACCGGCTTCATCAGCGACGGCCGCGGCAGCACCGACTGCAACGGCCACGGCACCCACGTGGCCGGCACCGTCGGCGGCGGCCAGTGGGGGGTGGCCAAAGGCGCGACCCTGGTCCCGGTGCGGGTGCTCGACTGCAGCGGCAGCGGCACCTGGAGCGGCGTCATCGCCGGCATCGACTGGGTGGCGGCCCAGACGGCCATGCGCCCGGCCGTGGCCAACATGTCGCTCGGCGGCGCCAAGTCCAGCTCGCTGAACGCGGCGGTGGCTGCGGCCGTCGGCAAGGGCGTCACCATGGTGGTGGCCGCGGGCAATTCGAACGCCGATGCCTGCAACTATTCACCCGCCTCCGAGCCCTCGGCCATCACCGTGGGCGCGACCACCAGCGCCGACGCCCGGGCCAGCTATTCCAATTTCGGCAGTTGCCTGGACATCTTCGCGCCCGGCTCGTCCATCACCTCGGCCTGGTACACCGGCACCGCCGCGACGCAGACCATCAGCGGCACCTCGATGGCCTCGCCGCATGTCGCGGGGGTGGCTGCGCTGGCCCTGGCCGCCAACCCGGCCAGCACCCCCGACATGGTGTCCCGCTTCCTGGCCGACAACGCCTCGCTGAACAAGGTCGGCACGGCCGGTACCGGTTCGCCCAACCGGCTGGTGTTCTCGCTGGCCGCCGGCGCGCCGCAGGCACCGGTGATCCGCACCGTGTCGGTGGCGTCCATCGCGGGCAGCTCGGCCCTATCGGGCCGCAACAACTGGGTCGCCTACGCCCAGGTCAGCATCCGCGACCTGCAGGGCAGCCCGGTCTCGGGCGCCACCGTGACCGGCTCGTTTGCGCCGGGTGGCAGCACCTCCTGCGTCACCGGCAGCGCCGGCAACTGCCGCCTGGGCAGCAGCGCGCTGTCCAGGGCCAAGGTGGGCTTCACGGATTTCACGGTCAGCGGTGTTTCCGGAACCGCGCTCGTGTACGACGCCAACCAGAACACCACCACCCGCATCCGCATCGCCCGTCCGTAAACCGGGCGCGCCGGGTGCCCGGCGCATGGAACGCTTCGTGCATCGGTGAGGGTGCAGCCATCCCGCTGCCCCAAACCCGAAAGGAGCGCACCATGCTGGACAAAACAGGCACCCTTTTCTCCCACGTCAAACCCGGCGAAACCGAGTTCATTCGCGGCGGCCTGCGCGACTTCTTCCTCTACCGCGACCTGGGCATCGCCGCCGCCACACACGGCCAGGTGGTCGCGCACCTGGTGAAGGCCAACCTGCCCCCCGACGGCGGCACGGGCTGGCACATCCACGAGGCCGACTTCCAGATCGTGATCATGACCAAGGGCTGGGCCAAGTTCATGTACGAAGACCAGGTGACCCTGGTGGAAGCCGGCGACGTGGTGCACCAGCGCCCGGGCATCCGCCACTACCTGTTCGACTACTCACCCGACATGGAGTACCTGGAGATCGTCTCCCCGGCGGATTTCAAATCGGTGCCGGTGGACCCGGTGTGCGAGATTCCTCCGCCCACGCCCTGGGCTTGAGTGACCGTTCTGAAAGGCGGGCCGTGCCCGCCTTTCAGAACTCCGCGTCGAGCTCGTCGATCTCGTCAGGCTCCTCCTCAGCCGCCGCCACCCACTCTTTCACCGCCGGCAGCGCCGTGATGGCATCGCAGTAGGCGACGCAGCCCTCGTCCAGCGGCACGTCGTAGGTGATGAAGCGCATGACCACCGGCGCGAACATCGCGTCGGCGATGCAGGGTTTGGCCCCAAACAGGAACGGGCCGCCGTATTTCGCCAGGCATTCCTGCCAGATGATCTCGATGCGGTCGATGTCGGTCTGGGCCCGCGACCAGAGCTTGAAGCCCGGGAAGTGCGCCTTGATGTTCATGGGCAGTGAGGACCGCAGGGCCGAGAAACCCGAGTGCATCTCGCCGCAGATCGCGCGGCAGTGCGCGCGCGCCGCGCGGTCGGCCGGCAGCAGACCGGCCTTGGGCTTGATTTCATTGAGGTATTCGCCGATGGCGAGCGTGTCCCACACGTGCACGCCGTCGTGGTCCAGCGAGGGCACGCGCATGGAGGCCGAGAGCAGCAGCATCTCGGCCTTCATGGCGGGGTCGTCGGGCGAAATGATGTGCTCGGTGAACTCCAGCCTGGCCAGTTTGGCCATCAGCCAGCCGCGAAAGGCCCAGGCTCCGTAGTTTTTGCTGCTGATCGTGAGTACCGCTTTGGCCATGGAACACTCCTCGTTGAGGGTCTGTTGAGCAATCCCTGTGCCACCTTTGTGCACGGCGACCGCACCACCGTCGTGCACACGCGGCTGGCCCATTCCTTGCCTGCAGTCGGTATCACCCACAGGAAAGACCGTCATGCTGTATCAGGCTTACCAATTTCAGTCCGACCTGGTCTCCCCGCTGCGGCTCGCGGCGCAGCACCTGAGCGCGTCGCTGTGGCTGCAGAAAACCGAGCGCACCATGGTGCGCAAGGTGGCCGCCGCCTGCGACGTGCTCTCGCGCCTGCGCCTGACGCACTCGCGCCCGCCGTACAACATCCACTCGGTCATGGTCGGCGAACGCGAGATCCCGGTGATTGAAGAGACCGTGCTCACCCTGCCCTTCGGCACCCTGCTGCGCTTTCGCAAGGACGACCCCGGCCTGCCCGACCAACCCAAGGTCCTGCTCGCCGCGCCGCTCTCGGGCCACTTCGCCACGCTGCTGCGCGAAACCGCGCGCACCCTGCTGCAGGACCACGACGTCTACATCACCGACTGGCACAACGCCCGCGACGTCTCGCTGCTGAACGGCGGCTTCGGTCTGGACGACTACATCAGCTACCTGATGCGCTTCACGGCGGCCGTGGGCGAAGGCTGCCACATGATCGCGGTGTGCCAGCCCTGCGTGGCCGCGCTCGCCGCCACGGCCGTCATGGCCGAAGACGACCACCCGGCGCAGCCCCGCAGCCTCACGCTCATGGCCGGCCCGGTGGACTGCCGGGTCAACCCGACCGAGGTCAACAAGCTGGCCACCAGCAAGCCCATCGACTGGTTCGAGAAGAACCTGATCAGCCACGTGCCGCTTCCGCACGCGGGCTTCATGCGCCGCGTCTACCCCGGCTTCGTCCAGCTCTCGGCCTTCATCAGCATGAACCCGGAGCGCCACAAGCAGTCGTTCCGCAACATCTACGAGCACCTGGAGCACGGCCGGGTGGAAGAAGCGGCGATCATCCAGGACTTCTACGAGGAATACTTGGCGGTCAACGACCTGCCGGCCGAGTTCTACCTGGAGACCGTGGAAAAGGTGTTCCAGACCTACGACCTGCCGCGCGGCGTGCTGACCTACCAGGGCCGCACCGTGAACCCGGCGGCGATCCGCCGCACCGCGCTGATGACGGTCGAGGGCGAGCGTGACGACATCTGCTCGGTGGGCCAGACGGTGGCCGCGCAGGACCTGTGCCCGAACGTGCGCCCCTACCTCAAGACCCACCACATCCAGACCGGCGTGGGCCACTACGGCGTGTTCAGCGGGCGCCGGTGGAACCAGCAGATTTATCCGCGGGTGCGCGACATGATCCATGGCTCGATGTGACCCCCCCCTGCGCCGCGCTGCGCGCGTCACCCCCCAGGGGGCAACACCAGCGGTCTGGCGAAGCCAGCCCCGCGGTGTTCTGGGTTGAAGGCATTTCACGCGAACGGCGCTGCCATGAAAAACGCCCCGGTTTGCGGGGCGTTTTTCATGAGGGTCTTCGGGCTCAGGGAAAGTTCGGCTCGTTCTTGCCGGTTTCTTCTTCGGGCCAGTCGCGGATGTAGGCCTTGAGCATCTTGTTCTCGAAGTTCTGGCTGTCCACCACGGCCTTGGCCACGTCGTAGAAGCTGATCACGCCCATCAGCATCTTGTTGTCCATGACCGGCATGTAGCGGGTGTGCCGCTCCAGCATCATGGGGCGCACCTGCTCGAGCTCGGTCTGGGGGGTGCAGGTCATGGGGTGGTCGTCCATCACCGTGCGCACGGTCTTGTCGCCCAACGCGCCGCCGTTGCGCGCCAGCGTGTGAATGATCTCGCGGAAAGTCAGCATGCCCACCAGTTCGCCGTGCTCCATCACGGCCAGCGACCCGATGTCGAACTGCGACATGGTTTCCACCGCGCGGTGCAGGGTTTCTTGCGGGTGGGTGGTGTAGAGCGTGCCGCCCTTGACGCGAAGGATGTCGCTGACTTTCATGTCTGATCTCCTGTTTCTGGTGGTGTCTCCAGCAAGGCTGGCGTCCGTGCAATATACCCCCACAATACCGCTCAAAACCACTGCGCGCCAGCCCTTGGCGACACAGCACGGCATCCCGAGGAGACCACCCCCATGTCCGGTTATTCAGATCCAGGCTTCGACACGCTCGCGCTGCACGCGGGCGCCGCGCCCGACCCCACCACCGGCGCGCGCGCCGTGCCGATCCACCTCACCACCTCGTTCGTCTTCGAATCCAGCGACCACGCAGCGGCCCTGTTCAACCTGGAGCGCGCGGGCCACGTGTACAGCCGCATCAGCAACCCGACCAACGCGGTGTTCGAGCAGCGCATGGCCGCGCTCGAAGGCGGCGTCGGCGCGATCGCCACCGCCAGCGGCCAGGCCGCGCTGCACCTCAGCGTGGCCACGCTCATGGGCGCGGGCTCGCACATCGTGGCCAGCACCGCGCTCTACGGTGGCAGCCAGAACCTGCTGCACTACACGATGCGCCGCTTCGGCATAGACACCACCTTCGTGAAGCCGGGCGACATCGACGGCTGGCGCGCCGCCGTGCGGCCCAACACCAAGCTCTTCTTCGGTGAGACCGTGGGCAACCCCGGCCTGGACGTGCTGGACATGCCCACCGTGTCGCAGATCGCGCACGAGGCCGGCGTGCCGCTGCTGGTGGACTCGACCCTGACGACGCCTTACCTCGTCAAGCCGTTCGAGCTGGGTGCCGATCTGGTCTACCACTCGGCCACCAAGTTCCTGAGCGGCCACGGCACCGTGATCGGCGGCGTGGTGGTGGACGGCGGCAGCTTCGACTGGGACGCCTCGGGGAAATTTCCCGAGCTGACCGAGCCCTACGACGGCTTCCACGGCATGACCTTCAGCGAAGAGAGCACCGTGGGCGCCTTCCTGCTGCGCGCGCGCCGCGAAGGCCTGCGCGACTTCGGTGCCTGCCTCTCGCCGCACAGCGCCTGGCTGATCCTGCAGGGGCTGGAGACGCTGTCGCTGCGCATGGAGCGCCACATGAGCAACACCGAGAAGGTGGTGGCCTTCCTCGCCAGCCACCCGCTGGTGGGCCGCGTGGGCCACCCGCTGCTCGAATCGCACCCCAGCCACGCGCTCGCGCAGAAGCTGTTCAAGCATGGCGCCAAGGGCGCGGGGGCGGTGTTCAGTTTCGACATCAAAGGCTCGCGCGAACAAGGCAAGGTCTTCATCGAGGCGCTCAAAATCTTCAGCCACCTGGCCAACGTGGGCGACTGCCGCTCGCTGGTGATCCACCCGGCCAGCACCACCCACTTCCGCATGAGCGACGAGGCGCTGGCGGGCGCGGGCATCGGCCCCGGCACGATCCGCCTGTCCATCGGCCTGGAAGACCCGGACGACCTGATCGACGATCTGAAGCGCGCGCTGAAAGCCGCGGAAAAGGCAGGAGCATGACCATGAACCCCCACGCTCATCACTTCGTGTGTTCGCAGCCCCCCGAGGGGGCGCAAGCCGCCCTTCGGGCGGCCCGGCGGGAGGCATGACCATGTACCTCCAAGTCAACGGCGCAACCACCTACTGCTACACCGGCGGCAAAGCCTTCGATGCCGCCAAACCCACCGTGGTGTTCATCCATGGGGTGGTCCACGACCACAGCGTCTGGGCCCTGCAGAGCCGCTACCTGGCGAACCACGGCTTCAACGTGCTGGCGGTGGACCTGCCGGGTCATTGCCGGAGCGGCGGCGAAGCGCCAGCGTCGGTCGAAGCCGCGGCGGACTTCATCGGCGCGCTGCTCGACGCGGCGGGTGTGCAGACCGCCGCGCTGGTGGGCCACAGCTGGGGCTCGCTGATCGCCATGGAGGCCGCTGCCCGGCTGAAGCAGCGCGTGAGCCACCTGGTGCTGGTGGGCACGGCCTACCCCATGAAGGTCTCGCCCGCGCTGATCGAGGCTTCGCTGAATCAGCCCCTGAAGGCGCTGACCATGGTCAACGTGTTCTCGCGCAGCACGCTGGCCGCGCCGCCCTCGGCGCTCGGCCCGGGCACCTGGGTCTACGGCAGCAGCCTGGCGCTGGGCCAACGGGTGCTGGCCAGCAACACCCAGGTGAACGTGTTTCACCGGGGCTTCGTGGCCTGCGACAGCTACACGGGGGGCGAGGCCGCGATGGCGGCCCTCACCGGCCCGGTGCTGTTCCTGCTCGGGGCCCAGGACCAGATGACACCGCCCAAGGCCGCACAGGGTCTGATCAAGGCCGCGCAGGCGGCCGGCCGGGCGGTGCGGGTCGTGAGCCTGCCGGTCGGCCACCACCAGATGACCGAAACCCCGGACGCCACGCTGTTTGCCATCCGGGACTTCCTGCAGGGCCGCTGAGACGGGTTTGCATTCGAGCGCAGAACACGGCGGGAGCCGCAGACCGTGCTCTGGCACGGCAAGGCAAACCAACGCATTGATGCGTTTGAAGGCCAACCCGTGTGAGGCTCAGCGGGCGAACGAACGCTCCCACACGCTGCGGGTCGTCGCCGTGGCCCGACCGGCCAAACGGCGCAGCGCGCGCCAGACGGCGGCACCCCAATGGCGCCGGGGCGCGAGCGCCACCAGCGGCGTCACCAGGTACTCGCTGTAGCACGATGGCTCGTCCTCGGATCGGCGCGGCTCGGCGTCCGCGCCGATCACCACCCAGTCCTGCAGCAGATCGATGGTGGCGCCGGGGCCGAGAAACAGGTCCTGCGCCACGTTCGGCTGCGTCAGCCAGAGGCGGCCGCTGACCACCCGCAGCCGCACGCCGTGGCTGGCGTGGATGAGGCGGGTCTGGCGGGGCAACAAACGGGTGGGCTGGGCGGTGGTGGGGTGCATGGCGGGCCTCCTGTGGATGAGGTTCCACTGTTCCGTTTCGGGCGCTGGCGCGACAGACACACAGACCACACAGTTCGCGCCACCAGATGCGGCACAGGCCCCATCTGTGTGCCCGGTTTTGGGGCGATCTGTACCGGTCGCCGCGCCCCACCCGCGCCGCCGGACCGCGGCCCCTCGGTTAGCATGGAAAGGCCATGACCGCCCCGCCACCCACCCTTGCGCTGTGTCCGGCACCCAAGGCCGAACCACCCCCCACCCTGCCGCTGTACCAGCAGATCGCGCAGGCGCTGGCGCAGCTGATCCACGGCGGCACCTTCAAGACCGGCCAGCGCCTGCCCTCGGTGCGCGAAACGGCGTTGACGCGCGGCGTGTCCATCTCCACCGCCATGCAGGCCTACCGCCAGCTCGAAGAGCAGGGCCTGGTGCAGGCGCGCCCCAAGGCCGGCTACTTCGTGAAACGCGCCCAGCGCATCGCCCAGCCCAGCCTGAGCGCACCGCCACAGCGCAGTTTCCTGCTGGAGCGGCAAAGCCGCTCCGAGGCCTTTGCCATGCTGCACCAGCCCGGCGACCGCGCCAGCTTCGGTGGTTTCTCGCCGCAGAGCAGCGAGCTGTTTGACGACAGGCGCCTGCGCGTGGCCGTGGGCCGCGCCTCGCGCGTGCACCGCCGCAGCCTGACCGAATACAACAAGGCCGACGCCGGCCGGCCCGCGCTGCGCCAGGCGGTGGCCCAGCGCGCCCTGCACCTGGGCTGCTCGCTGGACGCGAACCACATCGTGATCACCGCCAGCTGCACCCAGGCTGTGAGCCTGTGCCTGCGCGCGGTCACGCAGCCGGGCGACGTGGTGGCGCTGGAGTCGCCCACCTTCTTCGGCTACCTCGACCTGATCGAATCGCTGGGCCTGCGGGTGCTGGAGATCCCCACCCATCCGGCCACCGGTCTTTCGTTGCCCGCGCTGGAGCTGGCGCTGGACACCCAGCCCATCAAGGCCGTGCTGGCTGCGCCCACGTTGTCCAACCCGCTGGGCGCGGTGATGCCGCTGGCCGCCAAGCAGCGGCTGGTGCGGCTGCTGGCGCAGCGGCGCGTGCCGCTGATCGAAGACGTGGTGTTCAACGACCTGCTGGCCGGCGACGAACGCCGCAAGGCCGCCAAAGCCTGGGACACCGACGGCAACGTCATGGTCTGCGGCTCGTTTGCCAAGACCCTCACCCCGGGCATCCGCCTTGGCTGGGTCGAGGCCGGCCGCTGGCGCGACGCCATCGCCACCCACAAAAGGCTGCAAGGCGCGGCGACCAATGTGGTGCTGGAAGAGGCGCTCGCCGATCTGCTGACCCAGGGCAGCTACGAGGCCCACCTGCGGCGACTCACCGCCCACATGCACCAGCGCCGCCACGAAGCCCGCCACCTGATCGGCCACCACTTTCCTGCCGGCACACGGGTGAGCAACCCGCCCTCGGGCGACACGCTCTGGCTGGAGCTGGACCCGGTGATTCACAGCATGGCGCTGTTCAAACGCTGCGCCAGCGAAGGCATCACCTTCGGCCCGGGCGAACTGTTCACTGCGACTGACCGCTACCGGAATTGCCTGCGCCTGAACTTCTCCGGCCCCTGGAACCCTGTCAGCATGCAGGCGCTGGCGCGCATCGGCGAGATCGCGGGCGAGATGCTGAAGCGACCCGACGCCGGGCCGGCCGCGCCCCTGTTGCGGCGCGCCTGAACGACAGCCGTTGTCCGGCGCTGCGGCCACAATGGCCGCACCATGCACGAACAGATCATCACTCCAGCCATGAGCCCCGGGCGCGCACGCGAGATCGCCGCCACCTTCGACCTGCGCGCCCTGCCCGTCGACTTCCTGGCCAACCCCTACCCGGTGTACGCGCTGCTGCGCGAGACCGAGCCGGTGCGGCGCATGCCCGACGGCTCGTACTTTTTGACGCGCCACGCCGACCTCGTGTGCGTGTACCGAGACGCCACCACCTTCAGCTCCGACAAACACGTGGAGTTCGCGCCCAAATACGGCGCCGAGTCCCCGCTCTTCGAGCACCACACCACCAGCCTGGTGTTCAACGACCCGCCGCTGCACACCCGCGTGCGCAAGCTCATCATGGGCGCCCTCACGCGCCGCGCCATCGCCGACATGGAGCCCGGCCTGATCACGCTGGTGGACAGCCTGCTCGACCGCATCGACACCCAGGGCGGCGGCGACCTGATCGAGGACTTCGCGTCGGCCATTCCCGTGGAAATCATCGGCAACCTGCTGGGCGTGCCGCACGCCGACCGCGGCCCGCTGCGCGACTGGTCGCTCGCCATCCTGGGTGCGCTCGAACCCGTGCCCACACCGGAGCAGCACGCCGCCGGCAACCGCAGCGTGACCGAGATGCTGGCCTACCTGCGCGGTCTGGTCGCTGAACGCCGAAAGGCCCCGGGCGACCCCGAGCGCGACGTGCTCACGCGCCTGATCCAGGGCGAGACCGGTGGCGACCGCCTCAGCGAGGTCGAGCTGCTGCAGAACTGCATCTTCCTGCTCAACGCCGGCCACGAAACCACCACCAACCTGATCGGCAACGGCCTGATCTTGATGCAGGAGTTCCCGGCGGCGCGCGCGCGGCTGCTGGCCGACCTGCGGGCCACGGCGGGTGACGCGGCCGCCGAAGAGCAGGTGCTGTCGCTGGCGGTGGACGAGTGCCTGCGATTCGAATCGTCCAACCAGCTCGGCAACCGGCGCGCGCTGGTGGCCACCCAGGTGGGCGGCGTGGACCTGCCCGCCGGTGCGCTGGTCACGCTGTGCATCGGCGCGGCCAACCGCGACCCGATGCCCTACGCCGACCCCGAGGCGCTGGACCTGCAACGCGAGGGCAACAAGCACCTCGCCTTCGGTTTCGGCATCCACCAGTGCGCGGGTCTGAGCCTGGCGCGGCTGGAGGGCCGCATCGCCATCGGCCGCTTCCTGCAGCGCTTTCCGGATTTCAGCTTGAGCGCCGCGCCGACCCGGGGCGGGCGGGCCCGTTTTCGCGGCTTTCTGCGCGCGCCGTTCAGCGTCCGCTGAAGTTCAGGGCACGGAGGGCGCTTCCAGCGCCTGCGCCACCGTCATCGTGTCCAGGCCGCTGGTCGCCCAGAAGGCCCCGGTGCTGGCCGACTGCGGCAGCAGCAGGCGTTTCGCCAGCGGAGCCAGCGGCAGGTTCACCGGGTCTTGCAGCAGCACATAACGCTCGTCGGCTTCGTCCAGCCGGCCCAGCCAGTCGAGCGCGACCAGGGCGCCCACCGGTTCTTCCAGGTGCAGCGGGTCCACCCGCAGCGCCTGCGCCAGGGCTTGCAGGCTCAGGCCGCGTTGCGGAGACTCGCGCAGCGCCTGCAGTTGCGCCAGCGTTTCCAGCGCGAGCTGGAAGCGCCAGCCGGGGGAGTTGCCGCGCCGCGCGATGCCCGAGAGCAGGCTGGGCAGGTAGGCGGCCACCACCGCGCCCAGCAGCACGATCACCCAGGCCACGTAGAACCACACCAGCAGGATCGGCACCGTGGCAAAGGTGCCGTAGACCACCGAGTAGGTGGGTACCTTGGCCAGGTACCAGGTCAGCACGCCCTTGGCCAGCTCGATGCCGCCGGCCACGAACAGCCCGCCCACCAGCGCGTGGCTCCAGCGCACGTGCGTGTTGGGCACGAAGCGGTAGAGCGCGGCCATGCCGCCGGTCATCAGCGCGAACTGCAGCGAGTCGAGCAGCAGGCGCAGCCCCCCGGAACGGCCCGACACCATGTCGCTCGACACCGACACCGCGTATGAAGTCGCGGCCAGGCTGGCAGCGAGCAGCAGCGGCCCGAGCGTGAGCACCGCCCAGTAAACAAGGATGCGCTGCGTCAGCGGCCGGGGCTGGCGCACGCGCCAGATGTCGTTGAGTTTGCGGTCGATCGTCAGGATCAGCGCCAGCGCCGTCACCAGCAGGATCAGCGCGCCGGCCCAGCCCATCTGCCCGGCCTTGGCCGCAAACTGGTTGAGGTAGCTCAGCACCTGCTTGGCGATGTTCTCGGGCACCAGGCTTTCGATCAGCCAGCGCTGCAGCGTGGTCTGCAGGCGCGCGAACATGGGGAAGGCACTGAAGATCGCCAGCGCCACGGTGAACAGCGGCACCAGCGAGATCGTGGTGGTGAATGTGAGGCTCGACGCGGCCACGCCCAGCTGGTCTTCGCGGAAGCGTTCGCGCAGCGTGAGCGCGGTGTTGCGCCAGGGAAAATTCAGCGTGTCGCGCCAGAGTTCGCCCAGCAGGGTTTCCAGTTGGCGCCAGCGGTCGGTCAGGGTCATCCCGGTATCATCCCAGAACCGTGCCCCGGGCCCCTCACCTTCGTGCGCAAGCGCCCTGGTGCCCCGAATCTCCCCCCGCCCCGACATGACACCCTCCCCCGCCTCGCCGCCCCTTTCCCCCGCCGTGCGCTGGACGCGCACGCTCGCCGTGGGCAGCCTGCTGGGCCTGATCGCGCTCGGCCTGGCCTGGGAACTGTGGCTGGCGCCGCTGCGCCCGGGTGGTTCCTGGCTGGTGATCAAGGTGCTGCCGCTCACCATCCCGCTCGCGGGCCTGCTGAAAAACCGCATGTACACCTACCGCTGGGTGAGCCTGCTGGTGTGGCTGTATTTCACCGAAGGCGCGGTGCGCGCCTGGAGCGACACCGGCCTCTCGGCCGCGCTCGCGGGCATCGAGGTGCTGATGTGCGTGGTGCTTTTCGTGGCCTGCGCGCTGCACGTGCGCACCCGCCTGCGCGCGGCCGGCAAGGCGGCCGTGGCCGACGACACGGCGAGGCGCGCCGCGGCGGCCGGCTACGCCAGCGATCCGATCCCTCCCAAAGCCCGACCATGAGCGAACTGCTGCATTCCCTTCGAGACATCGTGGGCGCCGCCCAGGTGCTGACCCACGACGACCCCGGCGCCGACCTGGCCGCCTGGGAACAGGACTGGCGCAAACGCTCGCGCGGACGGGCGCTCGCCGTGGTGCGACCGGGCAACACCGCCGAGGTCGCGGCCGTGGTCAAGGCCTGTGTGGCGGCCGGTGCGCCCATCGTGCCGCAGGGCGGCAACACCGGCCTCGTGGTGGGCTCGGTGCCCGACGACTCGGGCACCCAGGTCGTGCTCTCGCTGACGCGCATGAACCGCGTGCGCGCCATCGACGGCGCCAACCTCACCATGACGGTGGACGCGGGCTGCGTGCTGCAGAACCTGCAGGACGCCGCCGAGACAGCGGGCTTCCTGTTCCCGCTGTCGCTCGCGGCCGAGGGCAGCTGCACCATCGGTGGCAACCTCGCCACCAACGCGGGCGGCACGCAGGTCGTGCGCTACGGCAACGCGCGCGACCTCTGCCTGGGGCTGGAGGTGGTGACGGCGCAAGGCGAGGTCTGGAACGGCCTCTCGGGCCTGCGCAAGGACAACACCGGCTACGACCTGCGCGACCTGTTCGTGGGCAGCGAAGGCACGCTGGGCATCATCACCGCCGCCACCATGAAGCTCTACCCGGAGCCCGCCGCCCGGCTCACGGCCTGGGCCGCCGTGCCCGACCTGGCGTCGGCCGTCACCCTGCTCGGTCTGGCGCACCAGCACCTCGGCGCAGGCCTCACGGGCTTCGAGGTCATGGGCCAGTTCGCGCTGAGCCTGGTGGCGAAACATTTTCCGCAGCAGCGCGTGCCGCTCTGGGAACACAGCCCCTATTGCGTGCTGCTTGAAAACAGCGACAGCGAGTCCGAAGCGCATGCCCGCGAGCAGTTTGAGCGCCTGCTGGAAACCGCGTTCGAGCAGGACGTGGTGAGCGACGCCGTGGTCGCCGAGAGCCTGCAGCAGGCCCACGCGCTCTGGCACATCCGCGAGAGCATCCCGCTGGCGCAGGCCGAAGAAGGCCTGAACATCAAACACGACGTCAGCATCCCGGTCTCGCGCATCCCGGCGTTCTGCGAAGAGACCGACGCCTTGCTGGAGCGCGAGATGCCCGGCGTGCGCCTGGTCAACTTCGGCCACCTGGGCGACGGCAACCTGCACTACAACGTGCAGGCGCCGGAAAACGGTGATCCCCAGGCCTTCCTGCGCGAGCAGGAAGCGCGCGTGAACACCCTGGTGTTCGACGCGGTGGCGCGGTTCGAGGGCTCGATCAGCGCCGAGCACGGCATCGGCAGCCTCAAGGTGGACAAGCTGCCGCACTACAAAGACCCGGTGGCGCTGGCGCTGATGCGCTCCATCAAACAGGCGCTGGACCCGCAGAACCTGCTGAACCCCGGGCGCGTGCTGACGCGCTGAGCCGGGCCGGCCCCCCGCCGGCCCCTCCACCCACCGAGATCCGCTGCTTGGCCCACCTGCTCCTGCTCGCCATCGTCTACGTGTCCTTCGTCAGCCTGGGGCTGCCCGACGCCGTCATGGGCGTGGTCTGGCCCGCCATGCGGGCCGACATGGGCCAGCCGCTGGCCGCCGTGGGCGTGCTGACCATCACCATGACGGTGTGCGCCGCGCTCAGCGCGGGCTTCGCCGGGCGCGTCGTGGCGCGGGTGGGCACCGGCGTGGTGGTCGCGGCCAGCTGCCTGATGACCGCGCTGGCCCTGGTGGGTTTCTCCGTCGCGCCCTCGTTTGCCTGGTTGGTGCTGCTGGGCATTCCGCTGGGCGCGGGCGGTGGCGCGGTCGATGCCAGCCTGAACCACTTCGTCGCGGCGCACTACTCGTCGCGCCACATGAACTGGCTGCACGGCTTCTGGGGCGTGGGCGCCACCACCGGCCCGGCCGTGATGGGCCTGGCGCTGGCCAGCCCGGGGGGCTGGACCCGTGGCGTGCTCGCCCTCGGCCTGGCCCAGCTCACGCTGGCCGCGCTGCTCTGGGCCACGCTGCCGCTCTGGCGGCGCGAACATGGCCACCCGAACGGCGCCGAGGCAACGGGCGAGGCACCGGTGGTGTTCAAACCGGTTGCGCCCCGCGCCCTGTGGCTGGCACCGCTGTGTTTCCTGCTCTACGTGGCGGCCGAGATGGGCACCGGCCTGTGGGCCGCCAGCATCCTGGTGAACGACCGGGGCAGCAGCCTGGCCCAGGCGGGCTTCTGGGTCTCGGTGTATTTCGGCTCCATCACCGCGGGGCGCTTCGGCGTGGGCCTGGTCTCGAACCGCCTGGGCAACCGGCGGCTGGTGGGCCTGGGGGTCGCGCTGGCCCTGGCCGGCGCCACGCTGTTCGCCCTGCCCGGCCTGCCCCCGGCGCTGTCGCTGGCCGGCCTGGTGCTCATGGGCCTGGGCTGCGCGCCGGTGTTTCCCTCGCTGATGCACGAGGCCGCGCGGCGTTTTCCGGCGGACGTGGCGCGCACCGTGATCGGCCGGCAGATGATGGCCGCCTATGCGGGCGGCTCGGTCATCCCGGCCGCGTTCGGCCTGCTGGCCACCTGGGTCGGGCTCGGTGCGGTGATGCCGGTGGTGGTGCTGCTGCTGATCGCCCTGCTGTGGACGACCCGGGCGCTCGACCGGCTGACCTGAGACGGTGCGATCTCAAACGGGTTTGCTGCGTGCTTCGTTGATCTGGGCCGAGCGCTGCCAGGCCGGCCGCGCCTGCACCCGCGCGGCATAGGCCTCAAACACCGGCCGCTTCTCGATGGTGCCGAACATCAGGCCCCAGACCAGGCTGGACCCCACGTAGACATCGGCCACGGTGAACTGTTCACCGCACACATACGGCCCCTTCGACAGCCCGAGCTCCAGCGCGTTCATCGTGTCGGCGTAACTGCCGAAGCCCACCATCACGCTGCGGCCCGCGGGCACTTCCCAGCCGAGCGAGCGCGCCACAGCGGCCTGCTCCAGCGGCCCGGCGGCGAAGAACAACCAGCGGAAGTAGTCGGCCCGGGCCAGCGAGCCAGGCGGCGGGATCAGGCCTTTTTCCGGGAACCGGTCACCCAGGTAGGCGCAGATGGCCGCAGCCTCGGTCACCACCGTGTCGCCATGGCGCAGCGCCGGCACCTTGCCCATGGGGTTGATCGCCAGGTAGTCCGGCGCCTTCATGGGGGTGCCGTAGTCGAGCCAGACGGTCTCGTAGGGTTCACCCAGTTCTTCCATCATCCAGTGCGCGATGCGGCCACGGGACTGGGGGTTGGTGTAGAGCGTGAGTGAAGGCATGGCGGTGCTCCTGTTGGCGGGTGTCGCGAGGCCGCATCGTAGTCGGCTGGCCCGCGCCGGTCCACCCTGGCGCAGGGGCGATGCAGAGCGGGCACAATCCGGGTCTGGCCCACCCGTTGCCCATCGAAGTTGCCCCATGACCGACCACCGCCCCCAGCGCCCCGTGCGCTCGCAATACGAAGATTTCATGCGCCACGTCTTTGAGAACGGCGTGGACAAGGGCGACCGCACCGGCACCGGCACCAAGAGCGTGTTCGGCCACCAGATGCGCTTCGACCTCAACGAAGGCTTCCCGCTGGTGACCACCAAAAAGGTGTTCCTGAAGGCCATCATCGTCGAGCTGCTCTGGTTCCTGCGCGGCGACAGCAACGTGAAGTGGCTGCAGGAACGCGGCTGCACCATCTGGGACGAATGGGCACGCGCCGACGGCGACCTCGGCCCGGTCTACGGCGTGCAGTGGCGCAGCTGGCCCACGCCCGACGGCGGCCACATCGACCAGATCACCGACGTGATCCACACCCTCAAGAACAACCCCGATTCGCGCCGCATCATCGTGAGCGCCTGGAACGTGGCCGAGCTCTCGAAGATGGCGCTCATGCCCTGCCACGCCTTCTTCCAGTTCTACGTGGCGCCGCCCCAGAACCCGGGCGAACGCGGCCGGCTCAGCTGCCAGCTCTACCAGCGCAGCGCCGACATTTTTCTCGGTGTGCCCTTCAACATCGCCAGTTACGCGCTGCTCACCCACATGGTGGCGCAGCAGTGCGATCTCGACGTGGGCGAGTTCATCTGGACCGGCGGCGACTGCCACATCTACGACAACCACCACGAGCAGGTGCAACTGCAACTGAGCCGCGCGCCCTTCGCCTACCCGACGCTGAACATCAAGCGCCGCCCCGAGTCGATCTTTGACTACCAGTACGAAGACTTCGAGGTGATGGGTTACGAGTGCCACCCACCGATCAAGGCCCCGGTGGCGGTATGAGGCTGCCCGAGGGCTGGAGCACCGAGGGCCACCGGCTCTGGGAAGCGGGCCAGCCCACCGCAGCGATCCAGACCCTCGTGGGCCTGCTCAACACGGCGACCGAGCCACAAGGGCCCTCGCCCCGCCACCACGAACAGCTGAGCTACTACCTCTGGCTCGGCAAAGACCTGCAGGGTGCGCTGCGCATGCAGGAACGGGCCTGCCAGCTGGACCCGGATCGCACTGAATCGCGGCGCAACCTGAGCGTTCTGTACGGCCGCATGGGCCTTCACGACAAGGCCGTCGAGGCCGCGCAGGCCGTGCTGCGCCACACCCCGGACGACCCGGTGGCCTGCGACATGCTCGCCGCCGAGCTGCGCCACCTGAACCGGCTGGACGAAGCCCGCGCGGCCGGCACGCGGTCGCTCGTGGTCAAGGACCGCCGCTCGGTGGAAGCGGCGGCGCCGCACCCCGGCTGGCACCTGCCCGCGATGCGCGCCAGCGCAGGCCAGCGCCGCATCGGCGACAAACCCAACGTGATCGCCTTCAGCCTGTGGGGCGCCCAGCCGCGCTACCTGCGCGGCGCGCTGCGCAACGTGCTGGTGGCGCCCGGCCTCTTCCCGGGATGGACGCTGCGCTTCTACGTGGACGACAGCGTGCCCGCGGGCTTCCTCGCGCTGCTGGACCAGCTCGGTGCCCAGGTGGTGAAACACACCGGCGCTGCGGCGAGCCAGCGCCAGCGCCTGTGCTGGCGCTTTCAGGTGGCGAACGATCCCGCCGTGGGCTACTTTCTCGCGCGTGATGCGGACTCGGTGCTCAGCGAACGCGAGGCCGGCGCGGTCAACGCGTGGCTGGACGGCGGCGCGCATTTCCACGTGATCCGCGACTGGTGGTCCCACACCGACCTGATGCTCGCCGGCCTCTGGGGGGGCGTCGCCGGGGTGCTGCCCTCGATGGCCGCCATGCTGAACACCTACCAGAGCGCGATGCTGGAGACGCCCAACATCGACCAGTGGTTCCTGCGCGACCGTGTCTGGCCGCTGGTGCGGCACTCGGTGTGCATCCACGACCGCCTCTTCACCCTGCCGGGCAGCTTGCCCGTCCCCGGCCCCACACCGCCGGCGGGCAACCACCTGCACATCGGCCAGAATGAACACGCGGTCCGTGCCGACGAACAGGCCCGACTGCTCCAGCACTGGATTCACCGCCATCCCTGGCTCTGACCCGCCCACATGCCCATGAACGACCTCGCACCCGCCCGCCTGAACCTCATCTACGCCCGGGCCGCCAACGGCGTGATCGGCAAGGACAACGCCCTGCCCTGGCACCTGCCCGAAGACCTCGCGCACTTCAAGCGGACCACCCTGGGCTGCCCGGTGATCATGGGTCGCAAGACCTGGGACTCGCTGCCGGCGAAATTTCGCCCGCTGCCGGGTCGGCCGAACATCGTGGTCACGCGCGATGCGCGCTGGCACGCCGAAGGCGCCGCGGTGGCGCATTCGCTGGACGCGGCGCGCGCCCTGTGCCCACCCGGCAGCGACGCCTGGGTGATCGGCGGCGCGCAGATCTACGCGCAGGCCCTGCCGCTGGCCAACACGGTGGTGGTGACCGAGATCGCTCGGGACTTCGACGGTGATGCCTTCGCGCCCGCGCTGGGCGCGGAGTGGCAAGAAACCGCGCGCGAAAGCCTCGTGGCCGCCAGCGGCCTGCCGTTGGCTTTCGTCACGTACCGCCGACAGGTGATTTGACCCACCCCTGCCGCGCTCCGCGCGTCCCCCTCAAGGGGGCTGAGGGCCGCGGCTCCAAGCCTGCCTGCGCAGGCTTGGACGGCCCGAAGAAGCCTCGCCTCTGGTGAGGCTGCGGCCTGCAAGGCGCACTGGCCGTCCGGCAAAGCCGGCCCGGCGGTGCCCTTGGCCGCACCGTTTCGCGCGTCGCGCTTGATGCCCGCCGGGGGCTTACTTGCCCTTGACCTTGTCGAGCAGCTGGCGCACCTCGGTGCGGCGGCCTTCGTCGGCCACCGCACGGCCGGCCCGGGCCGGTGCCTGCAAGGCTTTTTCGAGATGGGCCACGGCCTTCTGCGGCTCCTCGGTCTGCACAAGAAAGTCGGCGTAGAAATAGTTGGGATCGATGCCCTGGGGATTGATCGCCAGCGCCTTCTGCAGCATCTCGCGCGCCTTCGCCTGGTCACCAAAACCCAGCGGCCAGCCGGGCACCTTGTAGTACAGCACGCCCAGGCTGTTGTAGGCCGAGCCGTCCAGCGCGTTGCCGTCGATCCGGATCGCCGCTTCGTACAGCGCCTTCGCCTGCTTGACCAGCGAGAGCGCACCCAGACCGCCCTTCTCGCCCGCCCAGGAGCTCAGGATGATGCCTTCCCAGACCATGGGTTCGGGTTTGCCGGCGAACGACTCGCTGACCTTGTGCGCGCGGCCGGCGAGCGCCTCAAACTTCTTCTCACGCTCCGCGGCGGGCGTCCTGTAATTGATCATCTCCCAGGCCTGCTGCAGGTCGACCACCGCTTCGTCGGCGGTCGCGGCCCGGACCGCCGGGCTCAGCGCCAGCACGGCGGCCGCCAGCAGGCACTGGGTGGCACGGCGGCGCGTGGCGCCGATGGACGAGGGGTTCGTGGCAGAAACAAAACGCATGACATCTTCTCCAAAAAAACGGTTCAGGAATGGGCCAGCAGCGCCGGCGCCGCCGGCGGCAGGCTGCGGCTGTGCTTCTTGAAACTGCCATCGAGCCAGGACGGCGCCAGGCCGTTGAGGCGCACGGCCAGCTTCTCGGGGTAGCCCACAAAACGTTCGGCCGCCTCGCTCTCCATCAGGGCGAGCAGCTCCAGCGCCACCTGTTCGGGGCGGTCCATCGCCGAACCGGTGGCGCGGTTGTAGGCCTCGACCGCCTCGCTGTTGAAGGCGGTGCGCGTGCTGCGCGGCCCGAGGTACTGGACCTGGACCGCGGTCTCGCACAGCTCGCGGCGCAAGGCCTGGGCAAAACCGCGCAGACCGAACTTGCTGGCGCTGTACACGCTGTAACCCGGCAGGCCGATGGCCCCCAGCGCGGACCCCACGCAGATCACCTGCGCCCGCGCCTGCGCGAGCAGGTGGGGCAGCAGGCTCTGCGTCAGCAGCATGGGCGCGATCAGGTTGGTGTGCAGCACCGCCTGCACGTCCGCTGGGCGCAGGTCCTGCAGGTGACCGAACGAGGCCAGGCCGGCGTTGTGCACCAGCACGTTGCCGCCCCAGCCCGCGGCCATCACCGCCAGGCTGGCGAGGTCTTCAGGCCGCGAGAGATCGGCCAGGCGGTGTTCGACGCGCGAGGCGTCGACGCCCGTCTCCCGCACCAGTTGCCGCGCCTGCTCGGCCAGCCGGGGGGCCGAGCGCCCCACCAGCATCACCGTCGCGCCGGCCTTGAGCAGCGCCGCGGCGCTGGCGTGACCGATGCCCCCGCTGGCACCGGTGAGCACCACCCGTGCTTGCGGGGCCTTCATGCCACCACCCCGGCCGGGGCCAGCGCGGGCGACGCCACCGGCGCCTGGGGCAAGGGCAGGCCACGAAACACGTCGCCGTACAGGCGGAAGAAGGCGCGTGCGCCGTGCACGATGTCGCGCTGGTCCTGCAGGTCTTCGATCTGGTCCATGAGCAACTGGAAGTGCGCCGTGTGCTCCTGGTCCAGCGTGCCGTGCGAGCGCAGGTAGCTGAACGCGGCGTCGGGCAGGTGCAGCGGCTTCTGGATGTTGTCGGCCGCGAGCAGCGCGAGCGACACGCTGGTGCCTTCGAGCACGTGCACCATGCCGAAGAAGCCGAGCGGGTTGCGGCGGTGGATGGTGTCGTAGGCGTAGGCGACCATCACCTCGGCGGCATGGCCGGGCTGACCCAGCCGCACCGCCTCAGCGTCGCCGCCGCAGGCGCGGATGTCGTCGAGGATCCACGCCTCGTGGCCCCGCTCCTCTTCCACGTACTCGTCCATCGCGTCGTTGAGCCAGGCGTGGTGTGGCGGCAGCGCGGCCTTGCAAGCCTGCAGCAGCGGCACGGTGTGCTTCACATGGTGGTAGGCCTCGGTGAGGAAGGCGACGTAGCTCGGCAGCGACACCTCGCCGCGCAAACAGCCCTGGATGATGGGCGCGGAGAGCAGCCCCATGCGGGACGATTCGGTGAGTTGCAGCAGTTGGGCATGAAACGACATGGGGTTCTTTCGTCAAGGAATCAGAGGGCAGCGGCCGTGGCCGAAGCGATGCCGAGTGCCTCGGCATGCCGGTGAAGAATGGCGCTGCGTTGCGGACGGCCGTTGGCCGTGGCCAGCCCCGTGTCGGCGGAGAACGCGGCCTGGGCGCGGACCCAGTGCCGCACCTGCGCGTAGTCGGGCAGCGTCTGGTTGGCGGCGTCGACGCCGGCCTGGATCTGGGCGTCGGTCACCGCCGCCGCCAGCGGCCACACCACCGCGCTGAGCGCCGGTTCGCCGTCGCCGAACACCACCGCCTGGGCCAGCGTCGGACCGCTGCGCAGCGCCGTCTCCACCCACTCGGGCGACACGTTGCGGCCGAAGGCGGTGATCAACACGTGTTTGATGCGCCCCCGCACGTGAACGAAGCCGTCCGGATCGATCTCGCCCAGGTCGCCGGTGGGCCACCATTCGCCGGGGGATATCGCTTCACCCAGGTAGCCCGAAAACAGGCTGCCCGCGATCTCGATCTCACCGCGTGCGTTCAAGCGCAGCCGCGCGTGCGGCAAGGCCTTGCCCGCGCTGCCCGGGCGGTCCGCTCCCGGCAGGTTCAGCGTCTGCACCGAAGCGCCCTCTGACAGGCCATAGCCCTCGTGGGCCGGGATGCCCACCTGGCGCGCGGCGAGCACCAGCGGTGCACCCACCGCAGCCCCACCCACCGCCACCATGCGCAAGCAGGCGGGCGCCCGCAGGCCCTGCTGCAGCAGCCAGCCGGTCCAGGCGCGCAGCATCTGCGGCAGCAGGATGAGGCTGTGGGGCTGGAAGCGTTCGACCGCGGCGTGAAAACGGGCCGGGTCGAAGCCGGACGAACCGGTCAGCCCCAGCTCGGCCAGCGGCGGCACGATGCACTCGGCTCCTCGGGCGAGCGGCGCCATGACACCGGCGATGTTCTCCAGCAGCACGGCCAGGGGCAGAGCACACAGGTGGCGCCGGATGTCCAGCGGCTCCAGCGCCTGCACCAGCCCGTCGGTCACCCGTTGCATGGCTTGAGCGCTCAGGCACACGCCCTTGGGGGTGCCGGTGGTGCCGGAGGTGAAGGTGAGCTTGGCGGTGCCCGCGGGCATGGGCAGACCAGCGGCCGGCAGACGCAGGCAGCACAGCGACGTGCCCACGACGTCCCAGTCGAGAGCCTCAGCCTGGGGCCAGTGCTGGGCGAGAGCGGGAACCGTGAGCAGGCTGTCCACGCCGGCCGCCCGCAGCGCGTGAGCGATCTGCTGCGGCGTGAAAAACACCGGCAGCGGCACATGCACGACACCCACCTGTTCGGCCGCGCGATCCGCGACCACCCAGGCCATGGCGTTGTCCATCAGCGTGGCGAGCACGCGGGTGCCTTGTGCGCGCAGGCGCTCGGCGAGCGTGTCCACGCCGTCCTGCATCTCGGCGTAGGTGAGGCGGCGCTCGCCGTCGCTCAGGGCGATGGCATCGGGCAGCGGCATCACAGGCCCAGCCCCTGCGCCGGCCGGCGCCGTTCGAACAGCCGCAGGGCGTGCTGCACCTGCCCAGCCAGCACCACCGGGTGGTGTTCGTAGTAGCTGCCCCACTCGCCCGCATCGCCGCCGAGCGCCGCCGCGTCGGCACGCCCGAGCGCCAGGGGCGTGATGCCCAGACGCACGAACAGGTGTCGCAGCTCTTCGGTCAAGGTGCTGACCACCCATTGCGCTCCGTGTTCGGCGAGGTGCCGGGCCATCAGCAGTATCAGGCGCCGCCCTTCCCCCGCACGCTCCGCGGCCAGGTGCCCGACCTCGAAGATGCCGTTTCTCGACGGCGCTTGCGCGCCAGGCTGAGACAGGCACTGCTCGACCGGTCGGTCCAGGTAGCGCTCCAGAAACAGGGGCGCCACGCTGGCCTGCCGGTAACCGGCCGCGGCCACGATCTCACCGCTGACCCGATCACGCAGGCTGACCAGCTGCGGCGCAAAATGCCGCACCTGCGCGCCAAAGTGGCGGGCATACACGCGCTGAACGAAGCGCTCGACCTCGGCCCGATCCGGATCGACGGGCGAATGCCAGCCAAAGAGCGTCGCGGCGGGAGCGCCTTCGGGCTGGGGCAGGAGGGGCCCCGGGTTCGGGGCGGCGATGGCCAGTTGCATCCGGATTCCTTGAGCGCCGACCCGATGAGGCCGGCATGGGAATGCATGGTGGGCAGGCCAGATTAAGTGAGTCTTATGGCGCGGCCACAGGGCGGAAAACCTAGAATGCTCCGACCCCTTCACTCCCTGCGACACACCCATGCGCCTTGCGACCTGGAACATCAACTCCCTCACCGTGCGCCTGCCGCAGGTGCTCGACTGGCTTGCCTTGAATCCGGTGGATGTGCTCGCGCTGCAGGAGCTCAAGCTGACCGACGACAAGTTTCCCGTGCAGGCCTTCACCGACATCGGCTACCACGCGCAGTGGTTCGGGCAGAAGACCTACAACGGCGTGGCGCTGCTGAGCAAGGCACCGGCCGAGGACGTGGTCAGGAACATCCCCGGCTTCACCGACGAGCAGGCGCGCGTGCTGTGTGCCACCGTCGCTGGCGTGCGCGTGATCGGCGCCTATTTCCCCAACGGCCAGGCCCCCGACAGCGACAAGTTCGTCTACAAGATGCGCTGGCTCGATGCGTTGCGCGAGTGGGTCCGTGCCGAGTTGGCGGCGCACCCGCAACTCGTGCTCATGGGCGACTACAACATCACCTTCGACGACCTCGACGTGTGGGACCCGGTGGGCCTGCGCGAGACGATCCACTGCACGACCGAAGAGCGCAACCACCTGCAGGCGCTGATCGGTCTGGGCCTGACCGACTCGGTGCGACTGTTCCCGCAGCCCGAGAAGAACTACAGCTGGTGGGACTACCGCGAGTTCGCGTTCCGCCGCAACCGCGGTCTGCGCATCGACCACATCCTGGTCAGCGAAGCCTTGAAGTCACGCGCCACGGCCTGCGCAGTGGACAAGCTGCCGCGCAAGAACGAACGCCCCAGCGATCACGCGCCGGTGGTGTTGACGCTGAACTGATATACAGATAGATCGAGAAGGAGAGGATCTGCACCATCCGGGAACGCGGCGGAACCGGCTTCGCCGGGCCGCACCGCGTTGCCCCCTTGAGGGGGTCGCGCGCAGCGCGGCGGGGGTGGGGTTAATCACTCGAGATTCAATTCCTGGATCTTCCGCGTGATGGTGTTGCGCCCGATGCCCAGCTTGTGCGCCGCCTCGATGCGGCGCCCCCGGGTGTTGGCCAGCGCTGTGAGAATGAGCCCGGTCTCGAAGCGGCGGGTGAGCACGTCCCACACATCGGTGCGGCCCGCTTCCAGCAACGAACGCGCTTCGGCCTGAAGACCACTCTCCCAGGCCGACACCAGCGGGAGCGGCGCCTCGGCCACGAGAGGCAGTGCCACCGGTGACAGCACCGCCGGGGACACCGCGGGCATCCCCATGGCTTCAGGCAGCGCGGCGACCAGGGGCACGTCCAGTGGGGCTGGAGCCTCCACCAGCGCGTCCGACAGCGCACCGGCTCCTGCGAGCACCTCTGGCGGCAGGTCCTTGAGCTCGATCACCTGGGCCGGGGCCATGACGGTCAGCCAGTGGCACACGTTTTCCAGCTGGCGCACGTTGCCAGGAAAGTCGAAACCGCTCAGCAGGCGCAGCGCACCATCGGAGATGCGCTTGGGCTCCACGCCCAGTTGTTTGGCGCTCTGCTGCAGGAAAAAACGCGTGAGCATGGGCACATCTTCGCGGCGCTCGCGCAGCGCGGGCAGGCGCAGGCGGATCACGTTGAGACGGTGAAACAAGTCCTCGCGGAACACGCCTTCCTTGACGCGCTGTTCCAGGTTCTGGTGGGTGGCGGCGATCACGCGCACGTTGGCGCGCACCGCGCTGTGGCCACCGACACGGTAGAAGTGCCCGTCGGACAGCACACGCAGCAGGCGCGTCTGCAGATCGAACGGCATGTCGCCGATCTCGTCGAGAAACAGCGTGCCGCCATCGGCCTGCTCGAAGCGGCCGCGGCGCATGGTCTGCGCGCCGGTGAAGGCGCCGCGCTCATGGCCGAACAGCTCGGACTCCAGCAGGTCCTTCGGAATGGCCGCTGTGTTGATGGCCACGAACGGCCCGCCCGCGCGCGGCGAGTGTTTGTGCAGGGCACGTGCCACCAGCTCCTTGCCCGACCCCGACTCGCCGGTGATCAGCACCGTGACCTGGCTCTGCGAGAGCCGACCGATGGCGCGGAACACATCCTGCATCGCGGGCGCCTGGCCCAGCATCTCGGGCGCATCGGTGATCGACTCTTGCGAGACCTCTTCGCGCTGGCTCTCTTCAACCGCGCGGTGGATCAGCTCGATGGCCTTGGGCAGATCGAATGGCTTGGGCAGGTATTCAAACGCACCGCCCTGAAAAGCCGACACCGCGCTGTCCAGGTCGGAGAACGCCGTCATGATGATCACGGGCAGGCCGGGCAGCTTCTCCTTGACCTTCTCCAGCAGATCGAGGCCGGAGCCGCCGGGCATGCGAATGTCGCTCACCAGCACCTGCGGGCCTTCGTGCTCGGGCGTCTCGGCCAGCGCCTTGAGCACTTCCTGGGGGTTGATGAAACTGCGGGTGGGCAGGTTTTCACGCAGCAGCGCCTTCTCCAGCACAAAGCGGATCGATTGGTCGTCATCCACTATCCAGATGGGCTTCATGTGTGCGTCTTCCCTTCCTCAATCGAGGCGTTCGGTTTCAAGGCAACGGAATCAACAGTTTGAAATCCGTCTGGCCAGGCGCGCTCTCACACTCGATCAATCCGTGGTGTTGCTGCACAAAGGTCTGGGCCAGTGTGAGCCCCAGACCTGAGCCGCCATCGCGCCCCGACACCAGCGGGAAAAAGATGCGGTCCTTGATCGAGTCGGGCACGCCAGGCCCGTTGTCGATCACATGCAATTCCAGTGCCAGCCGATAGCGCTGCTTGCCGAAGGTGACCTGTCGCCCGACGCGGGTCTTGAAGGTGATCTGCGCGTCGCCCGCGGCGATGCGCTCGGACAGGGCCTGTGCCGCGTTGTGCGCGATGTTGAGCACCGCCTGGATCAGCTGCTCGCGGTCGCCACGGAACTCGGGAATCGAGGTGTCGTAGTCGCGAACGACGCGCAGCCCCTTCGGAAACTCGGCCACGATGAGGGAACGCACACGCTCACACACCTCGTGGATGTTCACATCACCGACCACGTGCGGGCGGCGGTGCGGCGCGAGCAGGCGGTCCACCAGCGACTGCAGCCGATCGGCTTCGTGGATGATCACCTGCGTGTATTCGGTCAGCTGCTTGTTGTCGAGCTCCAGTTCGAGCAACTGCGCTGCGCCACGAATACCCCCCAGCGGGTTCTTGATCTCGTGCGCGAGGTTGCGGATCAGCTCCTTGTTGGCCTGGGCCTGGTCGATGAGCCGCTCCTCACGCTCCTGCCGTGTCTGCTGCTCCAGTGGCAGCAGCTCGACGATGACCTCGCCCAGCGTTTCTGTCTGCGCCACGACCACGTGCACCGGCAGCGGCTCATGGGTCACACGCTTGAGCCAGGCGTCGTAGCGCAGGGCCGCAAACTCGTTGCCACGGGCACCAGACAGCGCGTTCTGCAGCAGCTGCGGGTCGGTGAAACAGTCCTGCAGAAATGCACCCGCGATGCTGCGGCGGGACATGCCCAACGCATCCTCCAGCGCGGCGTTCGCGTACAGCACGGCGCCGTCGGACGCCACCACCGCCACCAGGGTGGCGAGCAGATCGAGGGACTGAAAACGGCTGTGGGCGGGCACAGCGCGGAGGCCGGGGTGGCCCGGCGGGGCCGGTGCGCGGGCGGAAGACGGAGTGGGGTTGGGGCTGGGGTTTTTCAAGCCGCTATTTTGCGGCAGATTCGGGCGCGGTCGGTGTGCCGGGCGCAGCGGCACCCGGGCCGGCGGGAGGCACAGCGCCCATCCGGCCCAGCTCTCGCCGCAGGCCGCTCACATCGCTTTCGGCGCGCGTCACCGCGGCCTTGAGTTCGGCCACGCGATCGAGGTAGCGCTGGTGGTTGCGCGACTCGATGCCCTCTTTTTCCGGCTGTCCGTTGGCATAGGCCTTCTGGGATTGGGACAGGCGGTCTTCGGCTTTGCGCAGCTCGGATTCAAGGATCTGGCGCGCGTCGCTGTCGCGCGAACGCTGCTCGGCGGAATCGTTGCGGGGGGCCGTTCGCGGCGCAGCGGGCGATGCGCTGGTGCGGGGCGCGGCGCCGGCCTGTGGCGCGGTGCCTTGCACAATGGTGATGTTGCCCCCTTCCATCACCTTGCATCCGCGGCTTTTGGCCACCACCGCGTTGTTGGTGTACTCGTTGCCACACCGGTAGATGCGCTCCTGAGCCAGCGCTGGCAGCACAAAAGCAGAGGTGGTGGCCAGAGCGATCCAGCGAATCGAGGCAGCAGGTGTCATGTTCAGCAACGCAGAGTCTCCATGCGCCAGTGGGCGCTTGACGGTTCACGTTCCAGTATGACCGAAAACGTGCCCCGCGGTTCCGGTGCCCGGGCAGGCACTGGAGAATACCCGGGCAGAAACGAAAAAAGGGACGGCTTTGGGCCGTCCCTTTTCGTGATTTTCACCACCCGGCCGAGCCGGGTCGGTGCATCACAGGCTGAAGTACATGTCGTACTCGACCGGGGCCACTTCGATGCGGCCGCGGGTGACTTCGCCCATCTTCAGCTCGATGTAGGCGTCGAGCATGGAGTCAGTGAACACGCCACCCTTGGTCAGGAAAGCACGGTCCTTGTCCAGATGCTCCAGCGCCTGGTCGAGGCTGTGGCAGACGGTGGGCACCAACTTGTCTTCTTCCGGCGGCAGGTGGTACAGGTCCTTGGTGGCGGCTTCGCCCGGGTGGATCTTGTTTTCCACACCGTCCAGACCGGCCATCAGCAGCGCGGCGAAACCCAGGTAGGGGTTCATCAGGGGATCGGGGAAGCGGGCTTCCACGCGACGGCCCTTGGGGTTCGGCACGTAAGGGATGCGGATCGAGGCCGAGCGGTTCTTGGCCGAGTAGGCCAGCTTCACCGGGGCTTCGAAGCCGGGCACCAGGCGCTTGTACGAGTTCGTGCCGGGGTTGGTGATGGCGTTCAGGGCACGGGCGTGCTTGATGATGCCGCCGATGTAGTACAGCGCGAATTCGCTCAGGCCGGCATAGCCGTCGCCAGCGAACAGGTTCTTGCCGTCTTTCCAGACCGACTGGTGCACGTGCATGCCGGAACCGTTGTCGCCGGCGTAGGGCTTGGGCATGAAGGTCGCGGTCTTGCCGTAGGCGTTGGCGACGTTGTGCACCACGTATTTCTGCAGGATGGTCCAGTCGGCGCGCTGCACCAAGGTGCTGAAGCGGGTGCCGATTTCGTTCTGACCAGCGCCAGCCACTTCGTGGTGGAACACTTCAACCGGA
>NZ_JADMKB010000084.1 GCF_018780075.1 Hydrogenophaga sp.
ATGCCACCGGCCACGAACACGAACTCTTCGCCACCGTCGGCTTTTTCGATGCGCACGGCACCGGGTTTGATGCGGGTGATCAGCGGGATGTGGCCGGGCAGGATGCCCAGTTCACCCGCTTCACCCGGCAGGGCCACGAACTTGGCTTCACCGGAGAAGATGGACTCTTCGGCGCTGACCACATCGACGTGGATGGTGCTCATAGTTACTCCAGGGAAAAGGTGAAAGAGGTTTCAGCGACGAGGGACCGCTTGCGCGGCCCCGGTCATGCGCTTAGGCGACTTTCTTGGCCTTCTCAAAAGCCTCGTCGATCGTGCCGACCATGTAGAAGGCCTGCTCGGGCAGGTGATCGCACTCGCCGGCTGTGATCATCTTGAAACCACGGATGGTTTCCGACAGCGGCACGTACTTGCCGGGCGAGCCGGTGAACACTTCAGCGACGTGGAACGGCTGTGACAGGAAACGCTGGATCTTGCGTGCGCGGGCCACGGCCAGCTTGTCTTCCGGTGCCAGTTCGTCCATGCCCAGAATGGCGATGATGTCGCGCAGTTCCTTGTAGCGCTGCAGCGTGCCTTGCACGGCGCGGGCCACGTTGTAGTGCTCTTCGCCCACCACGTTCGGGTCGAGCTGGCGCGAGGTCGAGTCGAGCGGGTCCACGGCGGGGTAGATACCCAGCGAAGCGATGTCACGCGACAGCACCACGGTCGAATCCAGGTGGGCGAAGGTCGTGGCGGGCGACGGGTCTGTCAAGTCATCGGCGGGCACGTACACGGCCTGGATGGAGGTGATCGAACCGACCTTGGTGGAGGTGATGCGCTCTTGCAGACGGCCCATTTCTTCGGCCAGCGTCGGCTGGTAGCCCACGGCGGAAGGCATGCGGCCCAGCAGAGCGGACACTTCGGTACCGGCCAGCGTGTAGCGGTAGATGTTGTCCACGAAGAACAGCACGTCCTTGCCTTCGTCGCGGAACGACTCGGCGATGGTCAGGCCGGTCAGGGCCACGCGCAGACGGTTGCCTGGAGGCTCGTTCATCTGGCCGTAGACCATGGCCACTTTGGACTCGCCCAGGTTCTCCAGGTTCACCACGCCGGAATCGGCCATCTCGTGATAGAAGTCATTGCCCTCACGGGTGCGCTCGCCCACACCGGCGAACACCGACAGACCGCTGTGGGCCTTGGCGATGTTGTTGATGAGTTCCATCATGTTCACGGTCTTGCCCACGCCGGCGCCACCGAACAGACCCACCTTGCCGCCCTTGGCGAACGGGCAGACCAGGTCGATCACCTTGATGCCGGTTTCCAGCAGTTCCTGCGAGGGAGACAGCTCGTCATAAGCCGGGGCCTTGCGGTGGATGGGAGCGGTCAGTGTCTGGTCCACCGGGCCGCGCTCGTCGATGGGCGCACCCAGCACGTCCATGATGCGGCCCAGGGTGGCCTTGCCCACGGGCACGGTGATCTGGGCGTTGGTGTTGGACACCACCATGCCGCGGCGCAGACCGTCGGACGAGCCCAGCGCAATCGTGCGCACCACGCCGTCGCCCAGCTGTTGCTGGACTTCCAGCGTCAGGGCGGAGCCTTCCATTTTCAGGGCGTCGTAAACGCGCGGCATCTGATTGCGCGGAAACTCCACGTCCACGACGGCGCCGATGCACTGAACAATCTTGCCTTGTACTTGAGACATGATGGATACCTTTTAATTTCTCTGAATTCTGTTGAACGTCAAACGGCGGCGGCGCCGGCCACGATTTCCGACAGCTCTTTCGTGATGGCGGCCTGGCGGGTCTTGTTGTAGACCAGCTTGAGTTCGCCAATGACGCTGCCGGCGTTGTCGGTGGCGGCCTTCATGGCCACCATGCGCGCGGACTGTTCTGAAGCCATGTTCTCGGCCACGGCCTGGTAGACCTGTGCTTCCACATAACGCAGCAGCAGCTCGTCGATGACGGCGGCCGCATCCGGCTCGTACACGTAGTCCCAGTCCCGGCCTTTGGCGCCGTCCTGCAATTCACCCGCGTTCAGCGGCAACAGCTGCTCGGACACCGCTTCCTGCTTCATCGTGTTGATGAATCGGGTGTAGCAGAGGTAGACCGCGTTGATGCGGCCTTCGGTGTACGCATCAAGCAGCACCTTGACGGGGCCGATCAGCTTGTCGAGGTGGGGCGTATCCCCCAGGCCGACGGCGCTGGACACCACCTTGGCGTTGATGCGGTTGAGGAAGCCCAGGCCCTTGTTGCCAATGGCCACCGCTTCAGCGCTCACGCCCTTGCTCTGCAGATCCTTGAGCTGGTTCGTCAGCGCACGCAGCACGTTGGTGTTCATGCCACCGCACAGACCCTTGTCGGTCGTGACGACGACAAAACCGGCGGTCTTGGCGTCGTTGGTCTGCATGAACGGGTGCGTGTACTCCGGGTTCGCGCGGCTCAGGTTGCCGGTGATCTGGCGCACTTTTTCGGCGTAAGGCCGGGCCGCACGCATGCGGTCCTGCGCCTTGCGCATTTTGGAAGCGGCGACCATTTCCATGGCTTTGGTGATCTTCTTGGTGTTCTCCACCGATTTGATCTTGCCGCGTATTTCCTTGCCTGCTGCCATTGCTGCTCCTTTATCGGGTCAATGGGCCGGTTCAGTACGTGCCGGTTTTCTTGAAGTCGGCAATCGCGGCCGCCAGCTGGGCTTCAGCGTCCTTGTCCATGGCACGGTCGGCTTCCAGCTTGGCCAGCAGCGCAGCGTGCTTGTCCTTCAGGAAGGCGTGCATGCCGGATTCGAACGCCAGCACCTTCTTGACATCGATGTCGTCGAGGTAGCCCTTGTTCACGGCGAACAACGTGGAGGCCATGATGCCGATGGACTGGGGCGAGTACTGGGCCTGCTTGAGCAGTTCGGTCACGCGGGCACCGCGGTCCAGCTGCTTGCGGGTGGCTTCGTCCAGGTCGGAAGCGAACTGCGCGAACGCAGCCAGTTCACGGTACTGGGCCAGGTCGGTACGGATACCGCCGGACAGGCTCTTGATCAGCTTGGTCTGGGCAGCACCACCGACGCGCGACACCGAGATACCGGCGTTGATGGCGGGGCGGATACCGGCGTTGAACAGGCTGGTTTCCAGGAAGATCTGGCCGTCGGTGATCGAGATCACGTTGGTCGGCACGAAGGCGGACACGTCGCCGGCCTGCGTTTCGATGATGGGCAGTGCGGTCAGCGAACCGGTCTTGCCCTTGACTTCACCCTTGGTGAAGGCTTCGACGTAGTCGGCGTTCACGCGGGCTGCGCGCTCGAGCAGACGGCTGTGGAGATAGAACACGTCGCCGGGGTAGGCTTCGCGGCCTGGTGGGCGGCGCAGCAGCAGCGAGACCTGGCGGTAGGCCACGGCCTGCTTGGACAGGTCGTCGTACACGATCAGGGCGTCCTGGCCGCGGTCGCGGAAGTACTCGCCCATGGTGCAGCCGGAGTAGGCCGACAGGTACTGCATGGCAGCGGATTCGGAAGCCGAAGCGGCCACGACGATGGTGTATTCCATCGCGCCAGCCTGCTCCAGGGCACGCACCACGTTCTTGATCGACGAGGCCTTCTGGCCAATCGCGACGTAAACGCAGGTCATGTTCTGACCCTTCTGGTTGATGATGGCGTCGATGGCCACGGCGGTCTTGCCGGTCTGGCGGTCGCCGATGATCAGCTCGCGCTGACCACGGCCCACGGGCACCATCGAGTCGATCGACTTCAGACCGGTCTGCACCGGCTGGTCCACCGATTTGCGCGCGATCACGCCCGGAGCGACCTTTTCGATCACGTCGGTCATCTTGGCGTTGATCGGGCCCTTGCCGTCGATCGGCTGGCCCAGGGCGTTGACCACGCGGCCGATCAGCTCGGGGCCGACCGGCACTTCCAGAATGCGGCCCGTGCACTTGACGGTTTCGCCTTCGGAGATGTGCTCGTACTCACCCAGAATCACGGCGCCCACGGAGTCACGCTCCAGGTTCAACGCCAGACCGAAGGAAGGCACGCCGTCCTTGTTGGCCGGGAATTCCAGCATCTCGCCCTGCATCACGTCGGACAGGCCGTGGACGCGGACAATACCGTCGGTCACGGACACCACGGTACCCTGGTTGCGCACATCGGTCGATGTGCCCAGTCCCTCGATGCGGGACTTGATCAGTTCGGAAATTTCGGCGGGATTGAGTTGCATGACTCTTTCCTTCTTTCGTTAAATGGTGAGCAGGCGGGCGCGGGGTGACAGCGGTCAGGCCGCGGTCAGGGCGGTTTTCATGTGTTCCAGGCGGGCTTTGATCGAGGTGTCGAGCACTTCGTCGCCCACCACCACGCGAATGCCACCGATCAGCTCGGGCTGCAGTTCGACCTGGAGGTTGAGCTTGCGGGCAAAGCGCTTTTCCAGCACGCCGGAGAGATCGGCCAATGCGGCGCTGTCGATCTCAAAAGCGCTGTAGACCACCGCATCAAAGGCACCTTGCTGCGCGTTCTTCAAGGCGCGGAACTGGTCCGCGATTTCAGGCAGCGCGGCCAAACGGCCATTGTCGATCACGGTGCGCAGAAAATTCTGCGCCATCGCGGGCAGGCTGGTCTTGATCACAGCGGTGACCAGGCTGAACACCTGTTCAGGCGTGGTCCTGGGGTTGTCGGCGTATTGGCGAAGCTGCTCATCGGCAGCCACCGACGCCAGCTCGTCGAGCCAGGCGGCGGCGCCTGCCGCACCAGTGCCTGTGGCCTGGAACAGCGCTTCCGCGTATGGGCGGGCAATGGTGGCGATTTCGGCCATGGTTTACCTTTGAATGCCGTGGCGGTGGATCAAAGCTCGGTCTTCAGGCGACCCAGCAACTCGGCGTGAACGCCGGCGTTGACTTCGCGCTTGAGGATCTGCTCGGCACCCTTGACGGCCAACGCGGCCACTTCTTCGCGCAGCGCTTCACGGGCCTTGACGACCTGCTGTTCGGCTTCCTGGCGGGCGGAGGCCACGATCTTGGCGGCTTCGTCCGTGGCGCGGGCTTTCGCCTCCTCGATCACGGTCTGGGCACGGCGCTCGGCGTCTGCCAGGCGGGTGGCGGCCTCGTTGCGCGACTGGCTCAACTCTGCTTCCACGCGCTTGTTGGCCACGGCCAGTTCGGACTTGGCCTTCTCGGCCGATGCCAGTCCTTCGGAAATCTTCAACGCACGCTCGTCGAGTGCCTTGGCGATGGGGGGCCACACGAATTTCATCGTGAACCACACCAGGATCGCAAAGACGACGGCCTGCGCAAAGAGGGTTGCATTGATGTTCATCGCAACGCCTTTCTGTGTGTTGACAAGAGTGGTGACGCGCTTGCTGCTGCGTCAGCGGCCCACCGGATTGCAGCCCGGAACCAACCGGTCTGCGGGGCGCCGCTGTGCACGGCAGCAAAATCCATCAAGCGGCGAGCGTGAAGGGGTTGGCGAAGGCGAACAGCAGGGCAATGGCCACACCGATCAGGAAGGCGGCGTCGATCAGACCGGCCAAGATGAACATCTTGGTCTGCAGGTCGTTCATGAGTTCAGGCTGACGGGCCGACGACTCAAGGAACTTGCCACCCATCAGGGCGATACCGATAGAGGCGCCGATGGCACCCAGACCGACGATGAGACCACAAGCCAGCGCGACGAGACCCAGAACGTTTTCCATGATGACTCCTATGAGATGAACGAAAGTTGAGAAAGGAAAGAAACGAAAGAACTAGAGAGCGAGGTGAAACCGCGCAGCTTAGTGAGCGTCATGCGCTTGACCCAGATAAATCAGGGCCAGCATCATGAAAATGAACGCCTGCAAGGTGATGACCAGAATGTGGAACAAGGTCCACACCGTGCCTGCGATCACGTGTCCGACGAAGAAGAGCCCACCAGACAGCGAGAGGGAAGCGAAACCACCCAGCAGCGCGATCAGCATGAACACCAGTTCACCCGCGAACATGTTGCCAAACAACCGCATGCCGTGCGAAACCGTCTTCGCCACGAACTCGATCATCTGCATCAGGAAGTTGGTCACACCCAGGAGGAGTGCCCAGACAGGATTCTTGCTGGTGCCGAACGGGGCGGTCACCAGCTCGTGCGCCCAACCGCCCAGACCCTTGATCTTGAGGTTGTAGAACACACACATCAACAGCACGGAGACCGACAGACCCAGCGTGGTGGAGAGGTCGGCGGTGGGCACGACGCGCAGGTAGGCGTGGTGCGGATCGTGGCCAGCGGCGCCGTAGATGCCTTCCCAGATCTTGGGCAGCAGGTCCACCGGCAACATGTCCATGAAGTTCATGGCGAAGATCCAGCAGAACACGGTGAGGGCGAGCGGCGCCACCAGCTTGCGGCTGTGGGCGTTGTGGATCACACCCTTGGCCTGGCTGTCCACCATCTCGACCAGCATTTCCACCGCCGCCTGGAAACGACCTGGCACGCCGGCGTGCGCCGTGCGGGCCGCGCGCCACAGGAAGAAACAAACGATCGCGCCCAACAGCGAGCTGAAGATGACGGAGTCGATGTTGATGACCGAAAAGTCGACGATGAAGCCCTGCTTCTGGTTCGTCAAATGGGTCAAGTGGTGGCGAATGTACTCACCAGGGGTGGGACCGATACCTTCTGCAGCCATGTTCGTTCGCGCCAATCAACCGTTTACGTTTGAACGCCTGGCCTGGGCCCAAAACCCAAACCAGTACACCTTGAGAGTCAACACCAGACCGGCCAGAAGGCCGAGCCAGCTGAGTTCCGGGACGATTTTCGGAGCCAGCCACAACATGGCGACCGCCAGCAAAATCTTGATCCCTTCCCACAGCAAAAAACCTGCAAATGCAGCCTGCGCCACACCCGCCAAAAGCCGGGACAGGAAACTGGAGGTCAAACCGTAGGCCATCAAGGCCGAAGGAACCACCACCGCTGCCGCACCGTAAAGGACCGACCAGGCCACCGGAGCGCGCTGCGTCAGCAACCACCCCAACAATCCCGCCACCAGCCCCACCAGCAACTGCATCCCCACCAGCCGCCAGACCGAAATCTCCGGCTGACTGGCTCGCCACTGCTGCGCTTCTTCCCGCGTCAGGGGCTTGAATTCGGGCTCTTGCAACCCATCTTCGTCCCACTCGTCGCCCGATTGCACTGTCGACTCAAGCCTCGGCATTGTCGGCATGGCAAATTACTCACAGGTTACAAATGAAAGCGTGAAGTTTCGCAAAGCCGCTGATTATACGTAGAAACCCCATGGCTCCGTCAAGCCGCTGGGCGGGTGGCTCCTTGCCCGCACGAGGCAACCGATAATCCCCTGACGCCAAGCGCCGAACCGGTTCTCGGCAGCCTCCCGTCGGGCGCACTGTTCCTGCCCTGCGCCTCTTGGAGGCAGGCTGCTACGCACTCGTGCGGCGCCCATCAGAATGCCCGACCAGGGTCTGATTGTCGACAACGGGCGCCACAAGTGCTGACGGTCCTTGGCCCCAAAATTCTCAGAATGGCACAGACCACGCCCCCACCCGAAGCGCCCTGCCCGGCTTCCTGCCGCACGGGTGAGGCGCCCATCACCGTGTCTTGCACGGTCAGCACGTCAACTTGAGGAGTTCGCCATGGACCTGCCCCGCCCCATTCCTCCCGAGCAATCCCTCATCGAATACCCCTGCCACTTCCCCATCAAGGTGATGGGAGCCAACGTGGACGGCTACGTGACGGCCATGACCCATGTGGCCAAGGCCTTTGACGCCAGTTTCGACGCCTCGACCATCGAACTGCGCCCGAGCAAGGCGGGCAACTACCTGGGCCTGACACTGTCGGTGTACGTGACCAGTCGCGAGCAGCTCGACGAGCTGTACCGCACGCTGACCACACACCCGATGGTCAAGATCGTTCTCTGAGCATGCAGGTCCACAACCTTGGTCGGGTGGACTACGCGCCCACCTGCGACGCCATGGTGGCCTTCACCGCCGCACGCACGGCCGAGACGGCCGACGAGCTCTGGATGTGTGAACACCCACCCGTGTTCACCCAGGGCATCGCTGGCAAAGAAAACCATCTGCTGGCGCCGGGCGACATCCCGGTGATCCAGACCAACCGGGGCGGCCAAGTGACGTACCACGGACCAGGCCAGGTGGTGGCCTATCCGCTGGTCGACCTGCAACGCGCCGGCTACTTCGTCAAGGAATACGTCTTCCGCATCGAAGAAGCGGTGATTCGCACCCTGGACCACTTCGGCGTGACTGGCCACCGCGTGGGTGGTGCACCGGGCATTTATGTGCGGCTGGACGACCCGGCCAGCCATGCCCTGCTGCCACAACGGCCCCAAAAGAAGGTGGATGGTCGGCCCGCTGCCGAGCCCGACTTCACCGGCCTGGGCAAAATCGCTGCGCTCGGCATCAAGGTCAGCCGCCATTGCACCTACCACGGGGTGGCGCTCAACGTCGCCATGGACCTGCAGCCCTATTGGCGCATCAACCCCTGTGGATATGCCGGCTTGCAGACGGTGGACCTTTCTACAATCGGGGTCACCGTTTCATGGGATGAAGCGGCCCAGGTCCTGAGCCAGAAGCTCGGCGCCACCCTCAGCACCTGACCCTCCCGCTCTTTCATTGCGCCATCCGCGCCCATGCCATGAACCGCCCCGACACCCCCACGGCTCCAGAATCCACCACCGTCCGCGACGCTCAGCCCGCCGCCGGCTACGACGCCACTGCCAAACAGAAGAGCCAGGCCAAGACTTCGCGCATCCCGATCAAGATCGTGCC
>NZ_JADMKB010000056.1 GCF_018780075.1 Hydrogenophaga sp.
TGATGGTCTGCGGCGTGCTCGGCCCCAAGAGCAACGCGCACGGCCCGAACGAGTTCCTGCACCTGGACTACGCACGCCGCCTGACCGCGTCGGTGGCGCAGGTGATGGCGCGGATGCCGTGACACCGCCATGGCCCTGAAACGCTGGCTGTCGCCCGTCACCGCATGATTGATTCGACCCAGTCCCCATTCACCTTGCGCGACGGCCTCAATGTCGCGACCTACGACTGGCCCCTGCCCAGTCGGCAGCGCCCGCGCGCGGTGATCCTGATCGTGCACGGCCTGGGGGAACACGCCTGGCGCTACGACGAGCTGGCCCAGCGCCTGAACGGCTGGGGCTGTTCGGTCAGGGCCTACGACCAGCGCGGACACGGCGAGTCGGGCGGCGATCACGGTGTGTTGCCGGACGACGATGCGCTGCTCGACGACCTGGCGGAGGTGGTGGACGACACGCGCCGCCACATCGCACAGCCCTGGGCCTGTCCGTTGATCTTGCTGGGGCACAGCATGGGCGGGCTGGTGGCGGCCACCTTTGTGCAGCGCCAGATCGCGCCCGTGGACGGCCTGGTGCTGTCGTCACCGGCGCTCGACACGGGCATGACGCGGTTCCAGCGGGCGCTCACCCGCCTGCTCTACCGCTGGGCGCCGAACCTCACGCTGCCCAACGGGCTGGACCCCAACGCCATCTCGCACGACCCGGCCGTGGTGCAGGCCTACCAGAACGACCGCCTGGTGCACAACCGCATCTCCGCGCGGCTCGCGCACTTCATCGACAGCAACGGCCCGCGTGTGGTGGCCGCCGCGCCGAGCTGGACCGTGCCGACCCTGTTGATGTACGCGGGGGCTGATCTTCTGGTGCGCCCCGAGGGCAGCCGGGCCTTTGCCGCCGTGGCGCCGCCGCAGTGGGTGAGCAGCCGGCGCCTCGACGGTCAGTTCCACGAAATCTTCAACGAGGCCGATCCGTCCACCGCCTACGCCACGCTGAAGGCCTGGCTGAACACGTTGGACTGACACACCCCGCCGCGTTTCGCGCGTCCCCCTGTGCAGGGGCCGCGACGGGAACAAGTGATCAGGGGCCGCCTTCAAGCAAAAAAGCCGCTGTGCGAACACATCGCACAGCGGCTGTTTCCTTGACGGGGTTCAAAGTGCCGCGCCCGCGCGGGCCGCACGGCCCCGCCTGTTCAGCGCTTGCCGAGCATGCCGCCCAGCATGCCGATCAGGTCACCCGCGTCCAGGCCGTTGCCGCCCTGTTGTCCGCCGCCGAGCAGCGAACCCAGCGCGCCCATGCCGTTGTCGGCGGGCACCTGGCCTTGCGGCGTGAGCTGGTCGATCAGGCCGGGCAGCAGGTCGGCCATGGTGCCGGCGGCCTGTTGCTGGTTGCCGCCCAGCTGCTTGGCGATCATGCCCATCAGGTCGGGGCCCAAGGCACCGCCCAGGGCGTCCGCCGACACCGGCTGGTTCGCGCCCGTGCCCACCCACGAGGCTGCGGCGTCACCCAGGCCACCTTGTTGCAGCTTGCCCAGGATGCCCGAGAGGCCGCCGGCGTTGTTCATCAGCGCGCCGACGATGCCCATGAGCATCTGCGGGTCGATGCCGCCCGCGCCGCCCTGCGCCTGACCGCCTTGCTGGCCACCCAGGGCTGCGCCCAGTACCGAATCCAAAAGACCCATGTGATTTCTCCCGTGTGAGGTTGCGGTGCCCGGCGCCACGGCGGCGCCGGTTCAGGCCGGATTGTGGGCTTGGCGCCGGACCCACGCAAGCCACAGCAAAGCCGCGCCGGTGAGCGCCACAGGCACCAGCGAACCCACGTTGAGCAGGGCCCAGCCCTGGGTGGTGACCAGGGCACCGGAGGCGAACGAAGTGACCGCCATGGTGGCAAAAACAAAAAAGTTGATGGCGGCCTGTGCGCGGTCTTTTTCCTCAGGCCTGTAGGCTTGCAGCGACAGTGTGGTGCCGCCGGTGAAGAGGAAGTTCCAGCCCACGCCGAGCAGGAACAACGCCACCAGGAACTGCTGCAGCTCCACGCCGGTGAGCGCGATCGCGATGCACAGCGCGTTCAGCACCACGCCCACACCCATGATGGTGAGCACGCCGAAGCGCTTGATCAGGTGGCCGGTGAAGAAGCCCGGCGCGAACATGCCGATCACGTGCCACTCCAGCACCAGGGCCGCGTCGTCGAACGCGAAACCGCACACCTGCATGGCCAGCGGCGTGGCCGCCATCAGCAGGTTCATCACGCCATACCCCAGCGCGGCGCCGAGGGTCGCGACGATGAAGATGGGCTGGCGCACGATCACCGAGAGCGGCCGTCCCGGGTCGGCGTTCGCTTTTTTCGGTGGCAGCGGCGGGAACTTCAGGAAGGCCATGATGCCCATCGACACCAGCGCCACCACCGCGAGCGAGAGGTAGGCGCCGGCGAACGGCACCTCCAGCAGGTTGCGCGTGCGGCTGGCCAGGTTGGGCCCCAGCACCGCGCCCACCAGGCCGCCGGCCAGCACCAGCGACACCGCTTTTTCGCGGAAGTCGGGTGCCGCCAGTTCGGCCGCCGCGAAGCGGTAGAGCTGGCCGTTGGCGCTGTAGTAGCCCGCGATCACCGTGGCCGCCACCAGCAGCCAGAAGTTCTTGTCGTGCGCGGCCCAGAAGCACAGCAAGGCGGAGGCAAACGCCACCAGCAGCCCGATCTGGAACGAGCCCTGGCGACCGAACGCACTTTGCGAGCGCGCCACCAGCGGCGTGGACAGCGCGCCGCCCACCACATAGCCCATCACCGGCAACGTCGCCATCCAGCCCAGCGGCGCGAGCGACAGGCCCACCAGCCCGTTGATCGCGATGAAGACCACGTTGTTGGTCAGGAAGAGGCCTTGCGCGGCGGCCAGCAGCCAGAGGTTTTTATTCATAAGCTGGTGTTTATACATTGGGCGACCCGGGAGGCCATTGGCTATAGTCCTGAAGCCGCGTCAAAGCCCTTGCGCTGCGCCACGCCCCACGACCCCAGCCCGGAGCCGACATGAACGCACCCGCCAGCGACGAAGCCAACAAGACCCTCACCACGGTGATCTACGCGCTGTACGCGTCGTCCATCCTGGTGGGCGTGACGATCCTGGTGGCCATCGTCATGAACTACGTCAAGCGCGAGGACGTGGCGGGCACCTGGCTGGAGAGCCATTTCCGCTGGCAGATCCGCACCTTCTGGTTCGGGCTGCTGTGGAGCGTGCTCGGGGTGCTGAGTCTGGTGGTCTTGGTCGGCTTTGCGGTGCTGTTCGCGAACCTGGTCTGGTTCATCTACCGCATCGTCAAAGGCTGGATCCGCCTGAACGAGGGCCGGCCGATGTATTGAAGGGGAACACCCCCGCCGCGCTGCGCGCGACCCCCTCAAGGGGGCGGCACAGGCCGTCCGGCAAAGCCGGCCCGGCGGTGCCCTGGGCGGCATCGCTTCACGCTCCGGAGCGCTGCTTGGTCGCCATGAAATGCCGATGCGGGTTGCGCACTCAAGTGCGAACGAGGCGAAGCAACGCAGCTATCGCTTTGAAGGCGAATCCGCATGAACCGACACGGCCAGCGCCAGCGCGAGCAAGGCGGCGGTTTCGGCGCGCAGCACACGCGGTCCCAGCGTCACGGGCACGAAGCCCGCGGTCCTGGCCTGCGCATCCTCGGCGGGCGACAAGCCGCCTTCGGGGCCGCTGAGGAAACACACCGGCGCATCGGCGGACACCGCCGCCAGCACCTCGGTCAGCGGTTGTGAACCTTCGGCGAGCGACAGCACGCAGCGCAGCGGCGCGACATCGTTCGACAGACCGAGCCAGGCGGCGAGGTCGCGCACGGGCAGCACCTCGGGCACGCGGTTGCCGCCGCACTGCTCGCACGCGGCCACGGCCACCTGCTGCCAGTGACCCTGCTTCTTGGTGGCGCGTTCGCCCGTGAGGCGCAACACGCTGTGCGCGGTGTGCAGCGGCTGCACGCTGGCCACGCCGAGTTCGGCGGCCTTCTCCACCAGCCAGTCCATGCGGTCGTTGGCCGGCATGCCCAGCGCCAGGTGCACGCGGCGGCCGGCTTCGCGCTCCAGCGGCTGGTGGTGGTCCACCCGCACCGCCACATCGGAGCGACCCATGCGCAGGATGGTGGCGCTGTGTTCGCCGCCGGCGCCGTTGAACAGCGTGATCACCCCGCCGGGCTGCAGGCGCAGCACCTGGACGTGCCGGGCGGCCGCAGCGGGCAGCTCCAGCTCGGCGCCAATGGTCAGTGGGACGGGGCAGTGAAAGCGCGGCATCGGGTGGCGCTCAGACGCGGCCGAAGGCGTAGCCCGAAGCCGCCTCGAAGCCTTCGACCTTGTCGATCAGTTGCAGGAAAGGCCCGAGTTCGCGGTAGCGGTGCGTGGTGTGGCGGATGTAGTCGATGAAGCGCGGCGCGTCGGCCAGGTAGCGGGGCTTGCCGTCGCGCAGCGTGAGGCGCGCGAAGATGCCGGCCACCTTCAGGTGCCGCTGCAGGCCCATCCATTCCACCGCGCGGTAGAAGGCGCCGAAGTCGCTGTGCCAGTCCTCAAAGTCCATCAGCCCGGCCTTGCGCGCCTTTTCCCAGTAACGGATGGTGATGTCGATGACGAAATCCTCTTCCCAGGTGAGGAAGGCGTCGCGCATGAGGCTGGCCACGTCGTAGGTGATGGGGCCGTACACCGCGTCCTGGAAGTCGAGCACACCGAGCTGCTGCTCGGGCGTGCTGCCGGGCTGGGCCGGGATCATGAGGTTGCGTGGCATGAAGTCGCGGTGCACATAGACGCTGGGTGCGGCGAGGCAACGTTTGACGATGCTGTCGAAGGCCTTGCCCAGCGTGTCGGCGTCCTTGCCTTGCAGCGTGGTCTGGCGGTGCTGCGCGAGGTACCAGTCGGGGAAGAGCTGCAGCTCGCGGCGCAACAGCGGTTCGTCGTAGGCCGGCAGCACGCCGGGTTGGGAGGCCAGCTGCCAGGCCAGCAGCGTGTCCAGCGCCTGCAGGTAGCGCGCGTGGTTGGCCGCGGGGTTGTCCGGCTGGATCTGCTCCATCATGGTCTGCGTGCCCAGGTCGGGCAGCAGCATGAAGCCCTGGGGTTCGTCCCAGGCCAGGACCCGCGGCACCAGCAGGCCGGCGTCCCGCATCAGCCCGGCCACGTGCACGAAGGGTTGGCAGTTTTCCTTGTCCGGTGGCGCGTCCATGACGATGCGGCTGGCGCCGTCCACCGTGTCCACGCGCAGGTAACGGCGAAAGCTGGCGTCGGCCGAGGCCGGTCGCAGGGTGGCGGGCACCAGACCCTGGGCGCCCGCGATGCCCCCCAGCCAAGCGTTGAAATCGGCTTCGCGCTGCGGATCGGTCCAGGCGACGGCGGGTGAGGATGGGGTCATGGAGCGGGGTGGTTGGTGCGCGCGGACGCGAGGTGGCGTGCCGGGTGACAGGCATAGGATAATGACCGGAGATTCTACAAATCCACTGTCGGCGGGATTCCTCCGCGCGCAGTCTGTGGCTCCTCCGTTACCGTGCGGTCGGGCTGTGTGTCACCAGCATTGAGAGACGGCCGTTTTGCCATACACCGCCTTGAAACCTGCTTCTTCCCTACCGAACATCTCTTCGCGCGCCCTGCGTGATGCCCACCGCATTCGAGCCACCCGACGCGCCTCCTTCGAGCCCACGTCCCTGTCGCGTGCCGTTCAGGGCGCCATGGCGGTGCTCGCGCTGGGGGCGGGCGTTGTCCCGGTCTGGGCCCAGGCCGACGCTGCCGCCATGGCAGATGCGCCCGGGATCAAGCTCAAGCAGGGCACTTCGCTGCTGCAGCAGGTGCCGAACGAAGTGCGCAAGGACCTGCCGGTCTTTGGCTGGGGCGAGAACATCGAAGGCGAGATGGACGCCACCTCGGTGTTTGAAGGTGGCGCCGAGCTGCGCCGGCACGACACCGTGATCAAGGCCGACCGCATCGAGCACGACAAGCGCACGGGTGACACCAAGGCCACCGGCAACGTGCTGCTCAACCGCAACGGCGACCGCGTGACCGGCCCCGACCTGCAGATCAACGTTAACACCTACCAGGGCTATTTCAACCAGCCCGACTACTCGCTGCTGAAGAACGAAGCCAAGGGCGATGCCCGCCGCATTGACTTTCTGGGCGAAGACAAGATGCTGGTGCACGATGGTCGCTACTCGACCTGTCCGCGCCAGCCGGGCGCCGCCTGGATGCCCGACTGGCTCGTGCGCGCCTCCAGCATCGAACTCGACAAGGTCGAGGACGTCGGCATCGCCAAGTCGGGTGTGATCGAGTTCATGGGGGTGCCGATTCTCGCGGCGCCCATTCTCAGTTTCCCGCTCTCGGACCAACGCAAGACGGGCGCGCTGCCGCCCAGCATCAGCGTGAGCACGCAGAGTGGTGTTGAGCTGTCAACGCCCTATTACTTCAACATCGCGCCCAACTACGACGCCACGGTCACGCCGACGGTGATGACCAAACGGGGGCTGGACCTCTCGGGCGAGTTCCGTTACCTGCAGCCGCGCTACACGGGACGCCTGCGCGCTTCCTACATGCCGTCGGACCAGCTGCGCGACACGGACCGCTGGGCCTACTCCTTTCAGCATGGCCAGTCGCTGATTCCATCGCTGGGCGGCGGCAGCTCGCTGGGTCTGCGCGTGAACCTCAACAAGGTGAGTGACGACAACTACTGGCGCGACTTCCCGCGCACGATCACCTCGCTGACCTCGCGCCTGCTGTACAACGATGTGGCGCTGGGCTGGAGCAAGGGGCCATGGACGGTCAGTGGCGGCATGTACCGCTACCAGACACTTCAGGACGTGAACGCACCGATCAGGCCGCCGTTTGACCGCTTGCCTTCGATGGGGTTCAGCTACCAGCAGGTCAACCAGACACTGCTGGGCACGCCCGGCTGGGACATGTCGCTGAACACCAACGTCACGCGATTTCAGCGCTCGGTGCTGTCGTCTTCGACGCAGCAGAAAACGGGTGGCGACCGGTCGCTGGTGGTGGCCAATCTGGCCCGCCGTTTCCAGGCACCTGGCTGGTACGTGGAGCCCGCGGCGCGCCTGCACATGGCCCAGTACCGCAACGACAACACCACGGGCTCCAACGTGTCCGCCTCGCGCAACGTGCCCACGCTGAGCATCGACAGCGGGCTGGTGTTCGAACGCCCCGCCCACTTCTTCGGCACCGACTACATCCAGACCCTGGAGCCCCGTGCCTTCGCCACCTGGACGCCGTTCCGCGACCAGAGCAAGCTGCCCAACTACGATTCCGGTGCGCGCGACTTCAACCTGTCGAGCATGTTTGCCGAGAACGCGTTCAGTGGCAACGACCGCATCAGCGACACCCGCGCGGTGACCCTGGGTGTGAGTTCCCGTCTGCTGGACGTGGGCACCGGCGCCGAGGTCGTCCGTCTGGGTGTGGCCCAGCGGGCGCTGCTGGCGGACCAGAATGTGACCCTGCCCGGTGGCAAGCCCGTCACCGAGCGCCTGAGCGACACGCTGGTGGCGGCCCGCATCCAGTGGGATCCGCTGTGGTCGCTGGACACCAACGTCCAGTACAACACCAAGAGCCGCGAATCGAAGCGCAGCACCATCGGTGGTCGCTACACGCCGGGGCCGTTCAAAGTGCTCAGTGCCGCCTACCGCATCCAGCGTGGCACCAGCGAGCAGATCGATCTGGGCTGGCAGTGGCCTTTGTCGGGCCTGTGGGGCAAGTCGCCCGAGGCCATCCCCGGCCGAGCGCTGGGCCCCGGCCAGTGGTACAGCGTGGGCCGCATGAACTACAGCCTGCCTGATCGCAAGATGATCGATCTGATTGCGGGTTTCGAATACGACGCCGGGTGCTGGCTGGGCCGCGTGGTGCTGGAGCGTTTGCAGCTCAGCTCCACCACCAACGACCAGCGCATCCTGTTCCAGCTGGAGTTCAATGGTTTCTCCCGAGTGGGTGCCAGCTCGTTGCAGAGCATCCAGGCCAACGTGCCCAAGTACCAGTACCTGCGCGAAGAGGTCGTCCAGCCCAACCGTTTCGAGCAATATGACTGATCACCGAGTGAGCCGCCGCTGGGGCGGCCTGTCCATCGTCGTGGCCGTGGGCCTGCAACTGGGGGTGGGCACTCTGGCGGAAGCGCAGGCCTTGCGTCCGTCTGCCCAGCCGCAGCGCCCTGCCACGGCGGCCGCGCCGGCGACCGGCACCGTGGACTACATCGTGGTGCTGGTCAACTCCGAGCCCGTGACCAATTTCGATGTGCGGCAGCGCCTGCTGCGCGTGGAGCAACAGCTGGCCTCACAAGGTCAGGCGCTGCCGCCCCGCGAACAGCTGTTGCCGCAAGTCCTTGAGCAGCTGGTGGTTGAACGTGCGCAGCTGCAACAGGCCAGTGAATTGGGCATGCGCGTGGACGAGGCGACCTTGCTGCAGGCCGAACAGGCCATTGCGGCGCAAAACCAGCTGGATCTGGAGGCGTTTCGTCGGCGCGTGGTGTCGGAAGGGCTGGATCTCAACCGCCTGCGCAACGAGTTGCGCAACCAGGTGTTGTTGCAGCGTTTGCGTGAACGCGAGGTGGAAGCGCGTGTGCGCGTGAGCGAAGCCGACATCGACAGCTTCATCCGGGAGCGCCAGAGCACCAACCCGGAGGCCCAGGAAATCAATCTGGGCCACGTGCTGATCCAGGTGCCCGAGGGGGCTAGTGCCGCACGCGTCAGCGAGTTGCAGGTGCGTGCCCAGGGGGTCGCAGACCGCTTGCGTGCGGGTGCGGATTTGGCGGTGCAGGCCCGTGAGCATTCCGAATCGCCCGAGGCCGCCAGCGGCGGTCAGATGGGCTTGCGGCCGGTCGGCCGGTTGCCGGAACTCTTTGTGGAAGCGACGCGGTCGTTGCCCACCGGAGGGGTCGCAGGTCCCTTGCGCAGCGCTGCGGGATTTCACGTGCTGAAGGTGATCGAACGGCGTCAGTCGACTGCGCCCGATTTCACCGTCACACAAAGCCGCGCGCGGCACATCCTCCTGCGCCCCGGGCCTCAGCTCAGCCAGGCCGATGCCGTGGCCCGCCTGGCGCAGTACCGGCAACAGATCGCCAGTGGTCAGGCGACTTTTGAAACCTTGGCCCGCCAGCACAGCCAGGACGGCTCGGCACGCGAAGGTGGTGACCTGGGTTGGGTCAGCCCCGGTCAGTTCGTGCCCGAATTCGAGCAAGCCATGAATGCCTTGCGTCCCGGGGAGATGTCGCAGCCTGTGGTGTCCCGTTTCGGTGTGCACCTGATACGGCTGGACGAACGGCGTCAGACCGAGCTCAGCGAGCGTGAACAGCGTGACCTTGCGCGCGACCTGGTGCGTGAGCAGAAATCGGAAGAGGCGCTGAGGGCCTGGAGCGAGGACGTTCGCGGGCGCGCTTTCGTCGAGCAGCGCGAAGCACCCCAGCTGTGAGCATTTTTCTGCGGTTCGGCGCATGAAGCACGTTGCGCGCAAGCGGTTCGGTCAGCATTTCTTGACCGACGCCGCCGTGATCGACGGGATCGTTGAGGCCATTGCACCCTTGCCAGGCGATGCCATGGTCGAAATCGGCCCGGGCCTGGCTGCGCTGACGCAGCCGCTGGTCGAGCGCCTGGGGCGTTTGACGGTGATCGAACTGGACCGTGACCTGGCGCTGCGCCTGCGTGCGCATCCGCAGTTGAGCGTGATCGAGTCCGATGTGCTCAAGGTGGACTTCTCCGCCTTGGCCGCGAGCATGGGCGGCGCAAAGATCCGGGTGGTCGGCAACCTGCCGTACAACATTTCCACCCCCATTCTTTTTCACCTGCTGGACCATGTGCATGTGGTCCAGGACCAGCATTTCATGCTGCAGAAGGAGGTGATCGATCGCATGGTGGCAGCGCCCGCGACGGGCGATTACAGCCGCCTCTCGGTCATGCTGCAGTGGCGCTACGCGATGGCCAACGTGCTCTTCGTGCCGCCCGAGAGCTTTGACCCGCCGCCACGCGTGGACAGCGCCATCGTGCGCATGGTCCCTCTGGCCGAGCCGCCGGCCATAGACCTCAAGCTGTACGGCGAACTGGTGCAGACCGCCTTCAGCCAGCGTCGCAAGATTCTTCGCAACACGCTGGGCAAGTGGCTGGAAGCGCGCGAATTTGCAGGCACCTTCGACTTGCAGCGCCGTGCCGAAGAAGTGCCGGTGCACGAGTACGTGGCGCTCGCGCAAGCCGTTCAGTAACAAAAGCGCAGGCGTGAAAAAAGCCGCTGAGATACAGCGGCTTTTTTTCGCCCAAAACACCGCGGAACCGGCTTTGCATGGCCGCATCCCAGTCAGGGTGACACGAGACGCCGTCAGGCGCGGTCAATCAAGCAGCAGCCAGCCAGTACCCGGCGTTGAACGGGCTGCTCATGCGCAGTGCCATGGGGCTCACGTCGAGCAGCTTGTCGGTCGGCATCGGCTCTTCGTTTTCCACCTCGATCGGTTCTTCACCCTTGGGCGCGCGGGCCACAGAGAACGAATAGAAGCAGCGGAACGGGATCTTGCGATCGCTCCAGTAGTCGGCCGTGTCACGGAAGATGTCGAGCAACTGCTCGCGCGCTTCCTTGTCGAACTTGGCGTGCGCCGGGATGTGCTCCAGCACGACGATGAACCCGGTCTGCGGCCCCGACTTGTGGACCAGATCGGTCATGCAGTCGTAGAGCGCGTCAAAGTTTTTGCCGAAGTGCGAAGGCAGGGTGTACTGGGCCGCGATCAGTTCGAGCACGTCCTGCTTGCTCTGGGCTTTGGCCAGGTTGGCGTACAGGAAGTGGTGGCCCAGCTGGTCGGCTGCGGCCTGCAGTTCTTTCACGCCATAGGCGCGAATCGACTGGACGATGTTGGTGCGTACGTTACGAAGTGGCGTGTCCATCTCCGCGTCTCTTTCAAAGGTCAAAGTTAAAAATCCATTTGTTTCACCCGGGGTCACTGCACGATCAGCCGAAAGCTGCTGTAGTGGTCCTCGGTGTAAAAACACGCATCCGGTGCACGGGGCTTTTGCCCTCCACACACAATTCGCCTCGCTCCCCGATGGCTCAGCCCCGGGGACGGCACGGTGTACTCTCTGTAATAACCCCGCTTCTGGCTGGGTAACAGTCGCTCTCGGTTGCCGAAAACCGTTCCGTCTTTTTCATAACGGAAAGGACCACCTTGGCGGATCTGTTCCATCACTTCCTGGCCTTGCAACGGCAAACCCGACAGGGCCACAGAGGCCACCGAAGAACCAGGAAGCAGGGAGGAAGATGGGGCCCTGGCCTGCACCAGGACAGTGCCGAGCGTGATCAGCAGTGCCACCGTCAGCACCCGTCCACCCACCAGACTGGCGCGCCATTTCTTGGCCAGGATCGGTTGCAGACCCATCACATTCCCTGTTTCTCTGATGCCGTCACCCACCATCAAAGTCCGGCAAAGTCACTACAGACAGCCGTTTCGGGGTGGGTTAACCCTGAAATTCAAGCTGCGTAGTGTGCCTGATGCCTTACAGAAAAGCAAGCCGATGCTGAATATTTAGGCAGGGAAGGTGGGGGATTTTGTGTGAAAAAGTTAGTGCTTGCTTTTTCTCAGGGGCTTATCGGGCCACGTTGGCTTCGGCCACGGTCAGCGCCGTCATGTTGACGATGCGGCGCACGGTGGCGCTGGCCGTGAGAATGTGCACGGGCTTGGCCACACCCAGCAGCATCGGGCCGATGGCGATGCCCCCGCCGGAGGCCGTCTTGAGCAGGTTGTAGGCGATGTTGGCCGCGTCGATGTTGGGGCAGACCAGCAGGTTGGCGTCGCCCTTGAGGGCTGAGCGCGGCATGATCGTCTGTCGTGCCTCGGCGTCCAGCGCCACATCGCCGTGCATCTCGCCGTCCACCTCCAGCCATGGTGCATTCGTTTGCAGGATGGCCAGCGTCTCGCGCATCTTGATCGCGCTGGGCTGGTTGCTGGAGCCGAAGTTGGAGTGCGAGAGCAGCGCCACCTTGGGCGTGATGCCGAACCGTAACATCTTGCGCGCGGCCATCTTGGTGATCTCCGCCAGTTGCTGGGCGGTGGGGTCGTAGTTGATGTGGGTGTCGACCAGGAACACCTGGCGGCCTGGCAGCATGAGCGCGTTCATGGCCGCGTAGCAGTTCGCGCCCTCGCGCTTGCCGATCACCTGGTCGATGTAGTCCAGGTGCAGCGCGGTGTTGCCCCAGGTGCCGCAGATCACGCCGTCCACGTCGCCCCGGCGCAGCAGCATGGAGCTGATCAGCGTGAGGCGGCGGCGCATCTCGATCTTGGCCAACTGCTCGGTCACGCCGCGGCGTTCCATGAGCTGGTGGTAGGTCTGCCAGAGATCGCGGTAGCGGTGGTCCTGCTCGACGTTGACCACGTCGTAGTCCAGCTCTTCCTTCAGGCGCAGGCCGAACTTCTCGATGCGCTCGGCGATGATGGCCGGACGGCCGATCAGCGTCGGGCGGGCCAGGCCTTCGTCGACCACGATCTGGCAAGCGCGCAGCACGCGCTCTTCTTCGCCCTCGGCGTAGGCCACGCGCTTCTTCAGCGCCGTCTTGGCCGCCGCGTAGATCGGCTTCATGATCGTGCCCGAGGCGAACACGAAGCTCTGCAGGCGCTGCTTGTAGGCCTCCATGTCGGTGATCGGGCGCAGGGCCACGCCGCTGTCGGCGGCGGCCTGGGCCACGGCCGGCGCAATCTTCATCATCAGGCGCGGGTCGAACGGCTTGGGGATCAGGTACTCGGGGCCGAAGGCCAGTTTCTCGCCCGCGTAGGCGGCGGCCACCACCTCGCTCTGCTCGGCCTGCGCCAGCTCGGCGATGGCGTGCACCGCGGCGATCTCCATCTCGTCGGTGATGGTCGAAGCGCCGGCGTCCAGCGCGCCGCGGAAGATGTACGGGAAGCACAGGACGTTGTTGACCTGGTTCGGGTAGTCGGTGCGGCCGGTGGCCATGATGGCGTCGTCGCGCACGGCCTTCACGTCTTCGGGGGTGATCTCAGGATTCGGGTTGGCCAGCGCAAAGATCAGCGGGTTCGCCGCCATCTTGGCGACCATGTCTTTCTTCAGCACGCCGCCGGCCGAGAGGCCGAGGAACACGTCAGCACCGGCAATGGCCTCGGAGAGCGTGCGCTGGTCGGTCTTCTGGGCGAAGACGATCTTGTCTTCGTCCATCAGCTCGGTGCGGCCCTCATAGACCACACCGGCCAGGTCGGTCACCCAGATGTTTTCGCGCGGGATGCCGAGCTTGACCAGCAGGCCCAGGCAGGCCAGGGCGGCGGCGCCGGCGCCCGAGGTCACGAGCTTGATCTGCTTCGGGTCTTTGCCCACCACCTTCAGGCCGTTCATCAGGGCCGCACCCACGACGATGGCGGTGCCGTGCTGGTCGTCGTGGAAGACCGGGATCTTCATGCGCTCGCGCAGCTTTCGCTCGACGTAGAAGCAGTCGGGCGCCTTGATGTCTTCGAGGTTGATGCCGCCGAAGGTGGGCTCCAGCGACGCGATGATGTCGACCAGCTTGTCCGGGTCCTTCTCGTTGATCTCGATGTCGAAGACGTCGATGCCCGAGAACTTCTTGAACAGCACGCCCTTGCCTTCCATCACCGGCTTGGCCGCGAGCGGGCCGATGTCGCCCAGGCCGAGCACAGCGGTGCCGTTGGTGATGACGGCCACGAGGTTGCCGCGGCTGGTGTACTTGAAGGCGTTGTTGGGGTCGGCGACGATTTCTTCGCAGGGGGCCGCCACGCCGGGCGAGTAGGCCAGCGCCAGGTCGCGCTGGTTGGTCAGCTGCTTGGTGGCGGCGATCGCCACCTTGCCGGGGGTCGGAAACTCGTGGTATTCGAGGGCGGCGCGGCGCAGTTCGGCGCGTTTGGTGTCCTGGACGTTGTCGTTGCTCATGCGTTTGTCTCCGGTCGGGTCATTCTGTAATGTGAAAGACGGTTGCGCATTCTAAATCCGTGTCCTGAAAAACCCCGAAGGGTTTTGCTGAAGCTGGGTCTGTCTGCTTTTGACATTCTCGACAGGAATCCCGATCTGGCAACCTCGGTTTTCCACAGCAAAAGGCCGCCTCGTGGGCGGCCTTCGGGGGCATGGACGATGAAAACCGTCAGGCTGGCGCGTGCGCCGGGTGCTCGACGGGTGGCTGCCGGCTGAGGTGGGCCGTCGGCTGGGACGGGCGGCACTGCATCCACACCGCGCGGGCGCTGGACTCGCACTGGCCGCACTGGGTGGCTACGCCCATGTCGATCTGGATGTCGTCAAAGCTCATGCCGCAGCGCGCGGCCTGGGCGATGGTTTTGTCGTTCACTCGGCGGCAGACACAGACGATCATGGTGCGGGTGGTCGGGAGATTGAGTGCACGAATGATAATTGATCTCATTCGTCTCAACGCAAACCCGCACGGCCCACACGGTCTTGGGCCGACGAAAGGTCAGCTCGGCTCGCCCATCTGGCTTTGCAGGTAATTGGGCAGGCCGACCTTCTCGATCAGTTCCAGCTGGGTCTCCAGGAAGTCGATGTGCTCTTCCGTGTCGTCCAGGATCTTCATCAGCAGGTCGCGTGAGACGAAGTCGCGCGCCGATTCGCAGTACGCCACGCCGTCCTTGATCGTGGCCTGCGCGCCGCGCTCCAGCGTGAGGTCGCTGGTGAGCATCTCCGGCACGTTTTCCCCGATGTTGAGCTTGCCCAGGTCCTGCAGGTTGGGCAGGCCGTCGAGCATGAAGATGCGGTCCATCAGCCAGTCGGCGTGCTTCATCTCGCCGATGGACTCCGAATATTCCTTCTTGGCCAGCTTGTCCAGGCCCCAATGCTTGAGCATGCGGTAGTGCACAAAGTACTGGTTGATGGCGGTCAGCTCGTTCTTGAGCTGGGCCTGCAGGTGGCCGATGGCCGTTTGATCGCCTTTCATGGAGCGTCCTTTTCTGTGTGTGGAGGGGAAGACAGCGCTCGATTGTCCTCATTCTCCGGCCCTTTGGCATGGTGCACTTCAATGACTTTTCAAATGCGAATCATTCGCATACAATGGCCTGAACCCACCCTGCACCTCACGGAGAAACCTATGCACGACACCGCCTGTGAAGCCTGCGCAATGGACGATGAAGCGCACACCTTGCCCAGCGTGGAGGCCCTGACGGCGGGCACGCTGGCGCTGATGACGGGGTACGCCCAGTCCGCCACCGAGTGCCCGCACCGCGGCCTCATGGCCCGCAAGCTGCTGTCCAACCTGTTCTTCCTGTCCGAGCACCCCCACGTCTCGCCGCCGATGCGGACCCTGCTGCTCAACCTGCGCGCGCGCTGGCAGCCGGCCGCCGAGGCCGCGCCCGCGGCGGGGTCGGAACGCCAACCTTCGCCGTTGTGGCACGCCGCACCGGACCACGTGCAATGAGCGCCGCGCCGGACCGCTCCCAAGCACGCTCGCAGGGCGAAGGTCCTGCCGTGAGCACCGCCCGCGCCTTGCGGGCCACCGAGATCAAGGCCTTCGTGCCGGCCAAGGACTTTGAGCTGTCCAAGCGCTTCTTCACCGACCTGGGGTTCACCCAGCGCTCCGAAGGTGGCGGTGTCGCCTGTTTCAGTGTCGATGGCTGCGCCTTCCTGCTGCAGGATTTCCACGAGCCGGCGCTGGCCGACAACCTGGTCATGCACGTGCTGGTGCCGGACGTCGCCGCCTGGCGCGCCCACGTGGAGGCGCAGGACCTGGTCGGGCGCTATGGCGTGCGCCTCACGCCGGTGGTGGAGCAGCCCTGGGGCATCACCGAGTTCGTGCTCATCGACCCGTCCGGCGTGTGCTGGCACATCGGCCAGAACACGCCGGGGTTCCCGCCGGTGGGCCGCCTGCCGGACCCGCTCCCATGACACCGAACCCCGCCCATGAGCCCCATGGGGTCACCCTCTCCGTGCGCGAGCGCCTGGTGCAGATCCGAGCCGAAAAGGCCCTCGGTCGCGCGCCCGCGTGGCTCGGGGCCGGCAAGCGCTGGATGGCGTTCGCGGCGGAGGGCTGCGCCTGCGGATGCGGGGATGCCCCGGACCGCCGCGCAGCCCGCCGCTGACGCCGTGCCGGGCCATCCCGAGTCAGCCCGCAGCGAGAAGGTGTGTCCATGAGCCTGGTGCTGCGCACACCCGACCTGCCGCGCGCCGTGGCCGACTACACCGGCGTGCTGGGCTTCGCGTGCCGGCAGCACATCCCGGGCGTGCTGGCGGTCGTGGTGCACGGGCCCTTGCTGCTCCAGCTCTGGGCTTGCGGTGCCCGGCCCGGCCGCTGGGAACACGCCGATCCCCGCGACAAGGGCTTTGCGCCGGGGCACCACAGCGTGGCGGTCACCCGCATCCATGCGCTGCACGCCAGCCTGCGCAGCGCCAGCTTGCGCGGCGTGCGCACCGACATCGCCGGCTCGCAGCCGCTGCACGCCGGCCGGCTGGACGCCGAAGGCCCGCGGCTCCAGCCCTGGGGCGCCTGGGAATTTGCGTTCCACGACATCGATGGCCATGTGCTGCACTGCGTCGACTGGGGCCTGCCCCAACACCACCCGGCTGGCCAGATGCTGCTGGACGGCGACCCGCTGGAGGACGGCGCGTGAAGCGCGCCCCGGCGGGGTGCCGCCGTTGATCCTTCTTTGCCACCACCCCAGGGAGTCCACACCATGAACATGTCCCCGTCCCCCGAACATCCGCTGTCGCTCGCGGGCCTGGTGGTCCGACACGACAGCACCGCGGTGCGCGAACTCCTGCGCGAGCACGGTGCGCTGCTGCGCCAGCTGGGCGGCCTGCAGCGGCGCGTGGGCGAGGCGCAGCGGACCGAGCGCGAGCGCACCCGCGAGCTGGAGGCGCAGAACCTGCGCCTGCGCGCCGAGCTGGTGGTGCTGCGCACCGGGGTGTTCTGGGGCCTGGGCGCGGGCGCCATGGTGCGACGCGCGCGGCCACCGGCGCGCGACAGCCACGCGTTCGACCCGACCCTGCGCGCGGCGCAGGCCGTGATCTGCCAGACCGGCTGCGTGGGCCACGCGCACCCCTGGCTGGAGGCCGATGGCCAGTGCCGCCGCAGCGGCCAGGCCTGCGAGCGCCCGGTGGATGAAGCACACGCGCTGGGCGCGAGCGATCCGGCGCCTCGCTGAACACCCTGGCGACGCTCGCGGGCTCAGCCGCTCAGGCGGTCCAGCGTTGCCAATGGTTGTCGAACTGCAGGCGCGGCGGCGCCTGGGGCGAGGCGGGGGCCACGCGCGTGGGCGGGCTGCCCTCGCCCACCACGAGCACGCCCTCGTCGCCGCTGGCCCACCAGGGGGTGGCCGTGGCGGACGCGGCCAGGGCATAGGCCGTCTTGTGCGAAAGGCTGCCAGACCAGTCTGCGTCGGCGCCGAACAGGGCGAGCGCATCGGCGCGCGGGCAGCTCACCACAAACCCGCCGCCGGGGCGGGCGCAGATGTCGCCGCCGTAGCCGGCCAGCGCGGGCTGCCGCGTCGCGGCGCGCAGGCCCTGCCCGTCCCACACCGCCAGCACCGGCGCGGCGGCCTGGGTGGCCTTGTCCGGGTGTTCGGCCTGCAGCGCGATGCCCACGGTGCGTGTCACCGGGTCCCAGGCGAGGTGCCGGATGCTGAGCCAGGGGTCGTCGAGCCGCCATTGGCCGAGCAGCGCGCCGGTCTGCGGGTTCAGGGCCACCAGCGACGCGTCCATGCGGCCCAGCGCGCGCTTGGCGCGGCCGGTCTCGGGCAGGGTGGGGATGCCGCCGTTGGCCACCACCAGCGTGCCGGCCGGGTAGTCGCCCACGGCCTGGGGCAACGCCAGCAGCGTGTGCGGGTCCATGCCGTGGGTGGACCACTCGGCGGTCTTTTCCAGGCTCTTCGGATCGCGCAGGCCCAGGCAGCCCAACGCGGTGTCGAGGTCGGTTTCGGTGGTCCAGAGCTGGCGACCATCGGCGCTGGCGAGCACGTGGCCGTTGAAGCGGCGGTCGTCCGCTGCCCAGTGCCACTGGGTCTTGCCGCTTGTCGGGTGCCAGCGCAGCATCCAGTCGCCAGGACGGCGCGCCACCGCCAGCACACTGGCGCCCCGCTCCACCAGCAGGCCGTGGGCGCGCGTGGGCACCGGCAGCGACCGCTGCACCGACCACTGCCGCGCCGCCACCTCCACCAGTCCGACCCGGTGCTCGTCCGGCGTCTGCCAGGCCGCCAGCAAGGTGGTCGATCCGGAAGGTCTTGGAGGCGCCGCCCATGCGCCAGGCAGCAGGCCGCTGCCCGCAGCAAGCAGCATCCACTGACGACGAGAAAGGACGGCAAGAGACGAGGGCGATTCCGGAAGGGCCACGGACGGGTGAGAAATGCCCTCAGGCGGAAGCGCAGCGAAACCGCCCTCCAGCAAATCCGGCAGCCGGCGAGCAATGCCCCCACCCGGGAACACCGCGGAACCGGCTTCGCCGGGCCGCTGGTGTTGCCCCCCTGGGGGGGTGACGTCGCAGGCGGCGCGGGGGGGAGCCTCAATCCCCATCGGCATCCGAGAAGCCCAGCGGCACGTCCAGCGCCGCCGCCACCTCGTTCTGGTACAGCACCGTCACGGCCTTCATGCGCTGGGTCAGGGCCAGCAGTTCACGCGCGCTGGCCTGGGGCTTGAGCGCGTCCATGCCCGCGTTCACCGCGTCCAATGCCTGCGCCCAGCGCTGGGCCAGGGCCAGCTGTCCCTTGCCCATCAGCAGCGCCTCGATGGGCACCAGCGACTCCCCGGGCTGGGGCGGCTGGGCCAGCTGCGCGGGTGTCAGGCGCGCCTGTGCGCGCAGGCTCTGCCACTGGGCGCGCCAGTCGGCCAGGTTGGTCTCGCGCGTGTGCCGGGGGAAGTCGACCTCGCCGCGCCGACCGGCGGTGCGGTGGCTTTGCAGCGGCTTCTCGATGTGCGCCCAGCGCAGTCGCTCCAGGCCACCCAGCCACTGGTTGATCCACTCGGCGAAGGCGGTGCCGGTGTCTTCAGGCGATTCGCTCCAGTCCTTGCGGGCGAGCGCGTCGAGCGCGGTCTGCAGCTCACGCGCCTCGACGGCGATGGCCTGCGCTGCCAGGGTGGCAAAGCGGCACTGGGCGGGCGTCAACGCGGCGTCCTGCGCCAGCAGTTGCTCCAGCGCCGGGAAGCCCTTGGCGGGCGTGCCCACGCGGTCCATGTCGGCCAGGGTCTGCGGTGCGCGGGCCAGCGCTTGTTGCAGCAGCTTTGGCCGGGTGGGCCAGAAATCGATCTGCCGTTGCGAACGGCGCGCCACCAGCGGCCCCACCGCCGGGCTGGAGAGCGCCTGCCAGCGCAGCAGCGCCTGTTGCCAGGCCGTGCGCAGCTCGGCCAGCGAAGCCTGGCCGCTGCAATGCCGCTCGCTGGTGGCGGCGAGTCCCTCGGCGTCGGTCACGAAGGCCTGCGCCAGCGGCGGCAGGTGGTGCGTGTAGACGCCCTGCAGCGCCTGCTCGCCGGTGTAGTAAGGCATGGCCAGCACCGGTGTCTGCATCGTCTGCGGTGCGGCGGCCGGCGCGCGGGGGCTCTGGGCGTGTGCGGACACTGTGGCCAGCAGCAGGCCGGTCGCGAGGGCGATGGCCAGGGGGGTGGGCTTCATCAGAGCGACTCCACGAACTTGACCAGCGCGTCGCGGTCGCGCTTCGAGAACTTGAGCACCTGCTCCTTGGCGCCCTGCGCTTCGCCGCCGTGCCAGAGCACGGCCTCGAGCACGCCGTTGGCGCGGCCGTCGTGCAGCAGGCGCTGGTGGCCATTCACGTCCTTGAACAGGCCCACGCCCCAGAGCGGCGGCGTCTTCCACTGGTTGCCGCTGGCGCGGAAATCGGGCCGTCCGTCGGCCAGCTGCGGGCCCATGTCGTGCAGCAGCAGGTCGGTGTAGGGCCAGATGCGCAGGCCGCTCACCCTGGGGCTGGTCAGGCGCGGGAAGGGCGTGTCGGCCGTCACGTAGCTCGGGCGGTGGCAGGTGGCGCACTGCGCCTGCGCAAACAGCGCCTGACCGCGCAGCACCTGCGGATCGTCGGGTTGGCGCCGGGCGGCCGGCGCCAGGGTCGAGGTGTAGAAGACCACGTGGCCGAGTGTCTCGTCGTCGATCTCGGGCACCTGCGCGGTGGCCTGCGAAGAGGGCATCAGCCCGTCGCGGCCGCTGCGCTTGCCGCCGCCGTGCGGCGCGGCCCGGCAGTCGGTCTGCGCGGGTGTGCAGGCCTCGCGCCAGTTGACGCTGCTGGTGATGCCCATGTCGCCGTTGAAGGCGCCCGCGCTCTGGTGCGCGATGCTGCCGGTGTTGGCCTTCCAGCCGAAGCGGCCTATGACTTCTTTCTGCGCGAAGGCGTCCCACACGCGGTTGGGCTGGCCCTTGATAGCTCCGGGTGCGGCGGCCTGGTCGCTGGCGTTGCGAAGGATTTCACTTTCAGGGATCGCCTCGATCAGGCCCAGCCCTGCCATGTGCGGCGCGATGCGCGGGCTCACCATCACGTCCTTGGCCATGGGGCCGTAGCCGAGGTCGGTGAACGTGTAGACCGGCTGGCGCAGCGTGTAGCGCGTGCCGTCGGCAAAGCGCCCGCGAACCGGCGTGCTGCGGATGCGCACCGTGCCTTCGGGCTTCACGCCCTGGATGCCGGCGTTGTTGAACTGGTCGCCGTAGGTCGGCTCGGGCACCACGCCGTCGTGCGGCGCGGGCGTGCCGGGCACCGAGAGGCGAAACAGCAGGGCCACGGTGTTGTCGGGTTCGGGGCCGAGCGTCTTGTTCCAGTCCGGCGGCGCACCGCGCCCGTCCATCACGTGGCAACCCGCGCAGGAGCGTGCGATGAAGTGCGGGCCCAGGCCGTCGCGCGCGGTGGTCGAGGCGGGTGCCTCGACCCAGTTGCGCTTGAAGAAGGAGTTGCCGATGGCAAAGCGCGTGCGCTCGGCGTCGTCGAGGTTGGCCAGCGGGAAGGAAAACGCGTTCTTGCCGGTGGCGTAGACCGTGGCATTGCCCGCGGTCTTCTCACCCAGCGGATCGGGGTCGATGTCGGCGCTGACGCGCCCGTGCAGGGCGAACGCCGCCGCGCCGATGGCGACGGCCCCCATGGCTAGCGTGAACCGCGTGGCTTTGGGAAAGGGTGACATGGTGGAAAACAGGTTGAAACAAACACGCAGCAGCGGAGGGGGAACTGACCAGAGCGCGGTGGAACCGGCTTCGCCGGGCCACTCGCGCTGCCCCCTTGAGGGGGTGACGCGCCCTTGGGCGCGGCGCGGGGGTGGGCCTATCTCAAGGCTCAACGAGAGTGAGCCGTGCAATGCCCACCGCCGAGGCCGATTCGACCAGCAGCTTGGACTGCGCCACCAGGCTGGCGACCGTCTTCTCGATGGCCGGGCGGCCGGCCGAGCCCTTGGCGATGGCGCGGTCGAACGGGGCCGGAATGGCCTCGGCACCCGCGACCGACGCGGCCAGCTGGGCGGTGGTCTTCTCGGCCAGGGCCGGGTTCTTGGCGGCCACCAGGTCGCGCACGCCGGGACCTTGCAGGGTGCTGCCGTCCAGGCGCTTGAACTGGCCCAGCCACACGTTCTGGATGCCCTTGGCGTTGTTCACCACGTCGCGGTGCGTGTTGTCGGAGAAGCACGAGTGTTCGTCTTCCTGGTCCTGCGAGTTCAGCGCCACTTCCATGCGCTCACCCGAGAGTTCGCCGCGCGAGAGCGAGCCCAGGCCGACGATGATCTTGCGCACCGACTCCTTGCCGCCCTTTTCGAATTTCGCGCGGTAGTTCTTCGCGTTCGGTTCCCAGGCCTTGACCATGGCGGCCAGGTCCTCGACCAGCAGCTCGGTGGCCACGGTCAGGTACTGGGCGCGGCGCTCGGCGTTTTCGCCCTTGCCTTTGACGTAGTCCTCGAACGAGCGGTTGCCCGGGCCGGTCTCGCTCAGGTCCTGGCCCCACAGCAGGAACTCGACCGCGTGCCAGCCGGCGCTGATGTTCTCTTCACCGCCGCGCTCGTTGGCCTTGATCAGCGCCGCTTTGGTGATCTTGAACTTCGTGTTGTTCACGATGCCGGCCTTGGCTTTGCCCTGCACATAGTCCACATAGGCCTCGTCCAGCGGCCAGGCGTTGATCTGGCCCTCAGGGCCCTTGTCGTCGTCGATCGGGCCGCCGTAGAAACGGAAGGCCTCGGTCTGGCCGTAGAACTCGCGCGCGCCCAGCCAGGCCTTGCGGGCTTTCTCCAGGCCTTCGGCCGACGGCGCGGCCACGAAGGCGGCGATGGCGGCCTGCATGTCCTTGGCGCTTGCCAGGGTGTCGGCGTAGGTGGCGTGCACCAGGGCGGCGTATTGAAGGGCCACGGCCTTGTGGTCCACGGCGCTGGCGGCCACCGCGGCGGCGGGTGTGGCGGTCTGGGCGTGGGCCGACAGGGTGGTCAGCGCGGTGCTGGCGGTCAGGGCGGCGATCGCCAGGGTCAGGGCTCGCAGTTGCATGGTAATTCCTCGTTGAAAGTAAATGAGAACGATTCTAGTTTATGAAATGTCGAATCTGTTGATGTGGATCAACGGTGGGACGTGATGCCTTGCGCGTCGGTACGGTGGCGGCCCGTGCCGCCGGCGCCGTCAACCACCCGAAGGTGCCGTGGCCGGGGCCAGGCACCAGGGTCGCAGCCAGTGCGCCCGCCGGCTCAGCACCATGGCGACCGCCACGGCGCTGCCGGCCTGCAGCATGATCCACACCAGCGCGGCCATGGACGGCCGGTCGGCCATCAGGCAGGCCAGCAGCGACAGCGGCAGGGCCGTCGCGCCCAGCCGGCGCAACCAGCCCCGTGCGCGCGCGGCGTCTTCGGCGTGCTGGTGCATCACCTGGCCCCAGTGCACCTCCATGGCCAGGGCAAGCCAGGCCATGCCGCTGAAGCTCAGCGCGGCGGCGGCGATCAGCCAGAGCGCCTCAGACATGGGCCACCTCGCCCGGCGTTTCGTGGGCCGCGGCGTCCGCTTGCACGGTGGTTTGCGCCCGCTGGGCCAGCTGGCGGGCCGCCCACAGGGCAATGCCCGCGCTGGCCAGCAGGCTCAGGTCCACGCCCGCCACGGCCCAGTAGGTCTCGGTGAACACGGTCTTGATCAGGTGGTCGCCGGTGGTCGCCCAGTTCAGGCCCACGGCCGCCACGGCCAGCGCCGCGATGGCCCAGCACTGTTCGCGCCAGGCCGGGTTCATGCGGCCCTGCGCCACCGGCGCGCTGCGCACGAAGGCGTGCGCCATGGCCAGCACCCAGAACCCCCAGAAGGCCCATTTTTCCCAGTCGCCCTTGCCGCTCAGGTCGGCCGGCAGCAGCCGGTTGACCACCAGCATGCCGATGGCGGCGATGAGCATGCCCGTCATGGTGGTCACGGCCAGCGCATCGACCACGCGGCTGCCCTGCGTGCCGGCCCTGGCGTGCTGCTTCTTGCGCTTCTCGACGAAGAAGACGAAACCGGTGGCGATGCACACGGCGCCCAGCAGCCCGCCCAGCACGTAGAGCCAGCGCAGGAACCAGTGTTCGAAGTGCTGCAGGTGCAGGCCGGTGAGGAACTCGTTGACGTTGGCCACGGGGGTGCGCGGCGGGTCTTCATGCAGCAGCTCGCCGGTGCTGGCCTTGAAGTGGATGCCCTCGCCCACCAGGGCCACGCGGTCGCTGCCCGCGCGGTACAGGCTCACGTAGCCGTTGGCGTCGCCCACGTGGTGCACCATGAGAAAACCGACCTCGCCGGCCATGTCGCGCGCGGCCCAGCGGCGTTTGGCCTCCCGCACCATGGCGTCCACCGACGCGATGGGCGCGGGCACGCCGGCGGCTTTGTGGGGCAGGCCGGTTTCCTGCGCCTCCATCACCTCGTGCTGGTCGTGCAGGCCCTTGAGCTGGAACTGCGAGACCGGCAGGAAGTAGGCCGACGCGAAGATCACCAGCGCGGTGAAGGCGAAGAAGAAGTGGAACGGCAGCGCCACCACACCGGTGAGGTTGTGCAGGTCGAGCGCGCTGCGCTGGGTGTGTTTCTTCGGCCGGAAGGTGAAGAACTCGCGGAAGACCTTGCGGTGCATCACCACGCCCGAGACCAGCGCGGCCAGCATCACCAGCGCGGCCAGGCCGACGATGAAGATGCCCAGGTTCTTCCACTGCCAGTTCAGGCTGTAGTGCATGGGGTAGAACCACTCGCTGCCGATCTTGAGCTGGTCGGCGCGCACGAAGGCGCCGCTGCGCGGGTCGATGGTGGCATTGCCGTGGATGTGGTTGTGGCCGTCCGGGTCTTTGGCCTGCGGCACGCCGAAGCCCACGCCCATGCTCAGCACCGGGTCGCGGTGCGTGGTGTAGGCCCAGTACTCGTCGGCCGGCAGTGCGAGGCGCGGCGTCATCGGCCCCAGGGCCGTGTCGTGCAGCAGCGGCATGTTGGCGGCGTAGTCGGCCGCGTCGGGTTCGATCTGTTTCAGGGCCGGCAGCAGCACCCGGTCGAACGACGGCATGGGCTGCGGGTCGAAGCGCGTCTGCGGGATCGCCCAGCGGTCGAACTCGCGGTCGAACACCGAGAGCGAGCCGAAGAAGAACACCACGATGAGCACGAAGCCGATCACCAGGCCGAACCAGGTGTGCAGCCAGGTCATGGACTGGCGGAAGTTGTGGAACATGGTGTGTCCTTTCAGTTTTTCATGGCGTCGGAGCGCCACATGCAACGCGCGCAACGGTCCAGCCCGGGGCACCACCGGTCCGCCTTTGCCGGACGGCCAATGCCGCCCCTTGGGGGGTGGCGCGAAGCGCTGCGGGGGGCTTCATGTCAGGCGAGGATGGCGCGCTGGATCGCCCAGGCCGCGGTGAACTGCAACGCCGCGCCCCCGGCCAGCACCACCCACACGCGGGCGATGCTGGCGGCCGCGAACGACCAGAGGAACAGGCCGAGGAACAGCAGGAAGGCGAGCATGAGCACGCCCATCTCGGCGTCGTGGTACTCGACCCCGAGGCCCACGAGCGCGGCGACGCCCGCCGCCGCGAAACCCCAGGTGAAGGCGTAGGCGCCGAAGACGCCGGCCAGCACGCGGGCCGTGACCTGGGGCCAGCGAAGGGAGGTGCTTTTCATGGGCGGGCTCCTGGGGGTTTACAGCTTGTATTCCAGCGTCAGCGCGGCGTTGCGCGGTGCGCCGTAGATGGCGCCATAGGCCAGACCGCCGAGGTACTTCTTGTCGAACAGGTTGTTGACGTTCAGGCGCAGGGTGGCCTTGTCGCTCAGTTCGTACGAGGTGAACGCGTTGGCCACGACATAGGCACCCTGTTTCGCGCCGCCGCTCTTCTCCACGTCGGACTGCCAGCGGCCCGCCACGCCCAGCTTCAGCTTGGGCATGGCAGCGAGCCTGGTGTCGTAGCGCAGGTTGACCGTGGTGCGTGGCACCCACTCGAAGATGTCCTGGCCGTCGGGCCCGGTCAGTTCCAGCTGGGTCAGTCCGAGCGTGAGCCTGGCGTCCTGGCCGATGCGACCCGCCACTTCCACCTCAAAGCCTCTGGACTTCACGTCTTGCGGCGCGTAGTAGTACTGGCCCGAGGCGGTCATGCCCACATAGGTGGAGATGCCCTTCTGCTGCGCCCCGAAGATGGCGAAGGTGGTCAGCAGCCTGTTGTCGAGCCACTCGGCTTTGACGCCGATTTCGTGGTTGACGCCCTTCATCGGGTCCAGGTAGGTGCCGGTCACGTCCACCTGGTCCTGGTACTGGAAGATTTCCGAGTACGACGCGTAACCGAGCAGGTGGGGCGCGAAGTCGTAGGTGAAGCCGAGGTAGGGGCTGGTCTTGTCGATGGTCGGGTAGTCGGTGGACGAGACGATGGCGCCGTACTGGGAGTTGCCTTCGCGGTCGAGCTTGACGACGTTCACGCCGGCGATGGCTTTGAGCGAGTCGGTCAGTGCCAGGCGCGTGGAGCCGTAGAAGCGGGTCAGCTTCTGCTCGCTGCCGGTGGCGGGTGCGCGGGCACCCCAGGCCGGCTCAGCGTAGACGTTGCCGCCGTAGGGGAAGGCGGGCAGCGCTTGCAACATGCTGGCGTCGGGCACGCTGTAGGTGTCGGTGTCGTGGGCCTGCGTGGAGTGGCTGACGCCGGCGATCAGGCTGTGTTCACGGCCGAAAGCGCTGAACTCGCCACTGACATTGGCGTCCAGCAGGTCGTTGTCGTTGGTCGTGACGCTGCGGTAGGGCCAGCCCACCAGGCCGGTGTTGTCGGTGTTGAGCGCACCGCTGAACGAGTAGGCGTACAGCAGGCGGGTCTGCTCTTCACCCCGGCGCTTGTTGTAGGTGAGCTTGGCTTCCCATGCGGCACCCAGGCTGTGGGTGTATTCGACAAACGCGCTGGTGGATTCGGTGTTCCAGTAGGTCCAGTCTTGCGAGGTGGACGACGACACATCGAATTCCGCCTGGCTGCCGTCCACGCGGTTGAGCGTCAGCGAACCCCACATCGGCGACTTCTGCTTGTTTTTCAGATGGGTCAGGCCGACGGTCAGCATGCCGTGGTCGCCGATCTGACCATCGATCACGCCGTAGAGGCTGGTGCGTTGGTCGGCGAGCGCGCGCAGGTACGAGTCTTTGTCTTCCTGCACCACGACCACCCGGCCTGCCCATTTCCCGTCCTGCGTCAGCACCTTGTTGTGGTCGAGCGCTCCGCGCTTGAGACCGTGGGAGCCGGTGCTGAGCTGGAGCTGGCCGCCGTCCTTGTTGGTGGGCCGCTTGCGCACGTAGTTGACGGTGCCCGAGGCGTTGCCGACGCCGGTGAGCAGGCCGTTGGCACCCCGGATCAGCTCGATCTTGTCGAAGAGAAAGGTGTCCTGCTGCCCCGTGACCACGCCCCAGTCGTTGGTCATGCCCAGGCCGTCGATTTGCGTGGACTGGATCTCGAAGCCCCGGGCGTTCAGCGCGACCCGGTTGGTTTCGTACACCTCAACGTTGATACCGGTGCCCATCTTCAGGGCGTCGTTGCTGCCGGTGGTGCCGAAGTCGTTCATGTCCTCCTGCTCGATCGTGCTGATGGACTGCGGCGTGTCCTTGACCTCCATGGGGAGGTTGGTGGCTCCCTTGGACACGCGATGGGCACGCTTGGTCTTGATGACGACGGTGGCCAGCTCGGGCGCCTCGGTGTTGGCGTTGGCCGGCGCTGCGGTCTCGGCGGGCGCCGACTGGGCCTGGGCCGGGAGGGCGTGGAAGAGGCCGCTGGCGAGCAGCGCGGCGGCGAAGGCGACGGGGTGGTGGCGAACGGGGTGGGTCATGGGGGTTGTCCGGTGGAGACCGGGCGTGAACGCGGGTGGGGCCAGCGCTGCCAGGGCGACGTTCGGGCTGTGGGTGTGCGGGGGCATGGTCCAGAGGCAGCAACGTGTCTTCGCAGCGAAGGAAGGGGTTGGCTGGCTCTGGACGGGGGATGGCGTGCGGCGCGCCACGGTTGGGCGGGCGCGCGCAAGCCCTGTCGGTGGCTGGCTGTAACGTAATGATAACAATTCTCAATGAGATTGAGAACCTTTCCTGGATTCGCTGATCCGCCGCGGCCGGATGCCCTGAAAGACATGGTCCGGACGCTTTCTGAGGGGTATGCGTTGACCTTGATCAAGCCAGGCGGGCGTCTGGCCGCGAAAACCCGCTTGCACTACAAACGAGAATGGTTATCATTTAAATACTGGCAATCGGCCAGTGTTTCACTTGCAGGGAGCGTCCTCATGCCACAGCCATGCGTCGATACCGGTCTGGGTGGGCCGTTTGTGCCGCTCGCGGCCTTGCCCGGGTGGACCCGGGCCATGCACCAGGCGACCCGGGCGCAGTGCCTGGGCCAGGTGTCGCGCGCGACGGGCTGGTACCGCGAGGCGCTGGGGCTGGCGTTCGATCGGGTGGACACCGGGTGCGCCGACAACGAAGACGCGTGCCTGTGCGCGCTGGTGAGCAGCACGCTGTGCCTCTCGGGCCTGCAGGCGGACCAGGGCCAGCTGGCCCTGGCGGCGGCCACGCTCGCCGACGCCCACACCGCGCTGGTCCGTCTGATGCTCGGTCCACCGGGCGCCAGCGCCTGGCGCAAGGCCGCCGTCCGGTACAGCCACGACACCCACGCGGCGCTGGTGCAGCACTGGGCCGCGCACGGCCCCGACCCGGTGATCGAGGGCGCGCTGCGCGCGGGCTGTCTGGTGATGAACGCCACGGCGCGTGCCGTTCACTGAGGCCGGCCATGTGTGTGCACAAGAAGCCCTTTGAAGCCCCTGCGGACGCGGGCGCGCTCGTGAGCCGCTATGCCCTGCGAGACGGTGGCCCGTCGCCCGCCCCCGCCGGTGCCGCCGCGCCCGCGCGACAGGGCTCCGCGCGCCGCAAGCTCTGGGAGCTCGGCGGCCACGCGCCCTGCCCGGTCACCGGCGTCTGCCTGCGCCTGCCCGAGTTGCAGAAGCTGGCGCGCAAGGCGGGCCTGGACGTGGCGGGGCTCAGCGAATACGAAACCCACATCGCGGTGGTGAGCGAGTGCCGCCGGCGCACCCCGCTGGCCGAGCTGGTGCAGCGCGAGCTCGACGACCGCCATGGGCTGTTCGTGCTGAAGTCGCTGAAGCTGAAAACCACCGAAGCCCTGGCGCAGTGGTGGGACCAGAGTTGCATGGGCATGGACTGGGCGGGCGTGTTCTGGGCGGTGCTGACGCACGCGCGCTGCACCCCCGAGCTGGAATTTGCCGTGCTGGGGCAGGTGCACATGCTGCAGCACCAGGTGGGCATGGCCGCGCGGGTGGACCTGAGCCGCCTGCACGCGCTGGTGCAGGACAACCAGACACTGGGTGACGAACTGGCGCTGGCCCAGCAGCGCCTGCAGGCCGCCGCGCTGGAGCTCGCGCAGCTCAAGGCGCAGCACGACGCGGAGCGGGTGCGCCTGCGGGGCGAACTGATCCGGGCGCACACCGCCCAGGCACAGACCCAGGCGCAGTGCGAAGCCCTGCAGCGGCAGACGCCCGACCTGCCGCTGCGCCAGCGCCTGGCCGACGACAACCGGCAACTGATCGAACACAACCAGCAACTGCGCCGCGCCCTGAGCCGCATGAACGATGCCAGCCCCGCCACGCCGGAGTGGTCGGCGCCCACGGCCGCGACACCGGCGCTGGCCAGCGGCGCACCACCGCCGGTGCCGTCAGACGCGGGCTGGGTCATCCACGACCGCTCGGTGCTGTGCGTGGGCGGGCGCACCCGCGTGATCCCGGTCTACCGCGAGCTGATCGAAGACAAGGGCGCGCGCTTCCTGCACCACGACGGCGGCGAGGAAGACAAGGCCGGGCAGCTCGGGCCGATGCTGCAATCGGCCGACCTGGTGATCTGCCAGGTGGGCTGCATCAGCCACAACGCCTACTGGCGCGTGAAGGAACACTGCAAGCGCCATGGCAAGCCCTGCCTGTTCGTGGAGACGCCCAGCCGCTCGGCGATGGAGCGGGTCTTGAGCGGCTGCGCCGCGGCGCCCGACGTCACGCCACCGGCGTGATCTGCACCAGCGGCTGCAGGCGCCGGATGTCGTCCCGGTTGCTGAGCCCGGTGCCGGCCGAGAGCAGCGCGGCGGAGCCGGCGGCGATGCCCCAGGTGAAGGCCTGTTCCAGCGGCAGGCCCTGCTGCAGCCCCCAGACCAGGCCGCCCACGAAGCTGTCGCCCGCGCCCACCGCGCTGGCCACCGGGATGTCCAGCGGCGGCGCGCTCCACATCGCCTCGCGCGTGACCAGCAGCGCCCCCAGGTGGCCCAGCGTGAGCGCCACCACCTCGGCCTGGCCGTCCAGCACCAGCTGGCGCGCGGCGGCCTGCCATTGCGCGGGCGTGTCCAGCGGACGGCCCGCCAGTTCGGTCAGTTCCTTGAGGTTGGGTTTGAACAGGTAGACGCCTTCGGCCAGGGCGGCGGTGAGCGCCGGGCCGGAGGTGTCGAGCACCATGCGCGCACCCTTGGCGCGGCACAGGCGGGCGAGCCGCGCGTAGAAGTCGGTGGGCACGCCCGGCGGCAGGCTGCCGCTGGCGACCAGCAGCTCGGGGAAACCGGGCAGCCGCGCCAGGTGGTCCAGGCAGGCCTGCCATTCGCGGTCCGTCAGGTGCGGGCCGGGCATGACGAAACGGTATTCGGCGCCGGTGCTGTGCTCGTGCACGGTGAAGCTCACGCGCGTCTCGTCGGCGATGGGCAGGAACACGCCGCTCAGGCCCTCGTCGCGCATGCGCCGCTCCAGCCACTGGCCCGAGGAGCCGCCGGTGGGACAGAGCGCCGTGCACTGGCCGCCCAGGCGGGTGAGCACGCGCGCCACGTTGATGCCGCCACCGCCCGCGTCGTGCAGCGTGTCGCCGCAGCGCAGCTTGTGCGTGGGCACGACGCGCTCGGTCTCGGTCGCGAGATCGACCGCCGGGTTCATGGTGAGGCAGAGCACGCGAAGGGGCTGGACGGGGCTGTTCATCCCGCCATTCTGACCGCAGGGACCGCGCGTCAGCGCTGGTGCTTGAACCGCTTGGCGGCGAAGGCCTCGCTCACCCGCAGGCCGCGCGTGCCGGGCACGAGGGTGAACGGCTGGCCGGCCTCGATGGCCCCGGGCCGAACCACCGCGAGGTAGAAGCCCGAGCACAGCTGCGCCATCATCAGCCGGCCCGCCGCCGGCAGCTCCATGACGGCGTTGAACTTGTAGCAGGGCTCGCGCGGTGCGGTGACGCGCAGCGCGCAGCCGGGAAAGCGCAGCTCGTCGCCGATCCACACCTCGTGTTCCAGCAGGCCCTGGATGCTCAAGTTCTCGCCCATGAAGCCGGGCGGCAGGGGGTCGTCGAACAGGGTCACGCCCGCTTCGCGCCGTTGGCCCTGCCAGAACGGCAGGTGCTCGACCGGGTAGGCGTAGACCGCCTTGTCCAGCCCGCCGTGCACCGTGGGGTCGGCCTGCTCGTCGCCGTGCAGGCCGAGTGGCCCGACCGCCACCGGGCCGTTCACCGGCGCTTTGCCGATGGCCGAGAGAAAGCTGCGTGGGCCCACGCGCAGGGGCTGCGCGCGGCCGGTGTTGACGCTCAGGACCCGCAAGGCTTCAGCCGCGCATCAGCGCTTCGATCTCGTCGGCGTTCACCGGCACGCCGCGGCTGATGAGTTCGCAGCCGGTCTCGGTGACGACGGCGTCGTCTTCGATGCGGATGCCGATGTTCCAGAACGCTTCGGGCACGCCCTCGCCCGGGCGCACGTACAGGCCGGGCTCGATGGTGAGCACCATGCCCGGGCGCAGGATGCGGCTCGGGCGGTCCTTGATGGTTTCGCCGCTCAGCGGGTCCTTGCGTTCGTTCACCGTGCCCACCTCGCTCGGCTCCACGTAGCTGCCGCAGTCGTGCACGTCCATGCCCAGCCAGTGGCCGGTGCGGTGCATGTAGAACGGGAAGTAGCTGCGGTGGGCGATCACGTCCTGTGCGCTGCCGACCTTGTTCTTGTCGAGCAGGCCGACGTCGAGCAGGCCCTGCGCGAGCACGGCCACCGTGGCCTCGTGCGGGTCGGTGAAGCGCGCCCCCGCTTTGGTGGCGGCCACGGCCGCGTCCTGCGAGGCGAGCACCAGGTCGTAGAGCGTGCGCTGCGGGCCGGTGAACGTGCCGTTGGCGGGGAAGGTGCGGGTGATGTCACTCGCATAGCCGTCGAGTTCACAACCGGCGTCGATCAGCACCAGCTCGCCGCTGCGGATGGGTGCGGCGTCGGCACGGTAGTGCAGCACGCAGGCGTTGGCCCCGGCCGCGACGATGCTGCCGTAGGCCGGGTACTGCGAGCCCTGCTGGCGGAATTCGTGCAGCAGTTCGGCGTCCAGGTGGTACTCGCGCACGTCCTGCCCGGCGCGTAGCATGGCCGCGCAGCGCTGCATGGCGCGGATGTGGGCGCGCGCGCTGATCTGCGCGGCGCGGCGCATGGTGTCCTGCTCGTGGGCGTCCTTGATCAGGCGCATCTCGTCCAGCGGGCCGCACAGGTCGCGCTGCTGCTCGGGGCAGAGCGCGCCATAGCGCACGCGGGCGCGCACCGGCTGCAGCCAGCCGTTGATGCGGCTGTCCAGCCCCTGGTGCGTGGCAAACGGGTACCAGACCACGCTGCGGTTTTCCAGCAGCTTGGGCAGACGCTGGTCCAGTTCGGTCACCGACAGCGCGGCCTGCACACCCAGCACCTCGGGCGCCGCGGCCGGCCCGAGTCGGATGCCGTCCCAGACCTCGCGCTCGGCGTCCTTCGGGTTGCAGAACAGCGTGCTCTCGCCCTCGGCGGTGACCACCAGCCAGGCGTTGGGCTCGGTGAAACCGGTCAGGTAATAGAAGTAGCTGTCGTGCCGGAACAGGAAGTCGCTGTCGCGGTTGCGCTGCTGCTCGGGCGCGGTCGGCACGATGGCGATGCCGCCGGGGCCAAGCAGCGCGGCCAGGCGGGCGCGGCGTTGGGCGTAGAGGGTGTGGGTGGTGTGTGCGTCCATGGGACCATTCTCCGTGTTTTGCAACGACCCCGCAGCACCACTGTCCGGGGCACAGTCCAACCCAGGATGCGGTGGAACCGGCTTCGCCGGGTCACTCGCATCGCCCTCCTTTGGGGGGATGACACCGCAGGCGGCGCGGGGGCTCCGCTTCTTCAGCCCAGTTCCTGCAGCCGCTCGGGCGTGCCCACATCGGTCCAGGGGCCGGTGTACAGCTCCGCGCTCACGCGCCCCGCGTCCATCGCCGCGCGCAACAGCGGCGCCAGCGGCGCGGCCGTGCCCTGCGGGTTGCCGGGGATGGTTTCGCACCAGGGCGGCTCGAACAGGGCGCGGTGGTAGAGACCGATGGTGCTGTAAGTGAACTTCACCGGGGCCTCGTTCAGCGCCAGCCCGTCCTCGCTCAGGCCGAAGTCGCCCTCGGGGTTGTGCGAGGGGTTGGGCACCAGCCAGAGGTGGGCCAGCTGGCCGCTGGCAACAAAGCGGTCCACGCTGGCCTGGGTGAACTCAAACGCAGGCGCGTACACGTCGCCGGCCAGCACCCAGAACACCTCGCCCAGCAGCGGCAGGGCGCGCGAGATGCCGCCTGCGGTCTCCAGCGCGTAGCCGAAGTCCTGCCCCTCGTGAGAGAACGTCAATGTGGCGCCTTCGGGCCGATGCGGCCAGGTGGTGAAGTGCGCCTCGATCTGTTCGCCCAGCCAGGCGGTGTTGACCACCATGTGGTGAAAGCCCCCGCGCGCCAGGGCGTCCATCGACCACAGCATCAGCGGGCGGCCCTGAACCACCAGCAAGGGCTTGGGGGTGGTGTCGGTGAGCGGGCGCATGCGCATGCCCCGGCCGGCGGCCAGGATCATGGCGGGCGTGGGGGCACGGTGGGAGAGGCTCATGGTCGGTGCGTTCGGTAGGCTCTGTCGACAAGATTATGGGACCGTGGCCGCCCGCGGCGCAGCGGGCTGGGGCCCTGTGTTGCGCGGGGCCGATAAAATCAGGGGCTTCGCCTCCGCGACCCACCCCCCGCCCCCCACTCCACATCCTCCCCATGTCCGACGCCGTCAGCACCCCCACCGCACCTTCCGTCACGCCCCAGACCCAGGCCAACGCGATCCGCGCGCTCGCCATGGACGCGGTGCAGGCCGCCAACTCCGGCCACCCCGGCGCGCCCATGGGCATGGCCGACATGGCGGTCGCCCTGTGGGGCCGGCACCTGCGCCACAACCCGACGAACCCGCAGTGGGCCAACCGCGACCGCTTCGTGCTGTCCAACGGCCACGGCTCCATGCTGATCTACGCGCTGCTGCACCTCACGGGCTACAAGCTGCCGATCGGCGAACTCAAGAACTTCCGCCAGCTCGGCAGCAAGACCGCCGGCCACCCCGAAGTCGGCCACACGCCCGGCGTGGAAACCACCACCGGCCCGCTGGGCCAGGGCCTCACCAACGCGGTGGGCATGGCGCTGGCCGAGAAGCTGCTGGCCAGCGAATTCAACCGCGAAGGCCATGCCATCGTCGACCACCACACCTACGTGTTCCTGGGCGACGGCTGCCTGATGGAAGGCATCAGCCACGAGGCCGTGGCCCTGGCCGGCGCCTGGAAGCTCAACAAGCTGGTCGCCCTGTACGACGACAACGGCATCTCCATCGACGGCCAGGTCGCGCCCTGGTTCATCGACGACACCCCCAAGCGTTTTGAAGCCTGCGGCTGGAACGTGATCCGCGCCGTCGACGGCCACGACGCCGACGCCGTGAGCGCCGCCATCGCCGCCGCCAAGAACAGCGCCGACAAGCCCACCCTGATCTGCTGCAAGACCAGCATCGGCAAGGGCAGCCCGAACCGCGCCAACACCGCCAAGGCCCACGGCGAGCCGCTGGGCGCCGAAGAAATCAAGCTCACCCGCGAAGCCCTGGGCTGGAACCACGCCCCGTTCGTGATCCCGAAAGACGTGTACGCCGCCTGGGACGCCAAGGCCGCCGGCAAGGCCGCGGAAGCCGCCTGGAACGACCAGTTCGCCGCCTACAAGGCCGCCTTCCCCGCGCTGGCCAAAGAGTTCGTGCGTCGCATGAAAGGCGAGCTGCCCAAGCAGTTCCACCAGGTCGCCGTGGACGCGGTGCTCGCGGCCCACACCAAGGCCGAGACCGTGGCCAGCCGCAAGGCCAGCCAGATCGCGCTGGAAGCCTTCACCGCGGCCCTGCCCGAGCTGCTGGGCGGCAGTGCCGATCTGACGGGCTCCAACCTGACCAACACCAAGTCCACCCCCAACCTGCGTTTCGATCTGGCCGGCAATGTGGTCAAGAACGAACAAGGCCAGGGCGGCCGCCACATCAACTACGGCGTGCGCGAATTCGGCATGGCCGCGATCATGAACGGCGTCGCCCTGCACGGTGGTTTCATTCCCTATGGCGGCACCTTCCTCACCTTCAGCGACTACAGCCGCAACGCCATCCGCATGGCCGCGCTGATGAAGCAGCGCGTGATCCACGTGTTCACGCACGACTCCATCGGCCTGGGCGAAGACGGTCCGACCCACCAGTCGGTCGAACACGCCGCCAGCCTGCGCCTAATCCCCAACCTGGACGTCTGGCGTCCGGGCGACACGGCCGAAACCGCCGTGGCCTGGGCCGTGGCCCTGCAGAACAGCAACAAGCCGACCGCGCTGCTGCTGAGCCGCCAGAACCTGCCTTACGCGCCCAAGCACGAGCTCGGCGACATCAGCCGCGGCGCCTATGTGCTGGCCGAACCCAGCGAAGTGGGCCTGAAGAAAAAGGCCCAGGCGGTGATCATCGCCACCGGTTCCGAAGTGCAACTGGCGCTCAAGGCGCAGGACCTGCTGGCCCGCGCCTACAACATCGCGGTGCGCGTGGTCTCCATGCCCAGCACCACCACGTTTGATCGCCAGGACGCCGCCTACAAGGCCTCGGTGCTGCCGGCGGGCCTGCCGCGCATCGCGGTGGAAATGGGCTCCACCGACGGCTGGTGGAAATACGGCGTTGCCGCGGTCGTGGGTCTGGACACCTACGGCGAGTCGGCCCCGGCGCCGGTGCTGTTCGAGCACTTCGGTTTCACTGCCCAGAACGTGGCCGACACGGTGCGCACCGTGTTGACGAAGTGACCCACCCCCGCAGCGCTTCGCGCTACCCCCTCAAGGGGGCTGAGGGCAGCGGCTCCGAGCCTGCCTGCGCAGGCTTGGACGGCCCGAAGAAGCCTCGACTATGGCGAGGCTGCGGCCTGCAAGGCGCACTGGCCGTCCGGCAAAGCCGGCCCGGCGGTGCCCCTGGGGTGGCCACCTCTCGCGCTGAACTGTTTTCCCTGACTTGCAACTTTTCCAACTGAAGGAGTAGACGGACATGACCATCAAGATCGGTATCAACGGCTTTGGCCGCATCGGGCGCAACGTGTTGCGCAGTGCCATCCAGAACTTCTCGGACATCGAAGTCGTCGCCATCAACGACCTGCTCGAACCCGACTACCTGGCCTACATGCTCCAGTACGACAGCGTGCACGGCCGCTTCAAGGGCACGGTCAAGGTCGAGGGCGGCAACATCGTCGTCAACGGCAAGACCATCCGCCTGACGCAAGAGCGCGACCCCGCGAATCTGAAGTGGGCCGACGTCGGCGCCGACGTGGTGATCGAATCCACCGGCCTGTTCCTCGACAAGGTCACGGCCCAGAAACACCTGGACGCCGGCGCCAAGAAGGTCATCCTGTCTGCGCCCTCCAAAGACGACACGCCCATGTTCGTCTACGGCGTGAACCACAAGACCTACGCCGGCCAGGCCATCATCTCCAACGCCAGCTGCACCACCAACTGCCTGGCTCCCGTGGCCAAGGTGCTGAACGACAAGTGGGGCATCAAGCGCGGCCTGATGACGACCGTGCACGCCGCCACCGCCACGCAGAAGACCGTGGACGGCCCGTCGAACAAAGACTGGCGCGGTGGCCGTGGCATCCTGGAAAACATCATCCCCAGCAGCACCGGCGCCGCCAAGGCCGTGGGCGTGGTGATCCCCGAGCTGAACAAGAAGCTCACGGGCATGAGCTTCCGCGTGCCGACCTCCGACGTGTCGGTGGTCGACCTGACGGTGGAACTGAGCAAGGAAGCCAGCTACGCCGAGATCTGCGCCGAGATGAAGGCCCAGAGCGAAGGCGCGCTGAAGGGCGTGCTGGGTTACACCACCGACAAGGTCGTGGCCACCGACTTCCGTGGCGAGACCTGCACCAGCGTGTTCGACGCCGACGCCGGCATCGCGCTGGACAGCACCTTCGTCAAGGTGGTGGCCTGGTACGACAACGAGTGGGGCTACTCCAACAAGTGCCTGGAGATGGCGCGCGTCGTGGCGGGTTGATCAACCCATCCGCTCCACAAAGAAGCGCCTTCGGGCGCTTTTTTGTTGGGCAGTGCGTGTTCATCGGGGCCCGTGAACCCAGGTGACAGCCGGGTGCTTGACACTAGACCGACCGGTCTATAGATTCATCCCATGTCCGAAGTTTCCACCCCAGGCACCCGCGAACGCCTCATCGCCGCCATGACCGACGCGCTGCGCCGCCGTGGCCTGCATGGCGTCGGTCTGACCGAGTTGCTGCAGCAGGCCGGGGCGCCCAAGGGGGTGCTCTACCACCACTTCCCCGGCGGCAAGACCGAGCTCGCGATCGCGGCGATCGACACGGTGGTGGACCGCATGCTGCGCGGGCTCGACGCCCTGCTGGCCGCCACACCCGACCCGCTCGACGCCCTGCGCCGCTGGCTTGCCGGCGCCACCGCCCGGCTGCAGGACAGCGGTTTCGAGTCCGGCTGCCCGCTGGCCACGGTGGCGCTGGAGAGCACCGCCCAGGACGCCGCGCTGCGCGAAGCGCTGGCCCGGGCGTTCACCCGGGTGCGCGAGCGCATCGCTCAGGCGCTGGAGCTGGCGGGCGAGCCACGCGTCCAGGCGCAGGGCCTGGCCGCCCTCATCGTGGCCGCCTACGAAGGCGGCCTGCTGCAGGCCCGCGTGGCGCAGAGCAGCGAACCGATCCAGCAGGCCACGACGAGCCTGCTGGCCCTGCTGTCGGCGCGCCCGCCCGGCGCGGTCGCCCATCCTGAAGGAGTCTGATCCCATGCACCCCTCTGTCGATCCGGATACCCCGGCGGCACCCGTCGCCGGCGAACGCCTGAGCCTGGGCGCGGCCGATGGCTACCCGCTGGTGGCCCACCGTTTCAGAAGCGCCACGCCGCCGCGCGCGCACCTGGTGGTGGGCGGTGCCACCGGCGTGCCCCAGGGCTTCTACCGGCGCTTCGCCGAGCACGCGGCGCAACGCGGCTTCGACGTGCTCACCCTGGACTACCGAGGCATCGGCCAGTCGGCCCCGGCCACGCTCAAGGGTTTCCGCATGGACTACCTTGACTGGGGCCGGCTCGATCTGGCCGCCGGTGTCGAGGCCATGCGCCAGGACGGCATGCCGCTGTACCTGGTCGGCCACTCCTACGGCGGCCATGCGCTGGGGCTGCTGCCCGACCCCGGCGCGGTGGACGGCGCCTACACCTTCGCCACCGGCGCCGGCTGGCACGGCTGGATGCCGCCGCTGGAGCGCCTGCGCGTGCTCTTCATGTGGCGCGTGCTCGGGCCGGTGTGGACGCGCGCGGCCGGCTACCTGCCCTGGAGCCGGCTGGGCATGGGCGAGGACCTGCCGCTGGACGTGTACCGCCAGTGGCGCCGGTGGTGCAACTACCCGCGCTATTTCTTCGATGACCCGCGCATGCAGGCCGTCACCGAGCGTTTCGGCGACGTGCGCTTTCCCATCGTGGCGGTCAACGCGCTCGACGACGCCTGGGCGCCGCCGGCCTCGCGCGATGCCTTCATGGCCGGCTACCGCAACACCGCGGTGCGCGCCGTGAGCATCGACCCGCGCCGCGCCGGCCTGGGGGCCATCGGTCACATGGGCTACTTCCGCCCCCGAGCCCTTCCGTTGTGGAACGACGCCCTGGACTGGTTCGAGGCGCAGCGGCTCAGTTGCAGCGTTTGAGCGGCTTGCCTGCGAGCAGGGTGCCCAGCCCGGCCAAGGCGTTGCGCTGCGTGGGGGTGATGCGGGGCAGGCGCAGCGTGAAGCTGCTCGATTCGGCGCGTTCCTGCGCCACCCGGGCCGTGCGCACCCCGGTCCGGACGATGTCGGCCAGGGCCTTCTCGGCCGCGGCTTCGCTGGAGTAGGTACCCAGCGCCAAGCCGGGGCCCAGACCGGCCGTGGACAACTCGCGGAAGGAGACCTTCAGCCCACGCAGCTCGGTCTTCTTGCGTTCCACCTGCTCCTGGTTGTCGTAGCGGCCCATGTAGACGATCCAGCGCCCGCCACTGCGGGCTTCGCTGAACTGCCAGCTGCGGGGCAGGTCGAGCTGGCCCAGGGCGTTGCGCAGCGCTTCGGTCTGGGCCTCGGTGAAGCCGCCGGCCTGCCAGCAGGCCGTGGTCTCAGGCTCCCGGGGCACGGGGGCCTGCGCCTGGACCGGCACGGCCGGTGTTGGGGCTTCGGTGGTGGGCGTCGCGGCAGGTTCCGCTGGTGTGGCGGATGCCTCGGCGCCGGCGCCTGCCTCGTCCGGGCTGGACACTGCCGTCCGCGCCGGGTCCGGCGAGGGTGCCGCGCGCGGCCCGTTGAGCAGGCGCAGCATGTCTGGTTGAACCTGTCCCTGCAGGCGCTCGGGTTCACGCTGTTCCTGAGGCACCAGTCCCAGCGCCGCAAGATGGCCCTGCGCCCAGGCGAAATAGACCAGATTGGCGAACACCAGCAGAACCGCCACCGTTCTCAGCATGGCCGCACACTCACTTCGGCGCTGGTGACTTCGCGCAGGCCCTGCGGTGTCATCACCCTCAGGGCACCTTGAGGCGTCACGCCATGGGCCGTGCCCTCGACGCCGTCGGACAGGCGAACGGACCGGCCCTGGAGCGCATCGCGCGCGGCAAAGCGCTCGGCAAACGGCGCAAAACCCTCGCGCTCGAAACGCTGCACATCGCGCACCAGGGCCGGCGCGACCCGCGCCAGCACCTCGCCCGCCGTGATGCCCACCAGCACCTCGGCCAGACCCGCGGGCGCCACGGGCGGCAGCGCGGGCTGTGCGCCGGTCAGCGCGTTCACCGCCGCGGCCTCGGGTCGCGCGATGTTGATGCCGACGCCCACGACCACCGTGCGCTGGGCGCTCGAGCTGTCGCCGGTGCCCGCGGTCTCCACAAGAATCCCGCCGAGCTTGCGTTCGTGCAGCCACAGGTCGTTGGGCCATTTCAGGCGCACCTCGGGGTGCAGGCTTTCCGCCAGACTCACGCCCACGGCCAGCGAAAGCCCCGACCAGTCGGCCGGCGCCAGCGGCAGGGCCAGTGAAAACGTCAGCGACTGGCTGGCCTTGCTGTGCCAGCCCTTGCCCAGGCGCCCGCGCCCGGCGGTCTGCTCGTCGGCGGCCAGCAGCACCGGCTCCAGAAGCCCGGCACGCGCGCGGCGCATGAGCTCGCTGCTCGTGGAGTCGATGCTCGGCAACACCTCGATGGTGAAACCCGGCAGATCGGTCACCACCGATTGCCAGACAGACTCGACGTGGGCCAACAGATCAGACATGTGGTGAAGTGCCTTCAGCCCAGAACGCGGCGGAACTGGCTTTGCCAGGCCGCACGCGTTGCCCCCTGGGGGTAGCGCCAAAGGCGCTGCGGGGGGATGCCATGTCTAGCCGAGTTTCGAAGCGCGGCCTGCCCGCTTCGGCGCCAGCAGCGTGCCGCGGCACTTGGGCGCGCCGCACCAGCAGGGGTACTCGGCCTTGAGTTTGGGGGTGTAGGGCTCGTCGATCACCAGGCCGTAGTCGTAGAACAGCTCTTCGCCGGCGGTGATGTTGCGCTTGGCGCGGATGAACACGCGGCCCTCGTCCACCTCGGCCTCGCAGTTGGGCGCGCAGCTGTGGTTGATCCAGCGCGACGAGTTGCCACCGAACTTGGCGTCGATCACATGGCCTTCGTCGATGTGGAAATAGAAGGTGTGGTGCGGGTCGTTCGGGTCGTGCGGGTGGCGGCGCAGCGCCTCGTCCCAGCTGATGACCTCGCCCACATATTCAATCAGTGACTCGCCTTCGGCCAGGTCCACCACCGCGTACACGCCCTTGCCGTGCACGCCCGAGCGGCGCGTCTGGATGCGGCGGCTGCTGGCGACGGCATTCCGGGCCACGGAAGAAGGGCGCGGCTGCGTCTGGCGGGGGCTTTTGGCGAAACCTGCGGTTTTCTTCACGGCCGGAATTTTTGGTAAGGTTGTTTCATGCAGGTGCGCGCGTGTGTGTGCGTACCCATGTGTGTGCGCGCAAGCGCGCGTGAAAGCCGATTGTAGAGATGAAAACCCTGGTCATTGCCGAGAAGCCATCCGTGGCCCAAGACATCGTGCGAGCGCTCA
>NZ_JADMKB010000144.1 GCF_018780075.1 Hydrogenophaga sp.
AGCCCGAGTAGCTGTTGAGCATGGACACCACCACCGGCATGTCGGCGCCGCCGATGGCCATCACCATGTGGATGCCGAACAGCAGCGCGATGGCGCTCATCACGAACAGCGGCACCATGCCGTCCTGCGGCGTCTCGGCCTGCAGAAACAGGCGGCCGAAGTAGACCACCGCGATCAGGCCGGCCAGGTTCAGCCAGTGCCGGCCGGGCAGCAGCAGCGGCTTGCCGCCGACGCGGCCCGAGAGCTTGCCGAACGCGACCACCGAGCCCGAGAACGTGACCGCACCGATGAAGATGCCGACGTAGATCTCCACCGCGTGGATGGCGTGGGCTGCGCTGTCCAGATTCTTCGACGCTTCGGGATCGACGAAGGTGGCGTAGCCCACCAGCACCGCGGCCATGCCGACCATGCTGTGCATCAGCGCCACCAGCTCGGGCATCTGGGTCATCTGCACGGTGCGCGCGGCGTAGAGGCCGATGGCCCCGCCGACCACCATGGCGCCGACGATCCAGGGGATGCCCACGGCCGTAACCTGCGGGCCGAACACCGTGGCCGCCACGGCCAGCGCCATGCCGACCATGCCGTACAGGTTGCCGCGGCGCGAGGTTTCCTGGTTGGACAGGCCGCCCAGGCTGAGGATGAAGAGGATGGTCGCGCCGATGTAGGAGACCGTGGCCAGACTTGCAGACATTCAGTGTCTCCTTCTTATTTGCGGAACATCGCCAGCATGCGCTGGGTGACGGCAAAGCCGCCGAACATGTTGATGGCGGTGAGCACCAGCGCCGCCGCGGCCAGGCCGATGATCAGCGTGTTGGGCCGCTCGGTGGCGTCGGCCAGGGGCGAGATCTGCACCAGCGCGCCGATGGCGATGATGGAACTGATGGCGTTGGTCACGCTCATCAGCGGCGTGTGCAGCGCGGGCTTGACGTTCCACACCACCATGTAGCCGACGAAGCAGGCCAGCACGAACACCGTGAAGTGCGACAGGAACGCGGCCGGCGCGTAGGCGCCCACCAGCGCGAACAGCACCGCCGTGACGCCGGCGACGATGGCCAGCTTGCCGGCGGGCATCGGCCCCGAGGCCTCACCATGACCATGGCCCTTCTTCGCAGTGGGCATGGCGGCGGGCTTGGCTGCCGGCTTGGGGGCCACGACCAGCGGTGGGGCTGGCCAGGTGATGGCCCCGTCTTTCACCACGGTCAGACCACGGATCGCGTCGTCTTCCATGTTGACGTTGATCACGCCGTCCTTGGTCTTGCACAGCTCTTCGCTGAGGCGGAACAGGTTGGTCGCGTACAGCGTGGAGGACTGGCGCGCCATGCGAGAGGCCAGGTCGGTGTAGCCGACGATGGTCACGCCGTGGCGCACCACCGCCTCGCCGGGCACGGTCAGCTCGCAGTTGCCGCCCTGCTCGGCCGCCATGTCGACGATCACGCTGCCGGGCTTCATGCTGCGCACCATCTCGGCGGTGATCAGCTTGGGCGCGGGTTTGCCGGGGATCAGCGCGGTGGTGATGATGATGTCCACCTCGCGTGCCTGCTTGGCGTACATCTCGCGCTGCGCTTGCTGAAAGCCTTCGCTCATGACCTTGGCATAGCCGCCGCCGCCCGAGCCTTCTTCCTCGTAATCGACCTTGACGAACTCGCCGCCGAGCGAGACCACCTGGTCGGCCACCTCGGCCCGGGTGTCGTTGGCGCGCACGATGGCGCCCAGGCTGGCGGCCGCGCCGATCGCGGCCAGGCCGGCCACGCCCGCACCGGCGATGAAGACCTTGGCCGGCGGCACCTTGCCCGCGGCCGTGATCTGGCCGTTGAAGAAGCGGCCGAAGGCGTTGGCCGCCTCGACCACGGCGCGGTAGCCGCTGACGCCGGCCATCGAGGTCAGCGCGTCCATCTTCTGCGCGCGGCTGAGCGTGCGCGGCAGCGCGTCGATGGACAGCGCGGTCACCTTCTTCGCAGCCAGCATCTGCATCAGCTCGGGGTTCTGGGCCGGCCAGATGAAGCCGATCAGCGTCTGGCCCTCGTGCATCAGCGCCACCTCGTCGGGCGTGGGGGCGCGCACCTTGAAGACGATGTCGCTGCCGCTCCACAGCTCGGCGGCCGAGCCGGCGATGCTGGCGCCGGCCTCGCGGTAGTCGTCGTCGCTGAGCTGGGCCAGCTCACCCGCGCCACGCTCCACCACCACGGCGAAGCCCAGCTTGACCAGCTTGACCACGGCCTCGGGCACGGTGGCCACCCGTTTCTCGCCAGGGAAGATCTCGCGCGGCACGCCAATGCGTTGTGGTGTCGGGGCTGCTGCGCCGGTGGCGGCTGTTTCGATCAAAGCGCCAGAAGTCATGAAGAGTCCTTGATGCAGGGCGTTAAAAAAGGTTGCGAGGCAGCTTAACCGACGACCGCAGACCCCCCGCCCTGCGCAAGCCCTTGTCACATAAGGGTTTGCACGGAGCCCGGTGACCGTCGCCCTCAGGTCATTCACCCGGAATTTCACGATGCGGCAAGACCTCCCGTTCAAAGGAACACCCGAACGGTCGGTCGGGATAATGCCAACCATGAACACCCGATGGAAACCCAGTGCCACCGTGGCCGCGATCATCGAGCGCGATGGCCGCTACCTGCTGGTGGAAGAACACACGCCCGAAGGCCTGCGCCTGAACAACCCGGCCGGCCACCTCGATCCGGGCGAGAGCCCCGAACAGGGGGTGGCCCGCGAGGCGCTGGAAGAAACCGCCTACCGGTTCACGCCCACGGCGCTGGTGGGCATTTACCTCTCGCGCTTTCAGCGCGCGGCCACCGGCGAAGACATCACCTACCTGCGCTTTGCCTACTGCGGCGAGCTGGGCGACTTCGATCCGCAGCGCCCTCTCGACACCGGCATCGTGCGCACCCTGTGGATGACGCCGGACGAGATCCGCGCCAGCGCCGGGCGCCACCGCAGCCCGCTGGTGCTGCGGTGCGTGGAAGACCACCTGGCGGGCCAGCGTTATCCGATGGCGCTGGTGCACACCGAGCCGTCTGTGACCGCCCCCGGTGGCGCCGGCCCTTTGACCCCGGCCACGCCGTCGATATGATCGTTGGCGTTTGGTGCCGCCGGCTCACACACCTTGGAACACCCCGCCACCCCGCCCCCGCTCAACCGTGACCTGCTCGACATGATGGCCCGCGGGGTGTCGGTCATCGTCAGCGCCTGCGGGCACGACCTCACCCCCAGCGTCATGCGGGCGCTGGGCAGCCAGGTCAGTGCGTCGGGCGACTTCATCACCGTCTACCTCGGCCAGCGCCCCTCGGCGCAGTTGCTGCGCGACGTGGCCGCCAGCGGCCGCATGGCGGTGGTGTTCAGCGAGCCCAGCACCCACCGCACGGTGCAGCTCAAGACCCACCACGCCCGGATGCGCGAAGCGCGCCCGGAAGACGCCACCGTGCTGCAGCGGTACCGGCTCGCCATGCAGCAGGAACTCGGTGGCCTTGGTTTCGGCCCGGCGTTCGTCTCGGCGATGTTCGCGCACACGCTCGACGACGTGGTGGCGGTGGAGTTCACGCCCGACGAAGCCTTTGACCAGACGCCCGGGCCACGCGCTGGCCAACCCCTGGGTGGGCCGGCCCCATGAGCGCGGTGGACCTGGCCGAGCTGCGGCCCTGTCTGGAAGGCGCGATACCGGCCATGATGGCCACTTGCGCCACCGATGGCACGCCCAATGTCGCCTACCTGTCCCAGGTGTTCTATGTGGACGAACGGCACGTGGCGCTGTCGTTCCAGTTCTTCAACAAGACGCGCAAGAACCTGCTGGCGCAACCATGCTCCACGGTGCTGCTGCTGCATCCGCTGACGGCGTGCTTCTACCGCCTGCACCTGCGCTACCTGCGCACCGAAGACAGCGGCCCGGTGTTTGAAAGCATGAAGGCCCAGCTGTCGGGCATCGCCTCGCACAGCGGCATGTCCCACGTGTTTCGCCTGCTGGGCTCGGACATCCACGAGGTGTGTGACATCGAGCGCGTGCCCGGCGACCCCTCGTCCGTGCCGTTGCCGCCGGCGCCCCCGCGCTGCAACCTGCTGGGCGCGCTGCGCCGTGGCAGCGCGCGGCTGGCGGCCTGCGCCACGCTCGACGCGCTGCTGGACGCCACCCTGCAGACGCTGGAGCAGGACCTGGGCGTTGCACACGCCATGGTCCTCATCCTTGACCCGGTCACCGAGCGGCTCTACACCGTGGCCAGCCGGGGCTACGCCACCTCGGGCGTGGGCTCGGAGATCGCGCTGGGCGACGGCGTGATCGGCGTGGCCGCGCGCGAGCGCACGCCGGTGCGCATCATGCACATGGCCAGCGCCGACCTGTACAGCCGGGCGCTGCGCGAGAGCCTGGCGGGCGACGGCAGCGCGGCGATCAGCACCGACATCCCCTACCCCGGTCTGCCCGAACCGCGCAGCCAGCTGGCGGTGCCGCTGCTCTCGGCCGGCCGGGTGCTGGGCGTGCTGTTCGTGGAGAGCCCGCTGGACCTGCAGTTCAGCTTCGAGGACGAAGACCTGCTGGTCACGCTGGGCGGGCAACTCGCCGCCGGCATCGACCTCATGCAGGACAGCGCCGAGCCCTGCGCCGATGCGCCCGGCCCGGAGCACACCGCCGCGCCCGTGAAGGCGCCGGCCGGCCCGCCCCTGCAGGTGCGCCACTACCGCAGCAACGACAGCGTGTTCGTCAACAACGCCTACCTGATCAAGGGCGTGGCCGGCGCCATCCTGTGGAAGCTGTTGCAGGACGGGCAGCGCCAGGGCCGCCGCGAGTTCACCAACCGCGAACTGCGGCTGGACCGCGCGCTGCGCCTGCCGGACGTGGCCGACAACCTCGAAGCGCGCCTGCTGCTGCTGCAGCGCCGGCTGGCCGAACAATGCCCCCAGCTGCGCATCGAAAAAACCGGCCGCGGCTGTTTCCGCTTCGACACGGCCGGCCCGGTCGAGCTCGAAGACATTGCGGGCTAAGCTCCCCCCGCCGCGCTTCGCGCGACCCCCAAAGGGGGCTGCACTGGCCGTCCGGCAAAGCCGGCCCGGCGGTGCCCTGGGGTGGGCTGCTTCGTGCGTGTCGGTTCGCGCTACGGCGTGGTGGACAGCTGTTACCTGACATTCGCGCGGCGTCAGGCCATCACCAGGCCGTCCACCGGCGCCAGACCCAGCCCCCGCGCCAGCTTGGCCCAGTCGCGCTCTGCCAGCTGCGCACGCGCCCCGTCCAGCACCGCCTGGAACACCGGGGCCGGTGCGCCCTGGCGCATGCCGCCCAGCAGCTCCAGCCGCTCCGGTGCGTTCAGCTGCGGCAGCATCCAGCGCATCACCAGCATCATCTCGGCCGGCGGCACCGTGGCCAGCAGACCGTCGTGGATGCCCACCAGCTCGGCGTCGCTGAAGGCCTGCCAGAGGGCGCCGTTGAGCACGGTCTCTTCGATGTGCATGTGCTGCAGGTTTTCGGCCACGAACAGCGCCAGCGCCAGGTACAGGCTCTGCAGCGCCGCCGCGCACGCGGCCGGCTCCTGCCCCTCCAGGCCGTTGGCCATCGTGCGGAGCCGCGCGATCTGCTCCAGATGCCCGAGGTGTTCGTCGGCCACGCCATCCACCACACCCGGGCTGCGCGCTTCGATGGCCGGGTGCACGAAGCCGTTCTCGTGGCGCACGTGCGCGACACACAGGTCCAGCAGCGTGCCCACGCGCTCCTGGGTGGCTGCCACCTCCTGCGCGTCGGCCGGGTCGGTCCGGCCCACGGCCAGCAGGGTGTCGGCCATCATGGCGCGCAGGGCCTTGTGGATGCCGGCGTAGAGGTTGACGCGGCCCGTTCCGGCCTCAACGGCCTGGGCGGTGGCGGCGACCTGCGCCAGTTCGTGGGTGTTCGATTGCATGGGATTCCTTTCGCGGGCCAGGCCCGTCTGCTTCGTGGTTGGCGGCAACGCACCATGCGTTGCCTGCCATGGAAAGCAGTCTAGGAACCGGCCCTTCGGCGCGCTGCTAAATAGCGCTTAAAGGAATCCTAAAAAAATCTTAAGCGCGCACAAAGGGACCCCCAATCAGTCCAGACCGCGCACGCGACCGCGCTGCTGCTTGACCTGGGCGCGCGTGGCCTTGCCTTCGAGCCGCCGCTGTTTGGAGCCGAACGTGGGTTTGGTGGGCTTGCGCGCCTTGGGCAGGGTGGCCACGCTGTCGACCAGCGCCTGCAGGCGCTCCAGCGCCTCGGCCTTGTTCTGCTCCAGGCTGCGGCTGGTCTGCGCCTTGATGACCACCACGCCCTCGGTGGTGATGCGGTGGTCGCTCAGCGCGAGCAACCGTTGCTTGATCGCCTCGGGCAACGACGAGGCGTGCACCGCGAACCGCAGGTGCACGGCGTTGGACACCTTGTTCACGTTCTGACCGCCCGCACCTTGTGCGCGGATGGCGGTGAATTCGACTTCGGAAGGATCGACGCGGGACATGCGCGGCAGTGTGCCACGCATCCAACGACCTGCCGTCGGGCCGCCCCAAGGCAGGTCAGCCCCTCCCTCTGGGGGCAGCAACCCGCGCAGCGGCGGAGCGTAGGGGCACCATCAATAGCGTTCTTTGACGCCCGTGACCATGGCCTTCAGCAGCCGGGTGCGCTCGATGCGCCCCATGATCAACGCCGACGCCGCGTGCAGCCCCACCAGGATGATCAGCGCTTCGCCGATCCCCTCGTGAAGGTCCTGCAGCCACTCTTCGCCCCAGTAGGCGTCGAGCCCCTGCATCCAGCCGGTCACGCCCAGCGCCAGCACCAGCCCCATGAGCGCCAGCATCATCAGCGCGCCCAGCGGGTTGTGCCCCCAGTGAAATTCGGCGTGACCCGAGAACATGCCACGCACGTGGCGCACGATGCGCCCCGGCGTCGGGAAAAAATCGGCGAACCGCGCGTGGCGCGATCCGATGAAACCCCAGACCACCCGCGCCAGCACCAGGGCCGAAGCGAGGTAACCCGCCCACTGGTGCACGGTCTCGCCATCGTCCAGCACAAAGCTGTTCATCAGCACGCAGACCACCAGGGTCCAGTGAAACATGCGGACGAACAGGTCCCAGACCGGTTGGCGGACTTCGGGGGTGGTGGTGGGCTTCATCGCTCAGACGAAATTACTTGGTTTCGAGGATGGCGGCGGTGGCGGGATCGAAATAGATCTCGACCTTCTTGCCGGCCTTGTCGAAGCCATAGATCTCGTAGCACTCGCCCTTGGAGACCTTGAAGGTCTTGATCTGGTAACCCTTGTCCTCCAGGCCCTTCTTGAAGGTGGCTTCGGGCATCCACTTCTCTTTGGGCACATTGCAGGTGGGGCCGGCCAGGGCCACACCGGAGGCAGCGATCAACAGGGCAGAGACGACAAACGCTTTCATGGAACATCCTTTTCAATAGCAACCCAGCAAGTGCTGGTGGGTGCATTGAAAGGGCTTCACATGAAGTGAACCTTAAGCGGCCGGTGTGAAAGTGTGACCACGCGTGAGCGCCGTTACAGGTGCGCTGCGGCACAAGGCGTCAGGCGCTGTCGGTGGATGGCCGGGCACCGCTGCGCCACAGCAGCAGCACGGCCAGCAGGGCCGAGGCGATCATCAGGAACAGGCTCACGGCGTTGAGCACCGGCGTCGCGCCCTCGCGCATGCGGCCGTACATCAGCACGGTGAGCGGCGCGTCCGAGCCCACCAGCATCAGCGTGGTGTTGAAGTTCTCGAACGACATCAGGAAGGCCATCGCGGCGGCGCCGATCATGCTCGGTCGCAGGTAGGGCAGCGTGATGGTCCAGAGCACCGCGAGGCGGCTCGCGCCCAGGTTGTAGGCGGCCTCTTCGAGCGTGCGGTCGAAGCGGCGCAGGCTGGCCGAGACGGTGAGCGTGGCGATGGTCACGATGTAGCAGAACTGGCCCAGGATCACCAGCGGCAGACCGGGCCGCAGGAAGTCCAGCTCCAGGCCCCAGGTTTCGTCGGCGAAGTTGGCGATGCGGCTGGCAAACGCCAGGATGGAGATGCCCAGGATCACGCCCGGAATCACCAGCGGCACCATGCTCAGCAGCGCAATGGCGCTCTTGCCTGGGAACTCGAAACGCTCCAGCAGGAAGGCGTTGCAGGTGCCCACGCCCACCGACAGCAGCGTGACCCAAACGGCCACCCAGGCGCTCACGCCGATGGCCTGCAGCAGTTCGGCGTCGAACAGCAGGCCGGTGCGCGCATCGGTGTTGGCGGTGAACCAGTCGAACGTGACACCCATCCACGGCGGGGTCGGGTAGTCGGCGTTGTTGAACGCGAACACCGCCACCACCACCAGCGGCACGAACAGGAACACGAAGAAGGCCGCGACAAAGGCGCCAAGGCCGAAACGCTGGACGGCGGGACGGGGCAGGCTGGGGATCATGGGCGTGCCTCTTTCATCACGAGGCTTTCATGACCGCACCGAAGCGCTGACCTGTGAGCCGCAACCCCACCCACACCAGCAGGCTGGACAAGGCCAGCAGCAGGAAGCCGAAGGCCGCGCCCTGGTTCCAGTTGAAGCGGGTGATGAACTGCGTGTAGATCT
>NZ_JADMKB010000186.1 GCF_018780075.1 Hydrogenophaga sp.
CTCAAACCCAATCCGGATGAACACCGGATACAACCTATTGAAGCTTCACAGCTAGCGGCACTGCGCGAACTCGTCTGCGCGGGGTTCCCGGCACGCCCGCTCTGTGGCGCTTGACTTCGAGCGCACTCCAACTTTCAGAATCCTTCCCATGGCATCCCACCTGACCATTGCCGAAGTCGCTGAACGCACGGGCCTGACCGCGCACACGCTGCGCTACTACGAGCGCGCCGCTCTGATCGCGCCCGTGGCACGTGCGCCTGGCGGCCAGCGCCGCTATGCGGCTTCGGACATGGAATGGATCGGATTCCTGCTGCGCTTGCGCGAGACCCACATGCCCATCGGGCAGATGCAGGTGTTCGCGCGGCTGCGCAGCGAAGGGAACACCACCGCCGCCGAACGGCGCAGCATGCTGGAGCAGCACCTCGCGCAGGTGCTCGCATCGATCACCGCCATGCAGCACGCTGCCGAGGCACTGCAGGCCAAGATCGGGCATTACCAGGATCTGGAGGCTTCCCTTTGCCGCGCCCCAACGTCACCCCACCAAGGAAGTCCCCATGTCCCCCGAAACCCATCCACGCTACCTCCAGGGCCTCGCCAAGCTGCGCGAAATCGACGGACAGGCCGGTGAACGCGTCATTGCCAGCCTCGCCGACATCGCGCCCGACTTCGCCCGATACCTGATCGAGTTCCCCTTCGGCGACATCTACTCCCGCCCTGGTCTGGACCTGCGCAGCCGCGAGATTGCGGTGGTGGCGGCGCTGACCGCGATGGGCAACGCCACGCCCCAGCTCAAGGTGCATTTGCAGGCGGCGCTGAACGTTGGGGTCACGCAAGCGGAAATCGTCGAGGTGATCATGCAGATGGCCGTCTACGCGGGCTTCCCAGCGGCCCTGAACGGGCTGGCAGCAGCGCGCGAAGTCTTCGCGGTCAGCGATGCAGAAACGGTGACCTCACGAAGCCCCGGATCTGGAGCGGCGCCTGAGGTCGCCGCGCACGACCACCTGACGGCCGGTCGCTGACGCAGAGAGCGGAACAGCACCGATCCAGCGCCGTCAGCGCGCCGACACGGCACCGTCCGTTTCACGGCGCAGCAGATCGGCGAGCGTCTTGCCCGGCTCGTCGGCGAAGCGCAGGTCCAGCGCCGTCAGCGTCTCGATGCGGTCCACACGGAAGCTGCGGAAGTCCTGCCGGCGCTCGCACCAGGCCGCCAGCGTCCAGACCTTGCCCCAGAAAAAGCAGCCCAGCGGCCGCACGGTGCGGGTGCTGCGCTGTTCGCTGGCGTCGCGGTACTCGATCTCCAGCACCGTGCGGCGCTGGGTGGCCTCGCGCAGGCGCTGCAGCAAACCGCCCACCCCCGGCGGCAGCCCCACGGGCGGCACGAGCATGGGCATGCGGTCCACCTCGTTGCGCACGGCGGCGGGCAGCACCGACATCACGCGCGACATGGCGTCGCCCGCGGCCCGCGCCAGCGCCGGGTCCAGCCATCGCTGCGCGATGCGCGTGGCCACGGCCAGCGCGCGCGCTTCGTCGGCGGTGAACATGAGCGGCGGCAGGTCGAATCCTGTGCCCAACCGGTAGCCCACGCCGGCCTCGCCCTCGATGGGCACGCCCTGCGCCTGCAGGTCGGCCACGTCGCGGTACACGGTGCGCGGCGAGACCTCCAGCCGCCCCGCCAGCCAGGCCGCCGTGGACAGGCGCCGGCCGCGGATCAGCTGCACCAGGGCAAAGAGCCGGTCGGCGCGGCGCATGGGGTCAGTCCACGCCCGGCGTGGGCCGCAGGCGCGCGCGCTCCTCGGCAGACAGCACCGTGGGCACGGCCACCGGCGTGCCGGAGGCGGTGAAGAACGGCGTGTCTTTGTAGCGCCCCGACAGGCGGCTGCCCGCCACCATCGCCAGGATGCGCAGCAACGAGCCAGCCATGCCGAAGGCCCGCGGCCTGGGTTCGCCGATCGCGCTCGCGGTGTTGACGCTCCCCTGCACGGGGCCGAACGCGGCCTCCACCGGCGCGGTGTCGAGGCACTGCACCAGCAGCCCGGTGAAGGGCATGTTGCGGCTGCTCAGGGTGTTGCCCACCGGGGTGCGGCAACACGCGGCGTACCAGCGCAACATGCCCTTGCTGGACAGGCGCATCACCGCCAGGTGCGACGCGCCCTGGGTGATCTTGATGCGGTGCGGCGCGAGTTGCACGATGTCCGAACCGCCTTGCGCGTCGAGCACCTGGTGTGCCGGCCCCAGAAACCGCGCAAAGGCCTGACAGTCCTGGCAGTAGCACACCATGCGGTTGCTGCGGCCGTTCAATTCGACGTGGCCTTGCAGCGCGCCGCAGCGACAGCGCAGGGGATGGACGGCAAGGGACATGGGGGCTCCGGGGGTGGCGTTGCGCCTATTGTGCGGTCGCCCCAGCCTGCGCCAGACCCAGGGACGCCAGATCCGCGCGCATGGCCCGCGCGATCCGCCGCATGTCGTCCGAAGACACCTCGAACAGGCCGAAGCGGAACTTGTGGCCCCAGCGCTGCCGGTCTTCGACGAAGTCGAACTCGTCGAGCAAGGGCGCGATGGGCGCGGGTTGCGCGCTCACATAGCGCACGTCGCGGCGGTGCGGCACGAAACCGCCGCCCATGTCGACCGCGTAGGGCTCGCCCGCCTGCACCACACCGAGGCTCACGAAATTTTGCAGCCGGTCTTTGCCGCCCATGGTCTGGGCGGGTGCGTAATAGGCCACCACATCGCCGGCGCGCAGGCGCTGGAGCGGCGCGCTTTTGCCGTGGCAGACCTGCATGAACCCCACGGGGACGTGGTCGCGCCCTCGCAGCGCGTGTTCGGCGCTGGCGACCGCGATCCAGTGGCGTGGCGCGGGGGCGCTCATGCCAGCGCGTGCAGACCGACGCGGTTGCCTTCGCTGTCGACGATGTGGGCGAAGAAGCCCATGCCCTCGGGCAAGGCCGTGCGCGGCACCACGACCTGCCCGCCGGCGGGCACCACGCGCGCGAGCCATGCGTCCAGACTGGGGCCGGCGTTCAGGTAGATCAGCGTGCCCTGTGCGGCGGGCTGGCACTGCGGGCTCTGCAGCAGGGCGCCACCGACCTCGTGGTCCTCGCTGCCGGTGAACACCGCCATCGCTTCGCCAGGGCCGCCGTAGCCTTCGCGGCGCAGGGCCCGGCCCGTGAGCGCGGCGTAAAAGCGCATGGCGCGGTCCATGTCGGCGACGGGAATTTCAAACCAGTTCAGGGTGTGGGCCATGTGGTATCTCGGGGTTGATGGAACAGGCTGCGGATTCTGCGGACCCCCTGCTGACAGCGCGGTGTCAGCAGCCTGTCATGCCCTTTCCCAAAGTCATGTCAGCTGTCCACGGCGCCGGAGCGCCACCCGCGACGCATGAAACAACGCCACCCAGAGGCACCGCCGGGCCGGCTTTGCCGGACGGCCAGTGCCGCCCCCCTTGAGGGGGGCTGAGGACCGCGGCTCCAAGCCTGCCTGCGCAGGCTTGGACGGGACGAAGAGGCATCGGCTCCGACGATGCCGCGGCCTGCAAGACACGCGAAGCGGCGCGGGGGGCGTTTCTCGCTAGATCCAGCGCAGCAGCCAGCCCGCCACCAGCGGCAGCGCCACCGCGCTGAACAGCGCCGTGAGCCCCATGGCCAGTCCGGCGAAGGCGCCCATTTCCTCGCTCACCAGGAAGGCGCGCGCGGTGCCGATGCCGTGCGCCGCCGTGCCGAGCGCGAAGCCGCGCACCGTCGGGTCGGTGATGCGCAGCGCGTCAAACAGGTGGCGCGCGCTCGCCGCGCCCAGGATGCCGGTGCACACCACGAGCACCGCGGTGAGCGTGGGCAGGCCACCGATCTTTTCGGCAATGCCCATGGCCACGGGCGCCGTGACCGACTTGGGCGCGAGCGAGGCGATGGTGGCCCTGGACGCGCCCAGCGCCCAGCCCACGCCGATGGCCGTGACGGTGGCCGCCAGCGTGCCCACCACCAGCGCGGCGGCCATGGGAAACCACAGGCGCTTCAGGCGCGCGAGCTGTTCGAACAGCGGCACCGACAGCGCCACCGTGGCCGGCCCGAGCAGGAAGTGCACGAACTGGGCGCCTTCGAAGTAGGTGGCGTAGGGCGTGCCCGTGGCCCAGAGCAGCGCGCCGAGCACGATGACCGACAGGGCCACCGGGTTGGCCAGCGGGTGGAAGCCGCTCCTGCGGTAGGTCACAAACGCGCCGTGGTAGACCAGCAGCGTGACCGTGAGCCCCAGCAGCGGCGAGGCGGAGAGGTAGACCCAGACATCGGCCAGGCGGTCGGCCGCCACGCCAGCGAGGGGCAGGCCTTCGTTCACGGTGTGTCGTTGGCGGCGGGCGGCCCCACGCGCTTCATCAGCCAGGCCATGGTGAGCGCCGCGCTGGCCAGGCCCACGAGCGTGCTGGCCACCAGCGCCACGCCAATGGCCAGCGCCTCGTCGCCCAGGCGCTGCAGGTGCAGCATCACGCCCACGCCGGCGGGCACGAAGAGCAGCGAGAGGTGTTGCAACAGCGTCTGCGTGGTGGGCTTGATGGCGCCGAGCAGCGAAGGCCGAAGCACCAGCGCGAGCAGCAGCAAGGCCATGCCCACCACCGGGCCCGGCACCGGCGCGGCCAGCGCGCGCACCAGCGCCTCGCCGATCAGCTGGAACACGAGCAGGGTGGCAAGCGCCGGGATCATCCGAAACCGCTCAGGCGCTCAGAGCAGCTCTTCCGGGATGTTGCCGCCGTTGGCCGCGATGTGGGCCAACACGTTCTTGTGCAGCCACATGTTCATCTGGGCGGAGTCGGCCATCTTGTCGTCGGGGCAGTACAGCTCCTTGGCCAGTTCCTTGCGCGCGGCCAGGCTGCTGTCCAGGCCCAGCAGCTTGAGCAGATCGACGATGGAGGTCTTCCAGTTGAGCTTCTCCGGGTGGTTGGCGGCCTTCTCCGTCAGCAGCGCGACCACGTCCACCATGGTGATGGAATTGACCACGGGCTCGGCCGGGGCGGCCGCCACCGGGGCGGGTGCTGCGGCGGGCGCCGGTGCAGCCGCGGGGGGCGGTGTGATGACGGGCGCAGCAGCGGCCTCTTTCATACCCAACTTTTCCAGGATGTTGCTGAAGAAACCCATGTCAAATCTCCAATGGCGTCGTGAACACAAAGCACGGCGCCAGACGCTGATGGCACCGCGGCCCCAGCTTATCGCTGTCCGACGACAAAAGCGTTACTTATTTGTATCGCCGTGGCGGACCGGTGCCGGCCTGGCCGCTGCCTGTGCGGAAATGCCCGCCGGTGTCAGCTCAACGCCTCATCCAGCAGCTCCACCCAGTGCCGCACCGGCGTGGGGGTGCCGCTCTGCAGGTGGGTGATGCAGCCGATGTTGGCGCTGGTGATCACGTCGGGTTTCAGCTCGCTCAGGTGGCCAAGCTTGCGGTCGCGCAGCTGGTACGACAGCCCGGGATTGAGCACCGAATAGGTGCCGGCCGAGCCGCAACACAGGTGCGCCTCGTTCTTCGCCACCATCACCGTGAAGCCCATGGCCGACAGGTGCTGCTCCACGCCGCCCTTGAGCTGCTGGCCGTGCTGCAGCGTGCAGGGGGGGTGAAAGCCGATCACCTGCTTCGCGTCGGGTTGCCGGGTCAGCTGGGGCTTCAGCAGTGGCACCAGTTCGGGCAGCAGCTCGCTCAGGTCGCGGGTCAGCAGGCTCACCCGTGCGGCCTTGTGCGCGTGGGTCGGGTCGTCGGCCAGGATGTGGCCGTAATCCCGCACCGTCACCCCGCAGCCGGAGGCGTTCATCACGATGGCCTCCACCCCCTGCTCCAGCAGCGGCCACCAGGCGTCGATGTTGGCGCGCATCTGCGCCATGCCGCCTTCCTGGTCGTTCAGGTGGAACTTCACCGCACCACAACAGCCGGCCTCGGGCGCGATCACGGTCTGGATGCCGGCGGCGTCGAGCACGCGCGCGGTGGCGAAATTGATGTTGGGCATCATCGCCGGCTGCACGCAGCCGGCGAGCATCAGCACCTTGCGCGCGTGGGTCCGCGTGGGCCAGGTGCCGGCGTTTTGCTTCGCCGGCACCTTGTTTTTCAGCGAAGCCGGCAGCAGCCCGCGCACCAGCTGGCCCAGTTTCATCGCGGGGCCGAATGCCGGCGAGGTCAGGCCCTCTTTCAGCAGCCAGCGCACCGCCTTTTCACCCGCCGGGCGCGGCACTTTCGCGTCCACGATCTTGCGGCCGATGTCGATCAGGTGGCCGTAGTCCACGCCGCTCGGGCAGGTGCTTTCGCAGTTGCGGCAGGTCAGGCAGCGGTCCAGGTGCAGCTGCGTCTTGCGCGTGGGCTCGGCGCCTTCGAGCACCTGCTTCATCAGGTAGATGCGCCCGCGCGGGCCGTCCAGCTCGTCGCCCAGCAGCTGGTAGGTCGGGCAGGTGGCGGTGCAGAAACCGCAGTGCACGCACTTGCGCAGGATGGCTTCGGCTGCCTGGCCGTCGAGGGTGTTCTTGTATTCGGGGGCGAGCTGGGTTTGCATGGTGGTCAGCCCATCCGGCCGGGGTTGAAGATGCCTGCCGGGTCGAACTCGGCGCGCAGGCGTCGGGTGATGGTGTCGATCACCTCGGACTGGCGGTCGAAGCGCGGCACGCCGGGCGCACCGTCGGCCCCGGCGCGGAACAGCGTGGCGTGGCCGTTCACCGCCGCGGCAGCGCGGCGGATCTCGGTGGCCGCCGAGGCGGGCGCCCAGAGCCAGCGCTGCGCGCCCTGCCACTCGATCAGCTGCGCGTAGGGCAGCTTCAACACGGGCGCGGTCTGCGGCACCGAGAGCCGCCACAGGCAGAGGTCCGCCGACGGCGCGTTGAAAAACGGCAGGCGCTGGTCGCGGCAGTCGGCCCAGTCGGGCCCGGCCTGGGCGTTGTCCATGCGGGCGCCGCCGGCTTCACGGCCCAGGCGTTCGCAGGCCGACTCGACCGCCGCCACCGCCCCGCGCAGGCGCAGGAACAGCAGCTCGGGCGCGTCGGGCGCGGTGTGATCTTTCACCCAGCAACTGGCATTGATCGGCAGCGGCTGGCCGCCCCAGCGGTGCAGCTGCTCCAGCGCGTCGTGCTGGCTCAAGGAGAACACCAGCGTGGCCTCGGCCGGTGCCACCGGCAGCACCTTGAGGCTGATGTCGGTGATGACGCCGAGCGTACCCATGGCGCCGGCCATGGCGCGGCTCACGTCGTAGCCCGCCACGTTCTTCATGACCTGACCGCCGAAGGTGAGCCACTCGCCCCGGCCGTTGATGAACTGCAGGCCCAGCACGTAGTCGCGCACGCCGCCCGCCGCGGCCCGCGCCGGCCCGGCCAGCCCGGCCGCAACCACGCCGCCGATGGTGGACGCGGGACCGAAGTGCGGGGGTTCGAACGGCAGGCACTGGCCCTGCCCGGCCAGGGCCGCGTCCAGCTCGGCCAGTGGCGTGCCGGCGCGCACGGTGACCACCAGCTCGCTGGGTTCGTGGCTGACGATGCCGGCCCACCCGCGGGTAGACAGCGCCTCGCCGCTCACGGGCTCGCCGTGAAAGGCCTTGGTGTCGCCGCCGGTGATGCGCAGCGGTTGGCGCGCGGCCGTCGCGGCGCGCACCTGGTCGATCAGCTGGCGGGGGAGGTCGGTGGGGCTGGGACTCATGGCCGCCATGGTAGCGGCGGCACCGTTCAAGGCCTTTGAATTTTTTGCACGCGTCGCTGCAATCGCGGTCGGCCAGCGCCGCAGCTCAGCGCGTGTGTCCGAGGCACATGCCGGCGTTGGGTCGGCCCTTGCATTCGCGTTTCAGCCGTCGGGCGCGGGCCTCGGGACTCTCGCTGGAGGGGGCGTCGATGAAGCTGACCTTGCCCGGCAGCCGGGTCGGGCTGGCCTTGGGCGCGGCCGCCAGCGCGCTGCCCAGCCCCAGGGCGCAGGCGATGCCCGCAAGCCAGACGGCCGGCACACGGCAGCGTTGAATGGACATGGTTTCCTCCTGAATGTGATGGTGGTGGCGCTGCATGCTGGCCACCGGAGGCGGGTTTGTCAGTGATCCATTCACCAAAAAAAACCCGCGGGCCTTGCGGCGCGCGGGTTTGAACATCCAAAGGAGACACTCGGGAAAAACGGCGCGGGATCGTTCCTTGCAGTCAGGTCGTCGCGCCGCGGGGAGACTCTGTGATCAGCGGTTGTAGGCGGTTTCGCCGTGCGAGCTGATGTCCAGACCTTCGCGTTCCTGCTCTTCGGTCAC
>NZ_JADMKB010000073.1 GCF_018780075.1 Hydrogenophaga sp.
GCCGAGACCACGCGCGCCTCGTGCGTTATGCCGAAGTCTTTGAGGATCTGCACGGCGTGCTGCATGGTGTCCCAGTCGCTGCTGGAACCCATGACCACGCCCACCTGGATGGAACTCATGGGAAGGGGCTTTCTGCCGGGCTCGGACGGGCCGGCGGGTGCGGACGCGGTCGGGAAATCGGCCGCGCTCCGGTAAAGTGTCGATTTTACGTTTGCGCCCCTCCCGCCCCACAACAAGAACACCCACGCCATGATCAACGTCACCATTGAAAACTTTGAAACCGAGGTCATCGAAGCCTCCATGCACACCCCCGTGCTGGTGGATTTCTGGGCCCCTTGGTGCGGTCCCTGCAAGGTGATCGGCCCGCTGCTGGAGAAGGTGGAGATCGACTACGCCGGCCGCTTCAAGCTGGTGAAGATCGACTCGGACCAGGAACAGCAGCTGGCCCAGGCCTTCGGCATCAAGAGCATCCCCACCTGCGTGCTGCTGATGAACGGGCAGCCGGTGGACGGCTTCATGGGCGCGCTGCCCGAGGGCCAGATCAAGGCCTTTCTGGACAAACATGTGCCGGCGGCCGAAGAGGTCGAGGCCGCCGCTGAAGAAGCCGAAGCGCTCGACGCGCTGGCCGAAGGCGACGTGGAGGGCGCGCTCGCCAAGCTGCAGCACGCGGTGGACACCGACCCCAACAACGACGACGCGCGCTTCGATCTGGTGAAGCTGTTGCTGGAACTGGAGCGCGACGACGACGCCAAGGTGGCGTTCGCACCGGTGATCGCCAAGTCCGCCGCGGTGCGCCGGCTCGACTCGCTCAACCGCTGGATGAAGGCACGCGACGCGCAGGACATGGTGGCCGACCCCGAGGCCCGGGCCGCCGAGCTGCAGGCGAAGATCGCCGCCAACAAGCGCGACTTCGACAGCCGCTTCGCCCTGGCCCAGCTGCTGCTGGCGCACAGCCAGTTTGTGCCGGCGATGGACGAGCTGCTGGAGATCCTGATGCGCGACAAGGCCTGGAACGAAGAGCTGGCCCGCAAGACCTTCATTGCCATCCTCGACATCATCGAGCCACCCAAGCCCAAGGTCGCCGAAGGCCAGGTGCCGCCCGAAGACCCGACGGTGGCCACCTACCGCCGCCGGCTCTCCAGCGTGGTGCTGAGCTGAGCCTGGCCGGTCGTGCACCCCACCGGCGCACGACCGGACCGCGGGTTCCACCCCCAGCCCACCGACCGGAGCCCGCATGTCCCGACCCGAACCCTTTTTCCGCGAAGCGGGCGCTGGCCCGGGTGTCGTGTGCCTGCACTCGAACGCCAGCCACTCGGGTCAGTGGCGCGACCTGATGGAGCGGCTGGCGCCCGATTTCCATGTGCTCGCGCCCGATGGCTATGACGCAGGCAAAAGTCCGGCATGGCCGGCGGACCAACCCATGCGCCTGGACGACGAGGTCGCGCTGCTGGAGCCGGTGCTGGCGCGAGCCGGTTCACCGCTGGTGCTGGTGGGCCACTCCTACGGCGCGGCGGTCTCGCTGATCGCGGCGCTGCGGCACCCGGGCCGGGTGCGCGCCCTGGCCGTGTACGAACCCACGCTGTTCTCGCTGCTGGAACAGGAAACTCCTTCGCCAAACGACGCCGACGGCATCCGCCACGCCGTGACCGCTGCGGGCGAGGCGCTGGACCGTGACGACACGGACAGCGCTGCGGAGCACTTCATTGACTACTGGATGGGACCCGGCAGCTGGGCCGCCACGCCCGCGCCGCGCAAGCCCGCCATGGCCGAGTCGGTGCGGCAGGTGCGGCGCTGGGGCGACGCCCTGTTCAACGAACCCACGCCACTGGCGGCCTTTCGCACGCTCGACGTGCCGGTGCTGTACATGGTCGGCCAGCGCTCACCCGCCTCGGCGCGGGGGGTGGCCCGGCTGCTGTGCGCCACCTTGCCACAGGTGCAGCCGCTGACGTTCGCGGACCTGGGCCACATGGGGCCCATCACCCACGCCGAGCCGGTGAACGCGGCCATCGCCCGTTTTCTGGCCGGGCTCTGACACTCAGAGCCGCTGATCGGTGGATGGTTTCTTCCAGAGGTTGAGGCCGCCGTCCACCGCATGGCCGTCGATGGCGGCCAGCTCGTCGGCGCTGAACGCCAGGTTGTCCAGCGCGCCCACCAGTTCGGTGATCTGCGCGGGCTTGCTGGCACCGATCAGGGCCGAGCTCATGCCCGGCTGGCGCAGCACCCAGGCCACGGCCATCTGCGCCAGGGTCTGGCCGCGCGCCTGGGCGATCTGGTTCAAGGCGCGCACATGGGCCAGGTTCTGTTCGCTCAGGTGCTCGGCTTTGAACGAACCGCCGCCCGGCTGGTTGATGCGCGCGTCGGCCGGTACACCGTTCAGGTATTTGTTGGTCAGCAGGCCCTGTGCCAGCGGGCTGAAAGCGATGCAGCCCATGCCCTCGGCCTGCAGGGTGTCCAGCAGGTCTTCTTCGACCCAGCGGTTGAGCAGGCTGTAGGACGGCTGGTGGATCAGCAGCGGCACGCCCATCTGCCGCAGGATGGCCGCGGCCTCGCGCGTCTTGCCGGCCGAGTAGCTGGAGATGCCCACGTACAGCGCCTTGCCCTGCTGCACGGCGGTGGCCAGAGCGCCCATGGTTTCTTCCAGCGGCGTGTCGGCATCGAAGCGGTGCGAATAGAAAATGTCCACATAGTCCAGCCCCATGCGTTTCAGGCTCTGGTCGAGGCTGGCCAGCACGTACTTGCGCGAGCCGCCGCCTTGCCCATACGGACCGGGCCACATGTCGTAGCCGGCCTTGCTGGAGATGATGAGTTCGTCGCGGTAGGGCCGGAAGTCGCGGCGCAGGTGTTCGCCGAAGTTGGTCTCGGCGCTGCCGTAAGGCGGGCCGTAGTTGTTGGCGAGGTCGAAGTGGGTGATGCCCAGATCAAAGGCGGTGCGCAGCAGCGAGCGCTGTGTGGCCAAGGGCGTGGTGTCGCCGAAGTTGTGCCACAGGCCGAGGGTGATGCTGGGCAGCTTGAGGCCGCTCTTGCCGACGGTGCGGTAGGGCATGCGCTCGTAGCGCTGGGGGTGGGCGGTGTACATGGGTCGGTCTCCTGGTTTCGGTGCGTTGCACTCTACCCAGTAACCGGGCTGTAACCTTGTCCGGTGGGCAACAACCCCTTCGCCAGCGAACCCGGCGCACCCCGGCCGCCCCGTCCTCAGGGGCGGCGGGAGGTTTCAGGCGCTGATGGTGGTCTCACCAACGGACCGGTGGGCGCATCGCTGGCCCAGGCCGGTCCGGACCTCGTCACCGACGCGCGCGCGGCTGCGCAGCCCCGCCGGCATGGGTCAGGGCGCGCCTGCGGATCACTTCCGCTGTCCGGCCTTGCCGTCTTTGAGCCGCTCGACCCAGAAGGCCGCGTTGCGGATGCCCAGCGACTCGGGGTCGAAGCTGGGCTTGAGCTTGGCCTTCTTCTGGCGTTCGTAGTCTTTGAGCGCCAGCAGCGCCGGCTTCTGGATGATCAGGATGGCGACGATGTTGAGCCAGGCCATCAGGCCGACGCCGACGTCACCCAGGTCCCAGGCCAGGCCGGCGCTCTTGACCGAGCCGTAGGTGACGGCCGCCATGATGGCCAGCTTCAGCACGAAGCTCAGCCACGGCCGGTGCACCTTGCGGTTGATGTAGGCGATGTTGGTCTCGGCCATGTAGTAGTACGCCACGATGGTGGTGAAGGCGAAGAAGAACAGCGCGATCGCCACGAACGAAGCCCCGAAGCCCGGCAGCATGGTCTCGACCGCGGCCTGGGTGTAGGCGGCCCCGGTCTCGACGCCGGGCAGGCCGTTGAACAGCATTTCGCCGCTGGGCGCCTTGACGTTGTACATGCCGGTGGACAGCAGCATGAAGGCCGTTGCCGAGCAGACGAACAGCGTGTCGATGTAGACCGAGAAGGCCTGCACGTAGCCCTGCTCGGCGGGGTGGTCCACCTCGGCCGCGGCGGCGGGGTGCGGGCCTGTGCCCTGGCCGGCTTCGTTCGAGTACACGCCGCGCTTGACGCCCCACTGCACCGCCATGCCCATGACCGCGCCAAAGCCGGCCTCCAGGCCGAAGGCGCTCTTGAAGATCAGGGCGATCATGCCCGGCACCTGGCCGACGTTCAGCAGCACGATGACCAGCGCCACCAGGATGTAGGCGAGCGCCATGAACGGCACCACGATCTCGGCGAACAGCGCAATGCGCTTGACGCCGCCGAAGATGATGAAGCCCAGCAGCAGCACCATCACGGCGGCGCTCACGGCGGTGTCCACACCCCAGGCGTTGGCCAGCCCCGAGGCGATGCTGTTGGCCTGCACGCCCGGCAGCAGCAGGCCGGTGGCGATGACGGTCGACACCGCGAAAATCCACGCGTACCACTTCTGGCCCATGCACTTCTCGATGTAGTAGGCCGGGCCGCCGCGGTACTGGCCGTTGTCGTCCTTTTCTTTGTAGATCTGGGCCAGCGTCGATTCGACGTAGGCGGTCGACGCGCCCAGGAAGGCCACCATCCACATCCAGAACACCGCCCCCGGGCCGCCGAAGGTGATCGCGGTGGCGACGCCGGCGATGTTGCCCGTGCCCACCCGGCCCGACAACGACATGGCCAGCGCCTGGAACGAGGACACCCCGGCCGCCGACGACTTGTTGTTGAACATCAGCTTGATCATCTGACCCAGGCCGCGCACCTGCATGAAGCGGGTGCGCAACGAGAAGTACAGCCCGACACCCAGGCACAGGTAGATCAGAGCGGGGCTCCAGATGACGCCGTTGAGGGCGCTGACGATTTCGGACACGGACATGGGGTCTCCTTTGGTGTGTTGTGAAATGAAGGGACGGTCGGCCGCGCCGGATCTGCGCCCGGTGGCGGCCGTGCGCCCGGCGGGCGCGGTAGAAAGGATGGGTGGAAAACGCTGGCGGACCGCTCAGGCGTAGCGGTCCAGGCCGAGGCCTTCCATGTCAATCTCGGGCGACCTGCCGCTGATGAGGTCGGCCATCACGCGGCCGGTGCCGGTGGCCATGGTCCAGCCCAGCGTGCCGTGACCGGTGCACAGCAGCAGGTTCTTCACGCGGCAGCTGCCGAGGATCGGCGTGCCATCGGGTGTCATCGGGCGCAGGCCGGTCCAGAACTCGGCGCGTTGCACATCGCCACCGTGGGGGAACAGGTCGCCCACGACGAACTCCAGCGTCTTGCGCCGGCCGGCATCGAGGTTCAGGTCAAAGCCCGAGAGCTGCGCCGTGCCGCCCACGCGGATGCGGTCGCCCAGCCGCGTGACGGCCACCTTGTGCGTCTCGTCCATGATGGTGGACTCCGGCGCGGCCGCAGGGTCGGTGATCGGCACCGTGATCGAGAAGCCTTTCACCGGGTACACCGGCAGGTGCAGGCCCAGCGGCGCGGCCAGGGCCGTCGAGTAGCTGCCGGTGGCCAGCACGCAGCGGTCGGCGGTCATCAGGCCACGATCGGTCTGCACGCCGGTGAAGCGGTCGCCCGACTGCTCGATGTGCCGGATGTTCACGCCGAATTCGAAGCGCACCCCCAGGCCCTTTGCCATCTCGGCCAGGCGCTGGGTGAACAGGAAACAGTCGCCGGTTTCGTCGCCCGGCAGGCGCAGCGCGCCCACGAACTTCTCTTTCACCTGGGCCAGCGCGGGCTCGTACTGCAGGTAACCCTCGCGGTCGAGCACCTGGAAGGGCACGCCGTACTGGCGCAGGATCTCGACGTCCTTGCCCACGCCCTCAAGCTGTTTCTGGGTGCGGAACAGCTGCAGCGTGCCCTGGGCGCGGTCGTCGTACCGGATGCCGGTCTCGCGCCGCAGGTCGACCAGGCAGTCCCGGCTGTACTCGGCCAGCCGCACCATGCGCGCCTTGTTGACGCGGTAGCGCGCCTCGGTGCAGTTGCGCAGCATCGACAGACCCCAGCGCCACATGGCCGGGTCCAGCATCGGCTTGATGACCAGCGGGCTGTGGTGCATCAGCATCCACTTGATCGCCTTGACGGGCACACCCGGCCCGGCCCAGGGCGCCGAGTAGCCGGGCGAGACCTCGCCCGCGTTGGCGAAGCTGGTTTCGAGGGCCGGCGCGGGCTGCCGGTCAACAACCGTCACCTCGTGCCCGGCGCGCGCCAGGTAATACGCGACCGAGACGCCGATCACGCCGCTGCCAAGAACCAGAACCTTCATGCCTTTGAGCCCTCTTTATCGTTCACGAGGCCAACCCCGCCGTGGGCGGCTGTCTTGCAAGCCTTGTGCCACCCCGCGATGGCGCGGCCAACACCATACAAATCAAGCCCTTGCGCGCGCAGGCGTTGCGGGGCATCGGCCGCATCCGTATCGAATTCCATACAACACCAGGGGCGGCCGGCCGGATCGCACGGACCGCGCTTGCAGTGACCAGGCCCTCCAAACAGATTCCCACCGGCGCCGTTGCAGCCGTTAAACTGCCGTCACGATTTCATTCCACCGTATCAATTCCCGTACACACCATGCGCCTGAAAATCGAGTTCGTCGACCGCCTCGGCATCGCCCAGGAGATCCTCGCCGTGCTGGCCGGCCGCGGCCTGGATGTGATCGCCGTCGAGGTCGACCCGCCGCACATTTACCTGGAAGCCCCGGCGCTGTTGCCGGCCGACCTGGCCGGCGTGGACGCCGCCGTGCAGGCGATCCCCGGCGTCCGGCAGGCCACCGAGGTGTCCATGCTGCCCGGCGCACGCCGGCAGCTGTACCTCGATGCCTTGCTCGCATCGCTGGCCGATCCGGTGCTGGCGGTCGACGCGCAAGGCCAGGTGGTCGTGGCCAACGCCGCGGCGGCACAGGCCACCGGCCTGCGGGAGGACCAGCTCTCGGGCCTGTCGCTGCAAGAACTGACCGGCGACGCGGGCCTGGCCGACACCCTGGTCTCGCACGACTACCGCCTGCCCGTGGGCGAGGTGCAGGTCGGCGGTCAGCCCTACCTGCTGGAGACGGTGGCGCTGCACGAATCCGGCGGGCGTGTCGCCGGGGCCGTGCTGACGCTGCACGCGCCGCACCGCATCGGCGAACGCCTGAGCGCGCTGCAGAACTACAGCGCGGGCGGCTTCGAGGCCATCCTGGGCCGGTCCAACGCGATCCGCAACCTCCGGCAGCGCGCCGCCCGCATGGCGCAGGTCGATGCGCCGCTGCTGATCCGCGGCGAGACGGGCACCGGCAAGGAGCTGGTCGCCCACGCCTGCCACGCCGGCAGCCGGCGGCACGGGCAGCCCTTCTTTGCACTGAACTGCGCCGCCTTGCCCGAGAGCCTGGCCGAAAGCGAGCTGTTCGGCTATGCGCCGGGCGCCTTCACGGGCGCGCTGCGCGGTGGCCGGCCCGGGCTGCTGGAGCTGGCCGACGGCGGTACCCTGTTCCTCGACGAGGTGGGCGAGATGTCGCCCTACCTGCAAGCCAAGCTGCTGCGTTTCCTGAACGACGGCAGCTTCCGGCGCGTGGGGGGCGAGCGCGAGTTGAAAGCCGATGTCCGCATCATCAGCGCCACCCACCGTTCGCTGGAAGACATGGTGGAGAGCGGCGCCTTCCGGCAGGACCTGCTGTTCCGCCTGGACGTGCTGCAGGTCGTCGTGCCGCCGCTGCGCGAGCGCGCGGAGGACATCCTGCTGCTCGCGCATGCCTTCCTGCAGCGCGCCTGCTCGCAGGCCGGCCGGCCACCGGTGCGCCTGAGCCGCGCCGCCACCGCCGCGCTGCAGGCCAACCCCTGGCGCGGCAACGTCCGGCAGCTGCAGAACGTGATCTTCCGTGCCGTCACGATGAGCGACGCCGCCGTCATCGACACCGACAACCTCGAACTGGCCGATGCGGCCACGGCCGCCCAGACGGTGCTCGACGACGACAGCGTGACCCGACTGGACGAGGCGGTCGCCGGCTATGAATGCGCGCTGCTGCAGCGGCTGTGGCCCAAGTACCCGTCGACCCGCCGACTGGCCGAGCGCCTGGGCACCTCACATTCCGCGATCGCGGCACGGCTGCGCAAGTACGGCATCTCGAATTGAACCTGCGCCCGGGGTCCGGGGCCTTTACTTGGCCGTCGGCATCACGAACTCGGCACCCTTGCCGATGCTCTCGGGCCAGCGCTGCATGATCGACTTCTGCTTCGTGTAGAAGCGCACGCCCTCTTCGCCATAGGCGTGCATGTCGCCGAACAGGCTCTTCTTCCAGCCACCGAA
>NZ_JADMKB010000136.1 GCF_018780075.1 Hydrogenophaga sp.
CCTGGCCCAGCGCCTTCTCTTTCACCCGCGCGATGAAGTCGCGCACCACCGGCAGCGCCACGTCCGCCTCCAGCAGGGCCATGCGCACCTCGCGCAGCATGTCGGTGACGTTGCTCTCGGTGATGCGGGCCTGGCCGCGCATTTCCTTGACGATGCGTGACAGACGGTCGGAAAGGGCTGATGCCATGGGGTGCGCTCGGGTCGGGTGGGTGGTGGCGGCAGCGGACTGGCCGGGGTCCTGGTCGCGTGGCGGAACGCCAGCGGTTCGCACGGCCAAGACGCTTTAAACTCTGCTGACGATTTTAGCCGCGCCCTGCGCCCGACACCGGTTTCCACACCGACGCCATGAACCTGATGCCCGCCCTCACGACCAACCCGCCCGCAGCGCTGCTGTCGGCGGTGGCGGCACTGTCGTACGCCTTCCTGGCCTGGGCCCATCCGCGCATGACACCCGCCCAGACGCGTGGCGTGCTGGCCTCGGCCTGGCTGCTGCACCTGATCGTGCTGGCCATGGCGCTGCTGGACACGCCAGCGCGTTTCGGGTTTGCCCCGGCGCTCTCGGTCACCGCCTGGCTGGTGCTCACCGTCTACCTCATTGAGAGCCGGATGTACCCGCAGCTCAAGGCCCGCTGGACGCTGGCGGTGCTGGGCACCCTCGCGGTCCTGCTGGCCCTGCTCTTCCCCGGCTCCGAATACCACGCCCTGCGCTACAGCTGGATGCCCTTGCACTGGGCCCTGGGCATTGCCTCTTATGGTCTGATTGCGGCGGCCGTGGTGCACGCCTGGCTGATGCAACGCGCCGAAAAAGCGATGCGGCAGGGCACGACCGCGGAAACCTCGATGCCCCTGCTCACCCTGGAGCGGCTCACCTTCCGTTTCGTGGCGGCGGGCTTTGTGCTGCTGAGCGCCACGCTGCTGGTCGGCGGCTGGTTCTCCGAACTCATCAACGAGCGCTGGGTCTGGAACCACAAGACCCTGTTCTCCGTGCTGGCCTGGCTCATCATGGGCGTGCTGCTCTGGGGCCGCTGGCGCCTGGGCTGGCGCGGGCGGGTCGCGGTGCGCACCCTGTACCTGGGCGCGGGTTTCCTGCTGCTGGGCTACGCCGGCTCCCGCTTCGTGCTCGAAGTCGTTCTGCAACGCGCCTGACCCCCCGATGAAATTCCTTCTCGTCCTGGCGGTGGTGCTGGTGGCTTTCTGGGTCTGGCGCAACAACCGGCTGAACGAGCGCCCCGGTGCGCCACCGCCCCGCGGGCCGGGCAAGCCGGTGGCCATGGTGGCGTGCGACCACTGCGGCACCCACCTGCCCGAGGCCGAAGTGGTCAAGGGCCAGCAGGGTGTGTACTGCTGCCAGGAACATCGCCGGCAAAACGAAGGGCCATCGCCATGATCCCGGGTTTGCGATCCGGGCGCTGACATGGCGCACGAAGGCACCTCCCAGTTCGCACCGTCCTGGTTTTCCACCCTGGAGGCCGGGGCCAGCAGCCACGGACAGGTCCACCGGGTCCGGGCGTATGTGCGGCTCTGGCGGGCCTTCATGCGGGCGCGGGTGTTCATCGCGCTGGTGTTGCTGGCCCTGCAGGTGTTTGTGCTGCTCACCCAGAGCGGCGGCCCCAGGTGGCTGGTGCTGGTCAATGCACTGCACCTGAGCGCGGCGCTCGCGGTGCTGTTCTGGACCCGCCCGATCGAGCCCGGCAAACCGTTCGGGATGCAGTGGCTGATGTCGATCGGCGTGGATCTGGTGGCCTTCGCTGTGCTGCAGTATTTTCAGCAGAGCGGCATCAACTACACGCCCCTGTTTGCCCTGCCGGTGCTGCTGGCGTCCATCCTGGGGTCGATGACGCTGGCCCTGGCCACCGCGGCCGGGGTCACGCTCTACCTGCTGGGCGACGCGGCACTGAACGCGCCCCTGCTGAGTGCCGTGTCCACCGCGAGCCTGCTGCAGGCCGGTCTGACGGGCACCGGTTTTTTCCTGATCGCGTTCCTGGCCAACCAGCTGGCGCAGCGCCTGGCGCGGGAAGAGGTGCTGGCACAGAGCAGCCAGGCGGCCGCACGCACCCAGGCACAGGTCAATGAGCTGATCATCGAGAGCCTGAGCGAAGGCGTGCTGGTGGTGGACCGCCACGGCGTGGTGCGCAACGCCAACCCGGCGGCCCAGAACATGCTGATGGGCGACAGCTACCCGCACGCCGCCAAACTGCTGCTGTCCGCGCGCCCGGGCTGGAACGGCATTGCTTACCTGGTGGACAGGACCTTCATGGTCGGCCAGGGACTCGAATCGGAGGTGCGGATCGACCCCGACGAGTTCACCACCCACCGTTTCTTCGCCCGCACCCGCCTGACCAGCTCGCCCAGCGGGCGCCCATCGGAGCTGTGCGTGCTGTTCCTGGAAGACCTGCGCGAAGTGGAAGCGCGGGTGCGCACCGAGAAGCTGGCGTCCATGGGCCGCATGTCGGCGGCGGTGGCCCACGAAATCCGCAACCCGCTCTCGGCCATCACCCAGGCCAACGCCCTGCTGGACGAAGAGGTCTCGGAGCCGGGGCAGAAGCGCCTCACCCGCATGATCGAACAGAACGCGCAACGGCTCTCGCGCATCGTGGACGACATCCTCAACGTCGCCAGGGTCCAGCCCAGCCAGGACGACGGTGTCCCCGCCTTGCCGGTGGACCAGACCCTGCGCCAGATCGCCCACGAGTGGCTCAAGCAGAACAAGGCCCAGGGCGTGCTGGGCGTTCACCCCCATGCGCCGGGCGCCCATATCGGCTTCGACCCCGAGCACCTGCGACGCCTGCTGATCAACCTGCTCGACAACGCCTTGCGCCACGCCAGCGGCCAGCCGTCGTCCATCCGGGTGATCTCGCAGCCCCACGGCAACGACCGGGTGCGCCTGTCGGTCTGGAGCGACGGTGCGCCGCTGGAGGCCAGCGTGCTGCGGCACCTGTTTGAACCGTTCTTTTCGTCCGAGAGCCGCTCCAGCGGTCTGGGCCTGTACATCTGCCGGGAGCTCAGCGAGCGCTATGGCGCCCAGATCGCCTACCAGCGCAGCCGTCTCGACCAGCGGGAGGGCAACGAGTTCTATGTGCTCGCGCCCGTCATCGATGGGTCGAGCAAAACACCGGCCCAGCAAAGCCTGAGCTACCCGCCTGGCGACTCGGTGGCGGCCTACACGCGCCCCGGCCTGTCCCAGGCCGACCCCCCTTCACTCTCCACGCTCTGACGCGTCCGCCATGTCCGCCTCCCCCAACGCGTGTGTGCTGGTCGTCGATGACGAACCGGACCTGCGAACCCTCTACGAACTCACCCTGCTGCGCGAAGGCCACGAGGTGGTCTCCGCGCCCGACCTGGCCCAGGCTCGCGAGTGGCTCGGCCAGCGCCGTTTTGATGTGCTGATCACCGACATGCGCCTGCCCGATGGCCTGGGCCTGGAGTTGCTGCGCGAGCTGGCCGCCCAGCAACGGAATGAGAAGTCCATCGTGATCACCGCGTACGGCTCGGCAGAGAACGCGGTTGAGGCACTCAAGACGGGCGCCTTCGACTACCTCACCAAACCGGTGGACCTCAAACAACTGCGCGCAGCCGTCAATGCGGCGATCCAGGGCCAGCGCCACCCGCTGGCCACCACGCTCACGCGTGCCCCGTTGAACGACGCGGCCGGCCGCAGCGCGCCGCCGCCACCCGGCGGCGTGAAGGCCCTCGAACGCATCGTGGGCACGTCCCCCAGCATGGTTCAGATCCGCGGCCGCATCGAGAAGGTGGCCACCAGCATGGCCCCGGTGCTGATCCTCGGCGAATCGGGCACCGGCAAGGAGCTGGTGGCCCGCGCGGTGCACGAGTGCAGCCACCGCGCGGGCGGACCATTCGTCGCGGTCAACTGCGGCGCCATTCCCGACAACCTGATCGAAGCCGAGTTTTTCGGCGCGCGCAAAGGCGCCTACACCGGCGCCACGCAAGACCGCGACGGGTATTTCCAGGCGGCCAAGGGCGGCACCCTGTTCCTCGACGAGATCGGGGACCTGCCGCTGGGCATGCAGGCCAAGCTGCTGCGCGTGATCCAGGAGCGGCGCGTGCGCCCGCTGGGCGGTGTGCAGGAAGAAGGTGTGGACGTGCGCCTCGTGAGCGCCACCCACCGCGACCTGGCGGCGCTGGTCAAGAGCGGCGAGTTCCGACAGGACCTGTTCTACCGCCTCAACGTGATCGGGCTGCGCACGCCAGCCCTGCGCGAGCGCCGGGAGGACCTGCCCGAACTGGTGCAGGCACTGCTGCAACGGATTTGCAGCGAGTCGGGCTACGCCACCCCCGCGCTGTCCGACGACGCCCTGGCCTGGCTGCGCTCGTGCGAGCTGGCCGGCAACGTCCGCGAACTGGAAAACCTGCTGCAACGCGCCATGGCGCTCAGCTCCGGGACCACGCTTCAGGCCCACGACTTCACCGACCACGGCGAGGGGGATGGTGACCGCCGGGAGGCTCCGGCACCGCTCGCGCCGGTCGCCCACCAGGACTCGGCAGACCCCGTGGGCCCCGGCATCCCTGCCGACCTGCAGATCTTCCTCGACGAACAGGAACGGCAGGTGCTGCTCAAGGCCCTCAAGGAATGCGATTTCAACCGCACGGCCGCTGCAACGCGACTGGGCCTCAACCTGCGCCAGATGCGCTACCGCATCCAGCGGCTGGGCATCACCATGCCGTCGGACGATGACGACCACGCCTGACCTCATGGAGCATGAGCCGGTCTGGGATGGGGGTTGGCTCGCGGCGGCGCGCCGGGTGCCCTCGCCCAACTTCGGGGCTCGCCCGGCAACGGCCGTGGTCGACCTCATCGTGCTGCATTCGATCAGCCTGCCTCCCGGTGAATACGGTGGCCCCGAAGTGGAGCAGCTGTTCACCAATCAGCTGGACTGGTCGGCGCACCCTTACTTCGAGCAGATCCGCGGCATCGAGGTCTCAACGCACTTTTTCGTGCGCCGCGATGGCACGCTGTTGCAGTTCGTCAGCACCGACGACCGCGCCTGGCACGCCGGTGTGTCGTGCTGGCGCGGGCGCTCGCAATGCAACGACGACTCCATTGGCATCGAACTGGAAGGGCTGGAAGGCCTGACGTTCGAGCCCGCCCAGTACGCCACGCTGGCCCGGCTGTGCCAGCGCCTGCGCGAACGCCACGCCATTGCCCACATCGCCGGCCACGAACACATTGCGCCGGGCCGCAAACAGGATCCCGGGCCGGGCTTTGACTGGGCCCGGCTCCAGCGGGACCTGCGCTGGGCTCACGGGTGTTTTCCCGAATGCGTGATCGGAACCGATCAGCGTCCTGCCTGAACCCACCCTGAAGTCAGCCAGCGCAGCCGTCTGGCCACACCAGACACGGTGCGGTGTTCAACGACAAATCCGGCGACAACACGCGCCGTTGTTGGATTCAGGCATCCGGAAGCAGCACCACCGCCGTTCCGCACAGCGCCACCCGCAGCCCCCTTTCACCCGGATCGAGCCGCCGTTTTACCTGACGAAATGGCACCATTTCGAAGCAGCGACTTTTTCTTCAAACACTACGGGTAGTGGCTTGAAGAGGCTTCGCACACCAGATATAGTGTGCGCTGCGCCAAACCAGTCCTCCTGTCCAACCGGCCCTGACGGCACTTTGCCCAGCGCACCGCCCCGACAGCACCGACCGATCCGGCCCAACCCAGCCACCCGCCTTTGCGCACAAAGGCCAGCGAAACAAAACAAACGAAAGCAAGAGGACCCATGCAAATCGCACCATCCACCCCGTCCCACACCCCGTCCCAAGCGATGCACGGCGGCAACCCTGCCGCGCTGACGGAAAGCCCGACCTCGGTCTTGGCCCACTACCAGATCATTCGCCGCAACGGCGCCGTGGTGTCCTTCGAGCCCAGCAAGATCGCCGTGGCCTTGATGAAGGCCTTTCTCGCGGTGCACGGCACCCAAGGGGCGGCGTCGGCCAGCGTGCGCGAAACGGTGGATGCGCTGACCCAGACCGTGGTGCGCGCCCTGATGCGCTCGCGTCCCGGCGGCGGCACCTTCCACATCGAAGACGTGCAGGACCATGTGGAGCTGGGCCTGATGCGCGGCGGCCACCACGAAGTGGCCCGCGCCTACGTGCTGTACCGCGAGCGCCGCACCCAGGAACGTGCCCACCAGGCCGAAGCCGCCAAACCGGCCGAAGCCCTGCTGCACGTGATGGACGGCGGCCAGCGCGTGCCGCTGGACCTGAACCGTCTGCAGCACCTGATCGAAGACGCCTGCAAGGGTCTGGGCAAAGACGTGAAGGCCGACCCCATCGTCGCCGAGACCAAGCGCAACCTGTACGACGGCGTGCCGATCGAAGAGGTCTACAAGGCCTCCATCCTGGCCGCGCGCACGCTGATCGAAAAAGACCCCGACTACACCTACGCCACCGCGCGCCTGCTGCTGCACACCATCGTCAAGGAAGTGATGGGCGAAGAAGTGCCGACCGCCGAGATGGGCGCGCGCTACGCCGAGAACTTCCCGCTGTTCATCAAGAAGGGCGTGGACAACGAGCTGCTCGACGAGAAGCTGCTGCAGTTCGACCTGGCCCGCCTGGGCGCTGCGCTCAAGCCCGAGCGCGACCTGCAATTCGACTACCTCGGCCTGCAGACCCTGTACGACCGCTACTTCCTGCACGTGCGCAAGACCCGCATCGAGCTGCCCCAGTCCTTCTTCATGCGCGTGGCCATGGGCCTGTCGCTGGGCGAGATCGACCGCGAAGCCCGCGCCATCGAGTTCTACGAAGTGCTGTCCTCGTTCGACTTCATGTCGTCCACGCCCACGCTGTTCAACGCCGGCACACTGCGTTCGCAGCTCTCCAGCTGCTACCTGACCACCGTGCCCGACGACCTGGACGGCATCTACGAGTCGATCAAGGAAAACGCGCTGCTGTCCAAGTTCGCCGGCGGCCTGGGCAACGACTGGACCCGCGTGCGCGCCCTGGGCGCCCACATCAAGGGCACCAATGGCGAGTCGCAAGGTGTGGTGCCGTTCCTCAAGGTCGTGAACGACACCGCCGTCGCGGTGAACCAGGGCGGCAAGCGCAAGGGCGCGGTCTGCACCTACCTGGAAACCTGGCACCTGGACATCGAAGAATTCCTGGAGCTGCGCAAGAACACCGGTGACGACCGCCGCCGCACCCACGACATGAACACGGCGAACTGGATTCCCGACCTGTTCATGAAGCGCGTGATGGAAAAGGGCGACTGGACCCTGTTCTCGCCCAACAACGTGCCCGACCTGCACGACCTGTTCGGTGCCGACTTCGAGACGGCCTACGTGGCCTACGAAGCCAAGGCCGAGCGCGGCGAGATCAAGCCCAGCCGCAAGGTGCCCGCGTCCGACCTGTGGCGCAAGATGCTCACGATGCTGTTCGAGACCGGCCATCCCTGGATCACCTTCAAGGACGCCTGCAACGTCCGCTCGCCGCAGCAACACGCCGGCGTGGTGCACAGCTCCAACCTCTGCACCGAGATCACGCTCAACACCAGCGACACCGAAACCGCGGTCTGCAACCTCGGCTCGATCAACCTGCTCAAGCACCTGAAAGACGGCGGCGTCGACCATCAGAAGCTGCAGAAGACGATCAAGACGGCGATGCGCATGCTCGACAACGTGATCGACATCAACTACTACGCCGTCAAGAAAGCGCGTGACTCCAACATGCGCCACCGCCCGGTGGGCCTGGGCCTGATGGGCTTCCAGGACGCGCTGTACGAACTGCGCATCCCCTACGCGTCCAACGAAGCGGTCGAGTTCGCCGACCGCTCGATGGAAGCGATCTGCTACCACGCCTATTGGGCCTCGACCGAGCTGGCTCGCGAACGTGGCCGCTACGCCAGCTACAAAGGCTCTCTGTGGGACCAGGGCATCCTGCCGCCCGACACGCTGGACCTGCTCTCTCGCGAGCGCGGCGGTTATGTGGACGTGGACCGCAGCAGCAGCCTGGACTGGGACGCTCTGCGCCAGAAGATCGCCACCGACGGCATGCGCAACTCCAACTGCGTGGCCATCGCACCCACCGCGACCATCTCCAACATCATTGGCGTGGACGCTTCGATCGAGCCCTGCTTCGGCAACCTCTCGGTCAAGTCCAACCTGTCGGGCGAGTTCA
>NZ_JADMKB010000075.1 GCF_018780075.1 Hydrogenophaga sp.
GCGCTGGTGGCCACGGCGTTGTGGATGGCGACGTTGCACCAGGTCATGAAGGGCACGCTCACGAACCCTCCGCCCGCACCGACCAGCCCGGACAGAAACCCGATGGCGGTGCCGGCACCGAGCTGGCCAGCGGAGCCGGGCAAGGTGCGCGAGGCCTGGGGTTTTTTGTCGAGCAGCATTTGCGTGGCGGAAAAGCTCACGAACGCTGCGAACAGCAGCGCCAGCGATCCGCCTTTCAGCACCGCAAACAGCCCGAGGCTGGCGATGCCTGCGCCCAGCACGATGCCCGGGGCCAACCGCTTGACGATGTCCCATCGCACGGCGCCGCGCTGGTGGTGGGCGCGCACGCTGGAGATGGAGGTGAAGATGATCGTGGCCATCGAGGTGGCGATCGCCATCTTGACGGCCAGCCCAGGCTCCACGCCGCGGTGGCCGAGGATCGCGCTGATGAAGGGCACCATGATCATGCCGCCGCCGATGCCCAGCAGGCCGGCGAGGAAGCCCGTGCACAGACCGAGCGCGACCAGTTCAACGATCAGAAGTGGGTCGAGGCTCATGGGCAGATGGGGAATGCGGAGAGGCCACAAACGACTTGCGGCCCACAACGGGCCGCAAGCGAGGAAGAAGGTGTCTGCAGTGCCACCGGACCGTCATCCTGAACCGGGGTTCAGGTGGGCCAGGGCAGCGTGACTTCGGGTTCATCTGACGCGAGATGCTCACACCCATCAGGCAATGTACCTAGCCCGTGCTCATGGAGCATTGGTTCAAGGAAATATAAAGCCCGGCGCGCACTGCAGACGGTTCAAATTGTAGGCGCTGCCAGCGCGTTGTGCCGGAAGTCAGCGCAAAAAATGCGCGTGAAACCACGGTCTGTTCAGAGCAACTGGCCGTCGTGGCCCAGCGACTGATCCAGTCGTCGGATCAGTTCGTCCATGCGGGCTTGCGATGCGGGATCGACCGGTTCGCTGCTGGAGGGCAAACCTGGCTCCTGCAAGGGGGCCGGTTCCGACTGAGCGAAGGACGATGCCGAGTAGCTCTGGGCTTCCTTCTGTGAGAGTTCGAACGCGAGGTTGAGCGAGGCGAGCACGGCGATGCGGTCCCTGGCCTTGACTTTGCCAGCGTCGCGGATGCGGCACATCGCCGTGTCGACCCGCTCGACAGCATCCAGCAGAGAGGACTCGCCCCCCGTGGGGCAGGCCAGCAGGTAACTCTGACCCATGATCTGGACTTCGATCTGCTTGGACGCAGGCTTGTTCATTCGGTGTCCTTGGGCATGAAGTCGGCGCTGGCGGGAAGGCGATCGAGCAGGGCGTCGATGCGTGCGCGTGCCGCGTTGAGTCGTGATCTGAGCGAGTCGCGCTCGTTTTTGAGGCTGGCCACCTGGTCAAGCAACAGGGCGTTGGTGCGCTGCAGTTCTTCATGGCGCAGCAGCAGGCGCTCGACGCGCTCGGCGATCAGATCAAGGTGCTTGGGATCGGCCATGGTGACAAAGTGTTGGTTTCACATTGTAGGGTTCCCGAAAGAACCCCGGGCTTACAATCCCTCCCGTTGGTGCTCGCGGTGTGGTTCGCATGCCGCAGTTCAACGGGAAGCAGGAGGGAAAGTTCACATGAACCGACCTAACCTGCGCTGCCCCCGCAACGGTAAGCAGACGGGACCTCTGAAGCCCTTTCAGGCGTCTCCGCTTTCATCCCGCAGCCACTGGTGAGTCGGTTCAGACCGGTTCACTGGGAAGGCGATGAAGGTTGTTCTGTCAGCCCGGATACCGGCCAACAAGGTGATGGTGCGTCCTTCGCGGGACCCGCCATCGTGACGCCCATGCGCTGTCGGGGAAGACGGCGAGGGCACATCTGCTTGTGATCTCTCATGAAAACCCGTGCTATTTCTGTGCGTCTGGCCGTGCTCCCGTTGGCCTGCGCCGCTGCATTCCCCGCCTTCGCCCAGACGCCCGCCACCCTGCCCGAAACCGTGGTCACGGCGACCCGTTCACAGGTTCCCGTGACCGATGTGGTGGCCGATGTGTCCATCGTGGACCGCGAGCAGATCGAGCGCAGCGGTGCCAATGGCCTGGCCGATGTGCTGTCGCGCGTGCCGGGCATCACCGTGACCCGCAATGGGGGGCCCGCTTCCACCACCAGCGTGTACCTGCGGGGCGCCGAAACGCGCTTCACCGCCGTGTTCGTGGACGGGGTCCGCGTGGATTCGCAGTCCACCGGCGGCGCGACCTGGAACGCGATCCCGCTGGCGCAGGTCGAGCGCATCGAGGTGTTGCGTGGCCCTGCAGCGGCGATCTATGGATCGGACGCGCTGGCCGGCGTGATCCAGATCTTCACCCGCCAGGGTGAGGCGGGTTTTTTCCCCTCGGTCCACGTTGGCGTTGGCACGCACAACACCCGTGACATGAGCGCGTCGCTGCGCGGCGGGCAGGGCGTGGTGAGTTACGCGCTGGGCCTGTCGAGCGAACGCAGCGACGGTTTCAACGCACAGCCCTCGGGCAACCCGGATCGCGACGGCTACCGCGGACAGTCGGTCTCTGGCCGGCTGGGCTGGAAGTTCGCACCCGGCCACGAACTGGACGCGACGCTGCTCGACAGCGAGCAGAAGGCGGGCTACGACGGTTACCTGCCTGGCCAGGACGACCAGAACCAGCAAGACCTGCGTACCCTGGGGCTCAACTGGTCGGCGGCCTGGAGCGAGGCCTGGAAGACCCGGGTGGGCGTGACACGCGGCACCGACCGCTACGAAACCACCCCGTCGCCTTACCTCACCCACACCCGCATCGACACCTACCTGCTGCGCAACGAATGGCTCATGGGCACGGCCACCCTGAGTGCTGATCTGGAGCGCCGCGAAGACCATCTCACCAACGGCAGCACCGTCCCCGAACAAACCGCCCGCGATCAGAACGCGCTCGCGCTCGGCTACACGCTGCGGCACGGTGCACACACCTTGCAGCTCAACGCCCGCCACGACGACGACAGCGAGTTCGGTGGCCAGTCCACCGGTGGCGTTGCCTACGCGCTGGCGTTCTCGCCCGCCTGGCGTGCCACGCTGTCGGCCGGCACCGCGTTCCGCGTGCCCACCCTGTTCCAGCGTTTCAGCTTCTACGGCACGCCCGAGCTGAAGGCCGAGACGGCCCGCAACTTCGAGGCCGGCCTGCGTTACCAGGCGGGCCATGACCGCGCCGGGTTCACGCTGTACCGCAACGACGTGAAGAACCTGATCGACTACGTAACGGGTCCCGGGAGTTGCGCCAACGGCGTGGGCGAATACGCGGGTTGTTACGGCAACACGGGCAGGGCTCGCTACAGCGGCGTCACGCTCAGTGGCGGCACCCGTGCGGGCTCGGTCAACCTCGGGGCCTCGCTCGACCTGATGCGCCCCAAAGACTTGGAGACCGGTCTGCGTCTCGCGCGGCGTGCCCAAACCCAGGCCACCCTGACCGCCGACACCCAGCTGGCCGGCTGGACCTTCGGTGGCGAGTTGCAGCACCTGGGCTCGCGCTTCGACGATGCGGCCAACACGCAGCGTCTGCCGGCCCACAGCCTGCTGAACCTGACCGCCAGCACCGCGCTCACGCCCAGCTGGACACTGCAGGCCCGCATCGACAACCTGACCGACAAGGCCTACGAGTCGGTGCTCGGTTACGCCACCGCCGGCCGCACCGTGTACGTTGGGCTGAACTGGTCTCGGTGAGGGATGGGACAACTCCCTGCGACGCTGCGCGTCTTTCCCCCTACCGTTAGGGAAGGGGGACGCAGCCTGTGGCCGGGCGAAGCCCGTTCCACGGCTGCCCTGGACGGCGTACACGCTTCGGCGACGCCTGACGCAGCCACCTGTCCGGCGCTGCTGATTGCCGCCCCGGCCTCGGGCCAGGGCAAAACCACCGTGACGGCGGCGCTCGCGCGGCTGCACACGCGACAAGGTCGTCGGGTTCTGGTGTTCAAATGCGGTCCGGATTTTCTGGACCCGCACTGGCACACGCTCGCCAGCGGCCACCCCGTGCACAACCTCGACCTCTGGCTCAACGGCGAGGCCGACATCCGCGCGCGCCTGTTTGAGGCCGCGTCGTCGAGCGACCTGATCCTGATCGAAGGGGTCATGGGCCTGTTCGACGGTGAGCCCAGCGCGGCCGACCTCGCGCGGCGCTTCGGGCTGCCTGTGCTGGCGGTGATCGACGCCTCGGCGATGGCGGGCACGTTTGGCGCTTTGGCGCACGGGCTGCGCCACTACCAGGACGGCCTGTCCTGGGCGGGCGTGCTGGCCAACCGGGTCGCCAGCGAGAGCCACGCTCAGATGCTGCAGCGCTCGTTGCGACCGGCGATGGCCGACGGCGACGCGGTGGGCATCGACGCCGGCTGGCTCGGTGCCTTGAAACGCGACGCGGGGTTCACGCTGCCCGAGCGGCACCTCGGCTTGACGCTGGCGTCCGAGCTGCCCGACGCCATGGAGCGGCTGGACGCCGTGGCCGACGCGCTGTCACAGACGTCGCTGGGGCAGCTCGACCCCGCGGGCTGGCAGCGCTGGGCGGTGCGGTTCGATGCGGTGTCGCCCGTGCTGCCCGCTCCCCGGCTGGCGGGCCGCACGGTGGCGGTGGCGCGCGATGCGGCCTTCTGCTTCACCTACCCGGCCAACCTCGACAGCCTGCGCGCGCTCGGTGCCGAGCTGGTGTTTTTCTCGCCACTGGCCGATGAGCCGGTGCCCGCGTGTGATGCCGTGTGGCTGCCGGGCGGCTACCCGGAGCTGCACGCGGCCACGCTGGCGAAGGGCGCGCGCTGCCGCGACTCGCTGGCCGAACACATCGCGGCTGGCCGACCCGTCTGGGCCGAGTGCGGCGGCATGATGCCGCTGTTTGACACATTGACCACCGCCGACGGCGACGAGCATCCGATGTGGGGCCTGCTGCCCGGGCGCGTGGTCATGCAGAAGCGCCTGTCCGCGCTCGGGCCGCAGCGCTGGGACACGGGGCGAGGCGAACTGCGCGGGCACACGTTTCACTACTCGACCACCGAGTCGCCGCTGCCACCGCGGTCCCGGACCGAGGCGCAGCGCGCGGGCGGGCGCGGCGAGGCCATCTACGCGCAGGGCTCGGTGCGCGCCAGCTATTTCCACGCCTGGTTTGCCTCCAACCCCGAGGCTGCGGCCTCGCTGTTCCTGACGGAGGCCACATGAACCCGCTGGGCCCGCAGCGCATCGTCTGCCTGACCGAGGAGACCACTGAGTGGCTCTACCTGCTGGGGCAGGCGTACCGCATTGTCGGCATCAGCGGCTACACGGTGCGCCCGCGCCGCGCACGCGACGAGAAGCCCAAGGTGAGCGCCTTCCTCAACGCGAAGATCGACAAGATCCTCGCGCTGCAGCCCGACTGCGTGTTTGGGTTTTCCGACCTGCAGGCCGACATCGCGGCGCAACTGATCCGCGCGGGCGTGCAGGTGACGGTGTTCAACCAGCGCAGCGTGGATCAAATTTTTTCGATGCTGTTCCAGGTGGCCGCCATGGTGGGCTGCGCTGACGACGGTCTCGCGCGCATCGACGTCATGCGCCGCCACCTCGACGCCATCCGCGCGGAGGTGGCCGCGCGGGTGGCGTCCGGCCAACGCCGCCCCAAGGTGTTTTTCGAAGAGTGGGACGAGCCACACATCAGCGGCATCCGCTGGGTGTCGGAGCTGCTGGGCATCGCGGGCGGTGACGACGTGTTTCCCGAGCTGGCGGTGCAGTCGCTGGGCAAGGATCGCATCATTACCGACCCCGCCGAGATCGTGCGCCGCAACCCCGACATCATCATCGGCTCCTGGTGCGGCAAGAAGTTCAGACCCGAGAAGGTGGCCGCGCGCGTGGGGTGGCAGGACGTGCCCGCCGTGCGCCACGGCCAGCTGTTCGAGATCAAGTCGGCCGACATCCTGCAGCCCGGCCCGGCGGCCCTGACCGACGGCGTGGAGCAGATGCACCGCATCGTCACAACGTGGATGAACCGGCATGGCTGATCTGGCACGCAGCGAATTCATCCTGGGCGGCCAGCGCAGCGGCAAGTCACGCCGGGCCGAAGAGCGGGCGCATCAGTGGCTCGCGGCCGACCCTGCGCACCGCGCCGTGCTGATCGCCACGGGCCAGGCCTGGGACGATGAGATGCGCGAACGCATCGCGCGCCACCAGCGGGACCGCGCCGAGCGGGTGCCGGGCATGGGCACGGTGGAGGAGCCGGTGGCGCTGGCCCAGACCCTGCGCCAGCACAGCGATGCCCACACCCTGATCGTGGTGGACTGCCTCACCCTCTGGCTCACCAACCTGCTGATGCCCGCGCTGCCCGGCGATGCCCTCGACGAACCCGCCGTGATCGCCGCGGGCCATGCGCTGTGCGAGGCCATCGCCGCGGCGCCCGGGCCGGTGGTGCTGGTGGGCAACGAGATCGGCCTGGGCGTGATCCCCCTGGGGCACGAGGTGCGCCAGTTCGTGGACGCGCTGGGCCGCCTGAACCAGAGCGTCGCCGCCACGTGCGAGCGCGTCACCCTGATGGCCGCGGGCCTGCCGCTGACACTGAAAGACCCGACATGAATCCGATGCGTTACATCCTGTCCGCGGTGACGCTGGTGGCATTGACGCTGCTGGCCCTGCCGGCCCGCGCCGCGCTGCAGATCACCGACGACCACGGCGTGGTGGTGAACTTTGAGCGCTCGCCGCAGCGCATCGTGAGCCTGCTGCCGTCGCTGGCCGAGACGGTGTGCGAGCTGGGGCAATGCCAGCGCCTGGTGGGCGTGGACCGTTACACCAACTGGCCCGCGAGCGTGAAGGCCTTGCCCCAGGTCGGCGGCGGGCTGGACCCGAACATCGAGGTCATCGTCGCGCTGCGACCGGACGTGGTGCTGATGGCGACGTCGTCCCGCGCGGGCGAGCGCCTGCGCGCGCTGGGCATCAAGGTGGTGGCGCTGGAGCCCAAGACACACGCCGACGTGCAGCGCGTGCTGCTCAAGATCGGCCAGCTGTTGGAGGTGCCCGACGCGCAGAAGATCTGGCGCGCGATCGACGCCGCCGTGATGGCCGCCGCGCAGTCGCTGCCCGCGGGCGTGCGCGGCACGCGGGTGTATTTCGAGGTCAACCCCGGCCCGTATGCCGCGGGTGAAAGATCCTTCATCGGCGAGACGCTGACGCGCCTGGGCGCGAAGAACATCGTGCCCGCGTCGCTCGGGCCCTTCCCCAAGCTCAATCCCGAGTACATCGTGCGCGCCGATCCCGACCTGATCATGGTCGGCCAGCGCAGCGTGGACGGCATGGCCCAGCGCCCGGGATGGATGTCCATGCGCGCCATGCGCGGGCAGCACCTGTGTGTGTTTCCCGTCGACGCCTCCGACGCGCTGGTGCGTCCCGGTCCGCGCATGGCCGAGGGCGCGCGCCTGATGGCACGCTGCCTGGCCGAGAAAGCGCCCGGCGCGCAGGCGGCGAAAGGGACCGGCCGGTGAATGCCCGCCGCGCGTCCTGGCTCGTCGCCGCCCTGCTGGTGGCGGCCGTTGGCCTGACCGCGCTCGGCGTGTGCGTGGGCAGTGCGGGTTTCGAGAACCTGATCGGCCCGCTGCTGAACCCGGATGCCGACCCGTCGGCCACCGCCATGGCGCAGCAGATCGTGTGGGAGATCCGCCTGCCGCGCACCCTGGGCGCCTGGGGCGCGGGCGCCTTGCTGGGGCTGGCCGGGGCGGTGGCGCAGGGCCTGTTCCGCAACCCGCTGGCCGACCCGTTCCTGCTCGGCAGCGCCTCGGGCGCGTCGCTGGGTGTGGCGCTGGCGCTGGCCGCGATGGGTGGCGGTGCGGGCATGTTGGGCACGTCCATGATGAACAGCGGTGTGGCGGTGAGCGTGTTCTCCAGCAGCGCCTGGGTGCGCCTGGGCCTGACCGGCGCGGCCTTTGGCGGCGCGGTGGCCGCCGTGCTGATCACCCTGGTGCTCTCGCGCGGCGTGCAGCACACGCTGCGCCTGCTGCTGGCGGGCGTGGTGGTGGGCGTGGTGCTGGGCGCCCTGACGCACCTGGTGCTGCTGTTCTCGCCCGAATCGCTGCAGGCCATGCAGGCCTTCATGCTGGGCTC
>NZ_JADMKB010000155.1 GCF_018780075.1 Hydrogenophaga sp.
CCACAACGAGCAGGACACCCCGAGCCTGACCCAGCCGCTGATGTACAAGAAGATCGGTGCACACCCCGGCACGCGCAAGCTGTACGCTGACAAGCTGGCCGCGCAAGGCCTGGGCGAGACGCTCGGCGACGACATGGCCAAGGCCTACCGTGCCGCGCTCGACGCCGGCCGCCACACCGTGGACCCGGTGCTGACCAACTTCAAGAGCAAGTTCGCGGTGGACTGGTCGCCCTTCCTGGGCAAGAAGTGGACCGACGCCGGCGACACCGCCATCCCCATGGCCGAGTGGAAGCGCCTCTCGGACCGTCTCACCACCATCCCAGAGAGCGTGACCCCACACCAGTTGGTGAAGAAGGTGTACGCCGACCGTGCGGCCATGGGCCGTGGTGACATTCCGGTGGACTGGGGCATGGGCGAGCACATGGCCTTTGCCTCGCTGGTGGCCAGTGGTTTCCCGGTGCGCCTGTCGGGCGAAGACTGCGGCCGTGGCACGTTCACTCACCGCCACGCCGTGATCCACGACCAGAATCGCGAGAAGTGGAACGAAGGCACCTACACGCCGTTGCAGAACGTGGCCGACAACCAGGCGCCGTTCGTCGTGATCGACTCCATCCTGTCCGAAGAGGCGGTGCTGGGCTTCGAGTACGGCTATGCCTCGAACGACCCGAACACGCTCGTGATCTGGGAAGCCCAGTTCGGTGATTTCGCCAACGGTGCGCAGGTCGTGATCGACCAGTTCATCGCCTCCGGCGAGGTGAAGTGGGGCCGCGTCAACGGCATCACGCTGATGTTGCCGCACGGCTACGAAGGCCAGGGCCCCGAGCACAGCTCGGCCCGCCTGGAGCGCTTCATGCAGATGGCCGCCGACACCAACATGCAGCTGGTGCAGCCGACCACGGCCAGCCAGATCTTCCACGTTCTGCGCCGCCAGGTGATCCGCAACCTGCGCAAGCCGCTGATCATCTTCACGCCCAAGTCACTGCTGCGCAACAAGGATGCGACCTCGCCGCTGTCCGAGTTCACCAAGGGCGGTTTCCAGACCGTGATTCCGGAGCACGACGCCGATGTGGTGAAGAAGGCCGAGAAGGTCAAGCGCGTGATCTGCTGCTCGGGCAAGGTGTACTACGACCTGGTCAAGAAGCGCGAAGAGCGTGGCGACGACGACGTGGCCATCCTGCGCGTGGAGCAGCTGTACCCGTTCCCGCACAAGGTGTTCGGCGCCGAGCTCAAGAAGTACCCCAACGCCACCGACATCGTGTGGTGCCAGGACGAGCCGCAAAACCAGGGAGCGTGGTTCTTCGTGCAGCACTACATCCACGAGAACATGCTTGACGGGCAGAAGCTGGGTTATGCCGGCCGTGCCGCGTCGGCGTCGCCGGCCGTGGGTTATGCGCATCTGCACCAGGAGCAGCAGAAGACCCTGATCGAAGCCGCTTTCAGCAAGCTCAAGGGCTTCATCCTCACCAAGTAACTGTCGGCCCGTTGATCGGTTGGCCAAGCGCAGCGCGCCTGGCTGGCCCGACGCCCGACCCTGAACGCAATATCTCTAGGACAAGAACATGGCAATCGTAGAAGTCAAAGTTCCGCAGCTCTCCGAGTCCGTGGCCGAGGCCACCCTGCTGCAATGGAAAAAGAAGGTCGGTGACGCCGTCACCGCAGATGAAACCCTGATCGAGATCGAGACCGACAAGGTCGTGCTGGAATGCCCCGCACCGTCGTCGGGCGTGCTGGTCGAAATCCTCCAGGGCGATGGCGCCACGGTGGCCGCCGAGCAGCTGATCGCGCGCATCGACACCGCCGCGGTGGCAGGTGCTGCCACGCCTGCTGTCGCTGCGCCCGCTCCGGTGGCCGCCGCCGCGCCCATCGCCGCCCCCGCTGCGGCTGCCGCGGCGTCCACCAGCAAAGCCGGCGTGGCCATGCCCGCCGCCGCCAAGCTGATGGCCGACAACGGCATGGCCGCCGGCTCGGTGCCCGGCACCGGCAAGGACGGCCGCGTCACCAAGGGCGACGTGCTCGCCGCCGCGTCGGCACCCAAGGCCGCTGTCGCCGCCCCCGCTGCCATCCCCACCGGCGCACCGACCAAGGTGTTGCCGCAGGTGGCCACGGTCGCGCCCGACCTCGGCGACCGCCCTGAAGAGCGCGTGCCCATGACGCGTCTGCGTGCCCGCGTGGCCGAGCGCCTGCTGCAGTCGCAGGCCACCAACGCCATCCTGACCACGTTCAATGAAATCAACATGGCCCCGGTCATGGAGATGCGCAAGCGCATGCAGGAACGGTTCGAGAAGGAACACGGCGTGAAGCTGGGCTTCATGAGCTTCTTCGTGAAGGCCGCTGTGCACGCGCTCAAGAAGTTCCCGGTGCTGAACGCCTCGGTGGACGGCAACGACATCGTCTACCACGGCTACTTCGACATCGGTATCGCGGTGGGTTCGCCGCGCGGTCTGGTGGTGCCCATCCTGCGCAACGCCGACCAAATGAGCTTTGCCGAGATCGAGAAGAAGATCGCCGAGTTTGGCCAGAAAGCCAAAGACGGCAAGCTGGGCATGGACGACATGACCGGTGGCACGTTCTCCATTTCCAACGGCGGCACTTTCGGTTCGATGATGTCCACCCCCATCATCAACCCGCCGCAGTCGGCCATCCTGGGCGTGCACGCCACCAAGGACCGCGCCATGGTCGAAAACGGCCAGGTGGTGGTTCGCCCGATGAACTACTTCGCCATGTCCTACGACCACCGCATCATCGACGGCCGCGAAGCCGTGCTGGGCCTGGTGGCCATGAAGGAAGCGCTGGAAGACCCGGCCCGCCTCTTGTTCGACATCTGATCGAACAGCGAAATTGCAGACGCCCCTTCGGGGGCGTTTGTCCAACCCCATTCAGGAACAAACATGTCTCAAGCATTTGACGTCGTCGTGATCGGCGCCGGCCCCGGCGGCTACATCGCTGCCATCCGCGCGGCCCAGCTGGGTTTCAAGGTCGCGTGCATCGACGAGTGGAAAAACGCCGCTGGCGGCCCCGCCCCGGGCGGCACCTGCACCAACGTGGGCTGCATTCCCTCCAAGGCGCTGCTTCAGTCCAGCGAGCACTTCGAGCACGCCAACCACCACTTCGCCGATCACGGCATCAGCACCGGCAAGGTGACGATGGACGTGGCCAAGATGGTGGGCCGCAAGGACACCGTCGTGAAGCAGAACAACGACGGCATCCTCTACCTGTTCAAGAAGAACAAGGTCACGTTCTTCCACGGCCGGGGTTCGTTCGCCAAAGCTGCTGAAGGTGGTTACGAAGTCCAGGTGACGGGCGAGAAGCCTGAAACGCTGGTGGGCAAGCAGGTCATCGTGGCCACGGGCTCCAACGCCCGCGCGTTGCCCGGCACGCTGTTCGATGAAGACACCGTGCTGTCCAACGACGGCGCGCTGCGCATCGGCGCGGTGCCGAAGAAGCTGGTGCTGATCGGTTCTGGCGTGATCGGCCTGGAAATGGGCTCGGTCTGGCGCCGCCTGGGGTCCGACGTCACCATCCTCGAAGGCCTGCCGACCTTCCTGGGCGCGGTGGACGAGCAGATCGCCAAGGAAGCCAAGAAGGCCTTCGACAAGCAGGGGCTGAAGATCGAGCTCGGCGTGACCGTGGGCGAGATCAAGACCGGCAAGAAGGGCGTGAACGTCGCCTACACCAACGCCAAGGGCGAAGCCCTGACGCTGGACGCCGACAAGCTGATCGTCTCGATCGGCCGCGTGCCCAACACCATCGGCCTGAACGCCGAAGCCGTGGGCCTGGCGCTGGACGAGCGCGGCGCCATCATGGTGGACGCCGAGTGCAAAACCAACCTGCCGGGCGTCTGGGCGGTGGGCGACGTGGTGCGCGGCCCCATGCTGGCGCACAAGGCGGAAGAGGAGGGCGTGGCCGTGGCCGAGCGCATCGCCGGCCAGCACGGGCACGTCAACTTCAACACTATTCCCTGGGTCATCTACACCAGCCCCGAGATCGCCTGGGTCGGCCGCACCGAGCAGCAGCTCAAGGCGGATGGCGTGGCGTACAAGGCCGGCACCTTCCCGTTCCTGGCCAACGGCCGCGCACGCGCGCTGGGCGACACGACCGGCATGGTCAAGTTCCTGGCCGACGCGACCACGGACGAGATCCTGGGTGTGCACATCGTGGGTCCGATGGCCTCCGAACTGATCTCCGAGGCCGTGGTGGCGATGGAGTTCAAGGCCAGCGCCGAAGACATCGCCCGCATCTGCCACGCGCACCCGTCGCTGTCCGAGGCGACGAAGGAAGCCGCTCTGGCGGTGGACAAGCGAACCCTGAACTTCTGATCCGGGTTCGCCCTTGTCGGTCCGCAGCACCTACGAGGCCGCGCTCCAGGAGCGCGGCTACACCACCGACCCCGCCCAGCAGCGTGCCATCGACGCGCTGGAGCGGTGTGCCGCCGAATGGGCGACGTACAAGCAGCGCCGTTCCAATGCGCTGAAGAAGATGTTCGTCAAGCCGGAGATCCCGCGTGGCGTCTACATGTTCGGCGGGGTGGGGCGGGGCAAGAGCTTCCTGATGGACTGCTTCTACAACGCGGTTCCGATCCGGCGCAAGACGCGCCTGCACTTTCACGAGTTCATGCGCGAGGTGCACCGCGAACTGCGCGACCTGCAAGGCACGGTGAACCCGCTGGACGAGCTGGGTGCGCGCATGGCCAAGCGCTACAAGCTCATCTGCTTCGACGAGTTCCATGTGGCCGACGTGACCGACGCCATGATCCTGCACCGCCTGCTGGACGCGCTGTTCAAGGCCGGTGTGGGGTTCGTCACTACCTCCAACTTCCACCCCGATGGCCTGTACCCGGAGGGTCTGCACCGCGACCGAATCCTGCCCGCCATCGAGCTGCTGAAATCGCGGCTGGAGGTGCTCAGTGTGGACAACGGCACCGACTACCGCCAGCGCACGCTGACCCACATCCAGCTCTACCATTGCCCGCTGGGCCCTGCGGCCGATGCGGCCATGGAGCAAACGTTTGGCGAGCTGGCTGAAATGGCCGACCAGGACCCGGTGATGCACATCGAGGCGCGGCAGATCCGGGCACTGCGCCGCGCGGGTGGCGTGATCTGGTTCGACTTCCGCACGCTCTGCGGCGGTCCACGCTCGCAAAACGACTACCTGGAAATTGCCACCCAGTTCCACACGCTGATGTTGTCCAACGTGCCGCAGATGGCGGTGCGGCAGGCTTCGGAGGCGCGGCGCTTTACCTGGCTCATCGATGTGCTGTATGACCGGCGTGTCAAGCTGGTGATGTCGGCGGCGGTACCACCGGATCAGCTGTACACCGAAGGTCCGATGTCGCACGAATTTCCCCGCACGGTCTCTCGGCTCACCGAAATGCAATCGGCGGAGTTCCTGGCGCTGGAGCACCGGCAGGTGGACACTGGCCTGACCTGATCCCGGGGTGGTCAGGTCAGGGGTTCGAGCTTGACGATGGTGATGGACAGGTTGTCGCCCATGCCTTTGGCCCGCGAGCGGGCCTTCTGGATCAGGAACTCACACGCTTCGCGGGGCGAGAGCATCGCGATGGTGCTCGCCAGTTCTTCCGGTGTGAAGTAGTGCCAGACGCCGTCGCTGCAGGCCATGATCGCGTCGCCGGGGCTCAGTTGCTGGACCACATGGATGTCCACCGGCGGGTCGTTGTCGGTGCCCAGGCAACCCATGAGGATGTTGGAGTGCGGGTGATCGAGCGCCTCTTCTTCCGTGATCTCGCCCTGGTTCACCAGGGTCTGCACATAAGAGTGGTCCATGGTGCGGAACACCAGCGCGCCGTTGCGGAAGTGGTAGATGCGCGAGTCGCCAGCGTGTATCCAGTGGCTGCTGCCACCCGGGTTGATGAGGAAGGCCGAAATGGTGCTGTGCGGTTCCTGTTCGGCCGACACCGCGGTCAGCTTGATCACCAGGTGTGACTCTTCCACGATCTGTCGCAGCAGCGACGAGGCGTCGTCGGTCTCCGGGTCGTAGCGTTCGAACAGCTGGCGCGAGGTCAGCATCACCTGGTCGGAGGCCTTGCGACCGCCACTGCGTCCCCCCATCCCGTCGGCCACCACGGCCAGCAGGCAAGCGCTTTCGCGGGGATGGTGCAGCAGGCACACCTGATCCTGCTGGTAGTCTCGGTCACCCCGGTGAATGCCGGTGGACGCGTGAATGCGATAGCCTTTGGACATGGGAATTCGTTGTGAGAATGAAGCAGTATGCCGGTGACGTGTCGGATGGTAACCACTAAATTCTGTGCCGGATTGGCTTGTCACCAAAACCGAACACATCGGCGCCGGGTCACCCAAACCGTGGTGCCAGGCGAGAGCGGCAGGAGCCCCGGGTGACCTCGGTCACCGACCGGGTCTCTCAAACGCTGTCGGCCCATGGCCCGCTGGCGGCGTCACCCGGCTTTGTGTACCGCGAGGCGCAGGTCACGATGGCGGCGGCGGTGGCCGACGCCATCGATGGTGGGCGCTTGTTGGCGGTGGAGGCGGGCACCGGCGTTGGCAAGACGCTGGCCTACCTGGTGCCGCTGTTGCTCAGCGGCCGGCGCGCGCTCTTGTCCACCGCCACCCAGGCCCTGCAGGAACAGCTGTTTGCACGGGACATTCCCGCGCTGACACAGACATTGGGCATGCCGGTTCGTGTGGCCATGCTCAAGGGGCGATCCAGCTACCTGTGTGTGCACCGTCTCGCCCAGGCGGTCGACGTGCCATCGCGCGGGATCGACCCCGCGCAGGCCTCGCGGCTGGATCAGCTGCGGCAATGGGCGGGGCAGACGCAGCGCGGCGATCTGGCCGAACTGCCGTGGCTGGACGAGCGCTCGGCCTTGCGTCCCCAGATCACTTCGACCCGCGACAACTGTTTGCGCGACACCTGCCCCCGACGGGAGGGGTGTCACGTGAACCGCGCAAGACACGAGGCGTTGCAGGCGCATTGGGTGGTCATCAATCACCACCTGTTTTTCTCCAGCCTGCACGGTGAAGGCGCCTGGCTCGGCGGCCTCCTGGAACGTGCCGAGGTGGTGGTGTTTGACGAGGCCCACCGCTTGAACGCGACCGGCGTCGAGCTCATGGCCGAGTCGGTGGGCAGCGGGTCGTTGCGCGCGCTCGCTCGGGACGTGTTGAATCTGGCCCCACGGTGGGCGAGCGGCCAGCGCGCCTGGGCGCACCTGGCGCTGGTGCTGGACCAGGCGGCGGGCACGCCACCCCCGTGCCCAACCGGCCGACACCGCTGGCTGAGCGCACCAAAGGACGAACGCTGGTCGGCATGGATCATGACCGTGACCCGGGCCTTGCGTGCCGTGGTGTCCGCGCTGCAGGCGACCGCGGGCGCGGCGGCCGAGATGGATGGACTGCACCGCCAGGCGCACGATCTGTGGACGGGGTGGGGCCAGCTGATCCGGTCCGGCAACGCCGTTGAAGACGCCACCACCGTGATGTGGCTGGACGCGGGCGCGGCGGGCTGGGCGCTGGTGCGAGCGTCGATCGACGCGTCCCGGCACATCGGTGACGCGCTCGAACTGGCCGGCACGGGACGAAGCTGGGTGTTCACGTCCGCCACGCTGGGCACCGAAGACACCCTGGCCTGGTTCACGGAACCGCTGGGCCTGCGGCATCACCCGCTCATGCGCACGCTGCGGGTGCCCAGCCCGTTCGATCATGCTCGGCAACTGGCCCTGCACGTGCCGGACGATCTGCCGGAGCCGGCCGACCCCCGCCACACGCCCGTGTTGGCCCAGGCAGTCGCGCGCTGGGCCACTCGGCTCGGCGGACACACCCTCGTGCTGACCACCACGCTGCGGGCCTCGGCCCGACTGACGGAGGCCTTGCAGCAGATGGTGGGTGACGGGGAGCGCGAACCGCTGCAATTGTTGTGCGAAGGGCAGATGTCGAGGCGCGCACTGCTGGCCCGGTTTCGGGTCGCCGGACGCGGGGAGGGGGCCGGCGCGGTGCTGGTGGCCTCGATGGCCTTCTGGGAAGGCGTGGACCTGGCTGGCCAGGTGCTGCAGTTGCTGGTGATCGACAAGCTGCCGTTTCCGCCACCCGACGATCCGCTGGTCGCGGCCCGCGCCCGCCAGCATGAGGCCGAGGGGCGAAGCGCCTTCCGCTACAGCTACCTGCCCCAGGCGGCTCTGGCCCTCAAACAGGGTGCGGGGCGTTTGATCCGCAGTGAAACCGATCAGGGGGTGTTGGTCGTGGCCGACCGACGGCTGCTCACGCGCTCATACGGCAACGACCTGCTGGACGCCCTGCCGCCCATGCGCCGCCTCCTGGACGAGGCGGAACTGCTGGAGGAGCTCGATCAGCTGGCGCTCACCAGAGTTTCCACCAAGGGCTGCTGACGCCGGAGCCTGAGCCGCCACCGCCCAGAAAGCTGCTTTTGGGGAAGTTGGTTTGAAGCACCCGGCGGGCATCGTCGCGCAGCTGGGTCATGCCCAGGGCGTCGTAGCTCCGCACCAGAATGACCAGCGCCTCTTCCATGGCCGGCGTGTTGGCGTAGTCGCTCACCGCGGTCTGGGCACGGTTGATCGCTGCCAGGTAGGCGCCGCGACCAAAGTAGTAGCGCGCCACATGCACCTCGTACTGCGCCAGCGAATTGACGATGTAGGTCATGCGGGCGCGGGCATCGGGCGCGTAGCGCGAATCTGGAAACCGGGTCACGACTTCGCGCAGCGACTCAAACGACTCTTTCGCGGCCTTCTGGTCGCGCTCGGACAGGTCTTGCTGCGCCAGCGATCCGAAAAGGCCGAGGTTTTCGTTGAAGTTGACCAGGCCCTTCAGGTACAGCGCATAGTCCAGCGCTGGGCTGGCCGGGTGCAGGCGCAGAAACCGCTCGATGGTGGCGAGTGCCTGGGCCTGTTCGCCACCCTTGTACTGGGTGTAGGCCTTGTCGAGCTGGGCCTGCTGGGCCAGGGGGGTGCCAGCGGCACGGCCTTCAAGCTTTTCGTACAGGCCGATGGCCTTCTCGAAGTTGCCTGCTTCACGCTCGTCGCTGGCTTCGCTGTAGATCTTGCTGGGACTCCAGTCCGTGGTCGGATCCACGGGGGTGCTGCTGCAACCCGCGACGACCAGCACCGTGGTCAGTGTGCAGAACGACACCGCCGATAATCTCGAACAAAGCTTCACACGCACACCTTCACAACAGGAACACAGGTCTTGGCAGCTGAAATTATATCGAGGGGGGGTGCAACCGACCTGGGCATCTCCGAGGGGGAGGGCGATGCCGACGACAGCCTGACGGTGGTCGAGGTTCGGGATTGCGAGGTGCCCGTGTCCATGCACGGCTGGCGGCTCGACCGTGCCCTTGCAGCACTGATCCCGGAATTCTCCCGTTCGTATCTTCAGCAGCTCATGGTCGACGGCGCCGTCGTGTGGCGCGGAGCCCCTGCGCTCAAGCCGTCGGCGAAGGTGTCGGTGGGGGACCTTTTGCAGGTGGAGCTGCGCCCGACGCAGCAAACCATGGCGTTCGTGGCGCAGCCCATGGCGCTGGAGGTGGTGTTCGAAGACGCGGACCTGTTGGTCATTCACAAGCCCGCGGGTCTTGTGGTACACCCGGCCGCCGGTCACTGGAGTGGCACCCTGCTCAACGGGTTGCTGGCGCATCACGCGGGTGCCTCCGCGCTGCCGCGGGCCGGCATCGTCCACCGGCTCGACAAGGACACTTCGGGCCTGATGCTCGTGGGCAAGAGCCGCCTGGCCGTGGAGGCACTGGTGCGCGCCATTGCAGCCCGTGAGGTGCATCGCGAATACCTGGCACTGGCGCAGGGTCGCTGGAAGGGGGTGGCTGAGCTGGACGTGGAGCAGTCGGTGGGTCGTGATCCCCACAACCGCCTGCGCATGGCCGTGCTGCGGCCCGAGACCACGGGTGCGAAGACCGCCCGCACGTCGATCCGCCTGCTTGACGGCAATGAACAGGCCTGCCTGGTGGCCTGCAAGCTGCACACCGGGCGAACCCACCAGATCCGCGTGCACCTGACCTGGCTCGGTCATCCGCTGATGGGCGATGCGGTGTACGGCGGGCGCCCCTTGTTCGGCATGGAGCGCCAGGCCTTGCACGCCGCCCGGCTGCGGCTGGCCCACCCGGTGTCGGGTGCCCCGCTCGCCTTCGCCTGCGAACCACCCGCTGATTTGGGCCAGGCCATCGCTGAGGCCGGGCTCCATTACAATCCGGGGCAGCTGGGGTGACTTGATCCCGGCGTCCTGCGGCCCGCCATCGGGTCCCCTTGCGATTTCTGATCGTTCCCACAGCCCACCCGGATGGTCCGTTGCGACCCATCCCGTGCTGCTGTTGTCCGCCACGGGCCTGATGAAGCCCCGCAGACTTTGCACGCAACTTCTTGCCCCCTGACCGACAACCGGTTTTTTTAGGCACCAGCGATGAACACCACGGATGCCAAGCGCGTCCTTGAGACGGCCTTGATTTGCGCACCCCAACCGCTTTCCGTGAGAGAGCTGGGGGTGTTGTTTGACATGGAGGTCGCCCCGGACACGATCAAGACCCTGCTGACCGATCTCCAGACCGAGTGGACCGGGCGCGGCGTCGAGCTGGTGCAGGTGGCCACGGGCTGGCGTTTTCAGAGCCGGCCTGAACTGCGCGCATTTCTGGACCGCTTGCATCCTGAGAAGCCGCCCAGGTACACGCGCGCCGCGATGGAAACCCTGGCCATCATCGCCTACCGCCAACCGGTCACCCGTGGCGACATGGAGGACATCCGGGGCGTGACGATCAATTCCCTGATCATCAAACAGCTGGAAGACCGCGGCTGGGTGGAGGTGATCGGGCACCGCGAAACGGTGGGGCGGCCGGCGCTGTTTGCCACCACGCGCCAGTTTCTCGACGATCTCGGCCTTTCTTCCCTGGACCAGCTGCCCCCACTGGACGGCAGTGAGGTGCAGGAATCGGCCCTCGGTCGTCTCGACTTTGAATCGCTCTCCAGCGGGCTGGCCGAGCCAGCCGCTGAAGATCTTCCATCCGCGGGTGAAGACACCCCCGACACCGCCGGCGAACCGGCGATCCCCGTCCCGACCCGGGACGAACCACAGGACGACCATGAAACCGGCGCAACCCCCTCACAACCCGATTGAACCGTCAGGCAGCGACGCTGGCGCCATGCCCGTCGAGCCCACCACGGATTCCACACCCAAGACCGCTGCGATCCCGGCGTCCACTCAGCCGCAGGCCTTGCGTTTTGACGACGTGGTCAGTGGTGTGTTTGACGCCGAACAAGAGCAGGAGCTGCCCTTGCCGACCAAGCGTGTGCTGCAGCCCGAGGCCGATTCGCCCAAGCTGCACAAGGTGCTTGCGCAGGCCGGCATGGGCTCTCGGCTGGAAATGGAGCAACTGATCCTGGAGGGGCGCATCTCGGTCAATGGCGAGCCGGCCCACATCGGTCAGCGCATCCAGTTCGGCGACAACATCAAGGTCAATGGCAAGCCGGTGCGCGTGCGCATCGCGCCGCCGCCGCCTCGCGTGCTGGCCTATCACAAGCCCGCGGGCGAGGTGGTGTCGCACGACGACCCGCAAAACCGGCCCACGGTGTTTCGCCGCCTGCCGCGCCTCTACCAGGGCAAGTGGCAGTCGGTGGGGCGCCTGGACCTTAACACCGAAGGCCTGCTGCTGCTCACCGACTCGGGTGAGCTCGCCAACCGGCTGATGCACCCGCGATTTGGTCTGCAGCGCGAGTACGCGGTGCGGGTGCTGGGAGCCCTGTCCAACGACGAAAAGCAGCGCTTGCTCGACGGCGTGCGGCTGGACGATGGCGAGGCCCGTTTCGACAGCATCGAAGACGGCGGGGGCGAGGGCGCCAACTGCTGGTACCGCGTGACCATCGGCGAAGGCCGCAACCGGGAGGTGCGGCGCATGCTCGAAGCCGTGGGTCACGCCGTGAGCCGTTTGATCCGCATCCGCTATGGCGCCATGATGCTGCCGCGAGGACTCAAGCGTGGTGTCTGGCTGGAGCTGGATCAAGGCGACATCGACCGCCTGACGGTGGCCGCCGGTGTCTACCAGCGAACCGAGCGGCCGGCTGGCCGTGTTGCCCCGGGGCGTGGCAAGAAGCAGGGGCCGCAGGGTGGGCGCAACTACGGCAACCCCGCGGGCAGCCGGGGCGATGCGCCCGCCGTGCGCCGCGGCAGCATGTTCGATACGCCCTCGAACAAGGGCAAGGGTGGCAAAGGGCTGGGCGCAGGCGGTGGCCAGCCCGACCCCTTGAAAACCTCCCTTGGCTACATCGGCCAGGACGCCTTGCAGCGCCAGCGCGAACAAGGCACCGGCCGTGGCGGTCCCAGCGGTGGTCGCCGCCGGGGTGGCAGCGGAGGCGGTGGCCGTTCCGGTGGCCGCTGACCGCGTTGTTGCTCCCCGCGCGCGGCGGTGTTTTTGCTCCGGGCAATGTAGAATCAAAGGCTTTGCCACCCGCGCAAGAATCGTTTTTATTCCATAAATTCAAGGATCATCATGGCCATCGAACGCACCCTCTCCATCATCAAGCCTGACGCCGTCGCCAAGAACGTCATCGGCCAGATCTACGCCCGTTTTGAAGCCGCCGGCCTGAAGGTGGTGGCCGCTCGCATGGCGCACCTGTCCCGCGGCGAAGCAGAGCAGTTCTACGCGGTTCACAAAGCCCGTCCTTTCTTCAAGGACCTCGTGGATTTCATGATTTCCGGTCCTGTGATGATCCAGGCACTGGAAGGCGAAGGCGCCATCCTCAAGAACCGTGACCTGATGGGCGCCACCGACCCCAAGAAGGCCGACGCCGGCACCATCCGCGCAGACTTCGCCGACAGCATCGACGCCAACGCCGTGCACGGCTCCGACGCTCCTGAAACCGCCGCTGTGGAAATTGCTTTCTTCTTTCCCGGCATGAATGTTTACTCGCGCTGATCGGCACGGGTCCTCCATGTCATGACGGTCAACCTCCTCGACTTCGATCTTGAGGGCCTGACCGCCTTTTGCGAGCAGCTGGGCGAAAAGCGCTTTCGCGCCGTCCAGCTGTTTCGCTGGATTCACCAGAGAGGCGCTTCGCACTTTGACGAGATGAGCGATCTCGCCAAGAGCCTTCGCGAAAAACTGCCCTCGGTCTGCACCATCACGGGCTTGCAGGTGCTCTCCCGCCAAGACTCCGCCGACGGCACGATCAAGTGGCTGTTCGACGTGGGTGGTGGCAACGCGGTGGAAACCGTGTTCATCCCCGAAGATGACCGTGGCACGCTCTGCATTTCCTCGCAAGCGGGCTGCGCTGTGGGGTGCCGTTTCTGCTCCACTGGACATCAGGGTTTTTCGCGCAACCTCACCACGGGTGAGATCGTGGCGCAGTTGTGGCACGCCGAATTTTTCCTGCGTCAGCACCTGAAGTCGTCCGAGCGCGTCATCTCCAATGTGGTGATGATGGGCATGGGTGAGCCGCTGCAGAATTACAGCGCTCTGGTGCCGGCGTTGCGTGTGATGCTGGACGACCATGGCTATGGCCTGTCGCGTCGGCGGGTGACCGTCTCGACCTCGGGTGTCGTGCCCATGATCGACCGGCTGGCCGCCGACGTGCCGGTGGCCCTGGCGGTCTCGCTGCATGCACCCAACGATGCGCTGCGCGACTCGCTGGTGCCGCTGAATCGAAAATACCCGTTGTCGGAGCTGCTGGACGCGTGCCTGCGTTACCTGCCGGCGGCACCGCGTGACTTCATCACTTTCGAATACTGCATGCTGGACGGGGTCAACGACCAGCCCGAACACGCCGCGCAGCTGCTGGCATTGATCAAAGGCCATGGCGGCAAGGGTGTTCCCTGCAAAATCAACCTGATACCCTTCAACCCGTTTCCGGACTCGGGCCTGAAATGTTCACCCCGATCCGTGGTCCAGGCCTTCGGGCAGGTCCTCATCGCGGGGGGGGTCGTGACGACCGTGCGCAAGACGCGCGGGGATGACATCGATGCAGCCTGCGGGCAGCTCGCCGGCGACGTGATGGACCGCACCCAGGTGGCCAAGCGGCGAGCCGCGGTACAGCCGATCCGCTTTTTGAAGTCTGCCAAGGATAAACAGGAATGACACACGCCACCCCCGTCCGCTTCAAGATCAAACCGGGTCGTCGGACCCGTCCTGATGGTGCGCCTCTGATGGGTCTTTCCGTGGAGGTCCGGTGGTCGCTGCTGCTGCTCCTCGCTGTGTTGTTGTCGGTGCTGTCGGCTTGCGCGAGCGGTCCTGGGGCTTCGACCTCCAACACGGCGCAACCGCTCACCGAGTCCGACGAACCCGAGGCGCAAAAGCGAGCCCGCATTCGCCTTGAGCTGGCGACCGGCTACTTCGAGCAGGGCCAGACGTCGGTGGCGCTCGATGAAATCAAGCAGTCGCTGGCCGCGTTCCCCGGTTACGGCCCTGCTTACGTGCTTCGCGGGCTGGTCTACATGCGGATGAACGAGCCAGGTCAGGCCGAAGACAGTTTCCGGCGCGCCCTGCAGATCAACGAGCGCGACCCCGATGCGTTGCACAACTACGGCTGGTTTGTTTGCCAACAGGGTCGCCATGCCGAAGCCGTGCAGCTGTTTGCCCGCGCGCTGACCAGTCCGGTATACGGTGGACAGGCCAAGACGCTCATGGCCAAGGGCGTGTGCCAGACCCGAATGGGCCAGTTCGCCGAGGCCGAAGCCAGTTTTGCCCGCTCTTACGAGCTGGACGCGGCCAATCCCATCACCGGCTACAACCTCGCTTCACTGCTGTACAAGCGGGGCGACGACAAGCGCGCGCAGTTTTACATCCGTCGCCTGAACAATTCCGAGCTGGCCAATGCGGAGTCCCTTTGGCTGGGCATCAAGGTCGAACGTCGCATGAACAACCCGCAGGCGGCCGACCAGCTCGCGCAGCAGTTGCTGCGCCGTTTCCCCCGCTCGCCGGAGTACGCGTCCTATCAACGGGGAGCGTTCAATGAGTGAATCGGTGGTGCCAGATGCAGCGGCTGAAGCGGCCTGGACCCGGCCTGAGCGCTTGCGCCAGTCGCGTGAAGCGGCAGGGTTGCACATCGCGGCCATGGCGGCCGCGCTGAAGGTGCCCGTCAAGAAGCTGGAAGCACTGGAAGCCGGGCGCTATGAGGAACTGCCAGACATGACGTTCGCGCGGGCACTGGCCTCCAGCGCCTGCCGACAGCTCAAGATCGATCCTGCGCCTGTTCTGGAACAGATCCCCTCAGGGCGCACACCGATGCTGGGAGACTCGTCGCACGCCATCAACGCACCTTTCAGATCGCCCCGGGGATCGTCGCTGTCTCTGCAGCCCTCGGAATGGTTGCGGCGTCCGGCGGTGCTGGTGGCCGGTGCGCTGTTGATTGCCGCAGCGGGGCTGATGTACATGCCCGACTGGTTGCCCATGGTGGACGCCGTCTCGGGCTCGGTGACCCGGCTGTCTGACACCGCTGGGGCGCCCGCCCCGGAAAACAAGACGTCGACCACGGAAATGGTGCCTCCGCCACTGGTGGTCGTGCCGGCCACCACCGATGCGCCCGTGGCGCTGGCGCCCCCACCCTCGGTGGTGGCGCCCAGCGCCGACGCGCCCGTGAACGCCGCAGATGCAGATGCGGATGCAGGTGCTGGTGCTGGACTCTTGAGCATCAAGGCCAGCGGTGATTCCTGGGTCGAGGTGGTGGATGGCCGAGGCGCGTCCCAGGTACAGCGCATGCTCAAAACGGGCGACGTTCTCAACTTCTCGACCACACCGCCCTATTCGGTGGTGCTGGGCCGGGCCGACGCGGTCGAGGTCACCGTTCGTGGGCAGGCCTTTGATGTCATGCCCTACGCGCGCAACAGCGTGGCACGGTTCCAGGTGAAATGAACATGCCGTCAGATCGCATCCTCGTGGGGTCTCAGGTTGACCTGAACGGTCCCATCACGATCAGTGTCCCACGTGTTCGCCAGAGCCGTCCCGGCGTGGTGGCCTGGCAATCGCACCGTGTCACGGTCGGCGGCGGTGCGCCCGTGCGCGTGCAGTCCATGACCAACACGGACACCGCCGACGCGATCGGTACCGCCATTCAGGTCAAGGAACTCGCCCAGGCGGGCTCCGAGCTGGTCCGCATCACCGTGAACAACGATGAAGCCGCCAAGGCGGTGCCGCACATCCGCGAGCAGCTCGACCGCATGGGCATCCACGTCCCGCTGATCGGCGATTTCCACTACAACGGCCACCGTTTGTTGACCGACCATCCGGCCTGTGCCGAAGCACTGTCCAAGTACCGGATCAACCCCGGGAACGTCGGTCGTGGGGACAAGGGTGACCGCCAGTTTGCCCAGATGGTCGAGATCGCGGCACGCTGGGACAAGGCCATCCGCATTGGCGTGAACTGGGGCAGTCTTGACCAGGATCTGCTGGCGCGGCTGATGGACGCCAATTCACAGCGGTCCGAGCCCTGGGACGCGCGCCAGGTCATGTACGAGGCGCTCATCACGTCGGCGCTGGATTCTGCCCGGCGGGCCGAAGAGATTGGCCTGAACCCGAACAACATCATGCTGTCGTGCAAGGTCAGCGGCGTGCAAGACCTGATCGCGGTTTACCAGGCGCTGGCCCAGCGCACTGACCATGTGCTGCACCTGGGTTTGACCGAGGCCGGCATGGGGACCAAAGGGGCGGTGGCGTCGGCGTCGGCGCTGGCCGTGTTGCTGCAGCAGGGCATTGGCGACACCATCCGCGTGTCGCTCACGCCGCAACCCGGCGAGGCACGGACCCAGGAGGTGCTGATCGCTTCCGAAATCCTGCAGGCGCTGGGTCTGCGGGCCTTTGTGCCCAGTGTGACGGCGTGTCCGGGCTGTGGTCGCACCACCAGCACCACGTTTCAGGAGCTGGCCAAGCAGATCGACGATTACCTGCGCAGTTCCATGCCCGCATGGCGCGAGCGTTACCCCGGTGTCGAGAACATGAAGGTGGCGGTCATGGGCTGCATCGTCAATGGCCCCGGTGAGAGCAAGCACGCCGACATCGGCATCAGCCTTCCCGGCACGGGCGAGGCCCCTGCGGCACCGGTGTTCATCGACGGCCAGAAGGCGCTGACCTTGCGGGGCGATCGCATCGCTGCCGAGTTCCAGACGGTCGTTGAAAACTACATTGAAAAGAGGTTTGGCGTCACGGCCTGACCCCCGGCGCAGCGATGAGGCTGCGCCTTCACCTGACAAGCACCCATGGCAGAGAAACTGAGCGCCGTCAAAGGCATGAACGACATTGCACCTCCCGTGTCAGCGCACTGGGAGTGGCTGGAAGAGACCCTGCGCGCGCTGATGTGCCGCTATGGCTACCGCAACGTGCGCACGCCGATCGTCGAACCCACGGCCTTGTTCGTTCGTGGTCTGGGCGAAGTGACCGACATCGTCGAGAAGGAGATGTACTCCTTCGAAGACCGTCTCAATGGCGAACAGCTGACACTGCGCCCTGAAAATACGGCAGGTGTCGTGCGCGCGGCGGTGGAGCATTCCATGTTGTACGACGGCGGCAAGCGCCTGTACTACATGGGCCCGATGTTTCGCCACGAGCGCCCGCAACGCGGGCGCTACCGCCAGTTCCACCAATTCGGTGCCGAGGCCCTGGGCTTTGCCGGGCCGGACGTGGACGCCGAGCTGATCGTGCTGGCCTGCGACCTCTGGGCCGAGCTGGGCCTCGAAGGCATCGAGCTGGAAATCAACAGCCTGGGCCAGCCGGCCGAGCGACAGGCGCACCGCGCGGCGCTGATCAGTTACCTGGAAGGTCATGCCGACCTGCTGGACGAAGACGCCAGGCGCCGTCTGCACAGCAACCCGCTGCGCATCCTGGACACGAAAAACCCCGCCATGCAGGCGATGGTGAACGGTGCGCCGCACCTCATGGCCTTTTTGGGACCAGAGTCGCTGGATCACTTCAATCGCCTGCGGGCACTGCTGGATGCGCAGGGCATCACCTACCGCATCAACCCGCGCCTGGTGCGTGGCATGGACTACTACAACCTGTCGGTGTTCGAGTTCGTCACCAGCCAGCTTGGCTCGCAGGGCACGGTGTGTGCCGGGGGGCGCTACGACGGCCTGTTTGAACAGATTGGTGGCAAGGCCGCACCGGCGGTGGGCTGGGCCCTGGGCATGGAGCGCATCCTGGAGTTGCTGAAAGAGCAGGGCCGTCTGCCTGAGCCGGTGGTACCCGACGCCTACGCCGTGGTGCCGGACGTGACGGCCCTGCCGGTGGCAATGCGGCTGCTGCGCGAGCTGCGTCATCAAGGGGTGAGCGTCACCATGCATGCCGGTGGCGCTGATGGCATGGGCAGCATGAAGTCGCAGTTCAAAAAGGCCGATGCCAGTGGCGCGCGTCATGCCCTGGTGTTCGGCGCGCAGGAGCTGGAGCAAGGCATGGTGGCGGTCAAGCCGTTGCGCGGCGCCCGCGACGGCGACGTGGGGCAGCAGCTCCAACCGCTGAACAATGCCTCCGCCTGGGGCGCCTCGCTGCGTGCCGCCTGAGGCTCTCCGGACCCACCACCTACAATTGACCGAAGCAATCTCCCCGGACACCCATGGCGAAACATCTCGATCTTGAAGAGCAGGAACAACTCGACCAGCTCAAACACTTCTGGGCCCAGTACGGGAACCTCATCACCTGGTTGCTGATCGCGGTGCTCGGCGGATTCGCCGCCTGGAACGGATGGAACTACTGGCAGCGCACCCAGGCCACCAAGGCAGCGGCCCTGTTCGACGAAATCGAGCGCGCATCCAGTGCCAAGGAGTCCGAAAAAATCGAGCGCGCGCTGGCTGACATGAAGGACCGCTTCGGGGGCACCAGCTATGCCGCTCAAGGTGCCTTGCTGGCCGCCAGGAGCCTGTTTGAGGCGGGCAAGCCCGATGGCGCCAAAGCGGCGCTGGCCTGGGTGGCGGAGAAGTCCACCGATGAGTCCCTCCAGGCCGTGGCGCGTCTGCGACTTGCGGGTGTGCACCTCGAAGCCAAGGCCTTTGACGAGGCGCTGAAGGTGCTTGAGGCCCCCATGCCGAAGGCTTACGAGCCGCTGGCCGCCGATCGCCGTGGCGATGTGCTCATGGCTCAGGGCAAAGGCGACGATGCAAAGGCCCAGTACCAGAAGGCCTGGGACGGGTTGAGCAACCGCAATGAGTATCGGCAACTTGTGCAAGTGAAACTGGCGGCGCTGGGTGTGGACGTGTCCCCTGCGCCTGTCTCTACCGAGGCGGCGCGTTGAGCGCCATGATCAAAATGATCCAGTTTGGCCATGTGCGCGTGATGGGTGGTGTGGTGGCCATGGCGGCCGCGATGGTGCTGGCGGCGTGTTCGTCCGGTCCCGTCAAGATGAAGCCGGCCGAGCTCGCCCCTGTGGCCAACCGCGCGAGCGCGCAACTGATCTGGTCCACCCAGATGGGCCTCTCTTCGCCGTCGATGGCACCGTTGGCGCACCAGGGGCGGGTGTACCTCACGGGTTCCAAGGGAACCGTGGCCGCGGTGGATGCGACGTCCGGGCGCGATGTCTGGCGCTTGAACCTGGGCACATCGCTGTCCACGGGGGCGGGTTCTGATGGTCAGACAACGGCTGTGGTGACCCAGGGCAACCAGTTGATTGCCATGGCCGATGGCCGTGAAAGCTGGCGGGTGCAGCTTTCCGCTGCTTCGTTCACGGCGCCGCTCGTGGCCGGACGCCGTGTGTTTGTGTTGGCGGCCGACCGCAGTGTCATCGCTTTCGACGCCCAGAACGGCGCTCGTCTGTGGACCCAAGCCCGTCCTGGCGAACCGTTGGTGTTGCGCCAGTCGGGTGTGCTGTTGGCCGTGGGTGACACCTTGGTGGCGGGGTTGTCGGGCCGCCTCGTCGGCCTGAACCCTCTGAACGGCACGCTCCGTTGGGAGGCCTCGATCGCGAATTCACGCGGCACCAATGAGGTGGAGCGCTTGGTGGATCTGGTGGGCTCCGTGAGCCGGATCGGCAACTCGGTGTGTGCCCGCTCTTTCAATTCAGCGGTGGGATGTGTGGACACCGACACCGGCCGCTTGCTATGGAGCAAGCCCGCACAAGGGGTGACAGGCGTGCATGGTGACGAACAGTACGTTTTTGGCAGTGAAACCGATGGTCGCCTGATGGCTTGGCAACGAGCCAAAGGGGATCGTGCCTGGGAGGTTGATCGCCTGAAATTCCGCGAACTGACGGCCCCGCTGGCATTGGGTCGCCTACTTGTCGTGGGCGATGGCACCGGGCTGGTGCACCTCTTGTCGCGTGAAGACGGCAGTGAGTTGACCCGTCTCACCACCGATGGCTCACCCATCCTGGCCGCGCCCGTGCTGTCGGGCCCCGCGTTGGTGGTGCAGACGCTCAACGGCGGCGTCTATGCCTGGCGCTCGCAGTGATATTTGCTGAAGAACACAGGCTTTCTGCCTTCCTGAACGAAAGTCTATTTCCGTGAAACCCGTTATTGCCCTGGTGGGGCGGCCCAATGTGGGCAAGTCCACCCTGTTCAATCGACTCACCAGCACCCGCGACGCGATCGTGGCGGATTTCGCAGGGCTGACCCGTGATCGCCACTACGGCAACGGTCATGTGGGCAAGCAAGAGTTCATCGTCATCGACACCGGTGGGTTCGAGCCCACCGCCGAGTCCGGCATCTACAAGGAAATGGCCAAACAGACCCGTCAGGCCGTGGCCGAGTCGGACGTGGTGATCTTTGTGGTGGACGCCCGCGCAGGCATCAGCGCGCAGGACCACGACATTGCCAAGTACCTGCGCCGGTTGGGTAAACCCACGGTGCTGGTGGCCAACAAGGCCGAGGGCATGACGCAAGGCCTCCAGCTTGTGGAGTTTTTTGAACTCGGTCTGGGCGAGGTGCTTCCGGTGTCCAGTGCGCACGGGCAGGGCGTGCGCTCCATGCTGGAGGCGGCACTTGAAGCCATTCCCGGCTTGGCCGATGAGGACGAAGAAGCCGAGGAAGAGGACGCCAGTGTCATCCGCCTCGCGGTGGCGGGGCGGCCGAATGCGGGCAAGTCCACACTGATCAACGTGTGGCTGGGAGAGGAGCGTTTGGTGGCGTTCGACATGCCAGGCACCACCCGCGACGCGATCTCGGTGCCGTTCGAAAAAGACGGCCAGAAGTTTGAGCTGATCGATACCGCTGGTTTGCGCCGCAAGGGCAAGGTGTTTGAGGCGATTGAGAAGTTTTCGGTGGTCAAGACGCTTCAGGCCATCGAGAGCGCTCACGTTGTCCTGTTGCTGCTGGATGCCACCCAGGGTGTGACGGATCAGGATGCACACATCGCGGGCTTCATTCTGGAGAGTGGGCGCGCCGTGGTGCTGGCGATCAACAAGTGGGATGCCGTGGACGCCTACCAGCGCGAACAGATCGAGCGCCAGATCGAAACCCGACTGGCGTTCCTGAAGTTTGCCTCGCTGCACCTGATTTCGGCGAAGAAACGTCAGGGGCTGGGTCCGGTGTGGAAGTCGATCATCCAGGCGCGTGCGTCGGCCATGCGCAAGATGTCCACGCCGGTGCTGACGCGCCTGCTGATGGAGGCCGTGGCTTTCCAGGCGCCGACCCGGGGCGGCATGTTCCGTCCCAAGATGCGGTACGCCCACCAGGGTGGCATGAACCCACCCGTGATCGTGATCCACGGCAACTCGCTTCAGCACGTGCCGGATGCGTACAAGCGTTTCCTCGAAGGGCGCTTCCGCAAGGCCTTTGATCTGGTGGGCACGCCGCTTCGCATCGAGTTCAAGACCGCGGACAACCCCTTCAAGGATGCGGATTGAGCTGTGCCAACCCCTGTCGACCGGCAGGCGTGTGGTATGGTTCACGTCCTATCAACTTCTTTTGAACACGGAGCATATCGTGAGCAATAACAAAGGCCAGCTCTTGCAAGATCCTTTCCTGAACCAGCTTCGCCGGGAACATGTGCCCGTGTCGATCTACCTGGTCAACGGCATCAAATTGCAGGGTCAGATTGAATCGTTTGACCAGTACGTCGTGCTGCTGCGCAACACCGTCACGCAAATGGTTTACAAGCACGCCATCTCCACCATCGTGCCGGGTCGTCCGGTGCAGTTCACTGCCGTTGGTCCGGACGAAGCCGCGGCCTCTTGATCGGGGCGTCGCACCTGAAGGGCGGGTGCCTCATGGCCCTTGCCCTCCAATCTATCGGGCGGATCTGAATTGAATCCCTCCGCATCCATATCATCTTCCACCCCATCGGTGATTCTGGTGGGCGTGGATCTGGGCGGTCCCCATTTTGACCGTGCTCTTGAAGAGCTGGGTTTGCTTGCGCAAACGGCTGGCTTCAAGGTCGCGGAGCGCGTGACCTGCAAGCGCCGAGCGCCCGATCCCGCATTGTTTGTCGGTTCTGGAAAAGCGGAAGAAATCAGGATGTTGGCCCAGTCCACGGGCGCCAGCGAAGTTCTGTTCGACCAGGCGCTCAGCCCGGCGCAGCAGCGCAACCTGGAGCGGGAGCTTGGGTTGCCTGTCAACGACAGGACCTTGCTGATTCTTCAGATATTTGCCCAGCGTGCCCGCAGCCATGAGGGCAAATTGCAAGTGGAACTGGCCCGGTTGCAGTATTTGTCGACGCGACTGGTGCGCCGCTGGACGCACCTGGAGCGTCAGAGCGGTGGCATCGGCATGCGCGGTGGTCCGGGCGAAACGCAGATCGAACTGGATCGGCGCATGATCAATGACGCAGTCAAGCGAACCAAAGAGCGGCTGGAAAAGGTCAAGAAGCAGCGCGCGACCCAAAGGCGGCAGCGGGAGCGCCGTGAGTCGTTCACGATTTCACTGGTGGGCTACACCAATGCCGGCAAGTCGTCCATCTTCAATGCGTTGGTGAAGGCTCGGGCCTACGCGGCCGATCAGTTGTTCGCCACGCTGGACACCACGACGCGTCAGCTGTACCTCGGTGAAGCGGGTCGATCGGTTTCGCTGTCCGACACCGTGGGTTTTATCCGCGACCTGCCGCACGGCTTGGTGGATGCTTTTGCGGCCACGTTGCAGGAAGCGGCCGATGCCGATCTGCTGCTGCACGTCGTGGATGCTTCCAATCCGGCTCATCTTGAGCAGATTGCCTCAGTGATGGGGGTTCTCAAGGACATTGGTGCCGATCAGGTTCCGCAGATTCTGGTGTTCAACAAACTTGACGCCATGGATCCCGCCAGCCTGCCTTTGGCGTTGAGCGACTCGATGGAACTCGATGGGCACAGTGTGCCTCGTATCTTCGTGAGCGCTTTGAATGGAGCCGGCCTGCCGGACTTGCGCACGTTGTTGTCTTCGGTCGTTCTGGCGGAAAGGCCGGTCGATGCCCTTCCGGATGACGAGCGTGACTTGACCGGTGAGCAGGACCTGCTCCCTGGAATGGGCACAATGTGATGGTTTTGATTCGAAAGAAGAGTTGGCAATCCATGGATCTGAAACTGGAATCCCCGCCTGGTGGCTCGCACGGCAACAAATCGTCAGGCTGGCTCCGGCGTTTGCTGGGCATGTTCAATCTGAATGACCCACGTTGGGGCCGTGGCGACGAGCCTGCGCGTGGAGAAAACGAGCCCAAGGGCGGGGCTGAGCCTGGGCGCGACGAGGAGCCTCGTCAGCCGCCGCGCGGGCAACGCCCGCCTCAGGGTCCCAACCAAGGCCCCCCCGATCTGGATGAACTCTGGCGCGACTTCAACCGCAAGCTCGGAGGTTTGCTGGGTGGCAAGGGGGGTGGATCGGGCAGGGGCGGCAATGGTGGTGGTACGCCCGGTTTCAACCCCAGCCCTAAGTCTGCAGGCATCGGTGCGGGATTGATCGCCGTTGTGGCATTGCTGATCTGGCTGGGCACCGGCTTTTTCATCGTGCAGGAAGGCCAGCAGGCCGTGATCACGCGTTTCGGCAAGTTCAGCAGCACGGCTGGCGCCGGCTTTCGCTGGCGTTTGCCGTACCCGATCGAGCGTCACGAAACCATCTTCGTCACCCAGCTCCGCTCGGTCGATGTGGGGCGTGACGCCATCGTGCCCGCGACCGGTCTTCGCGAGTCGTCGATGCTGACGGCCGACGAGAACATTGTCGACATCAAGTTCGTGGTCCAGTTCCGTCTCAATGATGCTCGGGCCTACCTTTTCGAGAGCCGCGATCCGGATGCGGCCGTTCTCAAGGCCGCTGAGACCGCCGTTCGTGAAGTGGTCGGCAAGATGAAGATGGACGCTGCCCTGGTGGAGGAGCGGGATCAGATCGCGCCACGTGTGCGGGCGCTGATGCAGACCATCCTGGACCGTTACAAGGTCGGGGTCGTGGTCGAAGGTATCAACCTGACCCATGTGCGTCCGCCTGAACAAGTTCAGGCCGCTTTCGACGACGTTCTCAAAGCGAGTCAGGAGCGCGACCGAGCCAAGAACGAAGCGCAGGCCTATGCCAACGACGTGGTGCCGCGTGCTCGTGGTGCCGCATCGCGCCTGAGCGCAGAGGCCGAGGGCTACCGCGCCCGCATCGTCGGGCAGGCCGATGGTGATGCCCAACGTTTCCGTTCGGTGCTCGTCGAGTACCAGAAGGCGCCGCAGGTGACGCGGGATCGCATGTACACCGATTCGATGGCTCAGGTGTATTCGAACGTGACCAAGGTCATGGTCGATACCAAGGCGGGCTCCAACCTGCTGTACCTGCCTCTCGACAAGATCATGCAGATGACCGCACAAGGTGGGGCGGCCGCAGCGCCCGTGGGTGCCGCGCCGACCAGCAGTGCGCCATCACCTGTGGCACCGACCACCAGCTCGACCAACAATGCCCGCTCGCGCGAGCGTGAGAGCCGCTGAAGCGCGGCCCACGGAGAGACCGACACATGAACAAGCTTGGCTTCATTGCCACCTCCATCCTGGTGGCCCTGGCGTTCCTGAGCGCCACGTTTTTTGTCGTGGACCAGCGCCAGTTCGGCGTGGTGTTCCAGCTCGGCGAAATCAAGAAGGTCGTGACCGAACCTGGTCTGGGCTGGAAGATCCCGCTGGTCCAGAACGTGTCGTACATCGACAAGCGCCTGCTCACGCTGGAAAGCAGCGACACCGAACCCACCTTGACGGCGGAGAAGCAGCGCGTCGTGATCGACTGGTATGTGCGCTGGCGCATCAGTGAGCCGCAGCAGTACATTCGCAACGTGGGTTTGAACGAGAGCGCTGGCGCCCTGCAGCTCAATCGCGTGGTTCGCAACTCCTTTCAGCAGGAAGTGAACAAGCGCACGCTCAATGAGTTGCTGTCCACCCGTCGCGAACAGCTGATGGAAGACGTGAAGCGCGAGGTGTTGTTGGCGGTCAAGGGCGCTGAACAGCCTTGGGGCATGGACGTGGTCGATGTGCGCATCACGCGCGTGGACTACGCCGAGAGCATCACCGCGTCGGTTTATCAGCGCATGGAAACCGAGCGCAAGCGCGTGGCGAACGAACTGCGGTCCACGGGTTTCGCCGAGGGCGAAAAGATCCGTGCCGATGCCGATCGCCAACGTGAAGTGATTCTGGCCGAGGCCTACAAACAGGCGCAGACCATCAAGGGCGAGGCCGATGCCAAGGCCGCGGGTCTTTATGGCGAGGCTTTTGGTCGCGATCCAGCGTTTGCACAGTTCTACCGCAGCCTGGAGGCCTACAAGGCCAGCTTCGCGGGAAAGTCCGATGTGATGGTCATCGATCCATCGTCTGATTTCTTCAAGGCCATGCGCAGCAGCAACGTCGCTCGCTGAGTGGACACGTCGCTCGCCGATGTGTTCTGGCCAGCGCTCGCGCTGGTCTTGGTGTTTGAAGGCTTGATGCCTTTTCTCGCGCCAGACGCCTGGCGCCGCATGTTCAGCGAGATGCTGAAGCTGAACGATGGCCAGGTTCGTTTCTTCGGGCTCATCTGCCTGCTCGCCGGCGCGCTGCTCTGGTGGGTGGCCTGAGTGCTGTCCGCCGGGGCGGTCCTGCCGTCCCGGTAAAATCACGTTTTTAACAGCCCCCCACAATGCCCATGTCTGCCTGGGTCCTCCCGGATCACATTGCCGATGTCTTGCCTTCCGAGGCCCGTCACATCGAAGAACTTCGCCGGGGCTTGCTGGACACAGCCCGAGGCTACGGCTATGAGCTGGTCATGCCGCCGCTGGTTGAGCACCTGGAGTCGCTCCTCACCGGCACCGGCGAAGCGCTGGACCTCATGACCTTCAAACTGGTGGATCAGCTCTCGGGTCGCACGCTCGGTCTGCGTGCCGACAGCACGCCACAAGTCGCCCGCATCGATGCCCATCTGCTCAACCGACAGGGTGTGGCCCGCCTGAGCTACTGCGGCCCGGTGGTGCACACCCGCATTGACCGTCCGCTCGCGAGCCGCGAGCCGTTGCAGTTCGGCGCCGAGATCTATGGCCATGCCGGACTGGAGGCCGATCTGGAGGTGGTCGAGCTGGCGCGCGCCTGCTTGCGCCATGCCGGGGTGCACACCCTCTTGCTGGACCTGGCTGATGTGCGCGTGATCGACGCCGTGCTGGCCTCTGTGCAACTGGATGCAGAGCACACACGCCAGATCCATGCTGCGCTGGCGGGCAAGGACGCGGCTGCGTTGCAGGCCTTGTCTCAGCATTTGCCCGAGCGCGTGCGCAGCGATCTGTGTGCGTTGCCCGGGCTGTTTGGTGGAATCGAGGTGCTGACGGAGGCCCGCACCCAGCTGGCCCCCTCGGTGGCGTTGCACACCGCGCTGGACGATCTGGTCTGGCTGGCCAGCCAGGCGCAAGGGCAGGGCATGAACGTGTCGATCGACCTGGCGGACCTGCGGGGATATGCCTACTACACCGGCATGCGTTTCGCGGTGTTTGCCCATGACACGCAAGGGGCGGCAACCGAATTGGCCCGTGGTGGGCGGTACGACGAAGTGGGCGCGGTGTTTGGGCGCAAGCGCCCCGCCGTGGGATTCAGCCTGGACGTCAAGGAACTGGTGTCGGCCGTGGCCCCGCGCCCCTTGGTCGCGGCCATCCGTGCGCCCTGGGGCATGGCGCCTGGACTGCGTCGGTCGGTGGCTGCCTTGCGCGCCGATGGCCACACCGTGGTCTGCGTGTTGCCTGGCCACGAACACGAAGTCAACGAATTCCACTGCGACCGCGAACTGGTGGCCGATCCGGCCCATGCGGATGCCTGGACTGTGAAATCTCTTTAAACGGAAACAAGCAATGAGCAAGAACAGCATCGCCACCCCGGGGCGCAACGTGGTGGTCGTGGGCACGCAATGGGGCGACGAAGGCAAGGGCAAACTGGTGGACTGGCTCACCGAGTCCGCACAAGGCGTGGTTCGCTTTCAAGGTGGCCACAATGCCGGCCACACCCTGGTGATCAACGGCGTGAAGACGGCGTTGCACCTGATTCCCAGCGGCATCATGCGCGCCGGTGTGAAGTGTTATGTCGGCAACGGCGTGGTGCTCTCCGTGGGCAAGCTGTTTGAGGAAATCGCCGGGTTGGAGAAAGCCGGTGTGGAAGTGCGTTCGCGCCTGCGCGTGTCCGAAGCCTGTCCGCTGATCCTGCCGTTCCATGCCGCCATCGACATCGCGCGCGAGGCCGCCAAGGTCAAGGCAGGCACCGAAAAAATCGGCACCACCGGCCGCGGCATCGGACCAGCCTACGAAGACAAGATCGCCCGCCGCGCCCTGCGCGTGCAGGACCTGAAGTACCCAGAGCGCTTTGCCGCCAAGTTGCGCGAGTTGCTGGCGCTGCACAACCACGTGCTCACAACGTGGCTGCATTCGGCCGACATGGCCTGGGACGAGAAGCTGGCGCTGTACATGAAGGACGGCGAAATCCAGTTCGATCCGGTCTACAACGAGGCGATGGCGCAAGCCGAACTGCTCAAGCCCATGATCGCCGACGTGTCGCGCGAACTGAACGACGCCAACCAGGCAGGCGCCAATCTGCTGTTCGAAGGCGCTCAGGGCACGTTGCTCGACATCGACCACGGCACCTACCCCTTCGTCACCTCCAGCAACTGTGTCGCCGGCAACGCGGCCGCAGGCTCGGGTGTGGGTCCCGGCATGCTGCACTACGTGCTCGGCATCACCAAAGCGTATTGCACCCGCGTGGGCGGTGGGCCGTTCCCGACCGAACTCGAGTGGGAGAAGGAAGGCACGCCCGGCTGGCACATGGCGACGGTTGGCGCCGAGAAGGGGGTGACCACCGGCCGCAGCCGCCGTTGTGGCTGGTTTGACGCCGCGTTGCTCAAGCGCTCGGCCCAGGTTAATGGCCTGTCAGGTCTGTGCATCACCAAACTGGACGTGCTCGACGGCTTGAGCGAGCTCAAGCTGTGCACAGGCTACGAGCTCGATGGTGAGATCATCGACATCCTGCCCATGGGCGCGGAAGACATTGCGCGCTGCACGCCGGTGTACGAGACCTTGCCGGGCTGGAGCGAAACCTCGGTCGGCGCGACACGCTACGAGCAGCTCCCGCTGAACGCACAGCGTTACCTGACGCGCATCCAGGAAACCACCGGCGTACCGATTCACGTGGTATCCACCAGCCCGGACCGCGATCACACGATTTTGCTGAAGCACCCGTTCCAGGCCTGAGCCTCACTTTGGTGCAGAATGACCCCGACATCCCGATCCCACCCGGAGCCCGCATGCTGACCGAAGACGGTAAACACCTCTACGTTTCCTACGACGAGTACCACAACCTCATCGAGAAGCTGGCGCTCAAGGTGCACCAGTCGGGCTGGCAGTTCGACACCATCCTGTGCCTCGCGCGCGGCGGCATGCGGCCCGGCGATGTGCTGTCGCGCATCTTCGACGTGCCGCTGGCCATCATGTCCACCAGCTCCTACCGGGCCGCCGCCGGCACCCAGCAGGGCAACCTGGACATCGCGCGCTACATCACCACCCCCAAAGGCGAGATCGCCGGCAAGGTGCTGCTGGTGGACGACCTGGCCGACTCCGGTCACACGCTCAACGCCGTGATTGGCCTGCTCAAGAACAACTACGCCCCCATCACCGAGTTGCGCAGTGCCGTGATTTGGACCAAACAGCTCTCCACTTTCACGCCAGACTATTCGGTGGAATTCCTGCCCACCAATCCCTGGATCCATCAGCCCTTCGAGGGCTATGACAGCATGCGTCCTGAGCAACTGCTGGAGAAGTGGAAGCTGTGAGCGAACTCCCCACCCGAATCATTCACCACCCCTATCGCCCGCCGGAGGGCTTTGAAGCCGTCGCGCCCGGCGTGCACAAGGCGTCCACCGTCATCTTCCCGAATGTGCATGCCCTGCGAACGCAGGAGTGGGCTGACAAAAGCGGCTACACCTACGGCCTGCATTGCACGCCCACGACCTTCATTCTGGAGGAGCGCATCGCCACCGTTGAAGGTGGTTCGCATTGCGTGCTGGTTCCCAGCGGGCTCTCGGCCGTGTCGTTGGTGGACATGGCGTTCCTCAGGCAGGGCGATGAACTGCTGATCCCCGACAACGCCTATGGCCCCAACAAGGCCTTCGCCAGCGTCGAGCTGGCCGCCTGGGGCATCACACACCGGTACTACGACGCGCAGGACCCGGCCGACCTGGCCGCCAAGATCGGCCCGGCCACGCGGCTGGTGTGGCTCGAAGCACCGGGCTCCATCACGCTGGAGTTTCCCGACCTGCCGGCGCTGGTGGCGGTCGTGACTCAGGCCAACGCCCACCGGTCCAGCGAGCGACCCATCCTGACGGCCCTTGACAACACCTGGGGTGCGGGCATTGCCTTCAACGCGTTCGAGCTGGGTGCCGACATCTCCATGCAGGCGCTCACCAAATACCCCAGCGGTGGCGCCGATGTGTTGATGGGCTCGGTCGTCACACGCAACCACACGTTGCACCACCAGTTGCTCATGACGCGCATGCGCCTGGGCCTGGGGGTGAGTGGCAACGACACCGAGCTGGTGTTGCGTGGCCTGAACACCATGGCGCTGCGCTACGCTGCGCAAGATGCCACCACGCGCGAACTCGCGGCCTGGATGCAGGAGCAGCCCGGCGTGGTGAAGGTGCTGCACCCGGCTTTGCCCGGATCGCCGGGACATGACACTTGGCAACGTGACGCCAAAGCCGCCGCTTGCCTCTTCAGTGCCGTTTTCGACGAGCGTTTTGAGCAAGCACAGATCGACGGTTTCTGCGATCAGCTGAAGCTGTTCAAGCTCGGCTGGAGCTGGGCTGGCCCCATCAGCCTGTGCGCTCCCTACAAAATTTCCTCCATCCGCACCCAGGGGTGGCCGCACAAAGGCGGCCTGGTGCGCTTCGCGATCGGGCTGGAAGCCGTCGAAGACCTGCGCGCCGATCTGGCCCAGGCGCTCGCCGCGCTGAACGCCTGACCTCCCTTCCTGAACCACCTGAAAGACAGACTTGGCCACTCCCAACTACGGATACGAAAAACGCCAGCGCGAACTTGCCAAGAAAAAGAAGAAGGAAGAGAAGCTGCGCGCCAAAGCCGCCGGCAAGCCGCACGACGACGCGGGCGAGGGCAACGACGCCGAAAGCCCCTCGGACGCGCCAGCGCCCGAAGGCAACGAGCCAGGCACCACGGCCTGACCCTTCGCGGTAAGCAGGCGCACCCCAAGGCAACCCGATCGGTCCCGTCGGCTTGAGATCATCCGATCAAAAGCTGCGCGGTCGATTGAAGAGGCTTGATCAGGAAGGTGACGCGATCAAGCGGGCGGCTGCATCGCTGAGCGCATCGCCCGAGCGGTTGCTCAGCTCGCAGCGCAGCGCCTGTGGGTGGCACTTGAAATTGCGCGCGATCGACGCCGCGTACATCGGGTCGTAGTGCTGCGTCAGCAGCTCCAGCACCACCTCCGGTGTCTGCCCCCCACGGACTTTTTCGGTCCAGGCCTCGACCACCGCCTTGCCGCGCAGCTCGGTGAGTGCTTCCAGCCGCTGGCAGAAGTGCTCGCTGTCTTTCACAAAGAAATCGTAGTCCTCCAGCAGCAGCGCCACGCGCTCTTCATCTGACAGAACGAGGTCGATGCAAGGGCTTCCGCGCATGGCGTCGATCAGTGCGTCGGGCACGCGCACGTTGCCGACCTTCTTGCTTTCGCTCTCCACGAACACCGGCCGCGCCGCATCGAACCCGCGCAGCGCGTCCCAGATCAGGCTGTCGAAACGCTTCTGACTGGGCTGGGGCACTCCGGGGATGTGGCCCAGCACCGAACTGCGGTGGTTGGCCAGGGCTTCAAGGTCGAGCACCTGCGCGCCTTGCGCCCTGAGCGCTTGCAACAGGCGCGTCTTGCCGCTGCCTGTGGGGCCGCAGACCACACGGTAGTGCAGGCTCCGCGCCCGCACAGGAATGTCTTCCACAAGGGCTGCGCGCCAGGCCTTGTAGCCGCCCTCGATCAAGGTCACCTGAAAGCCGATGGCGCCGAGGATGGTGGCGAGCGCGCCGCTGCGGTTGCCACCGCGCCAGCAGTAGACCAGCGGTTTCCAGGTGCGGGATTTGTCGATCACTTCGCGCTCGATGTGGGCCGCGATGTTGCGCGCCGAGAGTGCGGCGCCGCGCTTCTTGGCCTCGAAGGCATTGACCTGCTTGTACATGGTGCCGATGGCGATGCGCTCGGCGTTGTTCAGCGTGGGCCAGTTGACGGCGCCGGGCACGTGGTCGAGCGCGTGCTCGTCTTCGGTGCGGGCGTCGATGAGGGTGTCAAATTCGCCCAGCTTTCGGATGGCATCGGCGGCGGGCAGGGTGTGAACGGGCATGCCCGATTATCGTTTCTGCAGCATGGGTGCCAGCACCGCCCAGACATTGTTGGCCAGCGTGGGCTGGGCCGCCTCGTTGGGGTGGATGCGGTCTTCCTGAAACAGCAGGGTCGGGTCGGCCAGATCGGCCACGCCCTTGAGCAGGAATGGCACCAGTGCCGCCTTCTCGGCACTGGCGACGGCCTTGAACACGTCGCGGAAATCCTGCGTGTACTTGCCTCCGTAGTTGGGCGGTACCTGCATGCCGACGATCACCACGCGCGCACCCGCTTCGCGCGATAGGCGTGCCATGGCGGTGAGGTTGTCTCTCGTCATGGTCAATGGCAGCCCGCGCAGCGCGTCGTTGGCACCGAGCTCCAGGATCACGATGGCCGGCTTGTGCAGCTTGAGCAGCGCGGGCAGGCGGGAGCGTCCACCCGAGGTGGTGTCGGCGCTGATGCCTGCGTTGACCATGTGGGCTGGGATGCGTTCTTTCACCAGTCGCTGCTGCAGGACCTGGACCCAGCCGCTGCCGCGCTTGAGCCCGTACTCGGCGCTCAGGGAGTCGCCCACCACCAGCACCGCCGCGGACTTGTTTGCCGTCTGGGCGCTGGCCAATGACCCCGTCGAGGCGAGCAGGGAGAGCAGGGCGTTAAAGTGACGACGTTTCAACTGAAAGCCTTTCATGGCGAAAACGATGCCGGATGACATGATTGTGGTGAAGCACGTGTTCAAGTCGGTCACCGACTCCACGGGCACGCTGACCATTTTGCGCGATATCGACTTTTCGCTGCGCCGTGGGGAGACCGCCGCCATCGTCGGCGCCTCTGGTTCGGGTAAAAGCACCTTGCTGTCCATCATTGCTGGCCTGGACACGCCCAGCAACGGCACCGTGCTCATCGACGGGGTCGACCTGTTTGCACGCAACGAAGACCAGCGCGCCGCCTTGCGCGCCGAGAAGCTGGGTTTTGTTTTCCAGAGCTTCCAGTTGCTGGGCAACCTGAGTGCGCTGGAGAACGTGATGCTGCCGCTGGAGTTGGTGGGCCGGCGCGACGCCCGCACGGCCGCCACCGCGATGTTGCAGCGCGTGGGCCTGGGTGAGCGTCTGGGGCACTACCCCAAGGTGCTGTCCGGTGGCGAACAACAGCGTGTGGCGCTGGCGCGGGCCTTTGTGGTGAAGCCGGCCGTGCTGCTGGCCGACGAACCCACGGGCAGCCTGGACTTCGCGACCGGCGAGAAGGTGATGGAGCTGATGTTCGAACTCAACCGCGAGCAGGGCACGACGCTGGTGCTCGTGACGCACGACCGGGGGATCGCGCAGCGCTGCGAGCGCAGGATCGTGATCGAGGCTGGACAAGCTTCCGAGGCTGCACAAATGCCAGCCTGAGGCGCAGCCAATCCCCTGGCCTGGAGTTAGCCGATGTCGGGGGCGGCGATTCAGGTCGATGCGCAGGGATAATCGCCGCATGTCTTCCCCCAAAGTGCTTTTCGGCTTTCACGCCGTGGGCGTGCGCCTGAAAACCGCGCCCCAATCCGTTGTCGAGGTTTACTTCGAGTCCACGCGCCGCGACGCGCGCATGCGCCAGTTCCTGGAGCGCGCCAAAGAGTCGGGCGTGCGGCTGATCGAGGCCGACAGCCTGCGCATCGCCAAGCTCGCGGGCAGCCACGGCCATCAGGGCGTGGCCGCGCGGGTGCAGGAACTGCCGCAGGTGCACTCGCTGGACGAGTTGCTGGAAGGCCTGGAGGCCGAGGGCAGGGCGCCGTTGCTGCTGGTGCTCGATGGCATCACCGACCCGCACAACCTGGGTGCCTGCCTGCGCGTGGCCGATGGTGCCGGGGCCCACGCGGTGATCGCGCCCAAGGACCACGCGGCCGGCATCAACGCCACCGTGGCCAAGGTGGCGAGTGGCGCGGCCGAGACCATGCCCTATTTCATGGTGACCAACCTGGCCCGCACGCTGGGTGAACTGAAGGAGCGCAACATCTGGGTCATCGGCACCAGCGACGATGCGCCCAAGACGCTGTACCAGGTGGACCTCAAGGTGCCGGTGGCGCTGGTGCTGGGCGCCGAGGGCGACGGCATGCGCCAGCTCACGCGCAAAACCTGCGACGAGCTGGTGAGCATCCCGATGGCGGGGGCGGTGGAGAGCCTCAACGTCTCGGTGGCCAGCGGCGTGTGCCTGTACGAGGCCTTGCGCCAGCGCAGCTGAGCCGCTTCTTTTTCAATCAGGGTGCAGGATCTTCATGAAAACATCTTTGGCCCATGTGACCGTCGCCGTGGCGTTGGCCCTGCTGGCCGGCTGCACCCAGGAGCAGCAGAACCAGCTGAGCCGCGACATCCAGAACTGGACCGGCACCAACGGCGTGCTGGAGGTGTATGCCGGTGACAAGGTGGCGCGCCGCTTCCTCAAAATCGACAAGATCAGCACCGCGCTCGGCACCGACGACGGCAAGCCGCGCGCCTACCGCTACGGCTACGGTGTGCTCGATGAAAACCTGAACATGGCCGTGGACGCTGGCGAGAAGAAGGTGTATTTCGAGATCAGCGATTACACCAACGCCGTGTTCTTTGAAAACCCGCGTTGAAGCCAATTCTGTTGTCCAAGCCAACCCTTCAGGAGTGAACCGTGAACCTCGTTGACCGCGTGCAAGCCATCCTGCTCAAACCCAAAGACACCTGGCCGGTGATCGCGGGAGAGGGGGGCGATGTTCCTTCGATCTACAAAAACTACCTCGTCTACCTCGCGGCCATCCCGGCCATTGCCACTTTCATCGGGTTCAGCCTGGTCGGCGCGGGCGCTTTCGGCGTCAGCTTCCGCGTGCCCATCGTTTCCGGTCTGGTGAACATGGTGGTGGGTTTCGTGCTCTCGCTGGCCATGATCTATGTGCTGTCGCTGATCGCCAATGCGCTGGCGCCCACGTTCAAGGGCGAGAAAAACCAGCTCAATGCGTTCAAGCTCGTGGCCTACGGTTCGACCGCCGGGCTGGTGGGGGGCGTGTTCAACCTGCTGCCTTCGTTGTCCATGCTGGGCGTGCTCGCCGCGCTGTATTCCATCTACCTGCTCTACACCGGCATCCCGGTGCTGATGAAAGCGCCCGAAGACAAGGCGCTGGGCTACACGGCGGTGCTCATCGTCTGCGGCATCGTGGCCAGCATGATCGTCGGCGCGGTCAGCGCCTTGTTCACCTCCGGCCCGCACATGATGATGGGCGGTGGTATGTCCTCGTCCGACAACGTGAGCATCAAGGTGCCCGGCTCCGAGATCACCCTCGACACCGCCAAGATCGAGGCCATGGGCAAACAGGTTGAAGCGGCGAGCAAGAAGATGGAAGAGGCGCAGGCCAAGGGCGACTCGGCCGCGGCGGGCAAGGCCATGAGTGAAATGATGGGCGCGGCCCTGGGTGGCGGGCAGGGCGGCAAGCCGTTTGCACCCGACACGCTGCAGGGCTTCGTGCCGGCCAAGCTGGGCGCGATGGAGCGCACGGCGATCGAGGCGCGTTCGGACAACGCCATGGGCATGACCTTCTCCAGCGTTACATCCGAGTTCCGCAACGACGCGGGCCGGGTCGAGGTGAAGGTGCAGGACATCGGCGCCATGCCCGCGCTGGCCATGGCCATGGGCGCCTGGGCGCAGAGCACCGTCAACCGCGAGACGCAGGACGAGGTCGAGAAGGTCTACCAGCGCGACGGCGCCTCGATCAAGGAGGAATACCGCAAGGACGGCAGCCGTGCCGAGATGTCCATGATGCTGGGCAACGGCGTGATGGTCGAGGTGACCGGCGACAACGTGAACATGGACGGTGTGCGCGCCGCCATGGCCGCGCTGGACGTCAAGGGCCTGGCCGGGCTGAAGCGGCAACCGTGAGCGATCAGACCCAGCCCATGGCGCCGACCACGGCGCCTGCGCCGATCATCCACAGCAAGTGAAGTTTTGTGCGCCACACCAGCAGCGTGGCGCAGGCGGTCAGGAGCCACAGCGGCCAGTCGCGCGCCGCGTCGTTGTGCGCGGCGCTCAGCAGCCAGCCGGTGGCGATCAGCAACGCGATCACGATGGGCGCCATGCCGGTCTTGAAGGCGCGCACCGCGCGCAGCTCGCGGTTGCGGTGACCCCATTGCGTGGCCGTGTAGGTGAGCACGGAGGACGGCAGCATGATCGCCACCAGCGTCACCAGCACCCCCAGCAGGGCCAGCGCCCAGGCCACCCAGCCGGCCGACGGTCCACCGCCCGCGTTCAGCCCGAGGTTCCAGCCCAGCAGGGCGACGAACAGCACGTTGGGTCCCGGCGCGGCTTGCGACAGCGCGATGGACGAGCTGAACTGTGCGTCGCTCAGCCAGCCCTGTTCGCCCACGAGGTAGCGGTGCATGTCGGGCGCGGTGGTGATGGCGCCGCCCACCGCCAGCAGCGAGAGCGACGCGAAGTGCATGAACAGGTCGGTCCAGTTCGCCAGTGTGGGGGCCATGCTCATGCCTGACCCTCTCGGCCCCGCTGGCCGAGCACCCGGTAGGCCCACAGGCACGCCCCGCCGCCCACCACCAGCAGCACCCAGGCCAGTGGCCAGCGCATCAGGGCGATGGCCGCGAAGGTGAGGGCGGCCAGGCCGATGCAGACCCACAGTCCCATGGCGTTCTTCTCGAGCGCGGCGATCAGCTTGATGCCGGTGGCGGTGATCAGGCCCGCTGCCACCGCGCCCATGCCGCGCAACGCGCCCTGTGCGGCGGCGGTGTCGGCCACGCTTCCGTACAGGGCCGCGAGCAGCAGCACGAGCACCAGTGGCGCGGCCAGCATGCCGGAGAGCGCGGCCAGGGCGCCGGGCAGACCGAAGTAGCGCCCACCGATCATCAGCGAGAGGTTGACCACGTTGGGGCCGGGCATGATCTGCGCCACCGCCCAGTCCTCGATGAACTGCTCGCGCGTCATCCAGCGTTTTTTCTCCACCAGCTCGCGTTGCACCACGGCGAGCACGCCGCCAAAGCCTTGCAGGGCCAGCCAGGTGAAGGAGAGGAACAGGTCGGTTTTGGAGCGGGGGCGGTGGGCTGCGGCCTCGGAAGGCGCGGGTGCCGGGGCGGCGGGTTCGGTCATGGAAAGGATTATCGGAGGGCCGCGGGAACCCTGTGGCGTGTGGGGTGGGTGCGGCGTCGACCGCAGGGTCTCAGAGCCCGAGTTCCCAGTGTTCGCCCACCAGGTCCACACCGTAGCTGTGGTGGGCTTCGCTGCGCACCAGTTGGAAGCCGCGCCTGGCGTAGATCGCTCGCGCTGCGTCGAGGTTGCGGTTGGTCCAGAGCAGCAGGCTGCGGTAGCCCTTGCCGCGGGCAAAGGCAATGCATTCGTCGGTGAGGCGGCCACCCAGGCCCAGGCCGCGCGAGGCGGGTGTGAGGATCAACAGCCGCAGCTGCGCTTCGGTGTCGCTCTTGCGCACCACAAAGGCCGAGCCCACGCGCTCGCCATGGAGCGTGGCGATCCAGCCGCGCTCCATGGCGGGGTCGTGGCGCTTCATCATGTCGGCCACGATGCCGGCGACCAGGGCTTCGAACTCGCTGTTCCAGCCGTATTCACGGGCGTAAACCTCGCCGTGCTGCTGGATGACCCAGCCCATGTCGCCGGGCTGCGGGGCGCGCAGGGCGACGCCGGGAGGCAAAAGGGTTGTCATTTCAGTTCCCATTTCAGTTCCTCAAGGCGGAGCGCGACCCGCATCGAATGCCACAGTCCAACCCAGAGGCACCGTCGGGCCGGCTTCGCCGGACGGCCCGTGCAGCCCCCCTGGAGGGGGGGACGCGAAGCGGCGCGGGGGGTATTCCATCTACACACTCATGCCGCCCGACACCTCGATCACAGCGCCGTTGATGTAACTCGCCTCGTCGCTCGCCAGGAATGCGTAGACGTTGGCGATCTCTTCCGGCTGGCCCAGGCGGCGCAGTGGCACGCGGTGTTCCATTTCTTCGATCACCTTGCCCGGGATGGTGCTCAGGATCGGGGTGCTGATGAAGCCGGGCGCGACCGCGTTGACGCGCACGCCCTTGGGGCCGAGCTCGCGGCTCCAGGTCTTGGTGAAACCGATCACGCCGAACTTGCTGGCCGCGTAGTTGGTCTGGCCGAAGTTGCCGTAGATGCCCACAACGCTGGAGGCGTTGAGGATCACGCCGCTGCCCTGTGCGGTCATGGTGTCGGCCACGGCCTGGGCGCAATGGAACACGCCGCGCAGGTTGACGTCGATCACCTTGTCGAACTGCTCCAGCGTCATCTTCTGCAGGCGAGCGTCCTGCGTGATGCCGGCGTTGTTGACCAGCACGTCGATGCGGCCGAAGCGCTCTATTACCTGCGCGACCACGGCGTCGACCATGTCGCGTTGGGTCACGTCCATCACGAAGCCGACCGCGGTGGCCCCTTCGGCCTGGCACTGCTTCACCGCCTCGTCCACCGCCGCCTGCTTCACGTCGCAGACGATGACGGTGGCGCCTTCGCGCGCGAACTTGAGCGCGGTGGCCAGGCCGATGCCCTGCGCGGCGCCGGTGATGAGGCTGATCTTGCCTTCGAGTCGTTTCATGGTGAAGCAGTGTGGTGGGTCGAAAAAAAGCCGACGGCTGAGGCGTCCGCCGGCTGCTGGGAAAAGTGTAGCTGGGCCGAAGGGTGTCGTTCAGTACACGGGCTGGTGCTGGCGCAGGGCGGCCTTGACCGTGTCGCTCAACACGAAGCCGCTGCCGTGCTTGGCGGCGAGTTGTGCGCAGCGCCGCTCGAAAGCGTCCACGCCCATGCCGTAGATGAACTGCAGCGCGCCACCGGTCCAGGCCGGGAAGCCGATGCCGAAGATCGAGCCGATGTTGCCGTCGTGCACGCTGGTGAGCACGCC
>NZ_JADMKB010000085.1 GCF_018780075.1 Hydrogenophaga sp.
CAGTGGGACACCAGCGTGCTGGCCAACCTGATGTACGACTGGATGTTCCGCGGCGGCGGCGACTACGGGCGCAGCTCCACCCTGGCCATGGTGCTCATGCTGGCCGTGATCCCCGTGATGGCCTTCAACATCCGCCGATTCCGCGCCGAGGAGGCCCAGCGATGAAACTCCGACTCAACGCCACGTCCGTGGTCTCGCACGCCCTGCTGCTGGCCATCGTGCTGGCCTGGGTGCTGCCCACCTTCGGCCTGCTGATCTCCAGCTTCCGCGACCGCGAGCAGATCGTGAGCAGCGGCTGGTGGACCGCGCTGTCCACCCAGACCCGGCCCGACATGCGCCGCACCGCCGGCGCCCAGAGCGTGGTGCCCGAGGGCGACCGCTTCGTGATGGCCGGGCGCCTGTTTCCCGAAGGCGCGTCGGTCAAACTGAGCCGCTTCTCGCTCAAGTCGGCCAACCCTGGCGAGTTCCCCGTGGGCCAGCCGGTCGAGCTGACGGACGCCCAGGTGTTCGACGACGAAGACGGCCAGCCCGATGGCACGCTCACCGTGAACGCCGACGGCAGCTACCGCATGGTGCTGAACCAGGCCTATGAGAAAGACCGGGGCATCCGCATCTTCTTCGTGGCCGAAACGCCACCCTCCTTCTCGACCACCAACTACCAGAAGGTGGTGGCGTCCGAGGGCGTGGGCGACGCCTTCCTCAACACCTTCAAGGTCACGATCCCCGCCACCTTCATCCCGATCCTGATCGCCGCGTTCGCCGCCTACGCCTTCAGCTGGATGGAGTTCCCCGGCCGGCGCTGGCTGTTCGTGCTGGTGGTCGCCATGCTGGTGGTGCCGCTGCAGATGTCGCTGATCCCGCTGCTGAAGCTCTACAACGACCTGGGCGAAGCGCTGGGCATGCCGTCCAAGTCCTACCTGGGCGTGTGGCTCGCGCACTCGGCCTTCGGCCTGCCGCTGGCGATCTACCTGCTGCGCAACTACATCGCCTCGCTGCCGCGCGACATCATCGAGAGCGCGCGCATGGACGGTGCCACCCACTTCCAGATCTTCACCAGCATCGTGCTGCCGCTGTCGGTGCCGGCGCTGGCGAGCTTTGCGATCTTCCAGTTCCTCTGGGTCTGGAACGATTTCCTGGTCGCGCTGGTCTTCCTGGGCAAGGCGCCCGACCAGGTGGTGCTGACCATCAAGCTCAACGACCTGCTGGGATCGCGCGGCGAGAGCTGGGAGATCCTGACCGCCAGCGCCTTTGTCTCCATCGCCGTGCCGGTGCTGGTGTTCTTCTCGCTGCAGCGCTTCTTTGTGCGGGGGCTGCTGTCCGGCTCGGTCAAGTGAGCTCCCCCTGCGCCGCTTTGCGGCTTTCCCCCAGGGGGACGCACCCTTTGGCCCGGCAAAGCCGGCGCTTCGGGTGCCCTGGAACGAACGCCCCTGTTTTCCTCCTGCATTTGTGTTTAGCCAATGACCAATGAATTGACTTTTCCTGCTGCTTTTGAATGGGGCTGCGCCACCGCCGCTTTCCAGATCGAGGGGGGCGGCCGCGAGGGGGGCAAGCTGCCCAGCATCTGGGACGATTTCTGCGCGCAACCCGGGCGCATCAAGGACGCCAGCAACGGCCTGGTCGCCTGCGACCACTACCACCGCTACCCCGAGGACGTCGCGCTGATGGCGTCGCTGGGGTTCCGGCATTACCGCTTCTCCATCGCCTGGACGCGCGTGGTGAACGCGCAGGGCCGCGCCAACCAGGCCGGCCTCGATTTCTACCGCCGCCTGCTCGACCAGCTGCAGCAACACGGGATCACGCCCAACGCCACGCTGTTCCACTGGGACCTGCCCTCGCACCTCGAAGGCGGCTGGCTGAACCGCGACACGGCGCACCGCTTTGCCGACTACGCGGCCCTGGTCGCGCGCGAGCTGGGCGACCGCCTGCCCCGCGTGGCCACGCTCAACGAGCCGTGGTGCAGCGCCTTCCTCGGGCACGACATCGGCGTGTTCGCGCCCGGCGTGCAGGACCGCGAAGCCTCGTTGCTCGCCGCCCACCACCTCATGCTCGCGCACGGCCTGGGCGTGCAGGCGTGGCGCGCGGTGCGCAGCGACACGGCGCTCGGCATCGTGCTCAACCCCGAGCTGTGCGACCCGTTCAGCAGCGCGCCCGCCGACGCGGCGGCCGCGCGCCTGGCCGAGCTGGAGCGCAACCACGTGTTCCTCAACCCGCTGTTCGGCCGCGAATGGCCGGCCGAGATGCTGGCCCAGATCGGCGCGCGCGCCGAGGGCCGCCACGCGGGCGACCTGGCGATCTGCGCCCAGCCGCTGGACTTCATCGGGCTGAACTACTACACCCGCTCGGTCGCGCGCGCGCCGGTGAGCCAGGGCGACGCGGTGCGCGGCTACACCTTCGTCGCGCCCGACGGTGACCAGCTGCCCCTGACCGATATCGGCTGGGAGATCTACCCCGTGGGCCTGCGCCGCGTGGTGGAGAACCTGCTGAAGGAGTGGCCGCTGCCGCCGATCTGGATCACCGAAAACGGCGCCGCCGACAACACCGGCGTGGTGGACGGCGGGTGCCACGACGAGACGCGGCTGCGCTACCTGCAGACCCACCTGACCCAGCTCGCCGCCATGGTGGACGCGGGCATCGACATCCGCGGCTACTACGTCTGGAGCCTGCTCGACAATTTCGAGTGGGCCCACGGCTACACCCAGCGCTTCGGCGTGGTGCACGTGGACTACGCCACCCAGGCCCGCACGCCCAAACACAGCGCGCGGTGGCTGCAGGCGCTCATGCAGCGCCACGCCACCACGCCCGCCTGACCACCCGACCTCTTCCTCTTCCCGCACCGTTTCACCCATGAACCACCCTTCCCCCCAAGCCCCCAACAACGGCTGGTGGCGTGGCGGCGTGATCTACCAGATCTACCCGCGCTCCTTCCAGGACAGCAACGGCGACGGCATCGGCGACCTGCCGGGCATCACCCAGCGCCTCGACCACATCGCCGCGCTCGGCGCCGACGGCATCTGGATCTCGCCGTTCTTCAAGAGCCCGATGAAGGACTTCGGCTACGACGTCAGCGACTACTGTGACGTCGACCCGATGTTCGGCACGCTGGACGACTTCCGCGCTCTGGTGGCCCGGGCGCACGAACTCGGTCTGAAGGTCATGATCGACCAGGTGCTCTCGCACACCAGCGACCAGCACCCCTGGTTCGTGGAAAGCCGCAGCAGCCAGGACAACCCCAAGGCCGACTGGTACGTCTGGGCCGATGCCAAGGACGACGGCAACCCGCCCAACAACTGGCTGTCCATCTTCGGCGGCAGCGCCTGGCAGTGGGACACGCGCCGCTGCCAGTATTACCTGCACAACTTCCTGACCAGCCAGCCCGACCTGAACTTCCACAGCCCGCAGGTGCAGGACGCGCTGCTGGCGACGGTGAAGTTCTGGCTCGACCTGGGCGTGGACGGCTACCGGCTGGACACGGTCAACTTCTTCTTCCACGACGCCTTGCTGCGCGACAACCCGGGCCGCGGCGCGCCCGACCGCAACAACCCGGACCCGGCGGTCAACCCCTTCAACCCCTACGGCTGGCAGCGCCACGTGTACGACAAGAGCCGGCCGGAAAACCTGCCCTTCCTGCAGCGCCTGCGCGCCCTGCTCGACCAGTACCCCGACACCACCATGGTGGGCGAGATCGGCGACGACGACGGGCTGGCCCGCGTGGCCGAGTACACCGCGGGTGGCGACAAGCTGCACATGGCCTACTGCTTCGACCTGCTGGGCGAGGCGCACGACGCGCCTTTCCTGCACGGCTTCCTCGGCCGCTTTGGCGAGATCGTGGGCGACGGCTGGCCCTGCTGGGCCCTGTCCAACCACGACGTGGTGCGCTCGGCCACCCGCTGGGGCGGCCCCAACCCCGACCCGCGCCTGCTGCGCCTGGCCGCGACCTTCCAGGCCAGCCTGCGCGGCACGGTCTGCCTCTACCAGGGCGAGGAGCTGGGCCTGCCCGAGGCCGAGCTGCGCTACGAGGACCTGCAGGACCCGTACGGCATCACCATGTGGCCCGAGTTCAAGGGCCGCGACGGTTGCCGCACGCCCATGCCCTGGTCCGCCGACACACCGCACGCGGGCTTCACCACCGGAGACAAACCCTGGCTGCCGGTGGCCGAGCCGCACCGCGCGCTGGCGGTGGACCGCCAGCAAGGTCAGGCCGGCAGCCTGTTGAGCCACTTCACCCAGCTGCTGCACTGGCGGCGCGGGCAGCCCGCGCTGCGGCACGGCCGCATGACCCTGCTGCCCACCCACCCGCAGGTGCTGGCCTTCGAACGCGACGACGGCACGCAGCGGCTGCTGTGTGCCTTCAACTTCAGCGACACACCGGCCGCGCTGGCGCTGCCCGAGGGCTGGGCACAGGCCACACCGCTGGCCGGCGGCGTCGCGACCGGCGCGCGGGTGTCGGACGGCTCCGTGCACTTCGACCCCTGGGGCTGCGTGTTTCTGGAAATGGGCTGACGGTTTCGGGTGGTCACAAGGCCGGCTGGAATCTGCGCGACACTGGCGCTCTGACGCCCGGTCTTCCAGGCCTTCACCCCACCCCGACACCCCAGGAACCGCCATGACCCTCCAGTCCCTGCCCACCACCCCGTTCGCCGGCCAGCTGCCCGGCACCTCCGGCCTGCGCAAGAAGGTCACGGTGTTCCAGCAGCCGCGTTACCTGGAGAACTTCGTGCAGGCGCTGTTCGACGTGCTGCACGGCGAGCACGGCTTGGCCACCGGCCAGACCCTGGTGCTCGGCGGTGACGGCCGCTTCCACAACCGGACCGCCGTGCAGACCATCCTGAAGATGGCGGCCGCGCGCGGCTACGCGCGGGTGCTGCTCGGCCGGGGCGGCATCCTCTCGACCCCGGCGGCCAGCGCGGTGATCCGCCGCCACGGCGCGAGCGGCGGCATCATCCTCTCGGCCAGCCACAACCCCGGCGGCCCCGACGGCGATTTCGGCATCAAGTACAACGCGGCCAACGGCGGCCCGGCGCCCGAGAAGCTCACGCAGGCCATCTACGAGCGCACGCAGGCGCTCGAGCGTGTCCAGATCAGCGACGCCGCCGACATCGCCATCGACATGCTCGGCATGCAACAGATCGAAGACACCACGGTCGAGGTGATCGACCCCGTGGAAGACCACGCCACCGTGCTGCGCGGCCTGTTCGATTTCGACGCCATCCGCGCCCTGTTCGCGCGCGGCTTCCGCCTGCGCTACGACGCGATGTGGGCCGTGGGCGGCCCCTACGCCAAGGCCATCATCGAAGGCGAACTCGGCGCGCCCGCCGGCACCGTGGTGCACGCTGAGCCGCTGGAAGACTTCGGCGGCTTGCACCCCGACCCGAACCCCGCCTACGCCGACGACCTGGTGGCCCACCTCATGGCCGCCGACGCACCCGACATGGGCGCGGCCTCCGACGGCGACGCCGACCGCAACATGATCCTCGGCCGCGGCTTCCTGGTGTCGCCGTCCGACAGCCTGGCGGTGCTGACCGCGCACGCGACGAAGGTGCCCGGCTACGCGCAGGGACTCAAGGGCGTGGCGCGCTCCATGCCCACCTCGACCGCGGTGGACCGCGTGGCGAAGGCCATGGGCATCGCCTGCTACGAGACGCCCACCGGCTGGAAGTTTTTCGGCAACCTGCTCGACGCGGGCCAGGTCACGCTCTGCGGCGAAGAGAGCTACGGCACCGGCTCGGACCATGTGCGCGAGAAGGACGGCCTGTGGGCCGTGCTGTTCTGGCTCAACCTCGTGGCCGTCACCGGCCAGTCGGTCGAGCAGTTGGTGCGCGGCGTGTGGAAAGAACATGGCCGCTGCGTCTACTCGCGACACGACTACGACGGCATCGCCACCGACAAGGCCAACGCGCTGATGGCCGAGCTGCGTGCGCAGCTGCCGTCGCTGGGCGGCAGCACCGTGGCCGGACAACAGATCGCCTGGGCCGACGACTTTTCGTACACCGACCCGGTGGACGGCTCGGTGAGCCAGAAGCAGGGCGTGCGCGTGGTGCTGGAAGATTCCTCGCGCGTGGTGTTCCGCCTCTCGGGCACGGGCACCGAGGGCGCCACGCTGCGCGTCTACCTGGAACGCCACGAGCCTGACGCGGGCCGGCAGGACATTCCCGCGCAGACCGCTCTGGCGCCGCTGATCGCCCTGGCTGAAGCCGTGGCCCGCATCCGCCACCACACGGGCATGGACGCGCCCACGGTCATGACCTGAAGTGAGGCCCCCACGCAGCGTTTCGCGCCACCCCCGCAAGGGGGCGGCATTGGCCGTCCGGCAGAGCCGGCCCGGCGGTGCCCCGGGTGGCCCCGTTGCACGCGGCCAAGCAGCGCTCCGGCGCCATGCAAAACCAGTACCGGGCCGGGCCCAGATCGCATGAAAGCCCGCCCCAGCCTCAACGCCGTCGCAGCGCCCATCTTTGGCGAGTTCCTGCTGGGCATGACGGTGGCCATGGCCGGGCTCTACCTGGCCTCGGACACGTCCGACGCGGCGGCCGGCACCTTCGGCCTCACGCAGCAGGTGTTGGAGACCCTGTTCGTCATCTTCCGCGTGCTGGCCATCGGCCTGGGCGTGGTGGTCACGCAGCTGATCGGCAGCGGCCAGCCGGACGCGGTGAAGCGCACCTCGTACATGGCGCTCGCGGCCAGCACCTGGGCCGGCCTGCTGGCCGCGAGCTGGCTGCTGTTCGGCAAGGCCCTCACGCTGGACGTGCTCAACGCCCCGGCCGAGGTGGTGCCGCTGGCCATCAGCTACATGCTGCTGCTCGCGCCGGCCATGGTGCTGGAGGCCTACAACATCAGCATGGCCGCCGTGCTGCGCGCCCACCTGTTTGCGCGCGAGTCGTTGTTCATCATGATCGCCATGCACGGCACGCACCTGCTGCTGGCCTTCGTGTTCATGCGCGGCCTGGGCAGCTGGGACGGCTGGGGGCTGAACGGCTACGCGGTGGCGTTTCTGCTCAGCCGGGCGCTGGGCCTGCTGCTGCACCTGCGCTTCTGGCAGCGGCGCATGGACCTGCGGCCTCAGCTGCACCACTGGTGGTCCCTGCCCATGCGCACACTGGGGCCGGTGCTGCGCATCGGCCTGCCGGGCGCCGCGCAGGAGCTGGGCTACCGGCTGGCCTTCATGGTCTCGCTCTCGGCCACCGCGCGCCTGGGCGTGGCCGCGCTGGCCACCCACTCCTACACGCTGCAGACGCTGAAGTACGTGCTGCTGATCAGCATGGCCATCGGCTGGGCCTGCGAGATCATGGTCGGTCGCCTGGTGGGCGCCGGCCGGCTGCGCGAGGCGGACCAGATGGTGAAGAAGGGCGTGCGCAACGGCATGCTGGCCTCGGGCTCGCTGGTGCTGATCGCGGCGCTGGCCGCGCCCTGGATCATGCGGGCCTTCACCAAAGACCCGGCCATCATCGAAGCGGCCCAGACCCTGCTGTGGATCTCGGTCGCGCTGGAGCTGGGACGTGTGTTCAACCTGGTGGTGATCGGCGCGCTGCGCGCCACCGGCGACGTGAACTACCCCGTCTACGCCAGCATCGGCTCGTTCGCGCTGCTGCTGGGCGCGGGCTCGTACTTCATGGGCCGTGCCTGGGGCCTGCCCGGCATCTGGCTGGCCTACGTGGCCGACGAGTGCCTGCGCGGCCTGCTCATGTGGTGGCGCTGGCGCGGCAAGGGCTGGCTGCCCCATGCACGGGAAACGCTGCGCGGGCTGCGCAAGCCCCGTTGATGCACTGATGCGCTGATCACACACCTCGCCGCTGCGGGGGGCGGTGCAAGCCCCGTGCAATGGGTCGCTGTTTATAATCGCGGGTTGTTTGCCCTCCGTCGGGCGATCCCCCATTCCCCCCTTCCCGGCACCGTTTCGCCACCCCAGAGGACACCATGAGCGACCACGCGCACGACTCCCACACCGGCCCGATCAAGAC
>NZ_JADMKB010000031.1 GCF_018780075.1 Hydrogenophaga sp.
CGTCGGCGCGGTCCAGCACGTTGGGCACGATCAGCGCGGCCAGCACGCCGATGATCACCAGAACGACCATCAGTTCGATCAGCGTGAAGCCGCGTTGAAAGCGCTGACGCAGACGGGCGGAGGGGGAGGGTGTGGGTGCCGTGGTGGCAGTGAGGAGGTTCAAATCGGGCTCCCGGAAACACGTTGGACAGGCCTGGGTGGCGCTGTGGTCAGACGGGCGGAAGACCTGCGACGCAGGGCTTTCGCCAAGACGGTGGATCATAATGCGCCCATGCTGAAGCAGCCCTTTTCCGCGCGACTGAACAACCGCTTTTCCACCCTGGCGTTGCCGGCGTCCGGGCGCGCCTGGCCCGCGCTGGCCGCGGGGGTGCTCTGGCTGGCGGCGGGTCTGTGCGCGGGTTACTGGTTGTTGCAATTCTGGGGCCGTGGGCCGCTGATCCCGGTGGCCGCGATCGCCGGCAACCCCATCCAGGCGGACGCGGCGTCGGTGGCACGGGCGCTCGGCGCCCCGCCCGAGGTGCAGGCGGCGGCGGCCGTGGCACCGCCCGTGTCGTCCCGGTTTCGTTTGATCGGTCTGGTGAGCCAGCCGGGGCAACGCGGCGCGGCGCTGATCGCCGTGGACGGGCAGCCACCACGGCCCATCACGATCGGTTCGGTGGTGGACGGCGAGCTCGTGTTGTTGTCTGTCGGGCCGCGCGTGGCCCGGCTGGGGTCCGCCCGCGAGGGCACCGCTTCAATGGAACTGAGCCTGCCCGAGACGCCGGAATGACACTGCGGCCGATGCGCCACCGCACAGAGGTTCTGACATGAGCCCGTCCCGCTTTCCCACGAACCCGCCGCCGCCGGACGCCCCCCTCAAGCCGTCCGGCAGCCTGCTGGGACAGTTGTGTGACGAGTTGCAACGTCACCCGCCCTTTGACGAAATGGACCCGCTGCACGTGCGGGCGTTTGTCGAGGCCTCGCGACAGGCTTACTTCGCCCCTGGCGATGCGCTGATCAAGCCCGAAGACGGCGTGGCCAGCGAGCTGTTCTTCATCCGGCGCGGCGCGGTGTTGGGCAAACGGGGCCTCTCGGACGTGTCGGGCGGCGCCTTCCAGTACGAAGCGGGCGACCTGTTCCCGATCAGCGCCGTGCTGGCGCAGCGCGCCACGACCACGTCGTACCACGCCACCGAGGACACCTTTGCGCTGCGCCTGCCGGCCGATCAGATGCAGGCGCTGGCCGAGCGCAGCCACGTGTTTGCCGACTTCCTGAACCGCCGCATCCTGCGCTTTCTGGACCTCTCGCGCGCGGCGCTGCAATCGGCCTACGCGTCGCGGGTGTTGTCCGAGCAGTCGATGGAGACGCCGCTGGAGCGGCTGTGCCACCGAGCACCCGTGACCTGCGGGCCACAGGCGCCCTTGCAGGACGCGCTGGAACAGATGCACCGCCTGCGCATCGGCTCGATGCTGGTGGTGGACGCCGAGGAGCGTCCGATCGGCATCCTCACGCGCTTCGACGTCCTCGGCCGCGTCACCCTGGCGCGCCTGCCGCTGGACACGCCCATGTCCGAGGTGATGGTGCAGCCGGTGCACAGCCTGGGCGCCGAGCGCACGGCGCAGGAGGCCGCGCTGCTGATGTCGGCCCAGGGCATCCGCCATGTGCCCGTCACGCGGCAGGGGCGCGCGGTGGGCATGGTTTCCGAGCGCGACCTGTACGCCCTGCAGCGCCTGAGCCTCAACCAGGTCAGCGACCACATCCGGCACGCCCCGGACGTGACGGCGCTGCGGTCGGCCGCCGACGACATCCGCCGTTTCGCGCGCAGCCTGCTGGGGCAGGGCGTGCAGGCCCACCAGCTGACCCAGCTCATCAGCCACCTCAACGACGTGCTGACCGCGCGCCTGGTGGCCATCAAGGCCGCCGAACATGGCCTGGACACGCAGCAGTTCTGCTGGATCGCGCTGGGCTCGGAAGGCCGCAGCGAACAGACCATCGCCACCGACCAGGACAACGCGCTGATCGTGGCCGAGCCGGAGGACAGCCATGCGCCCGACGCGCAGCGCCTGCTGGCTTTCGCCCTCGACGTCAACCGGGCGCTGGACGCATGCGGCTATCCCCTGTGCAAGGGCAACATCATGGCGAGCAACCCCGACTGTTGCCTGAGCCTGTCGCAATGGAAGCGGCGGTTCGCGCAATGGATCGACCACGGCTCGCCGCAGGACCTGCTCAATGCCAGCATCTATTTCGACTTCCGCAGCCTCACCGGCCGGTCGGCCCTGGCCGACGAACTGCGCGCTTTTGTCGTCGAACGCGCGGCCACCAACCCACGTTTCGCGCGCCAGCTCGCGATCAATGGCCTGGAACAGTCGCCGCCGCTGAACTGGCGCGGGCAGATCGACACCACCGCCGTCCATGGCCGCGCCACGCTGGACCTGAAGCTGCAGGGCACCGCCATCCTGGTGGATGTGGCGCGCCTGTACGCGCTGGCGCGCGGCGTTCCCGCCACCAGCACCCGGGAGCGTTTCGAGGCTGTGGGGCCCTTGCTGGGCGTGCCGGAGCATGAACACGCTTCGTGGGTCGCGGGCTTCGAGTTCCTGCAGATGCTGCGCTTGCGGGCGCAGCTGGACGGCAGCACCGTGGGCGACAACCCCAATCGCGTCGCGGTGGATGCGCTCAACGACATCGACCGCCGCATCCTGCGCGAAACATTGCGGGTGGTGCGCAGCCTGCAGCAGCGGGTGCAGCTCGACTACCAGCGATGATCGGCGTGCTGGATCAGGTCAGGTCCTGGTGGGGCGGGGTCGGCGCCGCTCCCTCCCAGGACACCCCGGTGGAACGCTGGGTGGTCGTGGATGTCGAAACCAGTGGTCTCGATGCGTCCAGCGACCACCTGCTGGCCATCGCGGCGCTGGGGTTGAGCGTGGACTGGCGGCGCCAGCGCCTGGACATCGTGCTCGGGGACAGCTTCGAGGTGGTGTTGCAGCAGCAGGCAAGGAGCACCGACCGCGACAACATCTTGCTGCACGGCATTGGCGAGCAGCAACAGCGCGACGGTATGGCGCCCGGGCAAGCCCTTCAAGCCTTCGCCGATTTCATCCAGTCGGCGCCCTTGCTGGCTTTTCACAGCGCCTTCGACGCCACGATGCTGGACCGCCATTGCGGGCAACACCTGGGACGGCGCCTGCCCAATGAATGGGTGGACATCGAGGACCTGTGCGCGGTGACGCACGAAGGGGTGCGCGCACGTTCACTGGACGAGTGGATGGCGCATTTCGGCATTCGATGTCTGGCGCGTCACCAGGCCTCGGCCGACGCGCTGGCGGAGGGCGAACTGTTGTTGCAGATCTGGCCGCGCATGGCACCGCAGTGCGCGCGGTGGCGCGACGTCGTGGCGCTCGCGGGCCACCGACGCTGGCTGGGCGCCTAGCGTTCGAGCAGGCGCTGGGCGGCGAGCAGCAGCGGCCAGGCGAGCAGGGCCCCCGTGCCTTCGCTGGAGCGCAGCTCCATGTCGAGCAGGGGCTGGGCCTGCAGGTGGATCAGCAGCAGGCGATGTCCCGGCTCGGCCGAGCGGTGGGCAAACACCAGGTAGTCCGCCACCGCCGGCACCAGTGCGCGCGCCAGCAGGGCCGCGGCGCTGGCGACAAACCCGTCCACGATCACCACACGCCGTTCGCTGGCCGCCTGGAGCATCGCGCCGCAGAGCATGCCGATCTCGAACCCGCCCATGGCCGCGAGCACGTCCAACGGCGCGGTGGCCTTGCGGTGGCGGCTGGCGGCGGCGAACAGGCGCTCCAGCTTGCGCTGCGCCTGGACTTCGTCTTGCGCCTGGTCTTTGCCACAGGCGTCGGCCAGCGGCACACCACACAGGCGCGACAGCAGCTGCGCCGCGCTGGCGTTGCCGGCCACGCCGATGTTGCTCAGCCCCACCACGTTGCCGGGCAGGTGCCGCACCACGTCCATGCCGGCCTGCAGCGCCGAGCGCGCCTGCGCTGCCGACATCGCCTGGGCCAGCACCATGTTGCGAGTGCCGTAGCCGATCTTTCGCACCAGGAGGGGAACCTGCGATTCGGTGTTCGGTGGCAGCACGATGTGCGATGCGACGCCGGCGTCCACCAGCGTGAGGTCGACCCCGTGCATCGCGGCAAGCGCGTTGACCGGGCTGTGGCCGACGAGCATGTTCAGCACCCGTTGCCGTGTGGCTTCCTGCGGAGATGTCGACACCCCTTCATCGGCCACGCCGTGGTCGGCCGCGAACACCACCAGTTGGGGGGATTCCAGGCGGAGGCCTTGCAGACCGTGGTGTCCGTCGCCCTGGATGCGGGCGAGTTGCATCGCCAGCGACGCCATGCGGCCCAGCGCATGCTCGGCCTCGTGCGGACTGGTCAGATGGTGCTGTACCGACAGATCCATCTCGGCGTTGGCCGTGGTCTCGACCGGCGGCCACAGGGGAGCGTCGGCCGCTTCGGCGCCAGGTTCGTTGACCGGTAGGGACGTGGGCCTGGAGTTCATGGCGTCAGGAGGTCAACTTTTGAGAAAGAGACGGTACACCGGATTGTGGGTCTCTTCCACGAACGGATAGCCCAGCGTGTCGAGGAATTTGGCGAAGGCCTTGTCGTCTTTGGGCGGCACCTGCAGGCCCACCAGGATGCGCCCGTAGTCCGCGCCCTGGTTGCGGTAGTGAAACAGGCTGATGTTCCAGCCGGGACGCATCAGGCTGAGGAATTTCAGCAGTGCGCCCGGGCGCTCGGGGAAGACAAAGCGCAACAGGCGCTCTTCCTGCGCCAGCGGCGAATGCCCGCCCACCATGTGGCGGATGTGTTCCTTGGCAAGGTCGTCGTGCGTGAGGTCCAGCGCGTCAAAGCCCTGGCGCTTGAACAGACCGGCGATCTTTTTGGACTCGCCCGGGCCTTGCGTGGTCAGGCCCACAAACACATGGGCCATCTGTGCGTTGCCAATCCGGTAGTTGAACTCGGTGACATTGCGTGGTCCGCCCGGCAACCCGCCGATGGTCTCCAGGAAACGCTTGAAACTGCCACGCTCTTCGGGAATGGTCACGGCGAACAGCGCCTCGCGCTCTTCGCCCACTTCCGCGCGTTCGGCCACGAAGCGCAAACGGTCGAAGTTCATGTTGGCGCCGCAGAGGATGGCCGCGTAGGTTTCGCCCTTGGTCTTGTGCGTCGCGACGTACTGCTTGATCGCCGCCACCGCCAGTGCACCGGAAGGCTCCACGATGCTGCGCGTGTCGACAAAGATGTCTTTGATCGCGGCGCAGACCGCGTCGGTGTCGACCACCACGAACTCGTCCACCAGTCCGCTGGCGATGCGGAAGGTCTCCTCGCCCACCAGTTTGACCGCCGTGCCGTCGGCAAACAGGCCGACATCGTTCAGGGTCACGCGCTCGCCGGCTTTGACCGACTGCAGCATGGCATCGGAGTCCACCGTTTGCACGCCGATCACCTTGATCTCGGGGCGCACGGCCTTGATGTAGTTCGCCACGCCAGAGACCAGACCGCCGCCACCGATGGCCACGAACACCGCATCCAGGTGGTCCGATCCCAGGCTTTGCAACTGGCGCAGGATCTCCATCGCGATCGTGCCTTGTCCAGCGATCACATCCGGGTCGTCAAAGGGGTGGACGAAAGTGAGTCCCTGCTTTTTCTGCAGTCCGGCGGCGTGGGTGTAGGCATCGGAATAGCTGTCGCCATGCAGCACCACATCACCGCCCAGCGCACGCACGGCATCCACTTTCACTTGCGGCGTGGTGGTCGGCATGACGATGACCGCACGCGTGCCCAGCTTGCGGGCGCCGAGGGCCACACCTTGGGCGTGGTTGCCCGCCGAGGCGCAGATCACCCCCTTGTTCAGCTGCTCCGGGGTCAGGTGCGCCATCTTGTTGTACGCGCCGCGCAGCTTGAAGCTGAACACCGGTTGCTGGTCTTCGCGTTTGAGCAGCACCTTGTTGTGCAGCCGCCGACTGAGGTTTTTAGCCGGCTCCAGCGCGGACTCCACCGCGACGTCGTACACGCGGGCGGTCAGGATCTTTTTGAGGTAGTCGGCCGGACTCAACGGGGTCGTCTGGGGGGCAGCTTGAGCGAGGGGGGCGGTTTTGGGGGGGCGTGATGTCATGGTTTTTCCTGGCCAATGATCATAGCGAGCCCCCTGGCAAGCAAAAAAAACCCGGACTGGCAGAACCGGTCCGGGTTTAAATCCACCCGTGGAGGGCAGAGGAGACAACCTTCAATACAATGCCGCCAGTATACCGATGGGATGCTGCAATGCAACATGTGTTGCTGCGTTTTTGCTACTTTTTAGAGAGCTGACTCTTCAGCTCGTCAAATTCATCACGCCTGGACACCGACATGGAATGCACAGTGACCTGGACCGGCGGTGCCGGCACCCGCTCCCACATGGGTTTTGTCGCCGAGACCGGCAGCGGCCACGTGCTCGCCATGGACGGTGCTCCGGACGCCAGCAAGCCTGAGAACGGTGGCGCCAACCTCGCGGCCCGACCCATGGAAACCGTGCTTGCCGGCACCGGCGGGTGCACTGCCTACGACGTGGTGTTGATTCTTAAGCGCGGACGGCACAAGGTGCTGGGCTGCAGCGTCAAGCTCACCACCGAGCGTGCGGACACCGATCCCAAGGTCTTCACCAAGATTCACATGCATTTCACCGTGACCGGCAAAGGCATTCCACCCGCAGCGGTGGAGCGGGCCATTGCCATGAGCCACGACAAGTACTGCTCAGCCAGCATCATGCTGGGCAAAACTGCCGAGATCACAACCGGGTTCGAGGTGATCGAGGCCTGAGCGCACCCTGTGTCGCTCAGATGCGGTGGGCCACCGTGGTCATCACGCGGGCGGCCAGTTTCATCAGTCCTTTGACCGGTGCGGGCAGCTCGGTCGCCCCGGCATGTTGCGCTTCGCGCGCGTGACGCGCTTCATCGGCTTTCATTTGTGAAACGATGGCTCGGGACGCCAGATCACCTTTGGGCAACCGATCCATGTGGCTGGCCAAATGGGCCTCCACCTGCCGCTCCGTTTCCACCACGAAACCCAAACTCACGGCCGGGCCAAATCGACCCGCCAACAACCCCATGCCGAAAGCACCCGCGTACCACAGCGGATTGAGCAGGGAAGGGCGCGCGTCCAGCTCGTCCAGCCGCTCCCTGGTCCAGGCCAGGTGGTCGGTTTCCTCGCGGCCAGCGGCTTCAAGTTGTTGGGCCAGGGCTTCTTGGCTTCCTGAAGATCCTGCACGGCGTCGACGGGCGGCCAAAGCCTGGGCGGTGTAGAGCGCCTGTGCGCAGACTTCGCCAACATGGTTCACCCGCATGAGTGCGCCAGACAGTTGACGGTCTTCGGCGGAAAGTGGTCCCGTGGCGTGTTCGGGCAATGTGGCGCAAGCGCGAGCAGCGCGCGGCTGAGCGAAAAGGGTTCGCAGAGCCGAGTCTGCGGCGGTCAACAGCGTGTCCATACCGTGGGTGTGCCTTCTTCTTGGGGTCCAGATGGGAGGACGTGGGAACGAGACCTGATTTTGCTCCACACGGCTTTCTGACGCCGGGTGTACTTCAGTCGTAAGGGATTGCCCTAAGAGGGCGATGGTTGTGTTGCCCGAGTGCGACAAGGCCTCTGGAAAGCTTTGCGCACCCAGCGACCTTCTGGTGCAATCGTTCAACTTCCAGCAACGGAGGTTGGCTCGGAGGCTCAGACTTCCAGCCTATTTTTTAACCTTGGAGATACCCTCAATGAAAAAGACCCTGATTGCTCTGGCTGCCGTGGCCGCCACCGGCGCCGCTTTCGCGCAGTCTTCCGTGACCATTTACGGCAAAGTGAACGTCAGCCTGGAAAAGTCCAGCCTTGGCACGAAGAACAATGAGGCTTCGCTGGATGACATTCACGGCAGCCGTCTGGGCTTTCGTGGTGCAGAAGACCTCGGCGGCGGTCTCCAGGCCAAATTCCACATTGAGCACCGTTTCCGTCCTGACACCGGCGCTGACGCCACGTTCAACCCCGGTGGCACCAACCCAACGACTGGCGTTGTGACCCCTGCTTCGTCCACGATGTGGAACGGGCTGTCGACCGTTGGTCTGGCTGGTTCTTTTGGTGAAGTTCGCCTGGGCCGCTACTACAGCGCCCTGTTCTTGGGTGCCAACAACAAGCCCGATCCGTTCGGCGGCGACGGCGCTGGCGCTCTGCGTGGCATCGGCATGCAAACCACCACGTTGCCGGGGTACATCCGCACTGCCAACGTCATCCATTACAGCGGCAGCTTCAGCGGCGTGAACGTGGCTTTCTCCACCGGCCTGAAAGAAGGCGCAGCCAAGGCTCAAAACAGCGTCGCAGTTGGCTACGCCAACGGTCCTCTGGACGTGGGTGTTGGTTCCGAAAAGGGCGTTCCTGGCACGCTGACCAACGCCTATGCTACCTATGATCTGGGTGTGGCCAAGCTGGCCTTTGGTCTGGGCAATGCCAAGACCGCTGCTGGTGTGAAGACCGAAGGCCTGCTCTTCGGCGCCACGATCCCTGCGGGTCCTGGCAAGGTGCAAGTCGGCTTGGCCCGTGCCAAGAACAAGAATTCTGGCGTGGTGACCAACCAGAAGCTGGGTCTGGGCTACATCTACCCTCTGAGCAAGCGTACCGCCCTGGAAACCACCTATGGTCGTGACAGCAAGGCCGTCAGCGCGGTCACGGGCAAGAAGCAGTCCGGTTTCGACCTGACCCTGCACCACAACTTCTGATCGTTGGCTGACGCCTGTCAGTCAACCGAAGAAAAAAAATCCCGCCAAGGAAACTTGGCGGGATTTTTTTGATCAGTTGTCTTCCCGACATTTGGGCGCTGGTTTCGATGGTTGTGCGTCTGTTTCCAAAAAAAGACAGACAAGCGCCTCGAAACCATTTTTAAGGGTATTCCCGCGCTATTTGAGTGACGCCGCGCTAGCATGAAGGGTCAGTTTCTCAATCGGGCCATGTGGCCCAGCTTTTAAGGATGTTCATATGAAAAAATCTCTGATTGCTCTTGCCGTTTTGGCTTCGGTGGCCGGTGTGGCCCAAGCCCAATCCTCCGTCAGCGTGTACGGTGTCGTTGACGCCGTTCTGCACAAAGACAAGGGCGTTCCCGCCAAGCTGACTTCGGGTGGCGTGAGCGGAAGCCGTCTGGGCTTCAAGGGCACGGAAGATCTGGGTGGTGGCCTGAAGGCCAACTTCCTGTTGGAGCACGGCTTCAACGTGGACACGGGCACCCAGCGCACCGCTGGTTCTTCTTTCGACCGTCAAGCCTATGTGGGCCTCGGTGGTGGTTTCGGTGAAGTGAAGCTGGGCAAGATCTGGTCTGCCTACGACGACATTTCTGGCGCCACCAACCCCGTGTTTGACTCGGTGTTGTCCGTTGAGAACAGCATCTGGGCCAGCACCGGCTACGTGAGCAACCCTTCGAACGGCATCTACTTTGCATCGCCTTCTTTTGGCGGCGTGAGCGGTGCGTTCAGCACGAACCTGAAAGAAGGTTCGGGCAACCAGTCCAATGCTTTCCACGTCAAGTACGAAGGCGGCCCGGTGTACGCTGGTGTGGCTTACCAGGTCGACAAGACCGCTGTGGGTGACACGAAGTTCACCCGCGTGAACGGTTCTTACGATCTGGGCGTTGCCAAGCTGCTGGCTGGTTACGGTAACGTCAAGGCCGGTAGCGCCAAGACCACCGACCTGTCCTTCGGTGCCGACATCCCGCTGGGCTCCAGCCTGACGCTGTCGACTGGCTATGCTTCTTCCAAGCTTGACGGTGCCGAGCGCGCTTCTGGCCTGAGCCTGGGCGTTGCTTACTCGCTGTCCAAGCGCACCACCGTGTACGGCGGCTTCCTGGACACCAAGAACGCTGGTCCTGACACCCGTTACGGCTTCGGTCTGAAGCACACGTTCTGATGAAGGCGGCCTTGGCCGCTTGATTCCAGAATCGAAAAAGCCACTTGGCAATGCCAAGTGGCTTTTTTCATGGTGAGCGCTGACGCGTTACTGCTTGGGGGTTGGGGCCGGCGCGGGCTTGGCCACTTTCTCCGTGGGTGCTGCAGCTTTGTTGGCGACCGCGGGCTTGAAGGCCTCACCGTTGACCGTCAGTCCCTCGGACGACAGTTTGGCGGCGCGCTTTTCTCCAATGCCAGGCATGCGTTCGATCAGGTCTGGCCAGTCCTTGAACTTGCCCGCTTTGCGCACCTCCAGCAACTTGCTGGAAGTGCCGGGACCAATGCCTTTGACGCTGTCGAGGTCGGCCGGACTGGCGGTATTGACATCGACGGCAGCGAATGCCCCGGCAGTGAACACGGCCAACAAAACAGACAGCATTTTTTTGATCATGAGAGTTCCTCCTGAATTGATGAATTCGGTCATTGCCCTTGGGTGACCGGCCGCGGCAACGACCATCGCTGCCGCGTGAAAATTCTCCCAAAAGATGGGCTTGGTGGCTTCCCCCATGGGAGGGGCGTGTGACGGCAAACCCGCTAGACTGCGTCAATCGCAACAATATGTTGCCGAGTGTCTGTGTGGCCTGGTGTTCAGGTGGCAGGCTTGGTTCAGGTGCGTCTGGAGCATGAATTTGAGAGTGTGGTTGCTGTTGATCTGTGCTGTGGTGTTGGCTTCTTGCGGGGGATTGATGCCCGCGGAGCGCTCCGGGCAACTTGCCGCTGATGCGGATCTGAGAGATGCACGTTCACATGACAATGCCGCTTGGAAGCTTGCGGTGGAGTCGCTTCTCCAAACGCCGCCAGGCGGCGACAGCTGGCAGTCGATGCACCTGCCGGGCAAGCGGTTTGCAGGTTTCGAGAGCACAGATCAGCAGGGCCGGCCTTCACTGTCTGTGAAGGCCGATCGGTCGGTCAGCATCCTGCGACAGCGGTTTGCCCCCTCGCTGACCGAGTTCGGGCAACTGTCTTTTTCATGGAGGGTGGATGCCCTGCCCGAAGGCGCCGATCTGGGCGAGGCCGAACATGCGGACGCTGCGGTGCGCATCCTCCTGGCCTTTGACGGGGACCGCAGCAAGTGGTCGGCTCGCAACCACCGCCTTTCTGAGATGAGCCGCCTGATGACGGGCGAAGAGCTGCCTTACGCGACGCTGGCCTATGTGTGGAGCAACCAAGGCGAACCCGGTTCGGTGATCGTCAATCCGCGCACCGACCGGATTCGCAAGCTGGTGGTGGAGAGTGGCGCAGGTCAGATCGGGCACTGGCGTGACTACCGACGTGATGTGCGTGCCGACTTCATCAAGGCGTTTGGAGAAGAGCCAGGTCCTTTGGTGGCGGTGGCGCTCATGACGGACACCGACAACACGCGAAGCCGCCTGCGCGCCTGGTATGGCCCGCTGACACTGGGGTCTCGATGACGGGTCTCTCGTGCTAAGGTTGCCTCTTTGCTGTGCGGACGTAGTTCGCGGCAAAAATGGCCCTGCATCCGGCGGACGTTGACACAGCAGCCACCACACGCTCCAACGATGTTTCCTTTCATTCTCAGGCGCCTGGCCCAGGCAGTGCTGGTCATGGTCTGCGTGGCGTTGCTGGCGTTCATGCTGTTCCAGCATGTGGGCGATCCGGTGGTGTTCCTGCTGGGGCAAGACGCCACGCCCGACCAGATCCGCGCGCTGCGTGCCGACCTGGGCCTGGATCAACCGTTTGTGGTCCAGTTCTGGCACTTCCTCGCCAACGCTGCGCAAGGTGAGTTTGGCATCAGCCTGCGCCAGGGCGCCAAGGTGTCTCGCCTGATCGCGGAACGCCTGCCGGCCACGCTGGAGCTGGCCTTTGTGGCGGCGGCGCTGGCCCTGGCACTGGGCATTCCCATGGGGGTGTACGCGGCCCTCCAGCGCGGCAGCGTGGTGAGCCAAATGTTCATGATGGTCTCGCTGCTGGGTGTGTCGCTGCCCACTTTCCTGATCGGCATTCTCTTGATCCTGGTCTTCTCGGTGAACCTGGGCTGGTTTCCCAGCTTTGGCCGCGGCGACGTGGTGCAGGTGGGCTGGTGGAGCACCGGTTTGCTGTCGCCGCAGGGCTGGCATCACATCATCTTGCCTGCGGCGACCCTGGCGATCTTCCAGCTTACGCTGATCATGCGACTCGTGCGCGCCGAGATGCTGGAGGTGCTTCGCACCGACTACATCAAGTTCGCGCGCGCGCGCGGGCTGAGCAATCGCGCAGTGCACTTCGGCCATGCGCTCAAAAACACCCTGGTGCCGGTGATGACGATCACCGGGCTGCAGCTCGGAGGCCTGATCGCCTTCGCCATCATCACGGAAACGGTGTTCCAGTGGCCCGGCATGGGGCTGCTGTTCATCCAGGCCGTGACGTTTGCCGACATACCCGTGATGGCGGCCTACCTGTGCCTGATCGCCCTGATCTTCGTGGTGATCAACCTGATCGTGGATCTGCTGTATTTTGTGGTCGATCCCCGCCTGCGTGTCGAAAAAACCGGGACCCACGGATGACCCTCATGCCCGCTGCACGCATCAAGGCCCAAGGCCGTGCCTTCGCGCACATCGCGTCCTTCCACCCTGAACTCACGGCACTGAGGCGGGAACTGCACGCCCACCCAGAGATTGGGTTTGAAGAGCACTACACCTCGCGCAGGGTGGTGGAGTCGCTCAAGGTGTGTGGTGTGGACGAGATCCACACCGGCATCGGCAAGACCGGTGTGGTGGCACTCATCCACGGGCAGCAGCGCCGCAGCGGCAAGATGATCGGGTTGCGCGCCGACATGGACGCCTTGCCCATGACCGAGCACAACGACTTTGCCTGGAGGTCGGGCAAGCCCGGGTTGATGCACGGCTGCGGTCACGACGGACACACCGCCATGCTGGTGGGGGCCGCCCGTTACCTGGCCGCCACGCGCGAGTTCAATGGCACGGCGGCGCTGATCTTCCAGCCCGGCGAAGAGGGGTTTGCCGGCGCCAAGGCGATGATCGAAGACGGCCTTTTCGAACGCTTCCCGGTGCAGTCGGTCTTCGCAATGCACAACTGGCCGCAGATGAAGCCTGGCACGGTGGGCATCAACCCCGGTCCCATGATGGCGGCGGCCGATCGCATCACGATCGAGATCACGGGCAAGGGCGGCCATGGGGCGCATCCTTACATGACGGTGGACCCGGTGCTGGTCGCGGCGCACATCATCACCGCGGTGCAAAGCATCGTCTCGCGCAACGTGCGACCGCTCGACAACGCGGTCATCAGCCTCTGCGCCATGGAGGCCGGTGACCTCGGCGCGTTCAGCGTGGTGCCGGGTAAGGCCACGCTGGTGGGCACGGTGCGCACCTTCAGCCCCGAGGTGCAGGAGCTGGTCGAGCGGCGCCTGCACGATGTGTGCTCTGGTGTGGCGCTGGGCCTGGGGGCGTCGGCGCACGTGCTGTACGAGCGCGTCTATCCCGCGACCATCAATGCATCGGATGAAGCGGTGTTCGCTGGTGATGTGGCCGAGCGCCTGCTGGGCGCGGACCATGTCGACCGGACACTCGAACCGAGCATGGGCGCCGAAGACTTCTCCTTCATGCTGCAGGTCAAGCCCGGGGCCTACATGCGGCTGGGGCAGGGCGGCGAGGGAGGCTGCTTTTTGCACAACAGCCGTTACGATTTCAACGACGAGGTGCTGCCTCTGGGCGCTGCGCTGCATGCCGGCCTCATCGAACAAAGTTTGCCGTTGGGTGACCGTTCCCTTTGACGTTTTCATTTTCAACCTGTCCTGGAGAGACTTCATGAGCTTCAAACCTTCGCTGATCACCGCGCTCGTGCTCACCGGCCTGGCCGGCGCCGCTGCGGCACAAACGGTGCGCATCGGCAACCAGGGGGATGCGTTGTCGATGGACCCGCACTCGCTGAACGAGACGCTGCAACTGAGCGTGACCGGCAACGTCTACGAGCCGCTGGTGACCCGGGACAAAGACCTCCGGCTGGTGCCCGCGCTGGCCACCAGCTGGAAGCAGGTGTCGCCCACGGTCTGGCGTTTCGAGCTGCGCAAAGGCGTGAAATTTCACGACGGCAAGCCCTTCACGGCCGACGACGTGGTGTTCAGCCTGTCCCGTGGAGCGGGTGACGGATCGGACATGCGCTCTTACACCAACGATTTCAAGGAAGTCCGGAAAATCAACGACTTCGCGGTCGAGATCGAAACCAAAGCGCCGTTCCCCATCCTGCCCGACCAGCTCTCGTTCTTCTACATCATGAGCAAGCAGTGGTGCGAAGACAACCAGGCCGTCAAGCCGGTGGACCGGCGCAAGGGCATCGAGAACGCCGCGTCCTTCCGCGCCAACGGCACCGGCCCGTTCCGCCTGCGCGAGCGCCAGCCCAACGTCAAGACCAGCTTCGTTCGCAACGGCAGCTACTGGGGCAAGATCGAAGGCAATGTGGTCAACGTGGAATACACGCCCATCGGCAACGACTCCACGCGCGTCGCTGCGCTGCTTTCGGGGCAAGTGGATGTGATCGAACCCGTGCCGGTGCAGGACGTGGCGCGCATCAACGCCAGCGGCAAGGCCAAGGTGCTGCAGGGCCCCGAGCTGCGCTGGATCTTCCTGGGGCTGGACCAGAAGCGCGACGAACTGCTGTATTCGAGCGTCAAGGGCAAGAACCCGTTCAAGGACAAGCGCGTGCGCCAGGCCTTCTACCAGGCCATCGACATAGTGGGCATCCAGAAATCCGTGATGCGGGGTGCGTCCACGCCGGCCGCCTTGCTCATTGGCCCGGGGGTGAACGGTTTTGACCCGAGCCAGAACACCCGCTTGCCGTACGACCCGGAGGCCTCGAAGAAGTTGCTGGCCGATGCGGGCTACCCGAACGGGTTCGAGGTCGGGATGAACTGCCCCAACGATCGCTATGTCAACGACGGCAACATCTGCCAGGCCGTCGCGGCCAACCTGGCGAAGGTGGGCGTGAAGGTCAACCTGCAGGTGGAAACCAAAGGCACCTATTTCCCCAAGATCCTCAAGCGCGACACCAGCTTCTACCTGCTGGGCTGGTCGCCCAGCACCTACGACGCCCACAACGTGCTCAACGCGCTGATGCGTTGCGTGGACGACAAGGGCTCGGGCCAGTTCAACCTGGGTGCCTACTGCAACCCGAAGGTGGACGAGCTGACGCTCAAGGTTCAGTCTGAAACCGACAAGCCCAAACGCGACGCGATGATCAAGGAGGCCTTCAAGCTGCATTCGGACGACGTCGGTCACCTGCCGTTGCACCAGCAGGCGCTGGCCTGGGGTGTCGGCAGCAATGTGCAGTTGACGCAGCGCGCCGACAACCAGATGCCGTTCCGATACATCTCGGTCAAGTAGTGGAACCCCCCTGCGCCGCCTTCGGCGTCTTCCCCCCAGGGGGACGCCAGCAGCGGCCCGGCGAAGCCGGTTCCGCGCTGGCCCTGGATTGACCTCCCCTCTGGCCTCACGATGGGTGGGGTCATCGACATCGAAAGCGCCTTCGTTGATTGCTTATGTTCGCCGCTGGCTTGACAGCGATGTCGGCCACAGTTTTCGCTCTTCGCCCACCGCCATGGTGGCGGCGTTGATTGCGTTCATCTGTGTGTTCTGCGCGGTGTTTGCGCCCTGGGTCGCGCCGCACAACCCGTTCGATCTGGCGACACTGGAGCTGTCGAACGCGCGCCTGCCGCCGGCCTGGATGGAGGGCGGCAGCGCGCGGTTCTGGCTGGGCACGGAAGACCAGGGCCGAGACATCCTCTCGGCGCTGATGTACGGCGCGCGCATCTCGCTGGCCGTCGGGGTGTCCTCGGTGGTGCTGTCGGTGCTGATCGGTGTGTCGCTGGGCTTGCTGGCGGGTTTTCTGGGGGGCTGGACGGACACCGTGCTGATGCGGCTGTGCGACGTGATGTTGTCGTTCCCCCCCATCCTCATCGCCTTGCTGATCGCGGGCGTGGGGCGGGCGCTGTTTCCCGGCGCGCAGGATTCCCTGGCGTTTGGTGTGCTGGTGGTGTCCATCACCCTCACGGGCTGGGTGCAGTACGCGCGCACGGTGCGCGGCTCCACGCTGGTCGAGCGCAACAAGGAGTACGTGCAGGCCGCGCGCGTCACGGGCGTGCCGCCGCTGCGCATCATGCGCCGCCATGTGTTGCCCAACGTCATGGGCCCGGTGCTGGTGCTCGCCACGATCCAGGTGGCCACCGCCATCATCACCGAGGCCACGCTGTCGTTCCTGGGGGTCGGCGCGCCGGTGACGTCACCCTCGCTGGGCACGCTCATCCGCAATGGCAACGACTACCTGTTTTCCGGCGAGTGGTGGATCACCATCTTCCCCGGCGCCATGCTGGTGCTGATCGCGCTGAGCGTGAATCTGCTGGGCGACTGGCTGCGCGATGCGCTGAATCCGAGGCTCAGATGACCCCCACGCTCCGCACTTCGCGTCGTCGCTGCCACCCGAGGGGGCTGATCTGCCTTGGGGCGGCCCGGCAGCGGATCGTTTTTTTCTCCGGGGCTGCATGAGCCTGCTTCAAGTCAACAATCTCGTCGTCGAGTTCCCGCACCGCCGTGGCACCCTGCGTGCGCTGGACGACATCTCTTTCGACATCGCCCCCGGCGAAATCCTCGGCGTGGTGGGCGAGTCGGGGGCGGGCAAGTCGCTCACCGGCGCGGCCATCATCGGTCTGCTGGAGCCGCCGGGGCGGGTGGCCTCGGGCGAGATCCTGCTCGACGGCCGGCGCATCGACAAGCTGCCGTTCGCCGAACTTCGCAAGGTGCGTGGCCGCCAGATCGGTGCGATTTTCCAGGACCCGCTGACCTCGCTGAACCCGCTGTATTCGGTGGGCCGCCAGCTGATCGAGACCATCACCACCCACCTGCCGGTGAACCCGGCCGAGGCGCGGCAGCGCGCCATCCAGCTGCTGCGTGACACCGGCATCCCGGCACCCGAGCAGCGCATCGACCATTTCCCGCACCAGTTCAGTGGCGGCATGCGCCAGCGGGTCGTGATCGCGCTCGCGCTGGCGGCCGAGCCCCAACTCATCGTGGCCGACGAGCCGACCACCGCGCTGGACGTGTCGATCCAGGCGCAGATCATTACCCTGCTCAAGACCATTTGCAAAGAGCGTGGCGCGGCGGTGATGCTGATCACGCACGACATGGGCGTGATCGCCGAGACCTGCGACCGCGTGGCCGTGATGTACGCCGGCCGCATCGCCGAGATCGGCCCGGTGCACGAGGTCATCAACCACCCCGCCCACCCGTACACCAGGGGCCTGATGGCCTGCATCCCCGACATGGGTCAGGACCGCGAGCACCTGCACCAGATCGACGGCGCCATGCCGCGCCTGAACGCGATTCCCCCGGGCTGTGCCTACCACCCGCGTTGTGACCTGGTGATGGACCGCTGTCGTACCCAGCGCCCGAGCCTGATGCCGGCGGGCGCCACGCGTGCCGCCTGCTGGCTGCACAGCGAACCCGTTGAAGGCGCGCGATGAACCTCGACCGCCCGGACCACCACCCGCTGGTGCGCGCCACCGATCTGGCCAGGACCTTTGACGTGTCGGCACCCTGGCTCAACCGTGTGCTGGAGCGCCAGCCGCGCCAGCTGCTGCGCGCGGTGGACGGCGTGTCGTTCGATATCCAGCGCGGCCAGACGCTGGCGCTGGTGGGCGAATCGGGCTGTGGCAAGAGCACGGTGGCGCGGCTGCTGGTGGGGCTGCACGAGCCCACGCGCGGTGGCTTTCAGTTCGACGGGCAGGACGCGCACGCCGCGTTCAAGACGCCCCAGGGCAGCCAGCTGCGCCGCCGCATCCAGATGATTTTTCAGGACCCGTACGCGAGCCTGAACCCACGCTGGCGCGTGCAGGACATCGTGGCCGAACCGCTGATCGAACACGGCATCGCGTCCGAGCCCGCTGCGCTGAGGGCGAGGGTGGGCGAGCTGCTGCATTCGGTGGGCCTGTCGCCGCAGGACGCCTCGAAGTACCCGCACCAGTTCTCGGGTGGGCAGCGCCAGCGCATCTCGATCGCGCGCGCGCTGGCCACACAACCCGAGTTTCTGGTGTGCGACGAGCCCACCAGCGCGCTGGACGTGAGCGTGCAGGCGCAGGTGCTCAACCTGATGAAAGACCTGCAGCGCGAGCGGGGCCTGACCTACCTGTTCATCAGCCACAATCTGGCGGTGGTGCGGCACGTGAGCGACCAGGTGGGGGTGATGTACCTCGGGCGTCTGGTGGAACTGGCCGACAAGCACACCTTGTTTGACAGCCCGCGCCACCCCTACACCCGCATGCTGCTGGACGCGATCCCGAAGATGCACGACACCGGGCGGGCGCGCGTGCCCGTGTCGGGTGAGGTGCCAAACCCGTTGAACCCTCCGAGCGGTTGTGCGTTCAATCCGCGCTGTCCGCATGCGAATGAGCGGTGTCGTGTTGAGCGGCCTGTTTTGTTGGGCTTTGGGGATGCGCGAGTGGCCTGTCACGCGGTGGAAGACAACCGGATCTGACGGTCGATCGGGTGGGCGTTGGCGCGGACAACGGGCGCTCCCCTCCGCGAATGTCCCCCGTCCCGCTGCGCGGGCCTCCTCCTTTATTTCGCTGCGGGAAGCGCCCGTTGTCCTCATGCTCGGCGCGCGTGTCTCAGGCAAGGGCACCGAGGAGCCGGCTTTGCCGGGCCGCCAGTGCCGCCCCCTTCAGGGGGTGACGCCGAAGGCGGCGCGGGGGTGTTTCAAGTGCTGCGGCGCAGGGGGCGCTTGACCTGTGCGCAACGCGCACGGTCACGCGTAGCGTTTACTCCGCAGGTTGTTCTTCATTTCCTTCAGCAGCGGCTGCAATTTGTTGCCGCCGATGCGCAGCGCCAGACAGGTGGCGACCACGTCGATCACCATCAGGTGCATCAGGCGCGAGGTCATGGGGCTGTAGCGGTCGTAGCCCTCGGGGTGGTCCGCGGCCAGGTGGATGTGGCCGGCGGTGGCCAGGGGCGAGCCGCTGGCGGTGACGGTGATGACCGTGGCGCCGTGCTTGCGCGCGATGTCGGCCGCGTCCATCAGGTCGCGCGTGCGGCCCGAGTTGGAGACGATCACCAGGCAGTCGCCCGGCCCCAGCAGCGAGGCGCTCATCACCTGCATGTGGCCGTCGCTGTAGGCGATGGCGTTGATGCCCAGGCGGAAGAACTTGTGCTGCGCGTCCTGCGCCACGATGCCCGAATTGCCGGCGCCGTAGAACTCGATGCGGCCCTTGTTCTTGTAGGTGGTCAGCAGCGCGTCGACGGCTTTCTCGATGGAATGCGTCGAGGCGTCATTGCGGTACTTCAGGAACGCTGCCACGGTGTTGTCGATCACCTTCACCAGCACGTCGCCGACCTTGTCGTCCACGTCCACGCTGCGGTGGATGAAGGGCACGCCCTCGCTCACCGTGCCGGCCAGCTTGAGCTTGAAATCGGACAGGCCGTCGTAGCCCATGCTGCGGCAGAAGCGCACCACCGTGGGCTTGCTCACGTGGGACCGGTCGGCCAGTTCGGACACCGGCAGGCTGGCGAAACTGCGGGGGTCGAGCAGCACCAGCTTGCCCACGCGTTGTTCGGCGGGCGCGAGCGAGGGCAGGGAGGCTTTGATGCGGTCGAGCATGGGAAACAATCCGGTTACGAAACAGGTTACATGGTGATCATGAAACCTTATTACACCCGATAATGGCGAAATGAACCAGCTTGACGCACTCAAACAGCTCACCACCGTGGTCGCCGACACCGGCGACTTCAACCAGATCGCGGCGTTTTCGCCGCGCGATGCGACGACCAACCCGTCGCTCATCCTGAAGGCGGTGCAGAAGCCCGAATACGCCCACCTGCTCAAGGATGCGGTGGCGAAATACGGCAGCCAGGGGGCGGACGAGGTGATGAACCGCCTGCTCGTGGCGTTCGGTGGCGAGATCCTGAAACTCATCCCGGGCCGCGTCTCCACCGAGGTGGACGCGCGCCTGAGCTTCGACACCGAAGCCACCGTGACGCGTGCGCGCCGCATCATCGACCTGTACCAGGGCGAGGGTGTGCACGTGGATCGTGTGCTGATCAAGATGGCCTCCACGTGGGAAGGCATCCAGGCCGCGGCGCGGCTGGAGCGCGAGGGCATCCACACCAATCTGACGCTGCTGTTCTCGTTCGCCCAGGCCGTCGCCTGTGGTCAGGCCAAGGTGCAGCTGATCTCGCCGTTTGTGGGCCGCATCTACGACTGGTACAAGAAGAGCGCGGGGGCCGGCTGGGACGAGGCCGCCAACGCGGGTGCCAACGACCCGGGCGTGCAGTCGGTGCGCGCGATCTACAACTTCTATAAGAAGCACGGCATTGCCACCGAGGTGATGGGCGCGAGCTTTCGCAACGTGGGCCAGATCACGGCACTGGCCGGCTGCGACCTGCTGACCATCAGCCCCGACCTGCTGGCCCAGCTGGCGGCCAGCGAAGCACCGTTGACGAAGGCGCTGGACGCCGACGCCGCCAAGGCGATGGACATCCCGTTCGTGCAGTACGACGAGGCGGGCTTCCGCTTTGCGCTGAACGAGGACGCGATGGCGACCGAGAAGCTGGCCGAAGGCATCCGCGCCTTCGTGGCCGACACGATCAAGCTCGAAGCGATGATGGGCTGAGAGGCCGGCCCGCCGATCCAGACCGGGCTCGGTCAGTTCCCCCATGGACGCCCTGCTCACCGCCGCCGCCCGCGCGCTGGCCGCGGGCGACGCGCTCTTGGCGCTCAAACACGTGGCCTTGCGCGACGACGCGCCGGCCCTCGCCTTGCGGGGCATTGCAATGGCACAGCTGGGCGACTACCCGCGTTCGCGCGAGCTGTTGCGGCTGGCGGCACGGGGCTTTGGTGCGCGCGAGGCGCTGGCGCGGGCGCGCTGTGTCGTGGCCGAGGCCGAGGTGGCGCTGGCGATGCGCGAGCTCGCCACCACGCCCCGCATGCTGCATGCGCTGGAGCAGGCCGCGGCCACGCTGTCGGCCCGCGGTGACGAGACCAACGCCTGGCAGGCGCGGCTGGTGGCGGTGCGAGCTTGCCTGTTGATGGGACGGCTGGATGAGGCCGCGGCCTGGCTGGCGCGGGTGAACGTGCCGAGCCTGCCACCGCTGCTGGCGGCCGTGGCGGGCCTGGCGACGGCGGAGTTGTCGTTGCGCTCGCTGTGCACGGGCCCGGCGCGCGACGCGCTGTTGCGCGCGCAGCGGGCGGCGCAGCGCGCGCAGGTGCCTGCGCTGCAGGCCGAGGTGAGCGAAGCGCTGGCCGCGCTGGAGCGCCCCGCAGCGCGGCGCCTGGGTGCGCAGGGCGAGGCGTTGCTGCACCTCTCCGATGTGGAAGCCCTGCTGGCATCGCCCTCGCTGGTGCTCGACGCCTGCCGCCGAGGCCTCAGCCTGGACGGGCGCTGGCTGCCGCTGGCGAGCCGGCCGGTGCTGTTCACGCTCGCGCAGGCCTTGGCCGAGGCCTGGCCCGCCGATGTGCACCGCGAGGCGCTGATCGCCAGCGCCTTCCGCACGCGCCGGCCCGACGACACGCACCGTGCGCGCTTGCGGGTGGAGATCGGTCGCCTGCGGGCCTTGGTGGCGGGCATGGCAGGCATCGGGGCCACGGCGCGCGGTTTTCAGTTGCAGCCAGCGCAGGGGCGGCCGGTGGTGGTGGTGGCGCCGCCCATCGACGGCGCGCAGGCCTCGCTGCTGGCCTTGCTGGCGGACGGCGCGGCCTGGTCCACCTCGGCCCTGGCGGTGGCCCTGGGCGCGAGCCAGCGCACCGTGCAGCGCGCCCTGGCCGAGCTGCTGGCCGAGCGCCGCGTGCGCTGCGTGGGGCAGGGGCGGGCGCGGCGCTGGCTGGCGCCGCCCCTCGCTGCCTCCGCAGGATTCACGACGATCTTGTTACTCCCCACCGCGCTGCCGCTTCATTAGAGTGCTCCCCATGGCGCCGCCGCTGGCGCCTTCCACCAAGGAGCCCCGATGAGCCGCAACCCACCCCTCCAGACCGCCGAGATCGTGCGCGAGTACGGTCCATTCGACGGTTCCCCCGCCGTTCACGGTGTCACGCACGACGGCCAGCGCGTGTGGGCCGCCATCGGTTCGCGCATGGTCGCGTTCGACCCCATGAGTGGCGAGACCGTGCAGCGCATCGAACAGGCCGGCGACGCGGGCACCGCGTTCGACGGCAAACACCTCTACCAGATCGCCGAGGCGCGCATCGACAAGATCGACCCCGCCACCGGCCAGGTGCTGGCCTCCATCCCCGCGCCCGGCCAGGGCATGGATTCGGGCCTGACCTGGGCCGAGGGCAGCCTGTGGGTGGGCCAGTACCGGGACCGCCGGATTGTCCAGATCGACCCGGAGACCGGCGCGGTGCGGCGCACCCTCGAATCGAACCGCTTCGTCACCGGCGTCACCTGGGTGGACGGCGAACTCTGGCACGGCACCTGGGAGGCCGAAGAAAGCGAGCTGCGCCGCATCGACCCGGCCGACGGCACGGTGCTGCAGCGCCTGCAGATGCCGGCGGGCACCGGGGTGAGTGGGCTCGAAGCCGACGGTGGCGAGCTGTTCTATTGCGGCGGCGGGGGCAGCGGCAAGGTGCGCGCGGTGCGCCGCCCCACCCACCGCCCGGCCGTCTGATGCGGGAGCCCGCCATGACCATCACCCACACCACCACCGACCGGAGCCAGTGGCTCGCACAGCGCCTGCAGCTGCTGGCGCGCGAGAAGGAACTCAGCCGCCTGAGCGACGAGGTCGCGCGGGAACGCAGTGCCTTGCCCTGGGTACGCGTGCAGACGCCTTATGTGTTCGACACGTCCGACGGACCGCGCGCGCTGGGCGACCTGTTCAACGGCAGGCGCCAGTTGCTGGTGCAGCACTTCATGCTGGGCCCGGGCTGGGCGCAGGGCTGCCCCAGCTGTTCTTACATGGCCGATCACATCGAGGGCATGCTGCCCCACCTGGCTGCGCGCGATGTGGCGCTGGTGGTGGTGTCGCGTGCGCCGCTGAAGGAGATCGAGCGATTCCGAAAGCGCATGGGCTGGGGCTTCCGCTGGGTGTCGTCCCACGGCAGCAGCTTCAACACCGATTTCGGCGTGAGCTTCACCCCGCAGGACGTGGCCGCACAGACCATGCACTACAACTTCGAGCAGCAGTGCTTTGCCAACGACGAGATGCCCGGCGTGAGCGTGTTTGCCAAAGACGACGCGGGCGAGGTGTTCCACACCTACTCCAGCTACGGCCGCGGCGTGGAGGTGATGATGGGCACCTACCGGCTGCTCGACCTGACGCCGGCGGGCCGGAACGAAGAGCACCTGGAGCACAGCATGGCCTGGGTGCGCCACCACGACCGCTACGAACCCGAGGCCTTCGCGCTGCCCACGGGCGCGTGCTGCGGCGGACACTGACCCGCGCCGGTCAGGCCCGTCCAGCCGCACCGGCCTGGAGCCGGGCAAACCGCCACCGCAGGCGCTGGCTCATCGACCCGCCCTGTCCGAGCTGGCGCAGCCCCGGTCGGCCCGGCAGGTGGACCGCGTCGATGGGGTGGCTGACCGGTTCCACGCAGAAGCTCGGGCCGGCGTCCGGCCGGAACAGCAGCAGGCAGCCGTCGCCGGTCGGCGTCGTGTCTTCCACGGTCAGGGCCCAGCCGCTTTCCGGCCACTCGATGCGGGCCGTGCCGTCCCAGCCGGTGAAGGCGTTGTCGATCAGGGGGCCGTGGGCCTCGATGCCGGCGCACAGGTCCCAGTCGGGCGGAACGGCGGCGTGCGCCCGGGGCAGGCGGTCGAGGTGGCTGAGCCAGACACCGCTCACCCGGGCCTGCACCCGGGTGCCGGGGCTGCGCAGCAGCCAGGGGTGCTGCCCCAGGCCGTAGGGCAGGGGGGTGTCGCCCAGATGCGTCACCGTGAGGGTCTGTTCGATGCCGTCGGGCCGCAGCTGGTAGCGCTGTGTCGCGATGTAGTTGTAGGGGCCGCCCATGAAATGGCGCGAATCCAGCCGCATGTCGAGCCGGTCGTTGTCGTGGGTGGTCACCGCCCAGGCCTGCAGCCAGCCCTCGCCGTGAATCGGGCAGGCTTCCCCGGCGCGGTTGGGCGCCAGCGGGTGGAACACACCGTCGCTTTCGAAGCCGCCGCCGCTGATGCGGTTGGACCAGGGCACCAGGGGCAGCGAAGCCACGCTGAACGGGTCGGGGTCGCCGAACCAGGGGCGCCAGAGGTGGAACGGCACCTCGGGCTGGCGCGGCGCCGCATCGGCCGGCGGGTGCAGCAGCCAGGCGGCGGCGCTGCCCCCGAAACCGGGCACCAGGCCCAGGCGCTGGCGCCCGTCGTCGAGCCAGTGCACGGTGCGCCCGCCGCAGCGGGTGGTGGGCGCGGTCGCCGTGCCGGTCGTCATGGCGCGCCCATCGACAGGCCGATCACGCGCTCGGCGACGCAGCGGCCCTGCACCTTGCCACCTTCGATGCCGCTGCGGAAATGGATGCCCGCGTACAGGCGGGAGACGGCGGCCTCGTCGGCCGCGGCGCGGAAGCTGGCGAAGCTGCGGGGGCCCCAGCCGCGGTCGTTGTGGGTGTTGTCGGTGAAGCGCGTGCTGGTGCCGAACTCTTGTTCGAGCACACCGGCTGCGGCCGAGGACAGCACCGAGTGACCGGACGGGTACTCGGGGAACGGCGGGGTGTGCATCAGCGTCGGCACCCACTGGCTGTCCAGGGTCAGCTGCACCGCCGTCACCGGCCGCAGCAGGTTGACGGTGTACTTGGTCTTCCAGGTGGCGATGAAGGCGTCGGCCATGGCCAGGTGCAGGCGCGCGTACACCCGGGCCGCGCGGGCTAGGCTGGCTTTGCCGGCCTTGAGCTGGTCGGAGGCGATGAAGGACCAGTGGCCGGCGGGCGTGGGGGTTTTCAGCGGGTCGTCGGCCCAGTACAGCGAGACCTGCCGCTGCGCCTGCGTGGCGGCCTGGCTGATGCGGTGCACCTCGCCGGTCTCGCGCTGGAACGCCGAGCCAGCCTCTTCGGAATAGGCGGGGGGCGGCGGGGCCGGGCAGGCGTCGGCCACGGGCAGCGCGAACGGGCGCACCGTGCCCCACCAGGGCAGCAGCGGCGGGGCGTAGGCCGGCGGCGTGGGCACCCACTGGCCAGCGCCGCTGGGCGGCACGTAGTTGGCCTGGTGGCGGCGCAGCGGGCCCCAGGCCTCGTGGCCGCCGTCGGTGCGGGCCCAGGTCATGAGCGCCATGGCCATCAGCTTGCCGAAGGTCTCCGAGCGGGTGCGCACCTCGGCGTTCACCAGCTGCGGGTCGAAGTCGCGCGCCAGCTTCTGCGGCAGGCTGCGTTCGAGCAGGTCGATGCGGGCCTTGTTCTCGGCGCTGGCGTGCGGAAACATCATGCGCGTCATGCTGGCCATGGCCGTGTGCGCCACGGTGGGCCAGTGCAGGGGCTCGTCCGGCTGCGCCCAGGGCAGCGACTGCAGCTCGTTGAGCTGGCCGGCCAGGCTGCGGTGGCCGGGCATGCCCGGCGCCACCGATTCGTACAGCGCCAGCCCGAGGTAGGCCAGCGCGCGCGAGGCCACCGGCGGGCTCATGCCGGGGGTCTGCTGGGTCAGCAGCAGCGCCAGGGCGAACCATTCGGTGGCCACCTCGGCGCTGTAGGCCTCGGCGGACGGTGCCACGGCGGGCGCCGGGGACGGAGCCTGGGCCTGGGCCGGCAGGGTGGCGCACAGGGCCGCCAGGCCGAGCAGCCCGCGTGCGATGGGGCGGCGCATCAGGGTGCCCTCCAGAGGGTCAGCCCCGAGGGGCTGGCGGTGTAGAAGCGGTCGGCCTCGGCCGGCTGCCAGGCGCTCCAGCCACCGTGCGGCCATTGCACGCGCAGCTGCACGCGGTCCGCGCCGCCGAGGCCGAAGTGCAGCCAGCCCAGGTGACCGCTGGCGTGGCCGCCGCCCACGGTCAGCTCCTGGCGCAGCACCGGGGCGCTGTCGTCCGTGCCCAGCCGCACCTCGACCCAGGCGCCGATGGCGTCGCGGTTGCCGCCGTCCTGCTGCAGCCGCAGCTGCAGCCAGTGCGCCGGCGGGTTCGCGCTGGCGGGCAGCTGGCGCCACAGCTGCGCCCGGTCGCCGCGGTTGACCACCACCACGTCCAGCAGGCCGTCGGCGTTGAAGTCGGCCACCATGGCGCCGCGACCACGCAGCACGCTGGCCAGGCCCGCGGTGTGGCCGGCTTCGACAAAGTGGCCGTCGGCGGTCTGCAGCAGCAGGTTGTTCGGGTCCAGCGCGGCGAAGTCGGGCATGGACGAGACGTTGCCCTTGACCACGAACAGGTCGGAGCGGCCGTCGTTGTTGAGGTCGGCGAACTGGGCGTGCCAGGCGGTGGAGGGCCGCACGTCGCCGCCGACGTAGGGCCGGTGGGCGGTGGCGCCGCGCTTGAACGCGATGTCGACGTAGCGCGGCTGGGCCGGGCCGGCTTCGAGCGTCTGCAGCTTGTTGTCGGACATGCTGGTGAGGAACAGCTCGGGGAAACCGTCGCCGGTGATGTCGTGGCTGGCGATGCCCATGCCCCAGATCTGCAGCGGCTTCCAGCCGTCGGCGGGGCCCAGGCGAACGGGCGCGGCGCCGGCGGGGATGCGCCAGAGCTGTTCCTCGCCACCTTTGTAGTACTCGCGGTCGTTGCTCACGCGCAGCGCAGCCGAGCCCGAGCGGTTCCAGTCAGAAAACAGCATCGACAGCGCGCAGTGGCCGGGCGTGAGCGGCTGGGCGGGCTGGAAGCCGCCGCCCGGCTGCGGCCGGATGAACAACGCCGGGGTGCAGCTGCCCCAGGGAAAGTCGGGCTTGCTGCGGTCCACGTAGGTGCCGATGGCCAGTGTCGGCCAGGACTGACCCGCCTCCCAGGTGGCCGAAAAAGCGGTGTGCCAGCCGTTGCCGGTGCGCAGGTTCCAGGCCTCGTTGGCGCGCTCGAAGCGGCACTGGCCCTGGCCCCGGTACACCTGCACCTCGCCCACGCGCAGCACCACCAGGTCGGTGAGGCGGTCGCCGTCGATGTCCAGCGGGTAGGCGCCGATGGCGTTGGTGGTCTCCAGGCCCGAGCGGGCTTCCTGCAGCTTCAGCGCCCCGCCGCGCGGGCTGCGGTTGCGGTAGAGCCGGGCCTTGCCGACACCCGCGGTGACGTAGAGCTCGGGCAGGCCGTCGTCGTCGCAGTCGAAGCTGGCGACACCGCCGCCGACCATGTATTCCTCTTCGCCCTCAAAGCGGCTGAACAGGCCGGCGCTTTCCGTCTCTTCGACGAAACGCGGCACCACGGGGGCGGCCGGCTCGGCCCTGAGCGGGCCGGGCAGCACCAGGACCAGGGCCGCACAGAGGCCGGACAGCAACGGGGGAATGGCGGGCACGGCGGACCTTTTCGGGAGGAAACAACGTCCATCTTATTAAGTTCAGTCATCAAACTATGTCGGGTTTGTCCCAATAGGAAGCCAGGCCTCGGGCAGCGAATAATTAGTTTGTCGTTCGCACTAAATGGCTGCCGGCGAGGGGGCCAGCGCACGATGTGTCCAACCAATCCGTTCAATAACCATGGGCCTGCAACAGGCCATTCACTGGAGACAAGGATGAAACTGAAGACTACGTTGACCGCTTTGGCGCTCGGCCTGGCCAGCGCCGGGGCGTTTGCCCAAGTGGTGGGGGTGAGCTGGTCCAACTTCCAGGAAGAGCGCTGGAAGACCGACGAGAAGGCCATCAAGGACCAACTGACCAAGCTGGGCGCCAGCTACATCAGCGCCGACGCGGGCGGCTCGCCCGAGAAGCAGCTCTCGGACGTGGACTCGCTGATCGCCAAGGGCGCCAAGGTGCTGATCGTGCTGGCGATGGACAAGGACGCCATCCTGCCGGCAGTCAACAAGGCCAAACAGCAGAAGATCCCGGTGGTGGCCTACGACCGCCTGATCGAAGCGCCCGGCGTGTTCTACATCACCTTCGACAACGTCGAGGTTGGCCGCATGCAGGCGCGCGCCGTGCTGGCCGCCAAGCCCAAGGGCAACTACGTGATGATCAAGGGCTCGCCCACCGACCCGAACGCCAACTTCCTGCGCGGCGGCCAGCAGGAGGTGCTGGACGCTGCGATCAAGAAGGGCGACATCAAGATCGTCGGCGAGGAATACACCGACGGCTGGAAGCCCGAAGTGGCCCAGAAGAACATGGAGCAGATCATCACCAAGACCGGCGGCAAGATCGACGCCGTGGTGGCCTCCAACGACGGCACGGCCGGTGGCGTGGTCGCGGCGCTGAGCGCCAAGGGCATCAAGGGCATTCCGGTCTCGGGCCAGGACGGTGACCACGCGGCGCTCAACCGCGTGGCCGCGGGTTCGCAGACCGTGTCGGTCTGGAAGGATGCGCGCGACCTGGGCCGCGATGCGGCCTCGGCCGCGGTGTCGCTGGCCAAGGGCCAGAAGGTCGCGGCCGCTCAGACCTGGAGCGGCGGCGAGAAGAAGGTGGCGCTGCAGGCGCAGTTCCTCAAGCCGGTGCCGGTCACGGCCCAGAACCTGGACCTGGTGGTCAAGGCCGGCTGGATCAAGAAGGACGACCTGTGCAAGGGCGTGGACGCCGCCAAGGGCCCGGCCGCCTGCAAATGACCCCGCGTTTGAATCTGCGTTTCTCCTGATGGATGGAGGCCCTCGGACCGCGGGCTGGGTTCAGCCCGCGGTCCTTTTTTCTGCGGAGTGCGTCTGTGAGTCCTGTTCCCAATGTGTTGAGACAACTGGCCGTTGACTGGCGGCTGGTGCTGATGGGGGCCGTCCTGGTGGCGACCGCCCTGGTGTTCAACGTGCTCTCGGGCGGCCTGTTCCTCTCGCCCGAGAACCTCTACAACATCGCCCAGCAGACCGCGGTGGTCGGCATCGTCGCCACCATCGTCGTGCTGGTGATCGTGGCGCGCCACATCGACCTGTCGGTCGGCTCGGTGATGGGTTTTGTCGGCGTGCTGATCGCCACGCTGATGTACACCGCCGGCTGGCACTGGGTCGAGGCCTCGCTGGCCGGCCTGGTGGTGGCGATCGCGGTGTCGGTCTACCAGGGCGCGCTGACGGCCATGCTGGGCGTGCCGTCCTTCGTGGTCACGCTGGGCGGGCTGATGTCCTTCCGCGGTGCGGCCTTCCTGGTGGCCGACGGCAAGACGCAGCCGGTCAACGACCTGTTTTTCCAGCGCCTGGGCGGCGGCTTTGACGGCGCCATCGGCGTGCAGGCCAGCTGGCTGCTGGCCGCGGTGCTGGTGGCGGCACTGGTGCTGCAGACGGTGCTGCGGCGCCGCGCCAAGGCGGCCTACGAAGTGCCCAACCCGCCGCTGTGGCTGGACGCCCTGGTGGCGGCGGTGCCGGCGCTGATCGTGGTGGGTTTTGTGGCGACCATGAACGCCTACCAGATCCCCAGCAAGGATGCGCCGCAGGGTGTGCCGATCCCGGTGCTGATCTGGGGCAGTGTGGCGCTGGTGCTGTCCTTCATCGTGCACCGCACGCGCTTTGGCCGCTACGTGTTCGCCATGGGCGGCAACCCCGAAGCGGCGGCCCTGGTCGGCATCCCGGTGCGCCGGGTCACGCTGATGCTGTTCGCGCTGATGGGCGTGCTGATCACCATCGCGGCGATGGTGTCGATCGCCCGCCTGAACGCCGGCACCAACTCGCTGGGCACCGGCATGGAACTCTATGTGATCGCCGCGGCCGTCATCGGCGGCACGGCGCTGGCCGGTGGCAGCGGCTCCATCCTCGGCTCGGTGCTGGGCGCGCTGATCATGCAGAGCATCGACAGCGGCCTGCTGCTGCTGGACATCTCCATCGGTCTGCGCTACGTGATCATCGGCCAGGTGCTGATCGCCGCCGTGGTGTTCGACGTGGTGTACCGCCGCCTGACCGGAGACGCAACATGAGCCCCCACGCTTCGCTGCCCCCCGAGGGGGCTGATCCGGCTTGGGGCGGCCCGGCGCCGGATCGACTGAGCGCTCCACTGGTTGAAATGCGCCAGATCGGCAAGTCCTTCGGCGGCGTGCGCGCGGTCGACGATGTGTCCATCAATCTCTACCCCGGCGAAGTGGTCGCCCTGCTGGGCCACAACGGCGCCGGCAAGTCGACGCTGATGAAGATGCTGGCCGGGGCCTACCCCATCGACAGCGGCGAGGTGCTGATCAACGGCGAGAAGGCCCACATCCGCACCCCGGTCGATGCCCAGCGCTGCGGCATCGAGTCGATCTACCAGACCCTGGCCCTGGCCGACAACCTGGACGCGGTGGCCAACCTGTTCCTGGGGCGCGAGCTGCTCACGCGCTGGAACACGCTGGACGACCACCGCATGGATGCTGAGGCGCGCAAGGTGTTCCACCGCCTGAATAAGAACTTCAAGAACGTGCGCACGCCGGTGCGCCGACTCTCGGGCGGGCAGCGCCAGGTGGTGGCGATCTCGCGCGCCATCTACTTCAACGCGCGCATCCTGATCATGGACGAGCCCACCGCGGCGCTGGGGCCGGAAGAGACGGCGATGGTCGGCAATCTGGTGCGCCAGCTCAAGGCCGAGGGTGTGGGCATCTTCCTGATCACCCACGACATGCCCGACGTGTTCGGCCTGAGCGACCGGCTGGCGGTGATGAAGAACGGCCGCATGGTGGGCGCCTACCGCACCGCCGATGTCACCGAGGACGAGGTCCTTGGCATGATCATCGCGGGCAAACAACCTGATGGAAAGGCGCAGGCCCACAGCTTCTGAGGCCCGGCGCCCCACCACGACCACACCATGAAAACCACCGGCGACCAGCAACTTGTCAAACGCATCAACCGCAGCGTGCTGCTGCGGCTGCTGCGGCGGCGCAGCGGGCTCTCGCGCGCCCAGCTCGCGCAGGAAAGCGGCCTGACCAAATCGACCGTCAGCCTGCTGGTGCGCGAATTGATCGACGAAGGCTGGATCACCGAAACCGGCCTGACCGCCGCGCAGGGCCTGGGCCGGCCGTCGACCCCGCTGCGGCTCGATGGCACCCGCCGCGCCATGATCGGCGTGGAGATCGGGGTCGAGTCGCTGCGGGTGGTCGGTGTGTCGCTCACCGGCGAGGTGCTGTGGTCGGCCGAAGAAGCGCTGGCCGATCGCGAAACGGCGGCGGTGTGCCGCCAGGTCGCGGCCCTGGTGGTGCGCGCGCACGCCGCGCTGGCGGCGCGCCCGGTGCTGGTCTCGGGCGTCGGCATCGGCCTGCCGGGTGCCTTCGACGAGGCCAGCGGCACCGTGCGCTTCGCGCCCAACCTGGGCTGGCGCAACGTGGCCTTCCTGCCGCTGATCACGCGCGCGCTGGCCGAGGCGGGCTGCCCGCCGGTGGCCGTGCACGTGCAGAACGAAGCCGACACCGCCGCGCTCAGCGAATACGAGTTCACCGAAGGCGATGCGGTGGACTCGCTCATCTTCGTGACCTGCGGCGTCGGCGTCGGTGCCGGCATCGTGCTCAACGACCGCCTGTTCACCGGCCTGCAGGGCATGGCCGGCGAAATCGGCCACAGCATCCTGCAGATCGACGGGCCGCCCTGTTCCTGCGGCCGCAAGGGCTGCGCCGAAACCTTCTTTGGCGCCCGGGCGCTGGACCGCCTGCCCGATCCGTCGCGCGGCGGCGTGTTCCTGGGCGTGGTGCTGCAGAACCTCTGGACCACCTTCAACCCGGGCACGCTGGTGGTCGGCGGCCCGTCCTGCGAGCGCCACCCGGGCATCGTGCGCACCGCGGCCGACACGCTGGCCGGTTACGCGGCCAGCGCGGGCATGGTCGCCCCCGTGGTGCGGCCGGCGCGTTATGGCCTGCAGGCCTCGGCCGTTGGCGCGGCCGCGCTGGTGCTGCACCACGAACTGCGGCCCATGCACGCGAGCGCGCCCACCGCTGCGCCGGACGCTGCCCTGGCGCCCGAGTCCGTGGCTCCCCTCACCGTTCACTGAGACACCCCACCCCATGACCATCGGCATCGACATCGGCACCTCTGAGGTGAAGGCCCTGCTGCTCGGCCCCGACCAGCGCGTCATCGGCTCGGCGGGCGCGCCGCTCACCGTCTCGCGACCCCATCCCGGCCACAGCGAACAGGACCCGGCCGACTGGTGGACCGCCACCCAGGCCGCGCTGGCCGCGCTGCGCGCCGCGCACCCGGCCGCATACGCCGCCACCGAAGCCATCGGCCTCTCGGGCCAGATGCACGGCGCGGTGCTGCTGGACGCGCAGGACCGCGTGCTGCGCCCGGCCATCCTCTGGAACGACACACGTTGCGCGGCCGAGTGCGCCGAGATGATGGGCGAGCGGCCCGCGCTCAGCGACCTGGGCGGCAGCCTGGCCATGCCGGGCTTCACCGCGCCCAAGCTGCGCTGGGTCGCGCGCCACGAGCCCGAGCTGTTCCAGCGCGTCGCCAAGGTGCTGCTGCCCAAGGACCACGTGCGCCTGATGCTGACCGGCGAACACGTCAGCGACCTGTCGGACGCCAGCGGCACGCTCTGGCTCGACGTGCGGCGCCGCGACTGGTCCGACGAACTGCTGGCCCTGACCGGGCTGACGCGCGCCCACATGCCGCGCCTGGTCGAAGGCAGCGAGGCCGGTGGCCGCCTCAAGGCCGACGTGGCGCAGGCGCTGGGGCTGCGGCCGGGCACGGTGGTGGCCGGTGGCGCGGGCGACAACGCGGCCAGCGCCGTGGGCATGGGCGCGGTCGAGGCTGGCCAGGGTTTTCTCTCGCTGGGCACCAGCGGCGTGCTGTTCGTGGTCACGCCCGACTACCAGCCCAACGCGGCCAGCGCCACGCACGCCTTCTGCCACGCCGTGCCCGGCCGCTGGCACCAGATGAGCGTGATGCTCTCGGCCGCCAGCGCGCTGCAGTGGGTGGCCGACCTGCTGGGCGCGGCGAACGCGGGCGAGGTGGCCGCGCGCGCGGCGGCCCTGAGCGCCGCGGACCGCGCCGCGTCCCCGCTGTTCCTGCCGTACCTGAGCGGCGAACGCACACCCCACAACGACGCGAAGGTGCGCGGCAGCTTCCACGGCCTGGACTTCGACACCGACGCCGCGCGCCTGGGCTACGCGGTGATGGAGGGCGTGAGCTTCGGCCTGCTCGACGGCCTGGCCGCGCTGCACGCCGCCGGCAGCACCGTTTCACGCCTGTCGCTGGTGGGCGGTGGCGCGCGCAGCGGCTTCTGGGCCCAGATGCTGGCCAGCGCGCTGGATGTCGAGATCGTTACCCATGGCGGCTCGGCCGTCGGTGGCGCGCTGGGGGCGGCCCGCCTGGGCGCCCTCAGCGTGGGCGCGCCGATGGCCTCGGTCTGCCTGCCACCCCCGGTCGACACCGTCTACCGGCCCGACCCGGCCGAGCGCGAGCTGCTCGCGCCGCGCCACGACCTGTTCCGCAGCCTGTACCGCAGGCCCTGATGACTTCCACCGAACGACTTCAACCGAGACACCCATGAGCACCTATTTCTCCGACATTCCCGCCATCGCCTACGAAGGCCCGCAATCGACCAACCCGCTGGCCTTCAGGTGGTACGACAAGGACCGCCTGGTGCTGGGCAAGCGCATGGAAGACCACCTGCGTTTTGCCGTCTGCTACTGGCACAGCTTCTGCTGGAACGGCTTCGATCCCTTTGGCTACGACGGCACCTTCGAGCGCCCCTGGCAGCGCGTGGCCGACCCGATGGCGGCGGCGCGCATGAAGGCCGACGCCGCGTTCGACTTCTTCGCACGCCTGGGCGCCCCGTACTACTGCTTCCACGACCGCGACGTGGCGCCCGAAGGCAGCACGCCGCGCGAGAGCGTGAACCACCTGCACGAGATGGTCGAGGTGCTGCAGGCCAAGCAGGCGCAGACCGGCATGAAGCTGCTCTGGGGCACGGCCAACCTGTTCAGCCACCGCCGCTTCATGTCGGGCGCGTCCACCAACCCGGATCCCGAAATCTTCGCGCTGGCCGCGCTGCAGGTGAAGGAGGCGATGGACGCCACGCTCAAGCTCGGCGGCGAGAACTACGTGCTCTGGGGCGGCCGCGAAGGCTATGAAACCCTGCTCAACACCCGCATGGGTCAGGAGCTGGACCAGATGGGCCGCTTCCTGAACATGGTGGTGGAGTACAAGCACAAGATCGGTTTCAAGGGCGCCATCCTCATCGAGCCCAAGCCGCGCGAGCCGTCCAAGCACCAGTACGACTTCGACACCGCCACGGTCTACGGCTTCCTGGTGCGCCACGGCCTGGAGAAAGAGATCAAGGTCAACATCGAGGCCAACCACGCCACGCTGTCGGGCCACAGCTTTGAGCACGAGATCGCCACCGCCATCGATCTGGGCATCTTCGGCTCCATCGACATGAACCGCGGCGACATGCAGTGCGGCTGGGACACCGACCAGTTCCCCAACAACATCCCCGAAACCGCGCTGGCGATGTACCTCATCCTGCAAGGCGGGGGCTTCACCACCGGCGGCCTGAACTTCGACTCGAAGGTGCGGCGCCAGTCCATCGACGCCGAGGACATGTTCCACGGCCACATCGGCGGCATGGACGTGTCGGCGCGCGCGCTGCTGATCGCCGAGCAGATGGTCAACGACGGCGAACTGGCGCGCCACGTCGAGGCCCGCTACGCCGGCTGGAACGCCCCCTTTGGCCAGGACCTGATGGCGGGTCGCCTGGGCCTGGACCAGGTGGCCGCGCGGGCACTGGAGCGCAACCAGGACACGCGGCCGGTCTCCGGGCGGCAGGAGCGGCTGGAGAACCTGCTCAACCGCTACATCTGACCATTGGCCGAACCGGGAGCCACCATGAAACCTGTGGTGTGGGGCGTGCTGAGCACGGCCAGGATCGGCGTCGAGAAAGTGATCCCGGAGATGCTCGCCAGCCCGCTGGTCGAGTTGCGGGCGATCGCGTCTCGCAGCCTGCCGTCGGCGCAGGCCGCGGCGCAGCGGCTGGGCATCCCGCAGGCCTACGGCAGCTACGAAGACCTGCTGGCCGACCCGGCCATCGAAGCGGTCTACAACCCGCTGCCCAACCACCTGCACGTGCCGCTGACCCTGCAGGCGGCCGCGGCCGGCAAGCATGTGCTGTGCGAGAAGCCATTCGCGCTGAGCGCCGAGGAGGCGCTGAGCGTGCGCGCCGCCGCGGCCACCGTGCACATCGAAGAAGCCTTCATGGTGCGCCACCACCCGCAGTGGCAGCGCGCCCGCGAGCTGGTGCGGGCCGGGCGCATCGGCACGCCGCGCGCGGTGCAGGTGTTTTTTTCGTACTTCAACGACGACGCGACCAACATCCGCAACCAGGCCGCGATGGGCGGTGGCGCGCTCTACGACATCGGCTGCTACGCGGTGCTGGCCGGGCGCTACCTGTTCGAGGCCGAGCCCTTGCGTGCGGTCTCGCTGGTGGACCGCGACCCGCTGCACGGGGTCGACCGGCTGACCAGCGCCCTGCTGGATGTCGGCGCCGGGCGGCAGGTCAGCTTCACCGTCTCGACGCAGAGCGTGCCCTTCCAGCGGGTGCAGGTGGTCGGCACCACAGGGCGCATCGAGCTGTTCATTCCCTTCAACGCCGCGCGCGGCGGCCAAATGCGGCTGGCGCTGGACGAGGGCGGGGCGCTGGACGGCAGCGGCGTCACGGTCGAAACCCTGCCCGCGGCCGACCAGTACCGGCTGGAGGTGGAGGCGTTCTCGCGTCGCATCCGCGAAGGCGCGGGCCCGCAGTCCGGCGACCTGGACGATGCCGTGGCCCAGGCCCGCGTGATCGACGCGCTGTGGCGGTCGGAACGCAGCGGGTGCTGGGAGCCGGTGACCCGGGACTGATCCCCGACCCGGGGCGCCGGCCCATGGTCGCGTGCTAGCCTCCGGCGCATGCTCGAGTTGTTCGCTCACGCCTCCTTTGTCCGCTTCTGGTGCGCCCGGGTGGCGGCCGTGGCGGGCACGCAGATGCTGATGCTGACCCTCGGCTGGCACATGTACGAGCTGACCGCCAGCGCCTGGGACCTCGGCCTGGTCGGGCTGTACCAGTTCGGTCCAGCGCTGGCCATGACCCTGCCCGCCGGCCACGCCGCCGACCGCCACCACCGGGCCCGCATCGTGGCGCTGTGCCTGGCCGCGCAGGCGGTGGTGGCGGTGCTGCTGGTGGCCGGCACGCTGGCGCAGGCGGTCTCGCGCGAATGGCTGCTGGTGCTGTCGGCCTTGCTGGGGGCGATCCGGCCGTTCCAGATGTCGGCCCAACAGGCGCTGCTGCCGTCGCTGGTGCCCGCGCCGCTGCTGGCCCGCGCCACGGCCGTCACGTCCACCGGCACCCAGGCGGCCGTCATCGGCGGGCCTGCCCTCGGTGGGCTGATCTTTGCCGTGAACCTGAACGCGGTCTACATCGTCTGCACGCTGTTGTTCCTCGGTGCGGCGCTGGCCTGCCTGTGGGTGCGCTACGAGCGCCAGCCGGTGGTGCGAGAGCCGGTCAGCGCGCAGACGCTGCTGGTCGGCGTGCGCTACGTGTGGGGCCACCCGGTGCTGCTGGGGGCGGTGTCGCTGGACCTGTTCGCGGTGCTGCTGGGCGGGGCGACCGCGCTGCTGCCGATCTTTGCCAAGGAGATCCTGCACGTCGGGCCCGAAGGGCTGGGCGTGTTGCGTTCGGCGCCCGCCGTCGGTGCGCTGGCGGCCGGCCTGGTGCTGTCGCACTGGGCGCTGGAGCGGCGCGTCGGGCGCAAGCTGCTGGTCGCGGTGGCCGTGTTCGGCCTGTGCATGGTGGTGTTCGGCCTGTCCACCTCGTTCTGGCTGTCGCTGGCGGCGCTGGCCGTGTCCGGTGCGGCCGACATGGTCAGCGTGGTGGTGCGCCAGACCCTGGTGCAGCTGGAAACGTCAGACGCCATGCGGGGCCGCGTGGCGGCGGTCAATACGCTCTTCATCGGCGCCAGCAACCAGCTGGGGGAATTCGAGTCCGGCGTGACCGCTGCGGCTGTCGGGCCGGTCGGTTCGGTGGTGCTGGGCGGGCTGGGCACCATCGGCATCAGCCTGGCCTGGTGGCGCCTGTTCCGGCCGCTGGCGATGCGCGACACACTCGCCGGCCCGGTGACCCGCCACTGAGCCACCGTCCCGGTGGGGCAGGGGCGAAGAAACACCCGCCCAAGAAAAAACCCCGCGAGTCGCCTCGCGGGGTTTTTTCTTGGGGGTTTGTCAGCCCACAGTGATGTGGTCCGACGCAGCATGAGGGTGCAGGGCAAGGCGCAGACGCGCTGACAGTGGCATCGCCACGGCAAGCGGCTGCAACGCCGCCCTGCGCCCTCATGCAAGGAGCATTTACATGCCCATGCCGCCCATGTCGCCCATGCCCATGCCGCCACCACCCATGGCAGGCGCGTCGTCCTTCGGGGACTCGGCGACCATGCACTCGGTCGTCAGCATCAGGCTGGACACCGAAGCGGCGTTCTGCAGCGCGGTGCGGGTCACCTTGGTCGGGTCCAGGATGCCCATTTCGATCATGTCGCCGTAGGTGTCGTTGGCGGCGTTGAAGCCGTAGTTGCCCTTGCCGGCCAGGATGGCGTTGACCACCACCGACGGCTCGCCACCGGCGTTGGCCACGATTTCGCGCAGGGGGGCTTCGATGGCCTTGAGGACCAGCTTGATACCGGCGTCCTGGTCAGCGTTGTCACCCTTGATGACACCAGCGGCCTGGCGTGCGCGCAGCAGGGCCACGCCACCACCAGCCACGATGCCTTCTTCCACCGCAGCGCGCGTGGCGTGCAGGGCGTCTTCCACGCGGGCCTTCTTTTCCTTCATCTCGACTTCGGTGGCGGCACCGACCTTGATGACGGCCACGCCGCCGGCCAGCTTGGCCACGCGCTCTTGCAGCTTCTCGCGGTCGTAGTCGCTGGTGGCTTCTTCGATCTGCACGCGCACTTGTTTGACGCGGGCTTCGATGTCAGCGGCAGCGCCGGCGCCGTCGATGATGGTGGTGTTTTCCTTGCCCACTTCGATGCGCTTGGCCTGGCCCAGATCGGCCAGGGTCAC
>NZ_JADMKB010000026.1 GCF_018780075.1 Hydrogenophaga sp.
GGCACGATCTTGATCGGGATGCGCGAAGTCTTGGCCTGGCTCTTCTGTTTGGCAGCGGGATCGTAGGTCGGTGTGACGGGTGTGCTCATGGGATGGGCCAGTGGGTGACGAAGGGAATGTTGCATCGGCAAGTTCCATGCCGCCGCTCACCAGGCCGGAACACCATCCACCGGTGCGACACGTGTCGCCCGCTCATCGGTTGATGCGACACCTGTCGCATGGCAGATGTCGCATCCATGGCCGCCTGACGGACCGGCACACCGCCTTGTGGGGCCACGAAACGCCCTCCGACGGGCTTCTGACACGGTTTTTCAAGGGTATTCCCGAAGGTTTTCAGTGGATCCAGGTTTTGGCATGGGCTTTGCGCAAAGAAAGCGGCGAGACGCACACGAGGTGCAGATCGACACCGGCCCGGCGACTTCTTCGCCAGGGCGTGACCCGTAGCCAGTCAAGGAGACACCACCATGAACCCTTCCGTAGAGCACCAGCTCTGGATGTACGAAAAGATGATCGAGATTCGGGAGTACGAAGAGACGATGGCCCGCATCTATCTCGAAGGCAAGTTACCCCCTCACATTCAAAAAGGCCTCGCCTTCGACATCGGCGCGGGCCCCGTGCCCGGCGAGATGCACCTGGCCGCGGGACAGGAGCCTGTGGCGGTGGGCGTGTGTGCCCACCTGCACGATGACGACACGGTGGTGGGCGCGCACCGGCCGCACCACTTCGCGATCGCCAAGGGCGTCCCACTCAAGCCCATGACCGCCGAGATGTTCGGCAAGGACACCGGGCTCGGCCGCGGCAAGGGTGGCCACATGCACCTGTTCGATCCGATCCACAAGTTCAGCTGCAGCGGCATCATCGGCGCGAGCATGCCCCCGGCCTGCGGGGCGGCCCTGGCGGCCAAGAAGCGCGGCAAGAACTGGGTGGCCGTCGCCTTCTTCGGCGAAGGGGCCACCAACCAGGGCGCCTTCCACGAGTCCATGAACCTGGCGGCGCTCTGGAAGCTGCCGGTGCTCTTCGTCTGCGAGGACAACAAGTACGCCATCTCGGTGGAGAAGTCCGAATCCACCTCGGTGGCCTGGAACGCAGACCGCGCCGCCGCCTACGGGATGCCGGGTGTGCTGGTCGACCAGAACGATGCGGTGGCGGTGTACGAGGCGGCCGGTGTCGCCATCGAACGCGCCCGGCGCGGTGAGGGACCGACCTTGCTGGAGGTCAAGACCGATCGTTACCTGGGCCACTTCCAGGGCGACCCGGAGACCTACCGCCCCAAAGGCGAAGTGGAAGCCCTGCGCCGCAACGACCCCATCCCCCGACTGCACGATCAGCTGCGGCGCGCGGGCCTGATCGACGACGGCACGGACCAGGCGATACGTGCCCGCGTCAGCGCCCGGGTCACCGAGGCCTACGAGTACGGCCGCACCAGCCCCTATCCCCAACCTGAAGACGCTTTGTTGCACGTCTTCAACTGAATGCCGCACGCATCAGAACCCCCAGGAGATGAACACATGAAAACACGGAAATTGACGATGGCGCAGGCCATCTCGGAGGCCATCGGCCAGGAAATGGAGCGCGACGCGGAGGTCTTCGTCATGGGCGAAGACGTGGGCAAGTACGGTGGCATCTTTGGTGCCACCGGTGGCCTGCTCGACAAGCACGGCAAGGACCGCATCATGGACACGCCGATCTCGGAGACCGCCTTCATCGGCACCGCGATCGGCGCCGCCGCCGAGGGCATGCGACCGATCGCCGAGCTGATGTTCGTCGACTTCTTTGGCGTGTGCATGGACATGATCTACAACCACATGGCCAAGAACACCTACATGGCGGGCGGCAACATCAAGCTGCCCATGGTGCTCATGTCGGCCATCGGCGGCGGCTACAACGACGCCGCGCAGCACTCCCAGTGTCTGTACGCCACTTTTGCCCACATGCCGGGCATGAAGGTGGTGGTGCCTTCCAACGCCTACGACGCCAAGGGCCTCATGGCCCAGGCCATCCGCGACGACAACCCGGTGGTCTTCCTGTTCCACAAGGGCATCATGGGCCTGCCCTGGATGTCCTACTTCGAGGGCAGCACCAACGAGGTGCCCGAGTCGCCTTACACCATCCCGTTTGGCGAGGCCAAGGTCGTTCGCGAAGGCAGCGACCTGACCATCGTGACCTTGAGCCAGATGGTGCAGAAATCGGTGCTGGCCGCGCAGGAGCTGGCCGACGCCGGCATCGACGCCGAAGTGATCGACCTGCGCACCATCGTGCCGCTGGACCGGGCCGCCGTGTTGCGCTCGGTCCGCAAGACGGGCCGGCTGCTGATCGCCGATGAGGACTACCTGAGTTTCGGCCTGTCGGGCGAGATCGCCGCCCTGGTGGCCGAAAACCTGGACACGGTCCAGCTCAAGGCCCCGGTCAAACGCCTGGCCGTTCCCGATGTGCCCATCCCCTACAGCCGGCCGCTGGAGCAATTCGTGATCCCCCAAGTCCACTCCATCGTTGCAGCGGCACGCCAACTGGTGGGCGCTTCCCAACTCGAAGGAACACTGGCATGAAAGACATCGTTCTCCCTCAAGACGCGTGGCAGGACGTCGAGCCCGGTACCGAGGCCCTGGTCGAGGAGTGGCTGGTGAAGGCGGGTGACACCGTCGACGCGGGCCAGGCGGTGGCCAGCGTGGTGGTGGTCAAGGCCAACCACGATGTGTTGGCACCGGCGGCCGGGGTCATTGAGCAGATCCTGGTCGCCGCCGAAGACACCTTCAAGCCCGGCCAGACGCTGGCGGTGTTGCGGGTGGCCGCATGACCTCTGCGGACGCCCTTGCGCAGGCCCCGGCGCCGGCCCTGCTCCCGCTCAAGGGGCTGCGCGGAGCCATCGCGCGCAACATGAGCGCGGGCTGGCTGGCGCCCCGTGTGGCCATGGCGGCTGAGGTGGACATGACCCGTTGCCTCGAACAGGTGGCGCGCCATGCGGTGTCTGGCGACGCCGCCAGACCCACCGTGACCGCCTGGGTGCTGCGCGCCGTGGCGCAGGCGCTGCGCCAGCACCCGGCGATGAACGCGCTGATGCGGGAGGGGGGCATCGAGCGGGTGCCGTCGATCCACCTGGGGCTGGCCGTGGCGATCCCCGAAGGGCTGTCCGTGCCGGTGATCCGGGACGCCGAAGGCAAGTCGGTCATGGCGCTGGCCGGCGAGGTCCGGGCCTTGGCCACCGGCGCCAAGGCGGGCAGCTTGCCACCGCGTGCGTACCAGGGCGGCACCTTCACGGTCACCAACCTCGGCATGACGGGCATCGACTGGTTCACGCCGATCCTGAACCCGCCCCAGGTCGGCATCATCGGCGTGAGCCGGGTGGCCCAGCGCCCGGTCGTGCGTGACGGGCAACTGGCGGTCGCTCCCATGACCACGCTGACCCTGGTGTTCGACCACCGGGCGGTGGACGGCTACCCGGCCGCCCAGTTCCTCGCCTCGGTGCGGGAACGGCTCGAATCGGCCGAAGGCCAGTGAGGCGCACCATGGCCGATCTGTCCGTCGCCGTCAGCGAGCAGCTGTGGAACGAGGCGCAACTCCAGCAACGGGTTAACGCACCAGCCTTCCGGCTGTGGCGCTATCGCCAACCGGTGGTGGTGCTCGGGTGTTCCCAGCGGCGTCTGTTGGCCGAGGTGGACTCGCACACCGGTCTGGAGGTCCTGCTGCGGGAATCGGGCGGTGGCGCGGTGTTGACCGGCCCCTGGATGCTGGGGCTGTCCGTGGCCCTGCCGCCCGACCATCCGCTGGTGAGCACCGGTCCCGTGGGCAGCTACCGGTGGCTGGGTGAAGCCATCGCTCAGACCTTGCGGGTCGGCGGCGTCCCGGCCGACGCCGTGGCGCCCCAGGACCTGCGCGCCCGGGTCACCACCGGTGCGCCGGCGGGGCCCGACTGGGCCTGTTTCGGCGGCCTCTCGCCCTGGGAAGTCCTGTCCGGTGGTCGCAAGATCGCCGGGCTGGCCCAGGTTCGGCGCGCCCACGGCGTGCTGCTGGTGGGCGGGGTGCTGCTGGATCGCTCGCCCTGGACCTTGCTGTGCGAAACGCTGGCTCGCCCGACACAGGACGCACAGCGATTGACCGACATCACCACCCACGGCCGCGCTGCGGGTGGATCCGCCTTTGACCGCGTGGTCTTCGAACAGCGCCTGGAGCGCGCGCTCCGGACGCACCTCTGCGAGGAGGTCTGTCCGGTCTGAACCTTTCCATCGGGTCCCACCTGCATGGGCATGCATCCCCATGCCCCATTTGATTCAGTGCACAACCAGAGGAGACAACCATGAGCGATTCATCGCAAAAGAACGCGACCACCATGCGCGTGATCGACAACAGCCCCCGCCTGGATCGGCGGGGCTTCCTGCGCGACAGCGGCCTGGGGGCCATCGGCGTGACGGTCGTTCCCGTCACGGCCCTGGCGGGCCGGGCCCCCTCATCGGTGGAGAAGACCTTCACCCATCTGGGCGCTGCGGCCGGCCACACGCTGCTGCGCATGGCCCGGGACATCTTTCCCCATGACAAGGTGCCCGACAGGTTCTACCTGCAGGCCGTGGCCTCGCACGACATGGCTGCGGGGAAGGATGCGTCGTTGAAAAAGCGGCTGGTCTCGGGCCTCTCGGACCTCGACGTCCGTGCCCGTGCCCGCTTCGGCAAGCCCTACGCAGAAGTGCCCTCCGAGGCCGAGCGTGTGGAACTGCTCAAGGCGATCGAGGCGACACCGTTCTTCAAGGCGATCCAGGGCGGTCTGGTGACCGGTCTCTACAACAACAAAGACATCTGGCCCCTGTTCGGCTACGAAGGCTCGTCCTGGCAAAAGGGCGGCTACCAGAACCGCGGCTTCGACGACATCGACTGGCTCTGAAAACGCCCCACCACAGGAGACAAACACCATGGCACAACAGGCGAAATTTGCACTCCATGACGACAGCGTCGTCGTGATCGTGGGGTCCGGCGCAGGGGGCGGCACCCTGGCCAACGAACTGGCGCAGCGCGGCGTGAAATGTGTGCTGCTCGAAGCCGGGAAGCACTACACCCAGGACGACTTCGAGAACGACGAATGGGCGATGTTCAACAAGATTTCCTGGCTGGACAAGCGCATCTCGGCCGGTGGCTGGCACCACACGCAGACCTATCCCAACCTGCCGGCCTGGATCGTCAAGGGCGTGGGTGGCTCCACCGTGCACTGGTCGGGCGTGGCCCTGCGCTTCCAGGCCCACGACTTCCGCACCCGGACGACCTATGGCGAGATCAGCGGCGCCAACGTGCTGGACTGGCCCATCACGCTCAAGGAGCTGGAGCCCTACTACGACCTGGCCGAGAAGAAGATGGGTGTGGCCGGGAGCAAGGCCAGCGGCCTGCCGCCCATGCCCCCCAACAACCACTACAAGGTGATCGAGGCGGGCGCCCGGAAGATGGGCTACCAGCAGATCATCCGGCCGACGGCCTCCAACCCGGTTCCCTACGACGGCCGGCCGGGCTGCATGCAGATCGGCTTTTGCATGCAGGGCTGCAAGATCGGCGCGAAGTGGTCCACGCTCTATACCGAGGTGCCCCGCGCGCAGGAAACCGGCCGGGTGGAGTTGCGTTCCCAATGCATGGTGCTGCAGATCCAGCACGACAAGTCGGGCAAGGCCAACGGCGTGCTCTACGTCGATGGCCAGGGCCGCAGGCAACTGCAGAAAGCCCGGGTCGTGTGCGTGGCGGGCAACTCGATCGAATCGCCACGGCTGCTGCTGAACTCGGCATCCAGCCTGTTCCCCAACGGCCTGGCCAACTCGTCCGGACAGGTCGGCCGCAACTACATGAACCACGCCACCGCGGCGGCGGTCTCCATCCACCGCAAGCCGGTCTACATGTACCGGGGTTTTGACATTGCTGCGGTGATTGCCGACGAGGTGGCGCTCAACACCAACCGGGGATTCGTGGGCGGCTACTACCTGGAAGGCCTAGCCCTGCACCTGCCATACACCGCGGCGTTCATGCGGCCCGGTGGCTGGGGGCGCGACTTCACCTCGGCCATCGACCAGTACGACCACATGAGCTGCGTGTGGGTCTGCGGCGAAGACCTGGCCCGGGAGCAGAACAGCATCACCCTGCACGGTACCGAAAAGGACCAGTACGGCCTGCCTGTGCCCATCGTGACCAAGACCTACCACGAGAACGACGAGAAGATCGCCGCGCACGGTCTGGTGCAGTGGCGCAAGGTGTCCGAAGCCGTGGGGGCCACGCGTGTCATCGACATGCCCGCCTATCCCGCCAGCCACAACCTGGGCACCAACCGCATGAGCGCCAACGCCCGCGATGGCGTGGTGAACCGCTGGGGCCAGGCGCACGATGTCAAGAACCTGTTCATCTCGGACGGCAGCCAGTTCACCTCCAGTTCGGCCGCCAACCCGACGCTGACCATCGTGGCCCTTGCCATCCGGCAGGCCGAGTACATCGCCGGTGCCATGCAGCGGCGGGAGCTTTGAGCGCCCGCCTTCCATGGGAGACGGACCGGTGAACCTGGCCTGGCGCTCCTGCGGCACGGCGTCATCGGGGCGGTCGCCCGTGGTGCTGCTGCACGGCCTGTTTGGCAGTGCCGCGCAATGGCACCACATGGCGCGGCCCTTGTCGGCACAACGGCAGGTGATCACGGTCGATTGGCCCAACCATGGCCACTCGCCCCATGTGGACCGGATGGACTACCCGCTGATGGCCGAGGGCCTGCGGCGTGTGTTCGACGATCTGGGCATCGACCGTGCGCACCTCGTCGGCCACAGCATGGGCGGAAAAGCCGGCATGGTGTTCGCACGCCTGTTTGCGTCAAGGGTGGCCAGCCTGGCGGTGCTGGACATCGCGCCGGTCACCTACGCCGACCGCTACATGCCCCTGGTGTATGCCGCCCTGCGCATGAACCTGGGCCAGATCCAGCGGCGGGAGGACGCCGACACCCAACTGGCACGCCATGTGTCCTCGGGCAGATTGCGTGCCATGCTGCTGCAGAACCTCAGTCGCAGCGAAACAGGCTGGGCCTGGCGCAACCACTGGGCAGGCATCGCCGCTTCCATGAAAGACCTGCTGGCCTTTCCGGCAGCCCTGTGCCGTGACCCGTCGACCATGCCTACGCTGTTTGTCCGCGGTTCAGCGTCCGACTACCTGACCGAGGCCCATCGACCATTGGTCAATGCCTTGTTTCCCGCGGCCCAGCATGACGAAATATCGGGTGCGGGGCACTGGATCCATGCCGATCAACCCGCTGCACTGCTGTGTTTGCTGCAGGCGTGGCTCCACGAGCCGGTCATCCCAAGGCACGTTCAATGTTACTTGCGCTCGCTGGACAACCCCTGCTGAAATTGCCCCTTTCCTGGCCTTCGGACCTATCATTGAGCGTGCAGAGACCCATGGTGTCGCGATGCCGCAGCGACAGCGCTTGTGGGTCTCGCCACACAGAGAAAGATGCGCCCGCCTCGATGCGGGCGCCAGGAGACAAACATGGCATTCAGCAGCCACCGGGGTGCACCCGGCCAAGAAGCCGCCTCGGACATGCCTTGGCGCGCCGATGACGTGATCGAACGCTCAAGGCAGCGGTCGATGGATGTGTACCGGCTGGATCCGGGGCGCGGTGATCCGCCGCGCATCCTCACCGCGACCGCCCTGCAAGACCATCGCGTGCCGATGGAGGACCTGCTGGACGTCGCCCGCAGCGGCATGGAGTCGCTCTTCTTGCAAATCCGCGACGCCGGCTATGTGGTCTTGCTCACAGATGCCCACGGCGTCGCCGTTGACTTCATCAACAACCCACTGCTGGACCGCGAGCTGCGACATGCCGGCCTGTACCTCGGCAGTTGCTGGTCCGAGGACCAGGAAGGCACCTGCGCCGTGGCGCTGGCGAACCTGGAGCAACGGTCCATCACGGTTCACCACGAAGAACATTTCCGAGCGCCCAACCGGGCCCTGACCTGCAGCGCCGCGCCCGTGTTGGGGGCCGATGGTCGGGTGATCGCGGTACTGGATGCATCCGCCCTGTACTCGCCGGACGACAAGCGCAGCCAGCACCTGGTGTTGCAGATGGTCAAGTCGACCGCTCGCATGGTCGAGAACGCCCAGTTTTTCAGGCAGTTCGACCGGCATATGGTGTTGCGTCTGGCTGGACGGCGCGAGTTCCTTGAAGTGGCCACAGAAGGTCTGATCGCACTGGATGAGGGCGGCCGGATCGTTGCTGCCAACCAGGCCTTTCTGCAATCCGTTGGGCGCACCCCGGCCGCGTTGTCTGGTGCCCATGTCGAGGACATCTTTGACGTGCGGTTGGAGCGATTGTTCAACGCTGCACAAACCCACCCAGAGTCCCTTGCGCTGCGTCTGCTGCATTCGGGCGAGCAATGTTTTGCCCTGGTGCGCGGTCCACGCCAGTTCACGCCGGTGAGCACGCTTCAGCGTCCGATGGCGCGAACCCAAAATGACAAGGCACTCCGTGAACTGGCAGGGAACGACGCCAACATGGCGCGCAATGTCCAGCAGGCCCTTCGTGTGGTGGACAAAGGTTTGGCCATCTTGCTCCAGGGGGAATCCGGCTCCGGCAAAGAGGCCTTTGCCAAGGCGATTCACGAGGCGAGTGCCCGGCGATCCCAAGCCTTTGTCGCCGTGAATTGCGCCGCCATTCCGGACACGTTGATCGAAAGCGAACTCTTTGGCTACAAGGACGGCGCGTTCACCGGTGCACGCAGCAAGGGGGCACGGGGCAAAATTCAGCAGGCCCACAGCGGCACGCTGTTTCTGGACGAAATCGGGGACATGCCTTTGGCGATGCAGACCCGCTTGCTGCGCGTGCTGTCCGAGCGAGAGGTCACGCCGCTGGGTTCGGAAACCCCGGTGCCCGTGGACATTCAGATCGTCTGCGCCACGCACAGGGACCTCAACGATCTGGTCTCCCACGGACAGTTCCGCCTGGATCTGTTTTACCGCCTCAATGGCGTCACGCTCGTGCTGCCCTCGTTGCATGCGCGCACAGACAAGAAAAACCTGATCCGCGAGTTTCTGCAGGAGGAAGGCCGGGTGCTCTATGCCCGTGCCGGTACGGCTTCCCCCCATGCGTTGACCGCACTTCAGACCTACCACTGGCCAGGGAACATCCGTCAACTGAAGAACACACTCCGCGCCGCCCTGGCTTTGAGCGGTGGAGAGCCCATCGAACTGGAACACCTCCCGGTCAATATCCAGGGGGCCATGCGAGCCAGTTTGCCCCCACCCCGCATGTCATCTATTGACATACCCATGTCACCTGTTGATGCCGCCGCTCATTCGGACCGGGATGTTTTGGTGCGGGTGCTGTGGGAGCACCAATGGAACATCACCGATGCGGCACGCAGCCTTGGCACGTGCCGAGCGACTGTCTACCGCCGCATGCAAAGGTTGGACATCGTCAGCCCGAACAGACAGGTTTGATACAGATCTCAAATCCGGTACGGTTGTTCTGGAAGTAGCACGGGCGTTCCATGGCGGAGTCTGTGAAACCTAACTTGTACATGACCAACGGCACGACACCCACAACCATCGCCGAGCGCCTGGCACTGACCAAGGCCACTGTGGGCAAGTGGCGCACGCGATTCATCGAACGACGCATCGCTGGCCTGTACGACGATGTGCGCCCGGGCAAGCCGCGCACGATGGACGACGAGCGCGTGGTGCAGCTGATCAAGACCACGCTGTTCGCGGCCCTGAACGTGATCAACGGCGCGGTGCTGGCCGCGCTGGCACATGCACTTCATCCCGACCTACAGCTCCTGGCTCAATCAGGTCGAGCGCTTCTTCGGGCTGATCACCGACAAGGCCATTCGGCGCGGTTCGTTCACCAGCGTCAAACAACCCGTGCAACGCATCGACCACTTCGTCACCGCTCACAACGAAAACGGCCAGCTGTTCAGGTGGACCGCCACTGCGGATCAGCTGACGAGTTTGTAAAGGCCTTACTGCACTGAGACCAGACGCCACATTGTTTTGCGCGAGCAGCTGGGCAAACGGCCGCCGTGGCATCGAAGGCTAGCACCGTGAGCGTCGGTAGTCACAAAAGGTCTCGGCTTCGGATGTGACCTTCTGACCAGGTGGGTACTTGCACGACATGGCTACCATCGACCGCGCTCAACCCCACCGCAGCTTCTGTCACCCATGCAAGTCCTCCACGCACACGCCCCCACACCCGTCATGCAGCGCGCGCCCACACAGAGCGCTCGCCTGCTCATCGCGCCCGAGCGGTTCGAAGCGCACTCGCCCTTCTTGCTGATGGCCGAGGATTGGTTCGCACCGCCGGCGGGGTTCCCCACCCATCCACACCGAGGCATGGAAACCGTGACCCTGGTGCTGGAAGGCGAGGTGCAACACACCGATCACACGGGCGCAAGCGGCACGCTGAGAGCGGGTGACGCGCAGTTCATGACCGCCGGCCACGGTGTGATGCACAGTGAAATGCCAGGACCCGACGGTGTTCACCTGCTCCAGCTGTGGTTGAACCTTCCGGCACGGCTCAAACACGTCAGCGCGCGCTACACCGACCTGCGGCTCAACGACGTGCCGGTGCACGAAGCGCCGGGCTTGCGGGCACGGGTCTATGCGGGGCAGTGGGGCGATGCCACGCAGGCGCATGGCAGCACCTGGCCCCTGAGCTTGTTCGACATCGACATCGCGGCCGGGACCGACGTGGAGGTGCCCGTGCCTGAAGGCGAGCGCGCCTTTGCCGTGTTGTTGGCTGGCGCCGTCACATTGGCGGGCACGGAGATGCAGGCACCGAAGGTGGCATGGATGGACAGCGGATCAGCCCCGTCGCGAGGCCAGCATCCGTCAGCCAACGCGTCGTTCACGCTGCACGCGATCCAGACGTCGCGGCTCCTGGTCTACGCCAGCCCCGTGATCGATGAGCCGGTGGTCGCGCACGGCCCTTTTGTGATGAACACCCGAGCCGAAATCGAAGCGGCTTATGCCGATCTGCGAAGCGGTCGCCTGACCGGTTGACGGCCGCGCTCAGCGCAGCAATCGGTCAGGCCCGCCGTGGGACCGGCAGCGAGCATGCGCACCCGTGTGGTCCGCAGCGTCAGGAACCCGTTGGCGTGGCCTTGGCGATCGCCTGATAGCGAGCGATGTCATGCTGGTACAGGGTGTCCAGCTCGGCAAGGTTCATGGGTGCCGCGAGGTCGGTGCCGGTTGAACGCGCCCACTCCCGGAACTCGGGGTCACGGCTCACTTCATAGAACACCTGGTTCAGGCGCAGCTGCACGGCCTCGGGGGTGGCACGCGGCACATGCATGCCGCCCCACACGTCGTAGTTGAAGCCTTCAAACACCCGACTGGCCGCCGCCATCGGCTTCAGTGTGGGATACAGCGGGTACGGCGCTGCGGAGGTGATGCCGAGCGAGCGCAGTTTGCCCTGTTCGATGAGTGCCATGGTGCTGCCGTTGACGGGAATGAACGCCACGTCGAGCTGGCCGCCCAGCAAGTCCTGCACCATCGGCGGCACACCCTTGAAGGGCACATGCAGCACGGGAACCCCGCTCACCTTCTCGAACTGCACACCCATCAGGTGTATGAGCGAACCCGGCCCGATGTTGCCCACGGTCAGCGGATTGCCTCCGGGCTTGTTTTTCAACGCCACCACGTCGGCGAGGCTCGACTGGGGCAGGTTCGCACGCGCGACCAGGATGTACGGCACGCGCCCGAACAGGCCGACCATGCGGAAATCGGAGGGTGCGTAACGCACCGACGGAATCGTCAGCGGGCTGAGGATCAGCTCGGTGGGTGTTCCCATCAGGATCGTGTGCCCGTCGGCGGGCTGTGAGAACACCCGTCCCACGCCGAGGGTGCCGCCAGCACCGGCGATGTTCTCGATCACCACGGTCTGGCCGAGGGCCTTGGTCAGCAGGGGCTGCAGCTTGCGCGAAAGGGCGTCCGTCGGGTTGCCCGCCGGCCAGGGAACCACCAGCGTGATCACTCGAGTGGGCCAACTCTGGGCCCGCGCCGGCCAGGCGGCCGCCAAAGGGAGGGCGGCCATCGCCTGCACCAGGCGGCGGCGGGTGGGTTGTTCGGTGTTGCTCATTTCGATGTCTCCTTGTCGGTCACGATCTCGTTGAATTTCACACACTGTTCCCCCGGCGCCAGGGCTCGGCCTCTCGGCCGCTCAGGCCAAGACCACGCTGTCCTCGAATGCCAGGCGCGGCCCGCGCGGGCGGTTGCCCGACGCATCACCCCAGCCGAGATTGATCAGGAAGTTGGCCTTCCAGCGACCATCGGGAAAGAAGGCATCGTTCACCGCGGCGGGGTTGAAACCGCTCATGGGGCCGGTGGCCAGGCCCAGCGCGCGGGCAGCCATGATCAGGTAGGCGCCTTGAAGGGCGCTGTTGCGGGACGCGGTTTCCGCGCACAGTCCCGCGTTGTTGGCAAACATGTCGCGCGCGCCGGGCATGGCGGGAAACTGCGTGGGCATGTGATCGTAGAAAGCGGTGTCCTGGGCGACGATGGCCACCACGGGCGCCGCCATCGTCTTCTCGACGTTGTTGGGCATCAGGGCGGGTTTGAGCTTTTCTTTGCCCTCGGCGCTGCGCACGAACACCAGCCGACCGGGCTGCGTGTTCATGGAGGTCGGGCCCCACTTGTACAGGTCGTACAGCTGTTTCAGCAGGTCATCGCCGACCGGCTCGGACGTGAATTTGTTGAAGGTGCGCGCTGCCAGGAACATCTGGTCCAGGGCGGTTGAATCAAGGGAGTGGGTCATGCTGTGGTGTCTTTCGGTGATGGAGGTTTGAGCTTCAAGGCCGACTTACGCGGGCTCGACCACGCGGTGGCCGTTGGTCGCCACGGCATTGCCCGGCGCCGAAAATTCGACCATCTCGGCGCTCACGTACTCCAGGATCTCCAGGTCGGCCATGCCGTTGACCACGTGGCAGGTCGTGGGCAACTGCTCGAACGTGGCGCGGTGCCACTTCACCGAACCGCCCTTGGCCTTCCACTTTTTGAAAGCCGCGTTCTCGAATTTGATGGGCGACGTTCCACTCACTGCGCCTGCCAAGGGTTGCGAGGTGGTGACGTACGTGACATCCGCGCCCCCGGAACCGAACGGGCCGGTGCGTGGCATGTACTTGTAGTGGATCGGACCACCCGGCGCACCGAGCAGATTCATGCTGTCCACGTCCGTCTTTTCAATGCCGTGCATCTCCATCTCGAAGAACTTGAAGTCGAGCCAGGAGGCCTGGCCACTCAAGGAGCCGCTGTCGGGGTTCAGACGCACATCCGGGATGTCGGCGAACAGCTTGGGGAAACCCAGTTCTTCCCGGCCGGTCATGATGGCATCAGGCCGCCCTTCCCAGATCGACAGGCAGAGACCACCCTGAATGGTCTCGTGCTTGCCGGTGAAGATCACCGGCACTTCAGCGTTGACCAGACCGTAGCCCCGCCCTGCCAGCCAGTAGAGGTCGCGGAAGAACCCGAGCGTGACATGCACCAGCGGATCGCCATTGAGGGCAAAGCCTGGTGGCAACAAGGCTTCGAGCTTGTCCCGATGGGTGCGGTAGGCGATGGTCGCCCACTGCACGTTGGCGGTGCCGGATTCGTCGGCGTTCCAGGGTGTGCCATCGTGCTTCTGGCGGGGACCCGGGGCGGGACCAAACACCACGGGCATGCGATAGCGAACGCTGGGCTTGAAAATGAAACTCATGGTGCAACGGGTTGAAGGTGGATGGACAACAGATTCAGAAGGGGTAGTGACGCGGCGTGGTTTGCACCGTGACCCAGCGCAGCTCGGTGAACTCGTTCACACCGGCGCGGCCGCCAAAACGACCGAAGCCGCTGGACTTGACGCCGCCGAAAGGCATCTGCGCTTCGTCGTGCACCGTCGATGCGTTGACATGGCAAATGCCCGACTCGATGCGTCCCGCCACCTGCAGCGCGCGCGCCACATCGCGGCCGATGACGGCCGCCGACAGGCCGAACTCGTTGTCGTTGGCGCAGGCGATGGCTTCCTCGATGCCGTTCACGCGCACGATCGGCTTGACCGGCCCGAACGACTCGTCACGGTAGATGTTCATCGCGGGCGTCACGTGGTCCAGCAGCGTGGCAGGCATCAGGGTGCTGTCTGCCTTGCCGCCGCACAGCAGCTTCGCGCCCTTGGCCACGGCATCGTCGATCAGCGCGTTGCAACGCACCACCGTGCTGCGGTCGACCACGGAGCCCAGCACCACCGGGTCCTTGCCGCGCGGGTCACCCAGCGGCAACCCGCTGGCCTTCGCCACCAGGCGTGCCACGAATTCATCGGCGATCTTCTCGTCGACGATGATGCGTTCGGTCGACATGCAGATCTGGCCGGAGTTCATGAACGAACCGAACGCGGCAGCGTCCACCGCCACGTCGAGATCAGCGTCGTCCAGCACCACCAGAGGCGCTTTGCCGCCGAGTTCCAGCACAGCGGGCTTGAGGTGTTTGGCGCAGCTGGCGGCGATGATGCGCCCGACCCGGGTGGAGCCCGTGAAGTTGACGCGACGCACGGCCGGGTGCGCAATCATGGCCTCCACCACCGCCGGTGCATCGGCCGGCGCATTGGTCACGAAGTTCACCACGCCCGGCGGGAAGCCGGCTTCCTGCAGCGATTCGATGATGAGCTGGTGCGTGCGCGGGCACAGCTCCGACGCCTTGAGCACCACGGTGTTGCCGCAAGCGAGTGGCGTGGCAATGGCCCGAACGGCCAGGATCACCGGCGCGTTCCAGGGCGCCATGCCGAGCACCACGCCCGCGGGCTGTCGCACGCCCATCGACAGACTGCCCGGCACGTCGGAGGGGATGACTTCGCCGGTGATCTGCGTGGTGAGCGAGGCCGCCTCCAGCAAGATGCCCGCCGCCAGGTGGACGTTGAAACCGGCCCACAGACCGGTGGCGCCGGTTTCCTGGCACACCGCGTCAACGAACTGAGGGGCCTTGGATTCCAGCACTTGTGCGGCTTTCAACAGCAGCTGACGGCGCGCGCCCGGCCCTTGCTGGGACCACTCCTTGAACGCGGCGGCGGCGGCTTCCACGGCCGCAATGGCATCGGCCGGCGTCGCGGCGGCAGCGCGCGAGACCACCTCCTCGGACAATGGGTTGCGACGCTCGAAGGTGGCGCCGTTCGAAGCCGGAACGTTTTTTCCGGCGATCAGCAGATCGACATTGAACATGGTTGTTTCCTGGTTGATGGACGGGTTGTGTGCGACCGAAGGCAATCGGTCACTGGGGTTCGAGCTTCACGGCTTGAGCCAGGCGGCGGTAGCGTTCGGTCTGCTCGGTGAGGAAGCGGTCGGCTTCGGCCAGCGTGACGGGGCTGCCGGCCACCGAACCGCTGGCCTCGATCTGGGTGCGGAATTCGGCGTCTTTCTGCGCCTCCTTCACGGCATCGTTCAGGCGCTGGGCCACGTCGAGCGGTACGGTGCGCGGCACGAACATCCCGCCCCAGATCTCGTACGTGAAATCTTTCAGGGCAATGGCCTGGGTCATGGTGGGCAACTCGGGCAGGCGCGCCAGGCGCTGCTCATCGCAGACGGCATACGCGCGCAACTTGCCCGACGACACCAGATCGACCAGGTTGCCGGCCGACGGCAGGAAGGCCACGTCCACCATGCCACCCATGAGGTCTTGCACTGCGGGCGCCATGCCTTTGTAGGGCACGTGCGTCATGCGCAGCTTCAGGCTGGCGGCAAAGTCCTCGCCGACCAGGTGGTAAAGCGACCCTGGGCCGATGCTGCCGAAGGTGAGCTCGCGGGCGCCCGGCTTGCGCGCCTCTGCGACCAGTTCCTGCAGCGTCTTCGCCTTGATGTGAGGTCCCGCGACCATCATCAAGGGACCGCGCGAGGCCAGGCCGAGCAGACGCAGCTGTTCGGGTTTGTGCTTCACCGCCGCCAGCGCCAGCGGCGCCAGGATCACGTCGCTGGGCGTGCCCATCATGAAGTGGTGACCGTCGGCAGGCGCGTTGAGCAGCTTCTGGATGCCGATGCCACCGCTCGCACCGGCGACGTTCTCCACAATGATGGTCTGGCCCAGCGTCTTGCGCAGCACAGGCAGCATCAGGCGAGCGTTCACGTCGGCCGGTCCACCGGCGGGATAGGGAACGATCAGCGTGAGCGGTTTGGACGGAAAGCTCTGGGCGCGCACACCGGAGGCAACCAGGGCGGTTGCGGAAAGGACGGCGCGGCGGCTCAATGAAAATTTCAAGGCAGGTCTCCTTCAATGTGGATCAATCTTGGGTCGAACGGCACAGCACCGTCTGACATGCAGGCGCTGATCACGCGCTCGTCGCGCTCAGCGGCAAGTCGTCCAGCACCACGCTGCTCGCCTCGATGCTGGCCGAGCGCGTGGTCACGCCATGATCAGGATGCGAGATGCGCACGAGGTACGAACCGCTGTGCCGCGGCAAGGCATCGAACTTGAAGTCACCGAACGCATCGGTGACCGCACCGGCGACCTTGGCGCCGGCCCGCAGCAACGCCACCTCGGCGCCGTCCAGGCACTCGACCCGGCCGTCCACCGTGGCCGTCACGCTGCCGGCGATGAAACAGTGGTCGGAGCGGTGCAGGTTCTTGTAATAGACGCGAGGCTTCGTCCCGATTTCGGGCGCGAGCGTTCTCAGCCCCTCGGCTTTCACGCGCTGCGCCATGGCGTCGTCGCTGAGCTTCACCGCTTCCATCGCCTGCGTGGGGCAGACACCGACACAGCGCGGTGCTGCCGCCCCGGTGTCCAGCAGGTGCGCATCGAAGAACCAGCTTTGCGGCAACTGCAGCGGCTCGTTCCAGACGATGGCGCCATAGGGGCAGGCGTCGACCAGGTCGCGCCGGCCCTGCGCCTTGATCGGGTCGATGATGACGATGCCGTCGTCGCGCTTCTTGACCGCCCCATCAGCGCCCGCCTTCACGCACGGCGCGTCATCGCAGTGGTTGCACATCTTCGGCACATAGGCCGCATCCACCATGTGCGCCGCGCCGCGCACCGTGCGCTCGATGTGGATCACGCCGCGTCCCTGCGTGGCGTGCGGGGCTGAATAGCCCGGGAAGTCATTCCCCACCAGTTCGTCCTTGGCGGCGAGCACGCAGTTGTTGCAGTTCTCGCAACCGGCCACGTCAATGATCAGATTCCATTTGTTCATGTCAGTTTCGCCAGGCCATTCCGATGACACTGACGCGCCCCCTCGGGAGCAGCGAACACAGTGAGTGCGGGGGTTGTTTCATGTCAGGCCACCTTGCGCACACGGGCCGCGTGCGTCCATTTCTCCACCTGCACCAGACACGAGTTCGGCGACATGCTGCTGGTGCCTTTCATCTGGGTGCGCGACGGCGTCAGCGTGTTCATGCACCCGCCCAGGTCCACCCACTCGCCGTCGATTTCCACCGGCTCGAACTCGGCACTCGATTCGAAGGATTTGACGACGCCCGACGCGACCATGGGTGACACGTCGACAGCGCAGATCACGGCACCGCGGTCGTTGAACACCTTGACCAGGTCGTGGTGGGCGATGCCACGGGCTTGCGCATCCTGCACGCCCATCCTGAGCAACCAGTAGTAGTGGCCGTCGATGTTGACCCGGTGGTCTTCGATGTCGTTGGTGAAGCTGTTCTTGCCGTCCACGTTGGTGTGGAAGCTGTAGCGCGAGTGCGTGGCGATCATCTGCAGGGGGAAGCGCTCGGCCAGTGCGGTCGTTTGACGCCCTTCCCACGACGGGATGTAGCGGTTGACCACCGGGCGCTCGGCGTTGTTCGGATCGGACCGCTTGAGGGTTTCGGGCATGAACTCGAACTTGCCGCTCGGCGTCTGCAGGCCTTTGCCGAAATCGCCAGCCCATTGCGACGGCAAGGGCTGGGCTTCCGCAATGTCCTTCATCCGCCCCTCGGCGAACCAGCGGAAGACCACCGGTGCGCGGGTCGCCTCGGGCTCCGGCGGGACCACGTAGTAGCCTTTCTTGCAGAACGCTTTCCAGGAGATGCGCTTGGCGACGTCCGACGAGTTGAACACCCGCTTGACCCAGTCCAGCTCGCTGCAGCCTTCGGTGAAGATCGCGCCCAGGCCCAGGCGGGTGAGGATGTCGGTGAAGATCTGGTAGTCGGACTTCGACTCGCCGAGCGGCTCGATGCACTTGTGCTGCAGCGCAATGACGCGGTGGTTGACGCCATCGAAACCGTGCTGCAGGTAGCCGCCGCCCGAACCCCATTCGCCGATGTCGTAGCGCTCGAAGTTCGTGCAGGCCGGCAGGATGATGTCGGCGAACTGCGCTTCACCCTCCATCCAGATCGACTGGTTGACCACGCACTCGATGCTCTCGTGGCGGTAGGCCTCCACCAGGCGGTTCGACTCGGTCAGCGTGCTGAACGCCGAGCCACCGTACTTGTAGATCATGTGGATGCGCGGGTAACCCGGCATCGGGTAGGTGTAGGGCTGGAACTGGATCTCGGTGGCAATGCCGTCCCACAAATAGCCTGTGGCCTTGCCTTCGATGATGGCCTCGGGGAACTGCTGGCGCGGCACCAGCTGGCGCACCGGGTTCATCGAGATCACATGCGGCATCTTCTGGTAGTTGTTGACCGAGTTGCCGTTCCACTGCAGCTCGCCCGAGATCCCGCCGTCGGCATAGCCGGGGAAGTAGAACTCGTAGTCCACCGGCGCACCCGCCTGCAGGTTGCCCATGTTGACGCCGGGCTTGCCCAGGCCCTGCATGGCCATCATCATGACCATGCAGCGGGCCCACTGGGCGCCGCCCGCGCCGCGGCAGGCACCCCCGAAGCCGCCGCCATTGGCGCCGGCCGCGAGGTAGGTCTTCTTCTTGGCCCACTGGCGGGCCAGTGCACGCACCACCCGGGCCGGCACACCGGTCTCGGACTCTTGCCACTCTGGCGTCTTGGGCACGCCGTCGTCCTGGCCGAGCAAGTGGTCGCGCCACTCGTCGAACCCCGTGGTGCGCAAAGCGACATAGTCTTTGTCGTACAGACCTTCGACCACCCACACCTGCATGATGGCCTGAGCCAGCGCCGCATCGGTCTGCGGCCTGATCGGAATCCAGCGGCCACCCAGGAGCTGAGCTGTGGGGTTGTAGTGCGGGTCGATGTGGACGAACTCGATGCCCAGCTCCTTGGCCCAGAGGCGACGCTGCGTGCCCTCGAAGCCCATGTAGGCACCGTTGGTGCTCTCCGGGTCGCTCGACCAGAACACCATCAACTCACTTTCCTTGAGACAGTCCTCCACCGTGCCGTAGGCCCCTGCGATGCCCACCCGCTGGCTCTGCCCCCAGTGGTGCATCGCCCCCCAGTACCAGCCTTCCCAGCTGTCCGGGTTGGCGGCCATGCGGGTGAAGCCGATCTGGTTGCCAAAGCGCATCAGCGCGCTGAGGTAATAGCCGACGTTGCCCCACTGGTGGTGCGACGACATCGGGATGACCATCGATCCTTGACCATATGTCGCCTTCTGGCGTTTGATCTCGCCGGCCACCATGTCCAGCGCTTCGTCCCAGCTGATGCGCTCGTAGCCGCTCTTGCCACGGTTCTGTGGGTTGCGCTCCCCGTGGGGGTCGAAGTCGACCCGCTTCATCGGGTAGAGGATGCGCTTGTCGGAGTAGATCGCCGACTTCATGGCCATCGCGTGCGGCGCGATGGTCGCCTGGCGGCGTGGTGTGAAGCTGCGGCCGCGCGCACGGATCGTCCAGCTCGCCGCGTCGGTCTCGTCGAGGTCGATCGGCGTCATGCGAACGATCTTGCCGTCCTTCACATGCACGAACAGCGGCCCGCCGTTGGTCAGCATCGTGAAACGGATGCAACCGTCGGGCATGGGCGTGCCCATCTGCAGGCCGGAGGTCTGCGAGAAGTTGAGCAGTTGCATGAACCAGACCACCAGCGGGTCCGGCCCCATGACCATGACCTTGAAGTTCTTGGCCGCATGCACGACTTCGCCCATGTCGGGGTCGGGCTTCATCATCAGCAGCGCCGTGTCCACATCCTTGAAGACCATGTTCACGTGCGGGCGCGGGTGAACACCGACCACCGACTTCACCTTGCCAGCGGCGATGATGAAGTGGCGCGCGATGCTGCCGTCTTTGAGCCCGATCTGGGCAACGATGTCGTGCTGCTTGAGACGCGCCCGAAAGGCAGGCCGCGTGCCCGCGACCCGGTTGAGCATGGGACCCAGGGCAAAGAGAATGCTCCGGAGGATCGTGCGTTTCATACGGGCCTGAATGCGAGCGTGGCGATCACAACGCGGCAGCGTCGGGGGCGTGGTCTTCGACGGGCTCTTCGATGACGCGGTTTTCGATGTGGCCCAGCTGGTCGATCTCGACCTTGACCACATCACCGGGCTGCAGGAACTTGCCCAGGGCGATGCCCACATTGGCGCAGGTGCCGGTGGCGATCAGGTCACCCGGCTCCAGCGTCATCACCTGGGACAGGTGGTGGATCTGCTGCCAGATGTTGTAGATCATCTTGCCGGTGTTCTGCTCCTGGCGCAGTTCACCGTTGACCCACAGACGCATCATGAGATCGTGCGGGTCGTCGATTTCGTCGTGCGTGGTGATCCAGGGGCCGATCGGGCCGTGTGTGTCGAAGGACTTGCCCAGCGTGAAGGTCGGGCTGGCGAACTGCCAGTCGCGTGCCGTGAGGTCGTTGGCGACAAAGTAGCCCGCCACCACGCTGCGCGCGTCGGCTTCAGACACGTATCGGCAGCGCTTGCCGATCACCACACCCATCTCGGCCTCGTAGTCCATCTTGTCGGACACGCGCGGCTTGTAGACCGGCGCATAGGGCCCCGTGATGCAACTGACCTGCTTGTTGAACCACAGCTGGTTCTTGGGGATCGCGATACCGGCACGTGCTGCTTCGTCGGCATGGTCCTGGTAGTTCATGCCGATGGCCATGTACTTCTGGGCGCCTGCGATGGGGGCTTCGAGCTTCACATCGGAGAGCGCATGGCCCGCACCGGCCGGCTGCACTGCCAGGGCGGCGTTGATCCGTTGGCGCAGCGCTGCGCCGGCGCTGAGCACCTCGATGATGGTGGACGGCGCGTCGGGCAGGAGCTGTGACAGCTCGATCACACGGCCATTGCGAACGAGGCCGATGGTGGTGCGGTCTTCCAGGGAAATGCGAGCCAGTTTCATGGGTTCTCTCTGAGTAGGGAATAGACGACGGATGCCGCTTCAGGCGAAGAATTCGGGGTTCAGGGGCGGCGCCCACTGGCGCAGCTCCTCGTTGCTGATGTGATCGTTGCCGACCGGTGTGTCGTCGTTCACGAGGTCGCCGTCGGTCCAGTGTTCGACCTTGTGGCCAAACGGATCACGCCAGTAATCAAAGAGCTGGCTGCCCTGGATGTGGCGGCCGACGCCCCAGGAATGCTTCCACTCCTTGGTCTTGAGGAATTCGCTGCCTTGCACCACGTCGTCCAGGTCCAGCACCTCGAACGCGGTGTGGTCGAAACGGTTGGTGCCGTCGGGTGAGGCGATCACGGCCAGCGTGTGGTGGTCCGTCCATTGCGAGCCGAGCCCGCAATGCATGAAGGCGGCGATCTTGTTGTCGGGGTGACCGGCGTGGTAGGTGTCGGAGGGGCGGAAGCCCAGCACGCGCGTGTAGAAGTCCAGCGCTTTCGGAAAGTCCGTCACGAGCAGCGCGGCGTGACCCAGGCGCATCACCGTGGAAGGCTGCGGCTTCAGGCGCACCACCTTGCCGAAACGCGCGCGGCCCGTGGCCGGGTTCACCAGCAGCGGCTCGCGGTGCGGGAGCTCGGGCAGGGTCGCCTGGCCGTGGATCACGTCCACGAGGAAGCCCATCGGGTCCCGGAAACGCACGCGCTTGCCACCGCCGGGTTCGGGGTTGTCCTCCACCTGACTGCCCACTTCAGGTGCGAGCTGGTGAAGATCGGCCTCGCTCTGGGCGTGCAAGCCGAAACCCAGGGTCACGTTCGTCTCTCCCAGCTCGGTGATGTGGCAGTGGTGCGCCGGTCCACTGGAACGGAGGTACAGCGCCTGGTCGGTGCGTGCGATGCGATAGAGCCCGAAGTCCGACATGAACGTCTCCATCAGGCCCAGGTCGGTCGCCTGGTAGCGAACGAAGGCAATGTCTTTCACGGAAATCATGCGGGCTTCCTTTTCATGGGCATGGGGGTTCTTGCATCGACAGGCTGCGCCGAGACGGTGAAGGGAAAGAGACCGTGCGTGAGCGAATGCAGCGACATCAACGCGACCGGCAAGACCGCAGCGGCCATCTGCACGGATGCATATGCTAAACCTGACTTCATCGATAATTTATAGGGAAAACCATTATCTTTTATTACTGTTTTTATCGATAATATCTCACAAGAAGGATGTAGCAGCATTTGGACGACGATCTTGGGGTGATACTTGCCAAACTTCCTTCATCCCTTCAGGACAACCATGGTCATTCAAGAGATCGACAACCGCAGCCTGACCTCTCGCGCCTTCGAGCAGCTGCGCACGGACATCATTGGCGCAGCCCTCAAGCCCAACGAGCGTTTGCGCATCCAGGCCTTGAGCGAACGCTACGGCGTTGGGGCCACTGCCATACGGGAGGCGTTGTCGCGCCTGGTGCCGGAAGGTCTGGTGGTGGTCGAAGATCAGCGGGGATTCTGTGTCGCCCCCATGTCACGTGCAGAGCTGCTGGACATGAACCGCACCCGAATCGACGTCGAAGGCCTTGCCGCACGGTATGCAATAGAGCGCGGAGACATCCAATGGGAGTCCGATCTCATCAGCGCCTTTCACCGTCTCTCGAGAACGCCCCCGCCGGCGGACAAAGCCCAGCAACCGGTGTGGGCAGAGGCTCATCGGCAATTCCATGTGGCCCTGCTCGCAGGATGCGGCTCTCCCTCCCTGATCCGCCTCTGTGCGCTGCTGTACGACCAGTTCGAGCGCTACCGCAACTTCGCCAACGTGCAGCGTGAATCCTCTGGACGCAACGTGGCAGCAGAACACAAAGCGCTGCTGGATGCAGCGCTCTCCCGAGATGCCGACAACCTGAAACAACTGCTGACCAGCCATTTCAACCACACCACCGAGATCATCCAGAACGCCGACTTCAACGAACTGGGCGCCAATGGCCGTCCGGCGGTTGCGCGTGTGGCGCCCCGGGTGTGACGCATCTCGTGCGGGTCATGACACGTGTTCACTGCCTTGATCGCCCGCACCCAACGGGACACATCCATCGACACGTCTCCTTGCGGAAATTGGCTGCCTCTGTTCTTACTTGCCGTGACGCTTTTGTTCACGGTCACGGTTTCGCTCAAACCCGAGACCCTGGCAAACCATCCCCCAGCCACAACCCGGAGACACCATGGAACATTCGTCCTCACCCCATCCCACCAATACGCTGCGCGGCCGCGCAGTGCTGTCTGTCGCGCATGTCGCCGGCATGGTTGACATGGCAGCGCTGCCCATCTGGGTAGGCACGCTGATCTCCAAATACCAACTGAGTCCGCAACAGTCTGGTGGGCTGGTGACCATCTTTCTCGCGGCTGTGGTGCTGGCCAGTCTGGTGGGTGCCCCACTCTTTCGACGCCTGCCTGCGCGAGCAATGGCACCTTTGGGTTTTGGTCTGGCCACACTGGCGTTCATGACCCTGAGCTCGACCACCGACTACCTGATGATGGCCCTGTTGCACGCTGCAGCGGGTGTCAGTGTGGGATGGGCGCTGTGTTTCACGCACGGCACCATGGGTCGCACGTCGAACCCCCATCGCATGTTTGCCATGGCAGGTCTGGCGCTGGGCATCTTCGCCGTGATCTTCTTCGGCTTCACCCCCAAGCTGATTGAAGCCATGGGAGGCCCCATCCTGTTTCAGGTGTTTGGCGGCCTTATGCTGTTCGCGGCGGTGATCACCGCTGTGGCCTTTCCCGCGCCGCCCGCCGCCGATGCCGCAGAGTCGGCGGCGAGTCAATCAGCCGCGCGCATTCCGTCGGCTGTCTGGGGCGGCATCATCGGCATCGGTCTGATGGCCCTGATCCAGGCCATGATGTTCAGCTTCATGGAGCGTCTGGGCATGTCGCGCGGTTTCAGCGCCGACCAAGTCCAGGCCGTGCTCATTGCGGTCGGTTTCGTCAACCTGCTGCCGGCCATCGTCGCCACCTGGTTTCAAAACCGTTGGCCCGCCCACCGCGTACTCCTGGCAGGCCCTGCACTGCAGGCCGTGCTGGCCCTGATCATCACCCAGTCCACCGGCTACGCCTTCTTCGCTGCCGCCTCGAGTGTCTATGTGTTCGTGATGATCTTCACTCACATCTTCGCATTCGGTATGTTCGCGGCACAAGATCCTTCGGGCCGCGCGGTCGCAGCGACCCCGGCGATGATCATGACGGGCTCCGCCATCGGCCCGATCCTGGGTGGCGCACTGGTACAGAACCTGGGTTTTGAATGGCTGGGATACGCGATTGCGCTGCTTGCCGCCACCGCTGTCCTGGCATTCAGTCGGACACGCGCCACCGGCAGTCCCACGACCACGCAGCATGCTGTCTCGATGCCTCATTGACCATCTCACACAGGGTCCTCATCGGGCGCGACCGGGAAGGTTCCCAGATCAAGAGCCAGCTGGCGCGGATCCATGAGAAAGTGAATTCGTCGGTTTTCTGGCCCCAGGCCTTTCAGCAGGCGTCTGCCTTCGGGCGCACCGTGACGGGTCGACAGGGACCCAAGGCTTGTCTGTTCAAGGGGTGACTGCCACAGCAGCCCCGTGCTGGCCGGGCAGCTTGCGGCGCAGCCACTCCAGCAGGTCGTCCACATAGGTGAACACCACCGGCACCACGAGCAGGCTGAGAACCGTCGAGGTGATCAGCCCCCCGATCACGACGATCGCCATCGGCTGGCGGAAGCTCGCCTCCGCGCCCAGCCCCAGGGCGTTGGGCATCATGCCCGCACCCATCGCGATGGTCGTCATGATGATCGGCTGGGCACGCTTGTGGCACGCATCCATGAGGGCATCGAACCGGCTCATGCCGTGTTCGCGCCGAGCCATGATCGCGTACTCGACCAGCAGGATCGAGTTCTTCGTCACGATCCCCATGAGCATCAGCAGGCCGATCACCGCCGGCATCGAGAACGACTGCTGCGTGACGAGCAACGCGAAGAGTGCGCCTCCCAGAGCCAGGGGCAGTGCACACAAAATCGTCGCCGGCTGCAGGAAGTCGTGGAACAAAAGAACCAGCACCGCGTAGATGCAGAAGATGCCGATGGCCATCGCGACACCGAAGCTCTGGAACAACTCCGACATGCGCTGCAGCTCGCCCTGCTCGACCCGGTTGACGCCGTCCGGCAGGGACTTGAGAGCGGGCAACTCGGCGGCCTCCCGCTGGACATCACCGATCTGCCGTCCAGCCAGCTCGACGCTGAGGGTGACGTTTCGCGAACGGTCCAGCCGCGTGATCTGCGAAGGGCCGCTGCCCATCGAGATGTCGGCGACCGTGCCCAGGTTCACCGTTCCTTCGCTTCCCTGCACCCGCAACTGCGCCACGGCATTGAGATCCTCACGCACGGACGGGTCCATCCGGACGCGCACCGGGATCTGGCGTTCCGACAGATTCAGCTTGGGGAGCGCGGTGGAGTAGTCGCCATAGGTGGCGATGCGCACGGCATCGGCCAGGGCCTCGGTCGTGACGCCCAACGCGGCGGCCCGTGCCGCATCCGGATGAATCTGGATCTCCGGCCGCTGCAGGGAGGCACTCGACGTGACGTTGCCGATGCCCTTCAGGGTGCGCAGCTGCGTCTCGGCCTGCGATGCCGCCGTGGCCAGGGCAACGGGGTCCTCGCTGGCGAGCGTGATTTCCAGCGTTTCGCCATTGCCACCACCGCCGACAGAGATGCGCGCCCCGGGGACCGCCCGGAGAACCTCCCTCATCTTGCCTTCCACCCCCGACTGCTTGAGCGTGCGCTCGCTGCGTGCAACCAGTTCCACCGTCAGCGTCGCACTGCTCACGTCGGCCGTGGCGCTGGCGGCCATCCCGCCTCCGGTGGTTGCCGTGCCCGCAGAGATGAACACGCTCTCCACCTCCGGCAAGGTGCGCAGCAGTTCGGCGGCCTGCTTGCTTGCAGCCACCGTGTCGTCCAAGGTGCTGCCGGGCGCCAGGGTGATGCTGATCTGCGACTGCGCCTTGTCCTGCGCCGGAATGAAACCGGTCGGCAGGAGGGGGATCATGGTCAGCGAAAGCCCAAAGAAAACCGTCGCACCCAGCACGGCAAGCTTTCGGCGCACGAGCACGGAGCGGACCCAACCGAGGTACCGGGTCATGACGGGGCCGTCGGCCTCATGGTGGTCGCCGGGCTTGGCCGGCTTCATCAGATAGGCGGCCATCATGGGCGTGAGCAGCCGCGCCACCAGCAGCGACACCAGCACGGCGACCGAAGCCGTGATACCGAACTGGCGAAAGAACTTTCCGGGGACGCCGCCCATGAAGGCGGTGGGCAGGAACACCGCCACCAGCGTGAACGTCGTGGCGATCACCGCCAGCCCGATCTCATCGGCGGCCTCCATCGCCGCCTGGTAGGGCGTCTTGCCCATCCGCAGGTGCCGCGCGATGTTCTCGATCTCGACAATCGCGTCGTCCACCAGAATGCCCACCACCAACGCCATCGACAGCAGCGTCACCGTGTTCAGCGAATAGCCGATGAGCGCCATGAACCCGAACGTGGGGATGATGGAGAGCGGCAGTGCGGCGGCCGCCACGAGCGTGGCGCGCCAATCGCGCAGAAACCACCACACCACCAGGATGGCCAGAGCCGCTCCTTCCAGCAACAGCTCCATCGAGCCGTCGTAGTTCTCCTGGATGGGAGTCACCGTGTTGCTGGCTTCGGCAATGGTCACCTCGGGATGGGCCGTGGCGAAGCGTTCGATGGCGGCACGGGTGCCCTCGGCCACCGTGACGTCGGAATAGCCTTTGGATCGCGTGACCTGGAAGCCGATCACCGGCTTGCCGTCCCGGAACGCGAGCGTGCTGCGGTCCGCATGGGTGTCTTTGATGCGAGCGATCTGGTCCAGGCGCACATAGCGGCCCTCGCCCAGCGGAATGCTGATGGCGGCGATCTCGGCGGCCGAACCCACCGTGGCGATGGTGCGGGTCGACTGGCGTTGCGAGCCGATGTTGCCCAGCCCGCCTGAACTTTCCTTCTGCACGGCCTTCAGCTGGGACGACACGGCGGACGGCGTGACGCCGAGCCCGGCCATCAGCGATGGATCGAGGTCAACCTGCACTTCGCGATCGATGCCACCGACACGCGCCACGGACGACACGCCCTTGACGGCGAGCAGCGCCTTGGAAATGTCGTTGTCCACGAACCACGAAAGATCTTGCTCGTCCAGCCGACTGGACTCGATGGTGTAGGTCAGGATCGCCGAGCCGGCAGACGTCAGCTTGGACACCGTGGGGGACGCCATGCTGGCCGGCAACTCGGCCTTCGCGCCATCGACGGCGTTGCGGACCTCACTCAACGCCACCTCGCTGTCCTTGTCGATTTCGAAGCTGACGCTGATGCTGACCGACCCATCGGTGATGGTGGTCGTGATGTGATCCAGCCGCGACAGCGACGCCAGCTTGTCCTCGATCTTGCGCGCGACCTCGGTCTCCAGCTGGGAAGGCGCCGCGCCTTCCAGCGAAGCCGACACCTGGATCGTGGGCAGATCCATGTCGGGAAAATCCTGAATCTCCAGGCGCTGAAAACCGATGAGGCCCAACACCGTCAGCAGGAAGAACAGCAGGAGCGCAGGAACCGGGTTGCGGATCGACCAGGAGGAAATGTTCATCGGTCGCCTCCCGCCTTCGCTTTGCTGGCTTCCACCGATGCCACCGTCACTTCCGCGCCTTCGGACAAGAAGCCACCACCGCTGGCGACGACCCGCGAACTGGCCTCCAGCCCGGACACGACTTCCACGCGGTCGCCTTGCCGCCGGCCTGTGACCACCACCCGGCTGGAGACGCGTTGCCCGTCACCCACGACGTACACATACGAGCGTCCATCGCGCAACACAATGGCCGACTGGGGCAAGGTGACTGCGGGCGCGCTGTCCAGTTCGATGATGCCGCTGGCGAATTGCCCCGGCTGGGCGCCCTGCCCGGCCACCAGGCTCACGTGCACCATGCCGCGACCGGTCGCGGCATTCAACGTGGGCGACACCAGCCGCACCTTGCCTTCCACATTCAGACCGCTCGGCAGCGTCAGGCGGGCAACCTGGCCCACCCGCGCGCTGGCCAGCTGGCGGGCGTCCATTTCCGCGCGCCACTCGACGCGCCCCTGCCGCACCAGCCGGAACAGCTCGGCGCCAGCGGTGACGACATTCCCCAGCACCGCTGACTTGGATGAGACCACCCCGTCGTCAGCGGCCACGATTCGCGTGTGGGCCAGTTTGAGTCGCGCGCTTTCCAGGTCGGCCTCTGCCGAGGCAAGCGATGCCCGGGCCGTCGCTTCGTTCGCGCGGTATTCATCCATCTTCTGGGGCGCCAGCGCACCGGCCACATCCACGGCCTGAGCCCTTTTCAGGTTGGTGCTGGTCTGCACGAGGCTGGCGCGGGCCTGTGCCACCAGCGCTTCCTGCTTGCGCACTTCGGCCTTCACGGTGTCGTCAGAGAGCCGCGCCATCAGTTGCCCGCGCTGAACGGTGCTGCCCACATCGACCAGCAACTCCGCGATGCGCAGCCCACCGGTCTCGGGGCTGACGATGATCTCTTGCCAGGCCGTCACAGCGCCACTGGCTTGCAGCTGCTGCGGCCAGGCGCGTTTTTCAGCGCTGACGACGTTGACGGTCAGTGCGGTGGCCTTGGACGGCGCCTCGGGTTGGGCTGCAGCCGCGCCCGGCCCGTCGCCGCGCGGGGCCCACAACGCGTAGGCCGCAACGCCCAGGACAACCGCGACGACACCCGCGATCACCCGTTTTCGATTTGATGTGAGTGTGCTCATGGGGTGGTCTTTGCTTTCGAGGCAACGTCTTCAGGAGGGGTGGCCGGGGTACCGGACTGCCAGTCACCTCCCAAAGCCTTGTACAGGGCGATCCAGTGCGCCACGCGGTCTCTTTGCAAGCCGATCAGTTCGATCTGCGCGGACAATGCCTGCCGCCTCGCATCCTCCAGGTCGAGCAGGCTGGTGGAGCCGGCGCGCCACTGCGCTTCCGCCCCCACCAGGTACCGCCGGTACTCCTGGGCTGCGCGTTCGGCCTGTTCCGTTCGTTTCGCGGTGCTGTCCAGGCGGACCAGGGATTGCTCCACATCCTTCACGGCAGTCCGCACCGCCTGACGCCAGTCGGCATACGCGGCGTCGTGGCCGGCCCGCGCGCTGTCCACGGCGGCCCGCCTCCGGCCCCCGTCGAAGAGCGGAAGGGACAGCGCGGGACCAAACGACCAACTGGTCAGTGCGGAAGCAACGCCCACCACCGACACATCGATGGAGCCCGAGAGCGAAAGGCTCGGATAGAGGTCGGCCTGCGCGACGCCGATCTCGGCACTCGCGGCCGCAAGTTCGCGTTCGCGAGAGGCGAGGTCGGGCCGCTGACGCAGCGCCTGCGCCGGCACACTTCGAACGTCGATCCCCCTGGGCTGCGGGACATCGGCCCCACCCTGCGCCAGCTGGGTGCGCAGCGCCGATTCACCGGTTCCCGTCAGATCCACCAGCGACTTCACCAGCAGCTCGCACTGCGCGCGTTGCGCCAGCGCAGCCGACGAGGTGCTCGCCAGACTCGCGCGGGCCAACGAACCGTCGGTGGTGGCGGTCAATCCGGCACGCACCAGGGACTCCGTGGCCTTGACGGTTTCATTCATGGACGCGAGTTCCTGTTCGTAGGCACTGGCCAGCAACCCGCACGCACGGTACTGCACGTACGTGTCCGCCACTTCCGCCGCCAGCGAGGTGCGCGCGTCGTGCCAGTCGTTTTCGCGCGCCTGCGCCAGGGCCTGGGCAGACTCGGTGCTGCGCCTGACCTTGCCGAACAGGTCAAGCTCCCACGAAGCGTCCAGACCTGCGCTGCGCGCCGTGGCGACCCCGCCGGTTTGCTGGGTGCCGCGCGTCGCCGAGGCCACCCCGTTGGCGCTGGGCAGGCCCGAGGCGCCGGCGCTGGTCAGCGTGGCGCGCGCCTTTTCGATGTTGGCCCACGCCTTGGCCAGCGTGGGACTGCCGGACTCGGCAGCGCGCTGGAGCCGGGTCAGCACCGGGTCGTTGAACTGACTCCACCAGTCGCCGAGCGCAGCGACTTGGCCACCGTGTGGCAGCGGGGCTTGCCATGCCGGTGGTGCCGCGGGTTCGGGCTGTGCATGGTTGGGGCCGACGGCGGCGCAGCCGCCCAGCGCGATGGCGAGGCCGATCGCAAGAAGGGTTTTGAAGGTCCGCCAGCCGGCGGTTCGCGAGGTGTACATAGGGTCCTGTCAGGTCAGGACCCATCGTAGGTGCCGCGAATGTCAGGCAGCGTTGACGAGCGTTAAGCTGGGTAAAGAAGCAGCCCGCGGGCGCTGGCACGGGAGCCATTCGGGCGATACTGCTGCTTACCCATGATCCCGGTCCTGCTCGTAGATGACGACCTCGAACTCACGGCGATGCTCTCGCAGTATCTTGTCCGCGAGGGCTTTGCCGTGCATGCCGTGCACGATGGCCAAGCGGGTGCTGAAGAGGCCACTTCCGGTCGCTACGCCATCGTGGTGCTGGATGTGATGATGCCGCGCCTGTCCGGCATGGAGGTACTGCGCCGGATCCGCGCCCGCAGCAAGGTACCGGTTCTCATGCTCACAGCACGCGGCGACAACGTAGACCGCATCGTCGGACTGGACATGGGCGCGGACGACTACGTACCCAAACCCTGCACACCCGGTGAACTCGTCGCTCGCCTGCGCGCCATCCTGCGGCGCACGGAAGTGCGTGAGGCGGCGGTGCCCAGCTCCGGCCAGCGTCCCTTGAGAGTTGGCGCCTTGACTCTGGCGCCGGGCAGCCGCCAGGCCACATGGCACGACAAACCCCTGGAACTGACGGGAACAGAGTTCAATTTGCTCGAGGTACTGGTGCGCCACGCGGGCCAACTGGTGAGCAAGCAGGAAATTTCGCTGCAGGCGTTCGGCCGGCCGCTGGCAAGGTTTGATCGGCGCATCGACGTGCACATCAGCAGCATCCGACAGAAGCTTGGAATGAGGCCTGACGGCGAGTCCTGGATCCAGGGCGTGCGCGGACTGGGCTATCAGCTGCTGGAGGACTGACGGCATGGCCACGCGCCGCATCGGGAGGCTGTTCTGGAAGCTGCTCTTAGCGCTCTGGCTGAGCATGGTGCTCTCGTTCGCAGGCACGATTGCCTACCTCATGCTCGTCGGGCGCCTCCCGCCGCAGGATGAGGTCACCTCTTTCGGCTTTGTTCCCCTTGTGCCTTTGATATCGGCCATGGTGGCTGTTCTCATCATCGGCCCGGCGCTGGCCTGGTACCTGTCTCGCCCATTGCGACATTTGCGCTGGGGCTTGCGAAGAGCCGCAGAGGGCCGTTTCGACACGCGCGTAGAGCCACTGATGCACGGGCGGCGTGACGAGATCGCTGATTTGGCGAAGGAGTTCGATCACATGGCGTCACAGCTGCAGCAGGCGACCGAGTCGCACCAGGTGTTGTTGCACGACATTTCCCACGAGCTGCGCTCCCCGCTTTCGCGGTTGCAGGCAGCCATAGGATTGCTGCGTCAAGACCCCACCCAAACAGAAGCCATGGTCGACCGCATCCAGCGAGAAAGCGAACGGCTCGACGCCCTGATCGAGGAACTGCTCACGTTGCACCGCCTGGAGGCGTCAAGCGGCTTGGCGCGGGAACGGGTGGACGTGATCGAGCTCCTGCATGCCATCGCCGAAGACGCCGACTTTGAGGCACGGTCGCAGTTGGCACGGCAGGTTCGCATCGACGCGCCGGGGCAGTTTGTTGCACAAGTCAATGGTGAACTGCTCTACCGCGCCTTTGAAAACGTGATTCGCAACGCGGTGAAATACACCGCGCCTGGCACGGCGGTCGAGATTTTCGCTAGGGTCAGCCCAGAGGATGGTCAGCTCGTGACCACAGTTCAGGACCGCGGGCCCGGTGTGCCCGAGGCGATGTTGAAGAACATCTTCGAGCCCTTCACCCGCATTGAAGGAAGTGAGTCTGTGCGCGGCGTGGGTCTGGGTCTGGCCATCGCGCTGCGTGCAACAAAGCTGCACGGTGGCCGCATTGAAGCAAGCCTGCGCGACGGTGGAGGTTTGGTCATGACACTGTGGTTGCCGGCGATGCCAGATGCGGTGGACCACTGAAATGAGGCCTCCCCCTACCCATGAAAAATGGCGCCCTTGGCCCTCTTGAAATAGCGAGAAGGGGCATGCTTCTCGAGGGCACACCCAGTGAACGCACGCTCCCGCAGGCGCCCAGCAGGCCCTGACAACTCGACTCCAACAGCCAAGCTGGCCGACGCCGTCGCCCGTCTCGGCGGTCGCGCACAAGCCGTGCCAATGGACCTGGGCGACGCCGCAGCGGCGCAAGCGATCTTCGAGCAGATCGGTGCCGACGACCACTTCGTGTCCACCGCAGCCGACCTCACCTATGGCCCGCTCGCGACGGTGGAGCGCCCAGCCATCGAGCGCATGCTCGCCGGCAAGTTCTGGGGCCCTGTGAATCTGGTGCAGTTCGGTGTGCAGAACCTGCGTGCCAGTGGATCGATCCTGTTGTTCTCCGGTCTGGCCGCTGACCGGCCCGCTGCGGGGAGTGTCGGCCTTGAATGGGCCTTGAATGCGGGTGTTGAAGGACTGGTGCGTGCCCTGGCGGTGGAGCTGGCCCCCGTGCGGGTGAATGGCATTTCACCAGGTGTGGTGGAGACCGAGGGCTGGGCCTTCATGGACGAAGGCAGCCGCAAGGGCTTTTTTTCCGACCTGGCCACGAAGCTGCTGGCCCGCCGGATCGGTACACCGCGCGACTTGGCCGAAGCCGCGCTGTTCGCACTCACCAATCGCTACCCGACCGGAGGGGTTGTGCATGTCCATGGCGGTGGCAGCCTCAGTTGACTGGGGTCTGGTGATTTTGAGTTTGAATTCCCGCCCCGTCACCGGCTCTCGTGAAATTCCGCTTCCGGCTGGAAGCGACTATCGGCGCCAGCAGGGTCACGGTCGGCAAACCACCGCAGCTACGGCTACCGCGGGCTGCAGGCTTCGCTGACCAGGCAGTGCGTCACCATCTCTGAGAAGGTGGTTCAGCGATTGATGTAGCAAGAGAGCTTGCTCGCTCCCAAGCCAAAGCGTCGACGGTACGGGCCCTATCTGGGCGAGATCAGTCCAGCGCCCGAGAACCTCATCCATCGCGACTTCAAGGCAGCGGCCCCGAACGAGAAGTGGCTCACCGACATCACAGAGTTCCAGATCCCGGCCGGCAAGGTGTACCTGTCGCCCATCATCGACTGCTTCGATGGCTTGGTCGTCAGCTGGACCATCGGGACGCGCCTTGACGCTGAACTCGTCAACACGATGCTCGATGCAGCCGTCGAGACGGTGGCCCAAAGCAACGATCGGCCAGTTGTTCACTCTGATCGTGGAGCCCATTACCGCTGGCCCGGCTGGCTATCGAGGATCAGTGACGCGAACCTGTTTCGCTCGATGTCGCGCAAGGGGAGCTCGCCCGACAACGCTGCATGCGAAGGATTCTTCGGCCGAATGAAACGGAACTGTTCTATCCTCGGAATTGGCAGGCCACGACCATTGAGCAGTTCATTGAAGCCGTGGACTCCTACATCCGCTGGTGCAACAAGAAGCGGATCAAGATCCCCCTTGGCTCTCTCAGCCCCATCGGGTATCGAGAGAGTCTTGGGCTTACGGCATAAAACCAGTCCAAGTATTTGTCCGCATCCCCCCGGGGTCAAGATTGCGTGGAATTCAACAGATTTCTTCATGTAGAGACTCCGTCTGGGGGAATTCTCTACTTCCGGGTGGTTCAGGTTTTCAAGGGACCTTCAAAAACGGGATCACCCTTCAGAACTTGAGCACTCCGCCTGCTGCTTCACGGACGCGCTCGGCAGAGCGCTTCGCGCGGCCCACGACACTGCTCATGTCATAGGCGGTCAGACGTCCGTTCCGCTTGAGAATTCGGCCATCACAAATCACCGTATCGACGTTGGCCGCGGTTCCGCTCTGCACGATCGCTGTCTCAATGTTGCCAACCGGCGCCATGTTTACGTCGTTGGCACGCACGAGGATCAAGTCGGCACGCTTGCCTTCGGTGATCGACCCGATCACGTCTGGAAGACTCCGATGTAGCCAGGACCGTGAATTGAGGGCGCGACAACCAACTGCTGCAGTCGCTGCAAAGCCGCACTTGAAAACTCGAAGATCGCGTCAAGGCGGCCGGTGACCTGGCTCGCCTGAATTTCGGCTGCTGCGGGCATCTGTCATTCGAGGATGGAAGGGTCGAACGACCGCGGCACCGCCGTCATCAGCCATCCAACACGTCCCAGCCCAGAGTAGAAGCTTCTTGCCGAACTGCCCAACAACTGAAATAGAGATAAACCTGCCGAAGAACAAGTTGAACTTGGTTTTCAGGGCATCTTGGAGCCAGAACGACTACCAGGCGGTGGCGATCAGGCTGGCGCCGGCCATCAGCAGCAGGCCGGCAGCGACACGGGAAATCGCCACCGAAGAGAGCTTGAGCGGGTACCGCCGGTTGCCGCGCGTGACCAGGAACACCAGGGGCACGGCCATGAGGGCATAAACGAGCGATGCCGGCGTGAACTGCCCCGAGACCAGCACGATGCCCAGCCGCACCAGCTGGCTCAGGCCGAACATCACCAGCAGCGCCTGGCGGATCACCGGCAGGCTCAGGGGCTGGCGGTAGAGCTTGTAGACCAGCGGCGGCCCCGCGGTGGAGAACATGCCCCCCATCAGGCCGGCGAGCAGACCGGTGAGTGCGAACGAACCGGGGGCATCGATCTCGGCTTTGGGTGCGAACCGCACCACCAGCAAGGCGGCCGACCCGATCACCGACACGCCCAGCGCCATCTTGAGCAGGTACAACGCGCTGTCACTGAGCCAGAACAACAGCGCCAGCCCCGCCGCCACCCCCACCAGGCTGGGCCAGATCGCGGGGCGGATCACCCGCCAGTCGTCGGTGAGCGGGTATTCGCGGAAGTGGATGACGGTCTGGCTCAGGGTGATGAGGGTCACGGCGTTGGCCGCGACCCCCACCGGGATCAGGTCGAACACACCGACCAGCGCCAGGAAGATCAGGCCGAAGGCAAAACCGGTCAGGGTCTGCACGTAGGACGCCAGGGTGATGCACAGCAACACACCGAGGGTGCCCCAGAGCGGCAGGGTAGCCAGCGTCGTCATGGTGAAGCCAAGCCTTCAAACGAAGCCCTTGCCGCGGGTCGGAGCACCCGACCCCGCGGGGTCGGGCGGGTGGTCAGAAAAGTCCGTGCTGGCGCGCGAACAGGGCGACCAGCACAAAGGCCGCCATCCACACCGTTTCTACCAGCAACAAGGTGAAGGGCCGCCAGCCGGCTTCGGCCAGTTGCTGGAACGAGGTCTTGATGCCCAGGGCCGCAATCGCCACCACCAGGCACAGGCGGGAGAAATCGCTCAACGCCGTGCCCACCGCGGACGGCACAAAACCCAGCGAGTTGACGGCCACCAGGATCACGAAGACCCAGAGAAACCAGGGCACCAGCGGCTGCTTGGCGGTGACGGCCTTCCCACCGTTGGCGGCGATCTCGCGTTCGGCCTGCTCGCGTTCGCTCTTGAACATGGCAGAGACCGCCACCACCACCACCGCCAGCATGGAGACGCGGAACAGCTTGACGATGGTCGCGTAGTCGCCGGTCGGGTGGTCGATCATGTAGCCCGCGCCGACCACCTGCGCCACGTCGTGGATGGTGCCGCCCAGGAACAGGCCGGCCAGTTCCGGCGGCAGGTGCAGGGCGCGCGCGATCAGCGGGTAGGCCACCATGGCCACCGTGGACAGCACCGTGACCGTGACCACCACCATCAGGGTGAAGCGTTCGCTCTCCTTGGTGCGCGGCAGCACCGACGAGATCGCCAGCGCGGCCGAGGCGCCGCAGATCGCCACCGCCCCGCCGGACAGCGTGCCCTGGGCGCGGTTGAGCCCCAGCCGCTTGCCCAGGAAGTAGCCGACCAGCAGGGTCGTGACGACGGCGACCACCACGATCGCCGCGGTCGTCCAGCCCAGCCCCGCGATCTGCGAGGCGGTGATGCGCGCGCCCAGCAGGCCCACGCCCAGGCGCAACACGTTGCGCGAGCAGAACTCGATCCCCGGCTTGGCTTTCGGGTCGGCGCTGAGGTAGTGGAAGGCCACGCCGAAGAACAGCGCGTAGAGCAGTTGCGGCCCCCCGTGCAGGGTGGAGACCAAGGTGGCCGCCATCGCCACCACCCCGGCCAGCAGCGTGCCGGGCAGCACGTGCATGACGAACTTCGCGGGCTGCAGCCGGTCGAGGGCGATCGCGCTCATGCGGACGCTCCCTGGCGGGCCACCAGCACCGCGAGCGCACACGAGGTGATGCGTGCGGTGATCGAGTCGGAGCGGCTGGTCAGGATGACCGGCACCTTCATGCCCAGCACCAGGCCCGCGCACTCGGCGCCGGCCATGTAGACCAGCTGCTTGTAGATCATGTTGCCGGCCTCCAGGTTGGGCAGCAGCAGGATGTCGGGCCGGCCGGCGACTTCGGACACGATGCCCTTGTTGAGCGCCGAAACGCTGGAGATCGCGTTGTCGTAGGCCAGCGGACCGTCGAGCACGGCGCCGGTGATCTGGCCACGGTCGGCCATCTTGCACAGGGCCGCCGCGTCCAGCGTGCTGGCGATGGCGGGGTTGATGTTCTCCACCGCCGACAGGATGGCCAGGCGGGGATTTGCGATGCCGATGGCGTGCGCGAAGTGGATCGCGTTCTGGGCGATGTCGCGTTTTTCCATCAGGCCGGGTTCGATGTTGACGACACAGTCGGTCAGCACCAGCGGCCGCGCCACACCGGGCACGTCGAGCACGAAGGCGTGGCTGGCGCGGGAGCTGCCGCGCAGCCCGGCGTCTCGCGCCACGGCGGCGCCCAGCAGCTCGTCGGTGTGCAGGCTGCCCTTCATCAGGGCGGCGGCCGTGCCGTCGCGGCACAGGGTGGCGGCGCGTGCGGCGGCGGCGCGCGGGTCGTCGGCCGTCTCGACCACTTCGCAGCCGGACAGGTCGAGCCCGCCCAGCAGGGCGGCCGCATCCATGCGCTCACGCGGGCCGACCAGGATCGGCACGATCAGGCCGGCACGAGCGGCCTCGATGGCCGCGCCCAGCGAAGCGGCGTCACAGGGGTAGGCGATGGCCACGCGCATCGGGCCCAGGACCCGGGCGGCGTCGACCAGCGACTTCAAATGGGGGTGTGCAGGCGCGTTCACGGCCTGCGCCGGTGCGGTCTCGGGCACCGGCGACATCACGGGAGCAGCCATGTGGCCTCCGCTTTCAAGGGGAAAAGGGGCACCGGTACCGCGCCGCACGGGCGCTGCGCAGTACCGGGGAGCTCAGGGACTCAGTCGATCAGACGTAGTCCTTGTACTTTTCGAGGAAGCGCACCGGCTTGGCCAGCGCGTCGCGGCGGAACGGGTCGCCCAGTTCGCGGGTGCACATGATCTCGATGACGCAGGTCTTGCCTTCGTTCATCTGCATGTC
>NZ_JADMKB010000099.1 GCF_018780075.1 Hydrogenophaga sp.
CCGCGCTGGGGGGCGCGGCGGCCGCGGCCCGCATCCGCCACTGCGGCTTCTGGGCCCACGAAGGTCTGGCGGGGATCGGCGAGGTGCTGGTGTTGCTCAGGCGGCAGGCCGCGGGACCGGGCCAGCGGGCGATCGAGGAGGCCTGGTCCCGGATCGGCGTGCGTCTGACCGCGCACGGGCACAGCTTTCCGGCCGGCCAGGCCATTGTCCAGCGCCTGCAGGGCGAGTGGGCGCTGGCCTGTGGCCGCGAGCGCGAAGGTCGGCAGTGCCTGCAGCGCGCCGTGCGCAGCGCCGAGCAGCAGGGCATGCGGGTCGAGCTGGCACGCAGCTGCCAGTCGCTGGCCGGGCTGGACAGCGCATCGCCGCTGCACGAGCGTGCGCGCCGTCTGTGGCTGGAGATGCGGGCGCCCGCCGCGGTCGCCGCCCCCTGAAGGGTCTTGCACGCTCCGGGCGTCCGCTGGGCGCCGCCTGTTCGCGGCTTGCTCGCTGCCTCTGAAAGTATCGGATAACGAGTCTGAATAGGCGAAGATTCGATTCCGGTGCATGAATTTTGCATCGGCAAGGGTGGCGCGCCCCACCATCCGCCCCATGTTCAACAACCCACCGAGGTTTCACATGGTCAGCGGTTCCCGTTCTCCCTTCATCGTGATGCGCGACACCCGCGCCTGGCAGCTCCAGGTCTGGATCTCGTTCGGGCTGGCGGTCTTTCTCTGTGCCACCGGCCTGGCGTACCTGCCGGGTCAGTCGCTGGACCGGGCCTTCATGGTGATGGGTTATGTGTTCTGCCTGTCGACGGTGTTCGTGCTGGCCAAGGCGGTGCGCGACCAGCAGAAAGCGCGCCTGTCGGGTGAGGCCGAGACGCCGATGTGGCGCTTCGTGGTCTGGGGCGGCTTCGGCGTGGCGATGGGCCTGACGGCCTGGGGCCTGCTGCGGATGGAGGTCAACGAGACCTACAAGGCGTACCTCGGCGTCAGCTGGCTCTACCTCGTGACCTCGGCCTTCACGCTGGCCAAGACGCTGCGCGACCGCCACGAAGCCGATCTGATCGAAACCCACCGCCACCAAGCCCACGCTCAGGAGCAATGACATGAACCACACATTCTTCAAGCAGATGCTGCTGGCCGCCAGCCTGAGCGCGGCCCTGGTGAGCGCCCCGGCGCAGGCGCAGAGTGAGGCCTCGCTGGTGCTGTCGGCCCTGCCGGTGGCGTCGGTGGTGGGCACGGGTTCGGCGGTCGCGGGCAGCGCGGCGGCCGGTGCGGTGGCGGTGAGTACGGTGCCGGCGGCGCTGGCGGTCAGCGGCGCGGTGCTCGTCGTCAAGACGGTCGAGGTCTCGGCGCGTGGCACGGTGTTCGTGCTGGAGCGGGCCTCGGACGGCGCGCGGGCCAGCGTGGAGCTGAGCGGGCGCGCGGCCTCGGGTGTGGTCGCCGGCGTGGGCACGGTGATGGCGGTGAGCGTGATCGGCGCGGGCGTGCTGTTGTCAGTGGCGGGCGAGGTCCTGTGCTTTATCCCGAACGAGCTGGGGCGCGCTCTTCTTCATAACGAAAGATTGACCTACTGAAGGGTGATCATGAAGACAACGCTGAAAGTCATGCCCCACGCGCTGGCGCTCGCCGTGCTGCTGCTTGGCGCCACCGCCGCCCACGCCGGCCGATCCTGCGAACAGCGCCCGTTGACGCCGCAGGCGCTGACCCAGGGCCTGGAACTCGCGCAGCGCACGGCGCAGGCGCTGGACACCGAGTTCGCGCGCAGCGGCGCGCGTGTGGTGGTGCTGGGTCGCGCGGGGCAGGATCTGGGCAAGTACCAGTTGCGTTATTCGCACCTGGGCTGGGCCTACAAGACGGCCGAGGGGCCGTGGCGCGTGTTGCACAAGCTCAACCAGTGCGGCACGTCCACCGGATCGATCTACCGCCAGGGCCTGGGCGAGTTTTTTCTGGACGACCTGTGGCGCCACGAGGCGGTGTGGTCGGTGCCTGCGCCCGCGCTGCAGGCACCGCTGCATGCGCTGCTGAGCGACCGCGGCCGCAGCCTGCGCCTGCATCAGCGCGACTACAACATGGTGGCCTACGCCTGGGGCACGCGCTACCAGCAGTCCAACCAGTGGGCGCTGGAGACCCTGGCCATGGCGGCCGAGCCGGGCGTCACGAACCGCGCTCAGGCGCAGGCCTGGCTGGGTTTCAAGGGCTACCAGCCGAGCACGCTGCGCCTGGGCGCGCTGACCCGGCTGGGCGCGAGCGCCAGTTCGGCGCACATCCGTTTCGACGACCACCCGAATCACAAGCGTTTCTCGGACCGCATCGAGACCGTGACGGTGGACTCGGTGCTCGACTGGCTGGCGCGCACCGGCCTGGGCTCGGCGCCGCAGCGGATCGCGCTGTGAGCGGGTTCACAATGCCTTTGATGAATTTGTTTTGGAGGGAAAGAACATGAGCAAGACCCTGCGTCTGTCCGAAAAGTGGTTCCACCGCGGCCTCTGGCTGGTGGCGTTCCTGTTTGCGTGGTTCCTGACCGGCCTGGGCAGCACCATCGTGGGCGATCTGCCGCAGGTGGAGCAGACCCGCTCGCTCGAAGACTTCATGGACCCGCAGCGCACGCCCGTGCTCAAGGCATCCATCAAGACCGCCGAGCGCAGTGCCGAAGAGGCCCAGGCCGCGCTCGACCAGGCGCAGCTCAAGCTGCAGACCGCGCGCGCCGACAACCGCGCCGCGCGCGAGACCTTCGACAACTGGCTGGCCACGCGCCGCGTGACGCAGCGCGCCGAGCAGGACGAAGAGGTGTTGCAGCGCACCCGCGAGCTCGACGGTCTTCGGCAGGCCGAGCGCGCCGCACTGACGGCGGTGGAAGCCCAGCAGCAGGTCGCGCTCGACGCGCGCCAGGCGCAGCAGCGCGCGCAGGCCGAGTTGCGCACCCTCGAAGACGCGGCCCGCAGCACCTATGTGGAATCGCAGCGCGCGCAGGAACTGCGCGTGTTCGGCTACCGGCTGGCGCTCACGCTGCCACTGCTGGCGCTGGCGGGTTACCTGTTCAAGAAGCACCGCAAGGGCTCGTCGTGGCCCTTCGTCTGGGGCTTCATCTTCTTCGCGCTGTTCGCGTTCTTCGTGGAGCTGGTGCCCTACCTGCCGAGCTACGGCGGCTATGTGCGCTACATCGTGGGCATCGTGCTCACGGTGATCGGCGGGCGCTACGCGATCCAGGCGCTGCAGCGCTACCTGGAGCGGCAGAAGCTCGCCGAGGCCCAGCCGGCCCAGACGCGCCAGCGCGAGATGGACTACGACCAGGCGCAGGCGCGCATGACGAAGAACATCTGCCCGGGCTGCGAGCGCACGGTGGACATGAAGGACGGCAAGACCGACTTCTGCCCGCACTGCGGCCTGTGCCTGTTCGACCACTGCGGGCACTGCAGCACGCGCAAGAACGCGTTTGCGCGCTACTGTTTCTCGTGTGGGGCGTCGGCGAAGGAGCCGGCGTCCGGGCCGGGGAGCGCTTCGGCCGACCTGCCGCCGAAGGCGCCCGAGGGGGCGGCGGCCGCCTGAGGGCCGCGCAGCGGCCGGTTTATTCGGCCGCTGCGCCGTCGATCTCGGGGTGGGCGATGCGAAACTGCGCCACGTCGCGGATGTTTTTCTGCACCGCGACCGCGCCGAACAGCGCCAGCAGGAAGGCCATCGCGTAGAAGCCTTTTTCGCTGGCGGCCAGTGTCGCGTTCCACAGGCCCACCGTCAGCAGGATGACCGCGATGCCCAGCGACACCCAGCACAGGCCGTAGTAGATGCCGGTGACCGGAATGCCCTCGAGCCGGTCGCGCACCGACTTCTGCAACGACACGGCGGAGAACAGGCCGTACATCAGCAGCGTGAAGTAGTAGCCCTTTTCGTTGAGCAACATCTGTGCGTTCCACAGGCCCATGAGGTAGACCACGGCCCCGACCAGCAAGGCGGCCCAGGAGGCTCCGATGAAGGCGCCGGTGGGGCGCTGGGCGACATGGGCGGGAGCGGTCATGTGAATCCTCCGGGGTGGTTGTGGTGGGCCGGACTTTACCGGAAGCCCGTCACTTTTTGTTGCTCCTCCCGCACCAGCCGCGCCATCGCCCACAGGCCCAGCACCGGGCCGATCGCCAGCCACGGCAGCAGCGCGCCCAGGTTCACGGTTTGCGCCAGCGAGACAAACAGCAGGATGCTCACGATGGACAGCGCAAAACCCAGGCTGTTGGTGAGCGTGAGCACGCTGCCCACGGCCTGCGGCGGTGCGTTGCGTGCGGTCAGGGTGGAGAACTGCGGCGAGTCGCCCGAGACCGTGATGCCCCAGAGCACCAGCCAGGCGTAGAACAGCGGCGCTGGCGCGTCGATGGCGAACGGCGCGGCCAGACAGCAGAGCCCGCTGATCGCCAGCTGCGTGCTGGCCACGCGCGCGCTGCCCCAGCGTTGCGCCACCCAGCCGCCGCCGGCGCAGCCGATCACGCCCGCGCCCAGCACCCAGAACGCGGCCCACGAGAGGTCGCTTCCCTGCAACCGCGTCGCCAGCACCAGCGGCACCATGACCCACATGGTGTACAGCTCCCACATGTGGCCGAAGTAGCCCAGCACCGAAGCGCGCACGCGGCCGTCGGTCCAGAGCGTGCCGAGCGCGCGCCACTGCAGCGTGGTCACACGGGCCACCGAGCCGGGCGGGTCGCCGGTGCCGAAGAACAGCAGCAACCCGCCGGCCGCCGCGAGCGCGGCCACGCCGAGCATGAGCGTGGGCCAGGGCAGGGTGCCGCTGAGCGCCCGCAGCGCATGGGCACTGGCCGAGCCCAGCACCAGCGCGCCGATCAGCAGGCCGAGCGCCGCGCCCAGGCCCTTGGTGTACCACTGCGCGGCGATCTTCATGCCCACCGGGTAGATGCCGGCGAGGCACACGCCGGTGAGAAAACGCCAGGCCAGCAGGGCTTCGTACCGCGTGACCATGGCCCAGGCGCCCACCGTGCAGGCCGCGCCCGCAAGCGCGCAGAACAGGAACACGCGGCGCGGCGCGAAGCGGTCGGCGATGGCGAGCAGGGCGAAGACCAGCGTGCCGACGATGAAGCCGAACTGCAGCGCCGAGGTCAGCGGGCCGACGGCCGAGGCCGGCCAGCCCAGCTCGCGCTGCAGGTCGGGCATGACCGCGTTGACCGCGAACCAGAGCGAGGTGCCGGCGAACTGCGCGAGCACCAGCACGGGCAGGATGTGGCGGGGGACTTGGGGCTGCGTCATGGCGCGCAGCTTAAACGGGTGTTGGAACGGGCGCCTGCCGCGCAGGCGTCAGACGCCGCGCGCCCGGTCGGCCTTGAACTGCGCGCGGAAGGCCTCGAAGCGCCCGGCGTCCAGCGCCTCGCGCACCTCGCGCATGAGGTTCAGGTAGTAGTGCAGGTTGTGGATGGTCGACAGCATGGGCCCGAGCATCTCGCCGCAGCGGTCCAGGTGGTGCAGGTAGGCGCGGGAAAAGCCGTCGCGCCCGCCATCGTCCCAGCTCACACCGGCGCGGCCCGCGCAGGCGTGGCAGGTGCAGGTGGTGTCCAGCGGCTGGTGGTCGGTTTTGTGGCGGGCGTTGCGGATCTTCAGGTCGCCATAACGCGTGAACAGCGTGCCGTTGCGCGCGTTGCGCGTGGGCATCACGCAGTCGAACATGTCCACACCGTCGGCCACGCCCTGCACCAGGTCCTCGGGCGTGCCCACGCCCATGAGGTAACGCGGCTTGTGGGCGGGCAGGCGGTGTGGCGTGTGCGCCATGATCTGCAGCATCTGTTCCTTGGGCTCGCCCACGCTCACGCCGCCGATGGCGTAACCAGGGAAGTCCATCTCGACCAGCGCTTCCAGCGACTCCTGGCGCAGGTGCTCGAACATGCCGCCCTGCACGATGCCGAACAGCGCGTTGGGGTTCTCCAGCCGCGCGAATTCGTCTTTGGAACGCACGGCCCAGCGGCGGCTCATTTCCATGCTCTTGCGCGCTTCGGCCTCGGTGGTCAGGTGGCCGTTGGTTTCGTAGGGCGTGCATTCGTCGAGCTGCATGACGATGTCGCTGTTCAATCCGGTCTGGATCTGCATGCTCACCTCGGGCGACATGAAGAGCTTGTCGCCGTTCACTGGCGAAGCAAACGTCACGCCGTCTTCGGTGATCTTGCGCATGGCGCCCAGGCTCCAGACCTGGAAGCCGCCCGAGTCGGTGAGGATGGGCTTGTGCCACTGTTCGAAGGCGTGCAGGCCGCCGAAGCTGGCCATGATCTCGCGGCCCGGGCGCATCCAGAGGTGGAAGGTGTTGCCCAGGATGATCTGGGCGCCCATGTCTTCCAGGCTGGCGGGCATGACGCCCTTGACCGTGCCGTAGGTGCCCACGGGCATGAAGATGGGGGTCTCAACCACGCCGTGGTTGAGGGTGAGGCGACCACGGCGTGCGTGGCCTTCGGTCTTGAGCAGGTCGAACTGAAGCATGGAGGCGATTGTCGCCGAGCGCCGATGCCACGGCCCGGTGGTCTGCGGTGCCGGGCGGCGACCGGTCAGGAGGGGCGCACGTCGGGGCGCGGGGTGCCGGAGGGCCACAGCACCGTCGCGATCGCCAGCATCACCAGCGCCACGGCGGTCCAGTCCTGCCAGTGCAGCACCTCGCCCAGCCACCACGCGCCACTGAACACGCCGAGCACCGGAATGAACATCACCGACAAGGTGGACGCGATCGGTGGCAGGTCGCGCGCCAGCATCAGCCAGACCACCTGCGCGAACGCAAACACCCCCAGGGCGTTGTAGGCGATGGCGCCCCAGACCGGCGGCGTGGGCCAGGCCGCCCAGGCCTCGCGCTCGAACAGGATCGCGATCGCCGTCATCCACACGGTGGTGATCACTGTCATCCAGAACGAGATCGCGAGCGTGGGGTGCGCGATGCGGGTGCGCCGCATCTGCTGCGTGCCCAGCGCCCAGGTGGCGGCGGCCACCAGCATCATGGCCACGCCCAGTGGCTTGCCCGAGAGCGTGGTGATTTCGTGCCAGAGCAGCAGCACCACGCCCAGCGCGGCGGAGGCCACGCCGAACCACGCGCGCCCCGCGAGCCGCTGGCCGAACCAGGCCGCGCCGATCAGCGCCGAGAACACTGGCATGGTGTAGCCCAGGATGGCGGCGCGCCCGCTGGAGAGCGACTGGATCGCGAGGATCGCCAGCGTGTGCCAGAACAGCATGTTGAAGACCGTGAGCACCGCCAGCTCGCGCCAGTGTTCGCGCGCGATGCGAAACGGCACCTTGCGCCACACCAGGAACAGCGCCAGCACCGGCAGGCCGATCCACATGCAGACGGTGCGGAACGTGAGCGGCGGAAAACCGGTCACGCCAAATTTCATGATCGGCCAGTTGATGCCCCAGACGATGGTGAGCAGGACGAGCAGGATCAGTTGCTGGCGGGTCAGTTGCATCCCGACGATGTTATCTGCCCAGCCTGACGGGCCGGTTTCAGGCCGCACCGAGAACCGAGCCCGTCTTGAAGCAGACGCGCTCGTTCAGCGCTCGATCAGTCGGTGATGGTGACGGACGCGTCTTCGCTGTCGGTCGTGTTGCCGTCATCGTCTTCGGCCCGGGCAAAGTAGGTGACCGAATCGGTGGCGGAGGACGGCAAAGTGGTGGTGAACTGATAGGGTGAGTCGTACAGCGTACCGAGCAAGGTGTTCGAACTTGAGCCGACCCGGTAGAACTTGACCTCACTGATGCCGATGTCGGAGCTCGCGACCGCAATCAGCGTGACCGTCGCTCCGGCGGGGGCACTGGTCGGAGTGGTCGCCAGTGTCACGGTGGGCCCATCGGTTGAGGAGCCGCCACCGCACCCCGAGATCGTCAGCGACAGCATCAAGGCCGTTGCCGCAGCGCCGCGCTTCAAGAGTTGCCGCCGCATTGAATGGCTGCGATGGAGGGATGACAAAACTGGGTGGAGGAGCGAGGTGGTGTTCATGACTTCATCATATGAAGACGACCCCCTTGACTGGGTAGCGTTCGTGTTTCCTGCAGGTAAATTTTCAGACATGAACTTCATGCGAAAAAGTCAGGCCCATGGCCGTTCCATGACCACCGGTGCCCATCCATGCGCCTCATCTTTCGCCGGACATGGGGGTCCGACGGCGATGCTTTTTCCCATGGCGGCGTGTCTCCGTAAAATCTCCACCCATATGACCTTCCTCGACATGTTGCGTGGCGCCGAGCGCCAGAACCGTTCCCTGCTCTGCGTCGGCCTCGACCCCGATCCGGCCAAGTTTCCTGCCGGCATGAAGGGCGACGCCTCGCGCATCTACGACTTCTGCGCGGCCATCGTTGAGGCCACGGCCGACACCGTGATCGCCTTCAAGCCGCAGATCGCCTACTTCGCCGCGCACCGCGCCGAAGAACAGCTGGAGCGCCTGATGGCGCACATGAAGCGCGTGGCGCCGCAGGTGCCGGTGATCCTCGACGCCAAGCGCGGCGACATCGGCAGCACCGCCGAGCAGTACGCGATCGAGGCCTTCGAGCGCTACGGCGCCGACGCCGTGACGCTCTCGCCCTTCATGGGCTGGGACTCGGTGCAGCCCTATCTGAAGTACCACGGCAAGGGCGCCTTCCTGCTCTGCCGCACCTCCAACCCCGGCGGTGACGACCTGCAAAATCAGCGCCTGGCCACGGTGGACGGCCAGCCGCGCCTGTACGAACACGTCGCCCGCCTGGCACAAGGCCCCTGGAACCTGAACGGCCAGCTCGGCCTGGTGGTGGGCGCCACCTATCCCGAGGAAATCGAGCGCGTGCGCGTGCTGGCCCCGACGCTGCCGCTGCTGATCCCCGGCGTGGGTGCGCAGGGCGGCGACGCGGTCGCGACCATCCGCGCGGGCTACCGCACACAGGGTGGCGAGACCACCGGGCCGGTGATCGTGAACTCCTCGCGCGCCGTGCTGTATGCCTCCGGCGGCGAGGACTTCGCTGCGGCGGCGCGCGCCGAGGCGCTGCGCACCCGCGATGTGCTGAACGCGGCCAAGGCCTGATCCCCCGGCGGTGCCCGCAGGCGACAGCCTGCCGACCCGCCAGTCCCTACCATGTGGCGTCTGAACGAGGAGCCGCCGCATGATCGACTTGTATACCGCCGCCACGCCCAACGGGCACAAGGTGTCCATCGCGCTCGAAGAGCTGGGCCTGCCCTACGAACTGAAGGTGCTGGACCTGTCGAAGCACGAGCAGAAGACGCCCGCCTTCCTGGCCATCAACCCCAACGGCCGCATCCCGGCCATCGTCGACCGCGAGGCCGATGACTTCGCGGTGTTCGAGTCGGGGGCCATCCTCATCTACCTGGCCGAGAAGACCGGGCGCCTCATGCCCAGTGATGCCAAGGGCCGTTCGCTGGTGCTGCAGTGGCTGATGTTCCAGATGGGCGGCATCGGTCCCATGATGGGCCAGGCCAACGTGTTCTTCCGCTACTTCCCCGAGAAGATCCCGGCCGCGATCGACCGCTACCAGGGCGAGTGCAAGCGCCTGTTCCGCGTGCTCGACGGCCACCTGGCCGAACACGAGTACCTGGCGGGCGACTACTCCATCGCCGACATCGCCAACTGGGCCTGGGTGCGCACGCACCGCTGGTCGGGCGTGGAGGTGGACGACCTGCCGCACCTCAAACGCTGGCGCGACGCGATCCGCGCGCGCCCTGCGGCGCAGCGCGGCATCGAGCGGCCGCCGTCCAGGGTGGACCTCACGCGCGACGGCGATGCCGGCGCCCAGACGTTCGCCGAAGAGGCGCGGCGCATCGTCGAGACCGGTCAGAGCCTCAGCGGAGGCAAGGCATGAAGCTCTTTGTGGCGCCCCGGGCGCCCAACCCGCGCCGCGTGCTGATGTTCCTGGTCGAGAAAGGCATCAACGGCCTGGACCTGGTGAACGTCGACCTCAACGCGCAGGAGCACAAGACGGCGGCCTTCCGGGCCAAGAGCCCGCTGGCCCGCATTCCCGCGCTGGAGCTGGACGACGGCCGCGTGCTGACCGAGACGCGCGCGATCTGCACCTACATGGAAGGGCGGTACCCGGAACCCAACCTCATGGGCCTGGACGCCACCGAGCGTGCCTTCATCGAGATGGCCGATCGGCGCATGGAGTGGTACTTCCTGCTGCCGGTGGGCAACTGCGTGCGCCACACCCACCCCGGGCTGGCGGCGCTGGAGCAGCCGCAGTTTCCCGAGTTTGGCCGCTCGCAGGGCGAGAAGCTGCACGAGACCATGGCCTGGCTCGACGCCGAGCTGCAGCGCCAGCCCTGGATCGCCGGGCCGCGTTTCACCATCGCCGACATCACCGCCTTCTGCACGCTGGAGTTCGCGCGCCTGATGCGCTTCAACGCGGGCGAGCAGGGGTTCGCCGCGCTGCAGGCCTGGCGCGACCGCGTGGCCTTGCGGCCGAGCGCGCGGGCCTGACCCGGGCGCTGGTATACCCGCCCGGCGACCGGGCAGCGCGTCGGTATGATCCGCCGATGACCATGTCCAGCAGCACCCTCCTTTGTGTCGTGTCCGCCGCCGTCCTCCTGCCCGGTGGCGTGTGGGCCCAGGAGCGTTCGATCGGCAGCCAGGAGGACGATTTCCTCATTGGCGCCTCGGTCGTCAGCGGCAACGCGCACGTCGGGACGCCCCAGGGCTCGACCACCGACCTGAAGCCGCTGTGGGCCTTCCAGCTGGGCCCGTTGAGGGTGTCGCGCTCGCGCGCCAGCGCCTTGATGAGCGTGGGCCGCGAGGCGCTGGAGACCGGTCTCTCGACCGAGTTCAAGGCCACCGAAAACGTCAGCCTCAGTGCCTCGCTGCGGCTGGACAACGGTCGCAGTTTCGATTCAGACCCGCTGCTGCGTGGCCTGCCCGACATCGGCACGACCGTGCGCGCCCGCCTGTCCGCGCGGCGTGCCCTGGGGCCGCGCTGGAGCTGGAGCATGAACACCGACCACGACCTGCTCGGGCGCAAGGGTGGCCTGCGGCTGGGCACCGGCGTCAACTACGCCTACCCCTATTCCGACGACACGCAGTGGGATTTTTCGCTCGGCACCGGCCTGGGCAACGCCCGTTACATGCAAACCCATTACGGCATCTCCCTCAAGGGGGCGCAGGCCACGGGTCGCGACACCTACCAGCTGAGCGGTGGTCTGGAAAACCTGCGCACCGGCATCAATTTCTCCACCGCGCTGGGCGACCGCTGGGTCGCTTTCGGCGGGCTGGAGATGTCGCGCATCCTCGGTCGCGCCGCGCGCAGCCCGCTGGTGGGCCGCCTGGCGACGCACAGCGTGACCATCGGGATCGCGTACCGCAGCCGTTGAGCCCGGGTTGCCCGGGGGTGTCCACGCTGGTTACCTTCGGTTGCGGTGTGCGCGCGGTGTTGGCGCACACTACAGACATCCTCACCCGACGTCTGATCGCACCATGCCCACCCTGTCCATCGCCTTGCTTCGCACCCTGATCCTGGGCCTGACCCTCGGCACCGCGCTGCATGGGGCCCAGGCCGCCAAACCCGACTGGGTGGAAGGTGGTCCGAACGGCAAGGGCCATGGCAAGCAGGGGAAGGGCGACAAGCCGCCGAAGGTCAGGCCCTCACCGGTGGCGCGCGTGGCCGTGCCGACGGTGTCGATCCAGATCGGCGGCTACTTCAGCGAACCCCAGCGTCAGGCGACGCGGGCCTACTACGAGCCGCGCGTGCGCAGCGGCCAGTGCCCGCCCGGACTGGCCAAGAAGCGGAACGGCTGCATGCCCCCGGGCCAGGCCCGCAAGTGGCGCCGCGGCCAGGTGCTGCCCCCTTCGATCGTGTACTACCCGGTGCCGGCGGCGGTGCAGGTGCAACTGGGGCTGCCGCCCTCCGGGCACAAGTTCGTGCGCGTGGCCACCGACATCCTGCTGATCGCCGTGGGAACCGGCATGGTGATCGACGCCATCGAGGACCTGGGCGGTCTGTGAGCGCCGACCAGACCCGCCGACAGCGGACCTGAACGGCGGGCTCGCTCAGCGGTCTAGCAGCCGCGCCAGGTAGCGCCCTGTGTGGCTCTCGCCGTTGGCGGCGATGTCTTCCGGCGTGCCCACGCCCACCACGGTGCCGCCGCCCGAGCCGCCTTCGGGGCCCATGTCGATCAGCCAGTCGGCGGTCTTTATGACGTCGAGGTTGTGCTCGATCACCACGATGGTGTTGCCGGCGTCGCGCAACTGGTGCAGCACCTTCAGCAGCAGTTCGATGTCGGCGAAGTGCAGGCCGGTGGTGGGTTCGTCCAGGATGTAAAGCGTGCGGCCGGTGTCGCGCTTGCTCAGCTCCAGCGCGAGCTTGACGCGCTGCGCCTCGCCGCCCGAGAGCGTGGTCGCGCTCTGGCCGAGCTGGATGTAGGTCAGGCCCACGTCCATCAGCGTCTGCAGCTTGCGGTGCAGCGTCGGCACGGCGGTGAAGAAGGCGTAAGCCTGCTCGACCGTCATGTCCAGGATCTGCGCGATGTTGCGGCCCTTGTACTGCACGTCCAGCGTTTCGCGGTTGTAGCGCTGGCCGCTGCACACCTCGCAAGGCACATAGACGTCGGGCAGGAAATGCATCTCCACCTTGACCACGCCGTCGCCCTGGCAGGCCTCGCAGCGGCCGCCGGCCACGTTGAAGCTGAAGCGGCCCGGGCCGTAGCCGCGCTCGCGCGCCGTGGGCACCTCGGCCATCAGCTCGCGGATGCCGGTGAAGAGGCCGGTGTAGGTGGCCGGGTTGCTGCGCGGCGTGCGGCCGATGGGGCTCTGGTCGACGTTGATGACCTTGTCGAAGTGTTCGATGCCTTCGATGGCGTCGTGTTCGGCCGGTTCTTCGTGCGAGCGGTACAGCGTGCGCGAGACAGCGGCGTAGAGCGTGTCGTTCACCAGGGTCGATTTGCCCGAGCCGGACACGCCGGTCACGCAGGTGAGCAGGCCGACGGGGAAGGCCACGCTCACGCCCTTCAGGTTGTGGCCGGTGGCGTTGACCACGCGGATCTCCTGCAGCTCGCCCAGCGAGGCCAGGTGCGCGGCTTCGCGTGCACTGCGGCGCTCGGCCGCCGGGCTCATGGGAAAGCGCGACTTGATCGGCGCGGCCTTGGCCGCCGCAGCGGCTTTGTTCACCGGCAGCCAGGGCGTGCGCCGCGCGGGCACGGCGATCTCGCGCGCGCCGCTCAGGTACTGGCCCGTCAATGAGCCGGGCGTGGCCATGACCTCGGCGCAGGTGCCCTGTGCCATCACATGGCCGCCATGCACGCCCGCGCCCGGGCCCATGTCGATCACGTGGTCGGCGCAGCGGATCATGTCCTCGTCGTGCTCCACCACCAGCACCGTGTTGCCCAGGTCGCGCAGGTGCTGCAGGGTGGCGATGAGGCGGTCGTTGTCGCGCTGGTGCAGGCCGATGCTGGGCTCGTCCAGCACGTACATCACGCCGGTCAGGCCGCTGCCGATCTGACTGGCGAGGCGGATGCGCTGCGCTTCGCCGCCGCTGAGCGTGTCCGCGCTGCGGTCCAGGCTCAGGTAGTTCAGGCCCACGTCGTTCAGGAACTTCAGGCGCTGGCGGATCTCGTTGATCACGCGCGCGGCAATGTCGCCCTTGGCACCGGGCAGCTGCAGCTGGCTGAAGTAGGCCAGCGACTCACCGAGCGTGATGTGGCTGATCTTGTAGATGGGCTGCTTCTGCGCGCCCTCGCCCACGAACACGTGGCGGGCCTCCAGGCGCAGCCGCGTGCCGCCGCAGTCGGGGCAGGGCTGGGTGGCGCGGTAGCGGGACAACTCTTCGCGCACGGCGGCCGAATCGGTCTCGCGGTAGCGGCGTTCGAAGTTGCGGATGATGCCTTCGAAGGGGTGCTTCTTGCTGATCTTCTTGCCGGCTTTTTCGCCCGATTCCAGCGCGTAGCTGAACTTGATCTCCTCTTCGCCCGAGCCGTAGAGCAGCACCTGCTGCACCGCGTCGGGCAGCGATTCCCAGGCCGCTTCGGCGTCAAATTTGTAGTGCGCCGCGATGCTTTCGATCATGGCGAAGTAGTAGCCGTTGCGCCGGTCCCAGCCCTTGATGGCGCCGCTGGCCAGGCTCAGCGTGGGGAAGGCGACCACGCGCTCGGGGTCGAACACTTCGGTGTGGCCCAGGCCGTCGCAGCTGGGGCAGGCGCCCATGGGCGAGTTGAACGAAAAGAGGCGCGGTTCCAGCTCGCCCACGGTGTAGCTGCAGACCGGACAGGCGAACTTGGCCGAGAAGCCGTGCTCGGCGCCGCCGTCCATCTCCACCGCGATGGCGCGGCCCTCGGCCAGGCGCAGCGCGGCTTCGAAGCTCTCGGCCAGCCGCTGGCGCAGCGGGTTGGCGCCGGTCTCGTCGAGGTCTGGCCGCACCTTGATGCGGTCGATCACCACGTCGATGTTGTGTTTCTCGGTCTTCTTCAGCGTGGGCAGGGCTTCGGCTTCCAGCACCTCGCCGTTGATGCGGAAGCGCACGTAGCCCTGGGCTTGCATGTCGGCGAACAGCTCCAGGAACTCGCCTTTTTTCTCGCGCGCCACCGGCGCCAGGATCATCAGGCGCGTGTCGGGCGGTAGCGCCAGCACGGCGTCCACCATCTGCGCCACGCTCTGCGAGGCCAGCGGCAGGTCGTGGTCCGGGCAGTGCGGCGTGCCGGCGCGGGCGTACAGCAGGCGCAGGTAGTCGTGGATCTCGGTCACCGTGCCCACGGTGGAGCGCGGGTTGTGGCTGGTGGCCTTCTGCTCGATGGCGATCGCGGGCGACAGGCCCTCGATCAGGTCCACGTCGGGCTTGTCCATCAGCTGCAGGAACTGCCGCGCGTAGGCCGAGAGGCTTTCCACGTAGCGGCGCTGGCCTTCGGCGTACAGCGTGTCGAACGCCAGGCTCGATTTGCCCGAGCCCGACAAGCCCGTGATCACCACCAGCGCGTGCTTGGGGATGTCGAGGTCGATGTTCTTCAGGTTGTGCGTGCGCGCGCCGCGCACCGAGAGCGTGGCCGCCGTGCGAAGGGCGGCGGCGTGGGCGGGGCTGTGCGGGGTGGGCGTCTCCAGCGCGGGGCCGGTCAGCGGGGTCGGGTTCGGGGTCAAGGCGGTGCACCAGGGCGGGTACTGGCGTCAAAAAGGCAACCCGACATGATACGACCGGACCGCTTCCCGGCGATACCCGCCGAACCGGGTGACGGCAACATCATGACGGAGCTCAACAACGGAGGCTCGGCGCTGCACATGGTTGGCTTTTCGAGACGATTGGGCGTACCGTTTAGGTTTTGGTGATCACAAGAAGGGTTCTCCATGGATTTCTTGGACTGGGTGCGCGGCCCGCTGCTGGCGCTGTCGCTTTTCATCTTTGTCGCCGGCGTCGCGTGGCGGTTGCTCGTGCTGTGGCGCCTGCCCCACCTGGCCGCGCCTGGCGCGCCCGAACGCCAGCCCTTCGGGACCGGTGCGGCGCTGGGCGCAGCCTTCACCCGCATGCTGCCGCGCGGCGGCTTTCACCCGAGCGCCACGCTGGTCACCTTGAATCCCTATGTGTTTCACATCGGGCTTGCGGTGGTGTTCTTCGGCTACGCGCCCCACATCGCCTTCATCCGCCGCCTGACCGGCCTGTGGTGGCCCGCCTTTCCCGACGCCGTGATGTATGTCGCGGCGGCCGCCAGCATCATTTCTTTGCTGGTGGCCCTGCTGTTCCGCCTGACCGATCCGGTGCTGAAACGGATCTCGACCGCCGACGACTGGATCACCTGGGTGCTCACGTTCCTGCCCTTCTTCACCGGCATGGCGGTGATCGGCGATCCGTCCTCGACCATCCTGGCGCGCGACCACGTGATCTACCGCGACCCGCTGGCGGTGCACCTGCTGACGCTGGAGCTGCTGCTGATCTGGTTTCCGTTCGGCAAGCTGATGCACGCCTTCCTGTTCCTGCCGGCGCGCATGCAGCTGGCCACCTTCTTTGGCCGTCGCGGGGTGCGCTCATGATCAACATGGATGTGTTTCATGGCTTTCTGCAAGCCATCCACCACCTGCCGGAGATGGCGCAGCCCGATGCGCTGACCGACGCCGACCGCCTGGGCCGCGCCAAGGCGGTCATGCGCGCCAAGACCGACCGCGGTCTGGCGCTGGACCTGGAAGCCTGCGTGAACTGCGGCTACTGCTCGGAAGCCTGCCACTTCTACCAGAGCACCCACGACGCGAAATACAGCCCCAGCCGCAAGCTGGACCTGCTGCGCCGGGTGCACGCGCGCGAAACCTCGGCCTTTGCGCCCCTCAAGCGCCTGTTCCTGCCCGACATCACCCTCGACGACCTCAAGGAGTGGCAGGAACTGGTCTACGACTCGTGCACCGAGTGCGGACGCTGCAGCATGATCTGCCCGATGGGGGTCAACACCGCGCGCGGCGTGAACGTGATGCGCGAAGCGCTGTTCGAGGCCGGGCTCGCCCCGCTGGAGCTGACGGCGGTCGCGCAGGAGCAGGCCGGGCGGGGCACGGTGTTCGGCGTCGGCCCCGACGAACTCCGGCAGGTGGTGGACCAGCTGCGCGCGCAGGGCATCGCCATCCCGCTGGACGAGCCGCAGGCCGACCTGATGATGGTGACGACGGTGATCGACGTGCTGCTGTACCAGGACGCCCTGGCCGCCACAGCGCGCATCCTCAACCACCTGGGCATCCGCTGGACCCTGCGCAGCGCCGGTTTCGAGGCGGCGAACTTCGGCCTGCTGTCCGGCAGCGAAGCGCTGCAGAAGGCGGCCAGCCAGCGCCTGATCGACGAGGCGCTGGCCATCGGGGCCCAAACCGTCATCCTGCCCGAATGCGGGCACGCCTACCCGGCGCTGCGCTGGGAGGCGCGGCTCGCCAACGGCCAGCCGCTGCCCTTCGAGGTGCTCGCGGCGTCCGAATTCGTGGGGCGCGAAATCACCGCCGGGCGCCTGCGGCTGCAGCCCCCCGAAGACCCCGGCCGCAAGATCACCTACCACGACGCCTGCAAGCTGGCCCGCCACGGTGGCGTGGTGGACGAGCCGCGCGCGGCGCTCAAGGCCCTGGGCATGGACCTGCGGGAGACCACGCCCACGGCCGAGCAGAACTGGTGTTGCGGCGGCGGCGCGGGTGTGTTCCTGATCAACCGCGCCGAGGGCTTGCGGCACCAGGCCTGGGCCATCAAGCGCGAGCAGATCGACGCCACCGGGGCCGACACGGTGGTGGTGTCCTGCGGCAGCTGCCGCCTGAACGCGATGGCGGGCGCCGAAGCCGACGCCTGGTCCACGAAAATCGAGAGCGTGGTCGAAATGGTGGCCCGGCAGTTGCCGGCCTGATGCGCCCCGCGCCCTGCGCCGGGGAAGCTGGCCCCTTGCGGGTGCAGCCCCACCCGCAAGGGGAGGGCCTTTGACGCACAATACCGGCTGGTCCCAACCCCCTCCAGTCAGAGGCAGGCGATCCCGCCCGCTGCGTGCTTTTTGATCGTGCCTTCCACCTCCGTTTCCCCCGTTTCCAGCGACACGCCCGCCGCAGATGCCCACCGCATGACGCCGGCCGAACGGCGTGCGAGCGGCTCGCTGGCGGCCATCTACGCGCTGCGCATGCTGGGCCTGTTTCTGGTGTTGCCGGTGTTCGTGGCGGAAGCCAAGTCCTATCCGGGTGGCAACGACCCCTGGCTGGTGGGCCTGGCCATGGGCGCCTACGGGCTCACCCAGGCCATGCTGCAGGTGCCTCTGGGCATCGCTTCGGACCGGCTGGGCCGCAAGCCGGTGATCCTGGCCGGGCTGGCGCTGTTCGTCCTGGGCAGCCTGGTGGCGGCCTGGGCGCCCAGCCTGACCTGGCTGGTGGTCGGGCGCTCCATCCAGGGCGCGGGGGCCATTTCGGCCGCCGTGACCGCGCTGCTGGCCGACCTCACGCGCGACCAGGTGCGCACCAAATCGATGGCGCTGGTGGGCATCAGCATCGCGCTCATGTTCGCCCTGTCGCTGGTGCTGGCGCCGGTGCTGGTGCCGCACATCGGGCTCGCCGGCCTGTTCCTGCTGACCGCGGCGCTGGCGCTGACCGGCATGGCCGTGGTGGCCTGGGTGGTGCCGCCCGAGCCGCTGCAGCACCAGGTCCAGTCGCGGGGCGGCCTGCGCGAGGTGCTGCAAAACGCCGAACTGTTGCGGGTGGACCTGGGCGTGTTCGTGCTGCACGCGGTGCAGATCGCGATGTGGATGTCGGTGCCGGCGTTGCTGCTGGACGCCGGTATCGCCAGCGCCGAGCAGTGGAAGGTGTACCTGCCGGCGGTGCTGGGCTCGCTGCTGATCCTGGGGGGCTTCCTGTTCCGCCTGGAGCGGCAGGGGCATTTCAAGGCGGTGTACCTGGGCACCATCGCGCTCATCGTGCTGGTGCAGCTGGGCTTCTGGCTGACCCTGCGGTCGCCCTCGGTGTGGGCGGTGTCGCTGCTGCTGTGCCTGTATTTCGTGGGTTTCAACGCGCAGGAAGCCAGCCAGCCCAGCCTGGCCTCGCGCATCGCCGAGCCGGGCCAGCGCGGCGCGGCGCTCGGCGTCTACAACACGCTCATGTCGCTCGGCATCTTTGCCGGCGGCACGCTGGGCGGTCTGGTCGTCAAGACCTGGGGCAGCGCCGGCATCTTCGGCTTCAGCGCCGGGCTGATGCTGCTGTGGCTGGTGCTGGCCTGGCCGATGCAAGCCCACTCGCCCGCCGCTTCAGCGCGGCGCTGAGCCTGCGGCCGGCGGGCTCTCCAGCGGCACGTGCCCGCTGTGGGTGCCTCCCGCGAGGTCGCCACGCAGCGACCTCATCATCAAAATTGACATCGTGCTGTAGAGCGGCCGGCTGATCATCCGCGAGACCAGGCTGGACAGCAGCGCGCAGGTGATCAGGCTGAGCACCATGCTGTGGCCGTCGGTCATTTCCATCACGATGATCATGGCGGTGATGGGCGTCTGCGTCACCGCCGCGAGGAAGCCGCACATGCCCAGCGCGATGAGGGCGGCGGCGTGTGGCGAGTCGAACAGCCAGGCCACGTCCGCGCCCAGCCCGGCGCCGATCGACAGGCTGGGGCCGAACATGCCGGCGGGCACCCCGGCCCAGGACGACAGCCACGACGCGATGAACTTCAGGCCGGTGAACACCAGCGGGCGGTGGTGCTCGCCACCGTCGGGCGCCAGCAGCGCGTGGGTGTTGTGGTGGCCCACGCCCACGGCATCGCCCTGGGTGATCACCGCGATCACCGCGACAACCAGGCCGCACCCGGCCGCAAAGGTCACCGGCCGCTTGCGTCGGTAGGCGCAGAAACGGTCGGGCAGGCCGGTGAACGAGGCCAGCAGCAGGCGCGACATCAGCCCGCCGAGCAGGCCGCTGGCCACCGACACCACCAGCGCCGGCCCGATCAACACCCACCAGGACAGGTTCTCGGCCCGCACGCGGCCGAAATACGAGAGGTTGCCAAAGGCCGAGACCGACACCAGGCCGCCCACCACGATGGCGGCCAGCATCAGGCCGCTGCTGCGGTCCTGCAGGCGGCGCGACAGCTCTTCGATGGCGAACACGATGCCGCCCAGCGGCGTGTTGAAGGCGGCGGCGATGCCCACGGCGCCGCCGGCCACCAGCAGTTCGCGCGTGCTGATGTCGGTTTTGGGGGACAGCCAGCGTTTGGCGTGCAGCATCACGCCGGCGGCGATCTGCACCGAAGGGCCTTGCCGGCCGATTGACAGGCCCGCCAGCAAACCGCCGGCGACGGCCACGATCTTGACCATGGACAGCTTCAGCGAGACAAACCGGGAACGGCTGGCGATGGGGGTTTCCGGGGCCAGCGCCGTGAGCACCTGCGGCACGCCCGAGCCGGCCGTGCCCGGCGCCCAGCGCCGCACGGACCAGACGATCAGCGCGGTGAGCGCCGGGGTCCAGATCAGCGGCGCCCACCAGACCGCGCCCCTGAAGGACTGGTAGAGGTCAAACGCCGCGTCGGCCAGCAGCGTGAACACGACGATGGACAGGCCGGCCAGCACCGCGTATGCGATCACGATGGCACGGTCCAGCCACTGGCGTCCATCTCCCATCTCGTTGCGCAGGTTCTGCAGGAAGTCCGGTTCGCCTTTCATCGGGCGCAGTGTAGGGGTTGAAGCCCGGCCCCACCAGCGGCGGATGGCGGATAGGCCCGGGGCGGCACTTGCGGCACAATGGTTGACCTTTTTGCGGCCCGGGCTCCCGGCGCCGCCTGCTAATCCCCCTAGGGCACACACATGGCATCCGTCAACAAAGTCATCCTCGTCGGCAACTGCGGCCGCGACCCCGAAATCCGTTACCTGCCCTCGGGCCAGGCCGTGGCCAACGTGAGCGTGGCCACCTCCAGCCGCCGCAAGGACAAAAACAGCGGTGAGACCATCGAAGACACCCAGTGGCACCGCGTCACCTTTTATGACCGTCTGGCCGAGATCGCCGGCGAGTACGTGAAGAAGGGCCGCCCGATCTACGTCGAAGGCCGCCTGAAATACGGCACCTACGTGGACAAGGCCACCGGCGTGGAAAAGAACACCGTGGACATCATCGCCACCGAACTGCAGCTGCTGGGCGGCCGCGAAGGCATGGGCGGTGGTGAAGAAGGCGGCGCGGGCGGCGGTGGTGGCTACAGCCGCCCGGCACCGGCCTCGCGCCCGGCGCCCGCCGCACGCCCGGCCCCCGCGCCCGCTCCGGCGGCGGCCCGCCCGGCCAGCGGCTTCGACGACATGGACGACGACATTCCGTTCTGAGGAACCGCTCCCTGACGCCACGTCTTTCCTCCCGGACGTGGCCTTCACAACCCGCCGGGCGCACAGCCCGGCGGGTTTTCTTTTTTTGAGCCATGGCCCGAAGCGGCGGACCACCGGGTTTCGGCACAATCGCGGCATGGAACCCAACCCCTACCCGTTGCCCGCCGGTGACCCGCAGCGCGAGCTGCTGCACAACGAGGTCCACGCCCGCCCGCCCGCGCGGGTGCACCTGCCCGCCCTGGTGGTGTTTGTGGCGGTGTTCAACGAAGGGGTTTCGCGCGAGCAGGAATGCGAGCACCTGAGCCGCCTGCCCGGGCAGCAGGCGCTCACACCCGAACAGCTGCAGGGCAACTTCCTGCGCCTGCGCCTGCCCGGCTACACGCTCAAGTGGGAGCGCCACACCGAGTTCACCCGGTATTCGCTGGTGCAGCCGCTGCCCGCCGCCGCGCAGCTGGGCTCGCGCGATCCCGAACTGCTTTCGCACATCGTGCTGCCGCCCGGCTGGATCGCCGGCATTCCCGGGCGCACCTTCGCGGCCATCAAACTGGTCATGCTGCACGGCGACCTGCAACACCCGCAGGAGACCCTGGCGCAGGCGCGCACCTGGCTGGGCGAGCACACGGTGGTGGCCTCGCTCATGGGCAACAACGCGCATTCGATGGTGATCACCGACTTCATGCTTCGCGACTCGGGCTACGAGCGCATGCTGGTGGTGGCGCCCCCCGACACCACCGAAACCCGGGCCGGCCGCATCTCGCAGCGCCTGCTGGAGATCGAGACCTACCGCCTCATCGCCCTGCGCGGGCTGCCGGTGGCCAAGCAGCTGGGCGCGCTGCTGGCGCGGTCCGAGCAGCAGCTCGCCGACATCACCGCCCAGATGGAGCACAAGAGCGCCACCGACCAGGCCCTGCTCGATGCGCTGGTGTCGCTGGCGGCGGGCGTGGAGCGCGCGACCGCCGAACACGCCTACCGCTTCTCGGCCACTCGGGCCTACGACACGCTGGTCAGTCAGCGCATCGCGGAAATTCGGGAACAACCGATTCACGGCACGCAGACCATCGGTGAATTCATGCAGCGCCGGCTCTCACCGGCCATGGCCACGGTGGCCGCCACCGCGCAACGCCTGGCCTCGCTCTCCGAGCGCATCACGCGCACCAGCGCCTTGCTGCGCACGCGGGTGGACATCGCCACCGAAGCGCAGAACCAGCAGCTGCTCGCCAAGCTCACCAAGGGGCAGGAGCTGCAGCTCAGGCTGCAAAGCACGGTGGAAGGCCTGTCCATCGCGGCGATCTCGTACTACGTGATCAGCCTGCTGCTCTACCTGGGCAAGGCCGGCAAGGCCGCCGGCCTGCCGATCAACCCCGAGATGGCCGCGGGGGCGATGGTGCCGCTGGTGCTGTGGTCGGTGTGGCGCACCACCAAGAAGATCCACGAGACGCTGCACGCGGGGCATTGATTCCCCCCCCCCCGCGCCGCAGTACAGAGCCCACCCCCGTCGCTTGTTCGCTTCGCGTAACCGCTCCGCCCCTCAAGGGGCGATGCGAGTGGCCCGGCGAAGCCGGTTCCACCGCATCCTCGAAAGAAGTCACTGCGCGCCGGAAGGGAAGTTCCACCAGGGCACCGCCGGGCCGGCTTTGCCGGACGACCAGTGCCGCCCCCTGGGGGGTGACGCCATAGGCGGCGCGGGGGGAGTCAAGTGCATCCGTTGTGCAGCTTCCACTGGGCTTCGTGGCCGATCGCCTTGGCGAACGCCGGCACCTGGCAGCGCTCGGCTTCGGCTTTGGCATCGGCCGGCGCACCCGCCACAGGCTTGAGGCCCATGTCTTCCAGCGTGGCCATCTCGTCAAAGCCACCCGACACGGCACCCGTTGTGTCCACCCAGCCTTTGGCCAGTGTGATGGCACCCAAGAACAGCACCAGCATGGCGATTTGTGGCAGCTTCAGACCCCAGCCCACGCGCTGTGCAGGTACCTCGCACACGCCGCCCGGGCAGAGCTGCGCCTGCTCCTTGTTGAACAGGTTGTAGAGCTTGCAGCCCAGGCAGATGCCGAAGGCGGTTTCGAAGAACATCAGCGTGAGGCAGCTCGCGCAGACCAGCATGTTCAGCGGGCCCATGTAGCGGTTGAACACCATCAGGTAGAGCATGGCGCCTCCCAGCAGCAGGCCCAGGCCCCAGGCAAAACGCTTCTGCGGCGCGCCCACCCACTCGGGCGTCTGCTTGCGCACGATCCAGCCGCCGACGATCATGCTCGGGGCGTAGCGCGGGTTGACCATGCGCAGCGCCATGTCGATCAGGAACACGATCACGAACAGGCGCGTGGGCTGGTAGTTGGCGGTCAGCAGCGCGTTCATGAACGACACCACGGCCGGGAAAAACAGCAGGCCGGCGGCGGCACGCACCGTGCGCTCGTTGACCACCCGGATCGGGTAGCCCTCGACGGTGTCGCCGAACTGAACAATGCGATCCATGCGTGTCTCCTAATATAAGTGTGGGGTTGTACATGGATTGGGAGTGCGGCGCCAGCCCGAAGTTTCCCGCCCCTGTGCCGACGGTAAGGCCCCCAGCAGCAGCGCGCCCGCGCGCGAGGGCGCCACGCGCGTCACCAGCGCCAGCATGCGCAGGAAGGCCTCGGAGCGGTCGATCAGGCCCTGCGCCGCCGGCTGCCCCTGGCCCACGCGCAGCGGCGAGCGCTCGATGTTCACGTCTTCCTCGCCCTGCGGCGCGTGGTGCAGGTGCAGCACACGCTCGCGCTGCCCCGAGAGGCGCGACCGCGACATTGGGCACGGCGAAGTGTTGCGATACCTCGTTGCAGCGGCGCACGACCACACCGCGCTCCCGGATACGCCGGGGCCGGTAGGCCGCGGTGGCCGCCAGCGGTATTGCCGTCGAACACGATGTGCGGTTCAGGCAGGCCTTTGGCCATTGGATGGCACCTTCTTCCTATACTCGTTTGGGTCTCCATGAGAAAACGCAAGTCGCTGCCCATGCTGCGAGTTTGAGAGCATCTAAATGAATCAGACAAACGCCGATCCCGATCAATTGCCCGTCGTGCGTGACGAACTCGATGTGCTGGACGACCTGGCGCCTTTGGCCGAGCAACGCATCATCGAGCTGGGCTGCGGTGACGCCCGGCTGGCGCGCGCGTTGCTGTTGCGCCATGTGGGCAGCCAGGTGTTGGGGCTGGAGGTGGACGCCGTGCAGCACACCAAAAACGTTTCGAGTCCGCAGGAGCGGCTGTTGTTCGTGGCCGGCAGCGCCGAAGCCGTTCCCTTCCCCGACGCGGTCTTTGACGGCGCGATGATGCTCAAGAGCCTGCACCACGTGCCGCTCGACGGCATGGACGCGGCGCTGGCCGAGGTCGCGCGCGTGGTCAAACCCGGTGGCTGGTTCTACGTGAGCGAGCCGATCTTCGGCGGCGCGCTCAACGAGATCGTGCGCCTCTACAACGACGAGAACTCCGTGCGACGGGCCGCGCAGGCTGCCCTGGACCGCGCGCTGGCCGCCGGCACCCACTGGGAGGCCGCGGGCGAGCGGCGCTTCGCGCAGCCCGTGCACTTCAAGGACCGGACCGACTTCGAGCAGCGCATGCTCTATCCCAGCTTCGCCGACCACCACATCACACTCCCGCTGGTTGCGCGTGTGCGCGCCGCGTTCGATCCGCACTGCGGCCCCGACGGCGCCCACTTCGTTCGCCCCATGCACGTGCGGATGCTGCGCCGCAAAGTTTGACGGTGTGCCCATGACCGGGCGAATACCCGTGTGCGAGGTGTTCGGCGTCGGCCAATAATCCACCGGGTAGAACCGCAACCAGGCCCCGGCAGCAGGGCACCGGTTGTGCCACCCGAGACAAGGACGCTTCATGGAACTGCGGCAGTTGCGCTACTTCGTTCGCATCGTCGAGCTCGGCTCGATGAGCCGGGCGGCGGCGGACCTGGACATGGTGCAGTCCGCGCTCAGCCAGCAGATCACGCGGCTGGAGGGCGAGCTCTCCACGCGGCTTCTGCACCGCACGCCGCGCGGCGTCGCGCCCACCGAGGCGGGCGTGGCGTTCTTCCGCGAGGCGCAGCTCACCCTGCGCCATGCCGAGCAGGCCATGCGGGTCGCGCAGCAGGCGCGCCTGTCGGGCACCGTCAGCGTGGGGCTGGCGCCCACCACCTCGGCGGTGCTCGGGCTGCCGCTCATGCAGGCCATGCGCGAGCGTTACCCGGACGTGCGCCTGCACATGGTGGAGAGCATGTCGGGCCACCTCACCGCCATGCTCAACGCCCGCCAGCTCGACCTGGCGGTGCTGTTCGACACACGGCTGCACCAGACCCGGCAGGCCGGGGGTGGGCGGCGTTGGGGCGTGATGCCGCTGCTGGAGGAAGACCTGTTCCTCGTGCGCCGCGGCGCCGCGCCGCGCCTGCCGGCCGAGATCGCCATCGCCGACCTGGCCGACGAGCCGCTGATCCTGCCCACCGGTCCGCACGGCCTGCGCAGCACGCTGGACACGGCGTTCGCCGGCGCCGGCATCTCCCCCCGCGTGGTGCTGGAGGTGGACTCGCTCGCCATGGTGATGGCCGCGGTCGATGCCGGCCTGGGGTCCACGCTGCAACCCTGGGCGGCCCTGGGGCGTTACCCGGACGCCGCTCAGCGTTTCCAGTGCGCGCGCCTCACCGACGCCCCCGCGCGCCGCGTGAACCTGCTGTGCAGCCTGTCGGAGGACGAGCTGTCCCCCGCCGCGCTGGCCGCGCGCGTGGTGCTGATTCACTGCGTGCGCAGCCTGGTGGGTGAGGGGCGCTGGTTCGGCGCCACCGCCCTCGCCACCGTGCCCGACACCCATCACACTTCGTGATACCCCCATGACGTGAGCCCGCTGCACAGCGGGCGCTGGTCTTTCTACATTCCCTCATGCGCCGGATGCGTTCCAGCGCCCCACGAGAGAAAGCAGAAGGAGACCCATGTCAACGGACCCCGATGTCCTGGTGATCGGTGGCGGCAACGCCGCCCTGTGCGCCGCCTTGATGGCCCGCGAAGCCGGCGCCAGCGTGCTGCTGCTCGAAGCCGCGCCGCGCGAATGGCGCGGCGGCAACTCCGCCCACACCCGCAACCTGCGCTGCATGCACGACGCGCCGCAGGACGTGCTGGTCGACGCCTACCCCGAAGAAGAGTTCTGGCAGGACCTGCTGAAGGTCACCGGCGGCAAGACCAACGAGGCGCTGGCCCGGCTGGTGATCCGCGCCTCGTCGAACTGCCGGCCCTGGATGCGCCGCCATGGTGTGCACTTTCAGCCCGCGCTGGCCGGCACGTTGCACGTGGCGCGCACCAACGCCTTCTTCATGGGCGGCGGCAAGGCGCTGGTGAACGCCTACTTCCGCAGCGCTGAACAACTCGGCGTGCAGGTGCGATACGAAGCGCCGGTGGACCGCATCGAGATGCACCAGGGCCGTTTCGTCGCCGCCCACGTGAAGGGCGAGCGCATCACCGCCAAGGCCTGCGTGCTGGCCGCCGGCGGTTTTGAATCGAACCGCGACTGGCTGCGCGAGGCCTGGGGCCAGAATCAGCGCGGCGAATGGCCGTCGGACAACTTCCTGATCCGCGGCACGGCCTTCAACCAGGGCGTGCTGTTGCGCCACCTGCTCGACGACCACGGCGCCGACCGCATCGGCGACCCGACCCAGGCGCACATGGTGGCCATCGACGCGCGCGCGCCGCTCTACGACGGCGGCATCTGCACGCGCATCGACTGCGTGTCGCTGGGCGTGGTGGTGAACCGCGAGGCACAGCGTTTCTACGACGAGGGCGAGGACTTCTGGCCCAAGCGCTACGCGATCTGGGGCCGCCTGGTGGCGCAGCAGCCGGGGCAGATCGGCTACTCGATCATCGACAGCAAGGCCATCGGCCGCTTCATGCCGCCGGTGTTCCCGGGCGTCAAGGCCGACAGCCTGCCCGAGCTGGCGCACCAGCTCGGCCTGGATGTGGACACCTTCATGCGCACGCTGGACGGCTACAACGCCGCCTGCCGCGTCGGCAGCTTCGACCACACCACGCTCGACGACTGCCACACCGACGGCGTCACCCCCGCCAAGACGCACTGGGCGCGTCCCATCGACACCGCGCCCTATTACGGCTACGCGCTCAAGCCCGGCGTGACCTTCACCTACCTGGGCCTGCACACCGACGACACGGCGGCCGTGCGGTTCAACGACGTGCCGAGCGACAACCTCTTCGTCGCCGGCGAAATGATGGCCGGCAATGTGCTGGGCCAGGGCTACACGGCGGGCGTGGGCATGAGCATCGGCACGGCGTTCGGCCGCATCGCCGGCACGAACGCGGCCCGGGCCGCCCAGGCCACCCGCACCAACTCCACCGGAGCCCACCATGCACACGCTTGAAGCCCTCGCGCGCGACGCCAGCGCTCTGGCCAACGGCGAGACCGTGTTGTCCGTCCCCGAAACCGAAGTGGCGCGCCAGATGCAGATCTGCAACGCCTGCCGCTACTGCGAAGGCTTCTGCGCCGTGTTCCCGGCCATGACGCGCCGGCTCGAGTTCGGCAAGGCCGACATCCACTTCCTGGCCAACCTCTGCCACAACTGCGGCGCCTGCCTGCACGCCTGCCAGTACGCGCCGCCACACGAGTTTGCGGTGAACGTGCCACAGGCCATGGCCCAAGTGCGCGGCCAGACCTATGTGGACTACGCCTGGCCGCCGGCGCTCGGCCGGCTCTACCAGCGCCAGGGGCTCACGCTGTCGCTGGCGCTGGCCGCCGGCCTCGCGCTGTTCCTGGTGCTGGCCGTGGTGCTCCAGGGGCAGGGCCTGGGCGCGCTGTGGAGCGCGCCGGGTGGCGACTTCTACGGCCTCTTTCCGCACAACCTGCTCGTCGGGCTGTTCGCGCCGGTGTTCCTGTTCGCCACGCTGGCCCTGGCCCTGGGCGTGCGCCGCTTCTGGCGCGACCTGACGCCCGCCACCAGCGGCGCGCCGCTGTCGGCGCCCGCCACGGCCGAGGCGGCCGATGCCGTGCTGCGCCTGAAGTACCTGGACGGTGGCCACGGCGAGGGCTGCCACAACGAGGACGACGCCTACACGCTCTCGCGCCGGCGCTTTCACCATCTGACGTTCTACGGCTTCATGCTGTGTTTCGCCGCCACCAGTGTGGCCACGCTCTACCACTACCTGCTGGGCCAGCCCGCGCCCTACGACCTGCCCAGCCTGCCCAAGCTGCTGGGCGCGGTGGGCGGCGTGAGCCTCGCGCTGGGCACGGCGGGCCTGTGGCGCTTGAACCTGCGGCGCCACCCGCAGCACGGCGACGCCGCGCAACAACCCATGGACCGCGGCTTCATCGCCCTGCTGTTCCTCACCGCCACCAGCGGCCTGGCCCTGTGGGCGGCGCGCGGCACGCCCGCCCTGGCGCTGACGCTGTGCCTGCACCTGGGCGCGGTGATGGCGCTGTTCGCCACCATGCCCTACGGCAAGTTCGGCCACGGCATCTTCCGCACCGCCGCGCTGCTGCGCCACGCGGTGGAAAGGCGCCAGCCCAACCCCATCGGCCTGGGCGCCGACTGAGCCGGCGCTGCGGCCCGACCGTTTTCTTTCCCCCCACGAAACCCCCTGAGGAGACCCTCTCATGAACAAGCGACCCCGCTTGCGCGCCACCGCGCTCGCCCTTTCCATCCTCGCGCTGGGCAGCCTGGCCCAGGCCCAGGACTTCCCGCCCAAAAAACCCGTCACCCTGGTGGTCGGCTTCGCGGCCGGCGGCGCAGCCGACGCGGCCGCGCGCCTGATCGCCAAGAAACTCGGCGAGAACATCGGCCAGACGGTGATCGTGGAGAACAAGGGCGGCGCGGGCGGCAACATCGCGCACCAGTTCGTCGCCAAGGCGGCGCCCGATGGCTCGGTGCTGCTGTTCGGGTCCGTGGGCCCGCTCACCATCGCGCCGCACCTGATGAAGCTGCCCTACGACCCCTTTGTGGACCTCACCCCCATCTCGGGCGGCGTGTACTTCCCGAACGTGCTCGTGGTGCACAAGGGCGTGGGCGTGAAGACGCTGGCCGAGTTCGTGCAGCTGGAGAAGAAAAAGCCCGGCAGCGTGGACTTCGCTTCCACCGGCGCGGGCTCGGCCTCGCACCTGGCGGGGGAACTGTTCAACCAGCGCGCCGGCGTCGACATGGTCCATGTGCCCTACAAGGGCGGCGCGCCCGCGCTGCAGGACCTGCTGGGCGAACGCATCGCCTCGTACTTCTCGGCCCCGCCCACGGCGATGCCGCACATCGAGAGCGGCAAGCTGGTGCCGCTGGCCACCACCGGCCTCACGCGCCCGGCCTACCTGCCCCACATCCCCACCGTGGCCGAGGCCGGCTACCCCGGCTTCGAGGCGCTGAACTGGTACGCCTTCGTGGCGCCGGGCAAAACCCCCGTGCCACTGCTGGACCGCTGGAACCAGGAGATCGTGAAGGCGCTGAACGACGCGGGCGTGAAGGACGCGTTGAAGCACCACGGGCTGACCCCGCAGCCCACCACGCGCGCCGAGTTCGCGGCCTTCATGAAGAAAGAATCCGCCCAGTGGGCGGCCATCGTCAAGGAACGCAAGATCACGGCCGACTGAGCTCCCCCGGCCCGAATCCGCTTTCCCAGGCGCCGGAGCGCAACCCAGCCGCATGAAATGGCGCCACCCAGGGCACCGCCGGGCCGGCTCTGCCGGACGGCCAGTGCCGCCCCCCTTGAGGAGGGCGCGCGCAGCGCGGCGGGGGTCACTTCAAGGGCGCGTTGGCCGCCTCGGTGTGGATCACGCCGCCGCCCAGGCAGACCTCGCCGTCGTAGAGCACGGCGCTCTGCCCTGGCGTCACGGCCCATTGCGGTTCGTCAAACCGCAGCGTGATGCCCGTGGCGTCGGTGGCCAGGGTGCAGGGCGCGTCGCTCTGGCGGTAGCGCGTCTTGGCCGCGATCTGCGTGGCGGTCGGCGCCTCGCCCGCGACCCAGCTCAGGTCTTCGGCACGCAGGCTGGGCGAGAGCAGCCAGGGGTGGTCGTGACCCTGCACCACCCAGAGGATGTTCTTGTCCATGTCCTTGCGCGCGACGAACCAGGGCTCGTGCTCGTTGCCCCCCTTTTGCGCGCCCTTGGCCTTGATCCCTCCGATGCCCAGCCCCTGTCGCTGCCCCAGCGTGTAGAAGCTCAGGCCCACGTGTTTCCCGATGGTGCGGCCGGTCGGGTCCTTGATTGGGCCGGGCTCTTTCGCGATGTAGCGGTTCAGGAAATCGCGGAACGGCCGCTCGCCGATGAAGCAGATGCCGGTGCTGTCCTTCTTCTTCGCGTTGGGCAGGCCGATCTCGGCCGCGATGCGGCGCACCTCGGTCTTGGGCAGCTCGCCCACCGGGAACAGCGTCTTGCTCAGCTGCGCCTGGTTGAGGCGGTGCAAGAAGTAGCTCTGGTCCTTCAGCGGGTCCAGACCCTTGAGCAGCTCGTGTTTTCCCGTCGCTTCATTCAGGCGGACCCGCGCGTAATGGCCGGTCGCGATCTTCTCGGCGCCCAGGCGCATCGCGTGGTCCAGGAACGCCTTGAACTTGATCTCGGCGTTGCACAGGATGTCGGGGTTGGGCGTGCGCCCGGCCGAGTACTCACGCAGGAACTCCGCGAACACGCGGTCCTTGTACTCGGCGGCGAAGTTGACGTGCTCGATCTCGATGCCCAGCACGTCGGCCACGCTGGCCGCGTCCACGAAGTCGATGTTGGACGAGCAGAACTCGCTGTTGTCGTCGTCCTCCCAGTTCTTCATGAAGATGCCGATGACCTCGTAACCCTGCTCTTTGAGCAGGTGCGCGCTCACCGCGGAGTCCACGCCGCCGCTCAAACCGACCACCACACGTTGCTTGTTTGCCATCCGGGGATTATCCCAAGCCCGGCCAGGGCGCGCCCCGCGGTCGAACTTGTCACGCCCCGGCGGTGGGGTCAACCGCTGCAGAAGCGCCGGCTTGCGGTGAGGGCGCTCCGGGGGCTCCGTCCATCGGCGGGTCAGTGGACCTGCAGGGCCTGCTGCGTGAAATGCGCCGACAGCTCCGCGATGTTCGCGGGAATTTCGTACTTGTGCGGCGTGTACCCGGGCATCATCGACCTCGCCCGCATGCCCGAGGTGGAGGCCAGCGACATCAGGTGGTGCTTGAGGCGAATGCGGCAGCGTTCACCGTGTCGCGGTATGTCGGCCGCGCTCATGATCTTCTCGCAGTCGGCATAGAAGCGAAGCATGTGATGCTGCGCGGACCAGCACATGCGAACCCGGTACAGCGGATCACCGATCAGGTGCCGGTAGACATCGAACGCGACATTGCGGTGTTCGATCTCCTCCACCAGGTGCCACTTGAACAGGTTGCCAAACGCCGGGTTGGTGCGGTGGTGGTCGTACAAGCCGCTGTTCAGCATGAAGATGCCCAGCTGCGTGGTGTACGACTCGAAACCCTCGATGTAGCCGATCCGGAACCGATCGGTCCCGTCGGCCAGGTAGCCATCAAATTCGGTTTTCAGCCGGTCGAGGCGTTCCTGCAGGCCGGGGTAGCCGTGCGCCAGCACGACCTTGTTGAAATCGATGTGGCGCTGGTAGTGCTGGGCTTCCTGGCGGCTGAACCGGTCGACGTCTTCGCGCAGCCGGTCGTCGCGGATGCGGTTCATCACACGCCGCAGCGATTTCACGAAGAAGGGTTCCACCTGGCTGACGTAAAGCCCCATCGCACTGTGCTGATACGACAGCTTGGCGTTGCCCGCGATGTACAGCGGATGGAAGTCCTCGCTGGCGGGTACCTCGAACTGCATCGTTCGAACGGGAATCGGATGCATGGCAACCTCCTGGATTCCGGACGCGCTTGCCGTGGCAGGGGCCCTCGGCCGCGCGTCGAACCAATATACGCACTTCGACGGTGTGTGCCTACTGCGGCCGTGCCCGCGCCGACAGATGGCGGCCTGATCCAGGTGGCCAGGGTCGGCCGCGGGATGGGGCGTCGTCCAGCGAGTGCCGCCACCGGTCATCAAAAAAATTGACCACGGACGGCAAAACCCGCGAACGCCGGCGTCTGGTGCGGGGGCTACAGTTTCCCCATGGCGCGCACCGCTGCTGGCGCGCCGAAAGGAAACCACCATGTCCCGTCTGCCCGCCCTGTTCATGTCCCACGGCTCGCCCACCTTTGCCATCGACCCCGGCCTGGCCGGCCCGGCGCTCACCGCGCTGGGCAAGACCTTGCCGCGGCCGAAGGCGATCCTGATCGTCTCGCCGCACTGGATGACACGCGAGCCGCGCGTGGCCACCACGCCGCGCCCGCAGACCATCCACGACTTCGGCGGCTTTCCGGCGGCGCTGTACCAGCTGAACTACCCCGCGCCCGGCGCCCCGGACGTGGCGCAACGCGCCCTTGAGCTGCTGCGCGCCGCCGGCTACGCGGCCGAGGCCGACCCGCAGTGGGGCATGGACCACGGCGCCTGGGTGCCGCTGCTGCACCTGTTCCCGGCGGCCGACATCCCGGTGTTTCAGGTCTCGCTGCCCGCGCGGCTGGACGGTGAGCGTGCCTACGCCTATGGCCAGGCGCTCGCGCCGCTGGCAGAAGAGGGCGTGCTCATCATCGGCTCGGGCAGCCTCACCCACAACCTCTACGAGGTGCGCTTCGACGCGCCCGACGCCCACAGCGAAACCTACGCGACCGAGTTCGCCGCCTGGATTCACCAGACCCTGCGCAATGGCGACCACGCGCGCCTGCAGCAGACCATGGCGGTGGCACCGCACGCCCAGCGCTCGCACCCCACGGCCGAGCACCTGTGGCCGCTGATGGTGGCGGCCGGCGCGGCGGGCGCCGAGGCGCCGGTCACGCGCATTGACGGTGGCATCACCTACGGCGTGCTGTCGATGGACTCGTACCTGTTCGGCGCCATCCCGTCGGTGGCCGAAGCGCCGGCCCTGGCCGAGGCCGCCTGATGGAGCCGCTGATGAACACCGACGACCTGATCGTCCACCCGCCCAGCGAGGCCGCGCTCGAGCTGGTGCTGCTGTTCCACGGCGTGGGCGCGAGCCCCGAAGGCCTGGTGCCGCTGGGCCAGGCACTGGCGCGGCCCGACCGCTGGGTGGTCAGCGTGCGCTCGCCGTTCCCGTCCGACATGGGCGGCGGCTGGCAGTGGTTTTCGGTGCGCGGCATCGACGAGGCCAACCGCGTCGAGCGCATCGCCGCGGTGATGCCGCGTTTTGTGCAGACGGTTCAGGCCTGGCAGGCCCGCACCGGGCTGGACGCCACGGCCACGGCGCTGGCCGGCTTCTCGCAAGGCGCGATCATGGCGCTGGAATCCATGCAGCAGGCGGTGCCGCTGGCCTCGCGCGTGGTGTCGATGGCCGGGCGTTTCGCCGAGCCGCCGCGGGTGGCGCCGGCCGGCGTGTCGCTGCACTTCATCCACGGCGCGCAGGACATGGTGATCCCCGCAGCCCACAGCGTGTCGGTGGCCGAGCGCCTGCGGGCGCTGGGCGCAAGCCCGACGGTGGACGTGCTGCCCGGGCTGGGCCACGGCATCGACGAGCGGGTGCTCGCGCTGCTGACCCGCGCGCTGGACCCGGCCTGAGCCCGTCGCCATGAACACCCTGTACCTGGACATCGGCGCCACCGACACCACGGCGGTGCTGTCGCTGCCGGACGGCGGCGAATCGCGCTGGCACCTGCCCATCGGGTGGGCTGTGCTCTGGCCCGGACCGGTCGGGCCGTCGGGGCCGTCGGCGCTGGCGATCGAGCAGGCGATCCAGACCGTGGAAGACCAGGTTGAGCGCCTCGCGGGCCACATCCCGGCGGGCGCCCGCCTGGTGGTCGCGGCCGGCGCCATGGCGCCGCTGCAACGCGCAGGTGCCATTTGGGGCCTGGCGCACGAGGCCATTGCGCGCGCGCAGATCGAGCGCGAGTACCAGCAGCTGGCGGCGCGGTCGGTGGGCGCACCCTCCGCCAAGGGCAGCGGATTCGACGATCCGGCGGGTGACGCGCTGGTGCTGATCCTGCGCGAGTGCCTGCACCACCTGGGGTTTGACGCGGTGCACCTCACCGCGGCCTGAGCGTGAGCGCCGCCGGGGCGGCGGCTGTCACGCGGTTTTCACGGTATTGACTTATGGTGGGCTTTGCCGGATTCTGCGTCTGGCCGTCACCCCGGGCCCACACGCGCTGTGGCGCCATCCCAACCCAAGCCCACCTTGAAAGCGATCTCCCCATGAAGAGCAAGTTGTCCCGCGTTGTTCTGGCCACGCTGTTGCTGGCCGCTGGTGCCGCACAGGCACAAGACAAGACCCTGCGCCTGCTGACCTGGGCCGACTACGTGCCCAAGGACGTGCTGGAGCAGTTCACCAAAGAGACCGGCATTAAGGTCGAGGTCACGCTCTCGAACAACGAAGAGATGATCTCCAAGCTGCGCGCCACCGCCGGCGCCGGCTTCGACCTGGCCCAGCCCAGCCAGGACCGCATCGCCGGCCCGCAGGGCGAGTTCAAGATCTACAAGCCCATGGACCTGAGCAAGATCAAGTCCGATCTGTTCATCGCGCCCATGCTCGAAGCCACGCGCCTGAACACCTCCATCGACGGCAAGGTCTATGGCCTGCCGCACATCTGGGGCACCGACGGCCTGGTGATCAACACCAAGACCTCCAAGGCGGCCGATTACAACGACCTCTGTGCGGCCGACAACGCCGGCAAGGTCAGCATGCGCCTGAAGCGCCCGACGCTGATCGCGTTCGCGTTCGCCAGCGGCAAGAACCCGTTTGCGCTCTACAGCGACGCCAAGGCCTACGGCGCGCTGATGGACGACGTGGGCAAGGCGCTCACCGAGTGCAAGAAGAACGTGAAGTTCTACTGGGACGGCAAAGACCAGTTGCTCGCCGGCATGCGCTCGGGCGAGCTGACCACGGCCATGATGTGGGACACCGGCGGCTGGGGCCTGAACAAGACCAACCCCGAGATCAAGTTCGTCGCACCCAAGTCGGGCGCGCTGGGCTGGGTCGACACCTTCGCGCTGCCGGCCAAGGGCAAGAACGACGAGGCCGCCTACGCCTGGATCAACTTCAACATGCGCCCCGAGATCGCCGCCAAGGTGGCGGGCTCTGCCGGCAACTTCACCGCCAGCAAGGGCGCCGACCAGCTGATGGACCCGGTGCTCAAGAAGCAGTTCGCCGAGAGCTTCCCCGAGGCCGCGATCAAGAACATCAAGTGGTACCCGGCCGTGCCCGCCGGCATTGAAGACATCGAAGGCCGCGTGCTCGACCGCGTCAAAGCCGCCCAGTAAGCGGTGCCCACACCCGGTGCCGCATCCGTCGGCGACAACGATCTCGAAGTCCTGGCCGTCGACAAACGCTATGGCGCGTTTGCGGCGGTCCAGGCCCTGAGCTTCAACGTCCGCCGCGGCTCGTTCTTCTCCATCCTCGGCCCCTCGGGCTGCGGCAAGACCACGCTGCTGCGCATGGTCGCGGGCTTCATCGCCCCCGACAGCGGCGACCTGCGCATCAAAGGCGCGTCCATGCTCGGCGTGCCACCCAACCGGCGACCGGTGAACATGGTGTTCCAGCACCTGGCGCTGTTTCCCATGATGAGCGTGGGCGAGAACATCGCCTACGGGCTGGCGCGACGCGGCGTCAAGAGCCCAGCCATCAAGGCCAAGGTCACCGACATGCTGCAGCGCGTGGGCCTGCCCGGCAGCGTCGACAAGCGCATCGACCAGCTCTCGGGCGGGCAGAAGCAGCGCGTGGCCATCGCGCGCTCGCTCGTGCTGGAGCCCACCCTGCTGCTGCTCGACGAGCCGCTGGGCGCGCTTGACCTGAAACTGCGCGAGCACATGAAGGTCGAGCTCAAACAGTTGCAGGCGGAGATCGGCACCACCTTCGTCTACATCACGCACGACCAGTCGGAAGCGCTGGTGATGTCGGACCAGGTCGCGGTGATGAACCAGGGCCGCTTCGAGCAGGTCGGCAGCCCGCAACAGCTGTACTACCAGCCGGCCACGTCCTTCGTGGCCGGTTTCGTGGGCAACAACAACCGTTTCGAGGGCCACGTGGAGCAACTCAATGGAGCCCAGGTGCAGCTGCGCACCGGCAGCGGCATGGCGCTGTGGGCGCAGGCCGTGGGCACGGTCTCCGTGGGCCAGACCGCGGTGCTCTTCGTGCGGCCCGAGGCCATCGAGATCGGGCGCAGCCCGCGCGAGCTGCCGGCTGGCGACCCGGCCTGGAGCGCGGTGGTCGACAGCGTGCTGTTCGACGGCGGCAACTCCACCGTGCAGGTGCGCGAGACGCGCAGCAACACGCCGCTGCACATCGCCCTGCCCCTCACCGGGCGCCTGGCTGATCTGAAGCCGGGCGAAACGGTGCACTTCGCGTATCAGAGCGCGCAGGCCTGGTGTTTCGGGGCATGAACCCACCATGAGCGAAAGCACCCACCGCCGCTTCTTCCTGGGTGTGTTGTTGGCGCCGGCGTTGCTGTGGCTGCTGGGCCTGGTGATCCTGCCGCACATCGAACTGCTGGTGCTCTCGCTGCAGGCGCGCACCGGGCCAGGCGAGTACGGCTTCAGCCTGGAGCAGTACCGCACCTTCGTGGACGAGCCGCTGTACTGGAACACCTTCGTGCGCACCGCCACGCTCTCGGTGCTGGCCACCGTGCTCACTCTGTTGCTGGCGTTCCCGGCCGCCTGGTACATCGCCAAGGTGGCGCGTGGGCGCGCCAAGACCGTGCTGCTGGTGCTGTGCCTGCTGCCGTTCTGGGTCAGCGAGATGGTGCGCACGCTGGGCTGGCTGATCCTGCTGCGCGAAACCGGTGTCATCTCCAGCCTGCTGCAAAGCGTGGGCCTGGCCGATGCACCGGTGGAGCTGCTCTACCGGGATGCCACCATCCTGGTCGGCTTGGTCTACGCCTCGTTGCTCTTCATGGTGATCCCGCTGGTCAACAGCCTGGAAAGCCTGGACGACAGCCTGATCGAAGCCGCCTACGACCTCGGCGGCAGCACCGCCAACATCGTGCGCCGCATCGTCATCCCGCACGCGGCGCCGGGCATCGCGGCCGGTTGCATCGTGGTCTTCATGCTGTGCCTGGGCAACTACCTCACGCCCACGCTGCTGGGCGGCAAGAACTCGCTGTGGTTCACCGAGCAGATCTACACGCAGTTCATCACCCGCTTCAACTGGAACCAGGGCGCGGCCTTCGG
>NZ_JADMKB010000131.1 GCF_018780075.1 Hydrogenophaga sp.
CCGAGGCCTTCCGCCACGAGAAGACCGACCCGGCCATCTTCCGCGAGATGGGCGAACTCGGCCTGCTCGGCCCCACCATCCCTGAAGCCTACGGCGGCAGCGGCCTCAACTACGTCTGCTACGGCCTGGTGGCGCGCGAGGTGGAGCGCGTGGACTCCGGCTACCGCAGCATGATGAGCGTGCAGAGCTCGCTGGTGATGGTGCCGATCAACGAGTTTGGCTCTGAAGCACAGAAGCAGAAGTACCTGCCCAAGCTGGCCACCGGCGAATGGATCGGCTGCTTCGGCCTGACCGAACCCAACCACGGCAGCGACCCCGGCAGCATGGTCACCCGCGCCAAGGCCGTGCCCGGCGGCTACAGCCTGAGCGGCGCCAAGATGTGGATCACCAACAGCCCGATCGCGGATGTGTTCGTGGTCTGGGCCAAGGACGACGGCGGCCAGATCCGCGGCTTCATACTGGAGAAGGGCTGGAAAGGCCTGAGCGCCCCCGCCATCCACAGCAAGGTCGGCCTGCGCGCCAGCATCACCGGCGAGATCGTGATGGACGAGGTGTTTGTGCCGGAAGAAAACGCCTTCCCCGACGTGCGCGGCTTGAAAGGCCCGTTCACCTGCCTCAACAGCGCGCGCTACGGCATCGCCTGGGGCGCGCTCGGCGCTGCCGAAGACTGCTACTTCCGTGCCCGCCAGTACGTGATGGACCGCCAGCAGTTCGGCCGCCCGCTGGCCGCCAACCAGCTGATCCAGAAGAAGCTGGCCGACATGCTGACCGAGATCAGCCTCGGCCTGCAGGGCTGCCTGCGCCTGGGCCGCATGAAGGACGAAGGCACCGCCTCGGTGGAACTGACCAGCATCCTGAAGCGCAACAGCTGCGGCAAGTCGCTCGACATCGCCCGCCTGGCGCGCGACATGATGGGCGGCAACGGCATCAGCGACGAATTCGGCGTGGCCCGCCACCTGGTGAACCTGGAGGTGGTGAACACCTACGAGGGCACGCACGATGTGCATGCGTTGATCCTGGGGCGTGCGATTACCGGGATTGCGGCGTTTGCGAACTGATTGGGTTCTCGCTCAACAATAAGAAGGGCTGCCAATGGCAGCCCTTCTTATTTCGACTCCGCTCTTCACAAACAGGGGGCGAACTTGAAAGTCAGAGGATATGTAAGGTCCTGCTTCGTCGGAACCCTCAGCTGCATTTTCAGCAGGCCAGACTTGATCGTTCCGTCGAACACAGTCGTTGCATTGGGAGATTCCGTCTGGAAGCTGATGCGGTCGGCCTCAAGTTGATAACTCGCACCCTTGGACCAGTATTCAGCCTCCCGCTCCGGTTTGAACCATACACACACACGTTCATGTGTGGCCGGCATTCCAACGTGCATCAGAAACACACGGCCGTCCGGCGCAAATCGAAGCATGCTGATGTAGGTGGTCCCATCTTCATTGGTTTCCACTTCACTGCGGTAGATGCCGTCGGTGCGTAACCTGTTCGGCGTCATGTCCGCGTGGGCCACACCTATTGCGAACAGAACAGGCAGCAGTTGCTTGAGTGATTTCAGATTTACGGTCATGTAATACAGACTACCAAAATCAGAAGGCTCGCAGTGCTAAGTGCATACGTCGCCGTTGCTGTGTTGACAGGGGCGCCCGCCTGATCCTGCGTCAACCCATGGAATCAACTGCGGCCTCGATCTAGTTCCCGTCGTGGGCAGGCCGATAAGCATGAAACAAGCCCAATCGCCATCCAGCTGTCAGCAGCTCGCGGCGAGCCTTGGATGACAGCCAGCCCATGACCAACAGCCCCAGAAGAGGGACGACCGACCCGAGAACACCTGCAAATCGCACCGATCCGGTGTGACCAAGGGAACGCGTCACCCTTGCGCTGCCGACCACCGCTGCCCCGCTCAGCGCCAACAGCAGAGGAAGCAGCAAAGGTGTGCTGTGCAGCTGAAAGGCAAACATGCTCAGCCACCCGAACAAGCAGAAGTGGATGATGCTTCGGCCGCTGGCCAGTCGACTCAATTCGTTGTTGAGCATGGATGCTTGGTGGGGGTAGCGTCTGTCGCTCAGATTCTGTCTCAATTCTCCGTGGGGGATCCCCGACCGACAAACTCCATGATTTGCTCCAAACAAGGCACTGGCCGAGCTTGAAGCAGGAAGTGCGGCCCATCGATCCTGGCCACCTGAATCCCTGGCAAGACACGCTGCATCTCGATCAGCGCCGCAGCTGGCACCACCCAATCTTTGGTTGCTTGAAGGTACAGCACAGGCACCCGGATATCGGCCAGCAGGCTGCGCACGTCCACCAACAGCACCTCCCGGGCACGCGCCCTCAAAACGGCGACAGAGCACTTGCCCATCGCCTGCCGAATGCGCTCAGCCCACGCAGCATCGGCCTCGGCCCCCAGCAAGCAGCGCGAAAGAAGGCCCATGGGCGTGGCGCGCACCGGCGCCACGCGCGTGAGCCCCAGAAAAGGCCTGAGGAACGGCCGGGGGTTGCGTGCAAACGTGGCGCGCAGCACCACGCCGATCAAGCCAGCAGGCCGGGTCGCAGCCACCTGAATGGCCACTGGGCCTGAGAAGGACTCGGCCACCAGAACAAAGGGGCCGTCATGGGGCAATGCCGCCACTACAAAACGGGCCAGCTCGCTGTAGCTGAGTGGCTGGTCGCCGGGGTATGGCATCACGTGTGTCCGCCACTGCGGTGGCAAGTGGTGACAGAGGTGGTCGAAGAAATCGCCGGAGCCATCCAGGCCCGGCAGAAGAACAAGGGTTGTCAACGTGTTGTCGCTCGAGAACGGAAAGTCACCAAAGACCGTGTTCGCACTGTATTGCCCCACTCCTGCTTTTCACATTCGCCCGAAACACCCGAATTGAACGATTCGCGCAAAAATCCGCCTTGCCGTCACAACGGGAGCCCACCCATGACCGCGTGGCGGGCGTGATGGTCAGCGCGCAGGACCACGAAGCCATGCGCAACCTCTGCGCGGACGCAGGGCACGTTGGCGCAGAACGCCGCCAGCGCAGCCGCTCAAGGCCTGACAGAAGGCGGACTGCAGCGCCTGCTGGACGACGAGAGCTGAGCGCCAGCGGCAGGTGGTATTGAACCGGCCCTCTGTTGTCATGCGCTCGCGGCCTCCTTCAAAGGCTTGGCCAGATACCGCACCAGCCCGATCCGCCCAGCCTTGGGCTCCGTGTACTCGGTGAACCCCGCCACTTCGTAGGCGCGCCGGGCGGCCAGGTTCTGATCGTCCACGCAGAGCGCAAGCAACGGGCAAACCGGCCAATGTTCCGACAGCCAGGTTTCCATCAAGGCCAGTGCGGCCTTGCCGTGGCCTTTGCCCTGTTCGCGGCTGTCGATGCGCATGGCCCTGAGGGCGACGGCGCCGGTGGGCGCCCACTCCGGCAGCCGCGAGCCCCGGCAGAGCACCACGAAACCGACCGGCACGTCGGCTTGAAGCACGGCCAGGCCGGCCACTTCGTCCGGGCTGGCGCCCTCGCCCACCGCGACGGCCTGCGCCATCGTCCCGGCGAATTCAATCTGCTCCGGTGAAATGTGCAGGGCGAGCACGGATTGCTGCTGTTCGCTGGTGAGCGCTTGCCAGCGCTGGAGGTGAAGCGGGGTGTTTGTCATGTCAGGTCAACCAAGTGAAGCGCCATTCTCGCCAGGCGTGCCCACGCCAACGGCGCCACACAAACCGCCATGGGCCGTGCCACGACTTCACCCATGCCTTGCGGTCCTGACCCTGGGGGGGCCTGACCGGCTCATGCCGGCCGCACGGGCAGGTCGAAATGCATCACGTCCTCCCGCGTGCCGAGCTGGGTGTACAGCGCCACGGCGGGGTCGTCGCCGTGGTCGGCCTGCACAAACACAACCCAGGCGCCACGCTGCGCGGCCAGAGCCTGCAGCCGCCGGACCAGCGCGGTGGCCACGCCGCGGCGGCGGTGGCTGGCGAGCACGGCCAGGTCGTAGAGGTAGATCTCGCTGCGTTCCTGTTCGAACTTGGGCAGTTCGTAGGCGGCCAGCGCGCCCACCACCGCTGCGCCCTGCAAGGCCGCCAGGGCGATGAAGGTCTCGGAGCCCAGCAGGCGCTGCAGGTAGGCTGGCCCGGGCCGGGCGCGGCCGTAGGTGTCGGGGTCTTCGAAGGCCTCGCCGAACACGTCGAGCATGCGGTGCGCGAGGTCGGCGTCGGTCGGCGTGAGCTGGACGATGGTGAGCTGGGGTGCTGGGGGCATGTCGGCGCTCCTTCGGTGGGTGGGGGGGTCTTCGTCCATCCAGCGGCGCATGGGCGTTCCCGATGTTTCCACTGGCGCCCGAGCAGGGAGAAGCCTATGCTGGTAAGCCGGCCGGGTGGCCTGGCGGGCGCCAGGCGGCTGGAACGTGCCGGATTGAGCGAAAGGACTGGCCATGTTGTCCACTGCTTCTGTCACAACGATGCTGCCCGTGAAAGACATTGACCGTGCGCGGGCTTTCTACGAGGGTTGCCTGGGGCTGGCACCGGGCGGGTTCAAACCCGACGGCAAGTTCGTCTACACGGTGGGCGGCAGCACGCTGGCCCTGTTCCCCAAGCCCGAAGGCACCAAGGCCGACCACACCGCGATCAGCTTCCGGGTGGGCGACATCGCCACCACCATCGAGGCATTGAAACGTTCGGGCGTGGTGTTCGAGGACTACGACTTCCCCGGGCTGAAAACGGTGAACCACGTCTGCGTGCTCGGCGCCGAAAAAGCCGCCTGGTTCAAGGACACCGAGGGCAACTACCTCTGCCTCCACGAGGACCTGCCCGAGGCATAGCGCGCCGGGCTCACGGCCGACCGCTGGCGCGGTTCGGGGGCGAGACAGCGAGAGGCCGTGCGCCAGGGCGTTCTCCTTTCTGTGGTGCTATGCCCGGTACAGCCCGAGCACCCAGTACCCGGCGATCACCATCTGCACCGCGAAGGCGGTGAACCGGGCGGTGACGGCGGCGGGCGACGTGGACGCGAGGTGGATGAGCGACTGGACGATGCGGGCGCCGAGCAGCGCCCAGGCCAGCGGGTCGGTGACGGCCGCGCGGCCCGCCACCACGGCGACCAGCATGAGCCCGCCGAAGAGGGGCAGGCCCTCAAGGCAGTTGGCGTGCGCCCGGGCCAGGCGCTGCATGAAGGGCGAGAGGTTGGTGTTCTCGGGGTTGAACCCGTTGGCTGGCACGGCCCCGCTCAGCACGAGCCAGGAGCGGATGAGCTCCATGAGGACCAGCAGGAACAGGGTCCAGGCGATGAACCCGAGCAGCGCTTGCAGTGTGACGGTCATGGAACACACCCCCGGGCCGACGGCGTGGCAACCCGCCACGCAGACCGTGCAACCAGACGTAATGTAGTCCGCAACCCCCTCTCTGGCACGCAATCTGTTAGCTTGCGGCCATGACCCTCTCGCTCGATTTCCTCGCCCTGCCGCTGCTCGTGGCCGCGTCGCTGGTGTTCGTGAGCGTGCTGGCCGGGGTGTTGTCGGCGCGGGTGGGGTTCTCGTTCCTGCTGGTGTTCCTGCTGGTGGGCATCCTGGCCGGGGTGGACGGGCCCGGTGGCCTGGTGTTTGAAGACTTCGGTCTGAGCTTCTGGGTGGGCAACGTGGCGCTCGCCGTGATCCTGCTGGACGGCGGCCTGCGCACCGACTACGCCACCTTCCGCACCGGCTTGAAGCCTTCGCTGCTGCTGGCCACGCTGGGCGTGCTGGTGTGTGCGGGCATCACCGGTCTGGCGGCGCGCTGGCTGCTGGGGCTGAACTGGCCGCTGGCGCTGCTGGTGGGCGCGATCGTGGGCTCGACCGACGCGGCGGCGGTGTTCTCGCTGCTGAAGTCGTCGGGCGTGACGCTCAACGAGCGGGTGGCCGCGACGCTGGAGATCGAGTCGGGCCTGAACGACCCGATGGCGGTCTACCTGACGCTCACCTTCATCGGCCTGGCCACGGCGGGTCAGGCGGTCAACGCCGTCGCGGCGCCGTGGGACGCGCAACAGGTGCTGCACGCGGTGTGGGCGCTGTTGCTGCACCTGGGCTGGGGCACGGCCATGGGGCTGGGCAGTGGCTGGGCGCTGGCGGCCTTGCTCCACCGACTGGGCCGCGGCGGGTCGGACGGCGGCGGCGGCGTGCGCGCGCTGCTGGTGGTGTCGGGTGGGCTGGCGGTGTTTGCGGCCACCACCTGGCTGGGCGGCTCGGGGTTTCTGGCGGTGTACGCCATGGGCGTGGTGGCGGGCAACCAGGCGCGGCGCCCGGTGCGGCGGGTGCTCTCGGCCATGGACGGCTACGCCTGGCAGGCGCAGGCGTGCATGTTCCTGCTGCTGGGCCTGCTGGTGACGCCGAGCGACATGCTGCGCTCGCTGTGGCCGGCGCTGGGCGTGTCGGCGGTGCTGATGCTGGTGGCCCGGCCGGTCTCGGTGTGGCTGTGCCTGGTGCCGTTCCGCTTCAGCGGGCGCGAGATCGGTTTCATCAGCTGGGTGGGACTGCGCGGCGCGGTGCCCATCGTGCTGGCGGTGTACCCGCTGCTGGCGGGGGTGGCCGGCGCGCGCACGTTTTTCAACGTGGCCTTCGTGGTGGTGCTCACCTCGCTGCTGCTGCAGGGTTCGACGATCGCCTGGAGCGCGCGGCGCCTGGGCGTGGCCCTGCCGGACCCAAAGGACGAACTGGGCAACCGCCTGGTGTTTGGCGATTTCGTGATCGACGCCACCACGCCGATGGACTCGCTGTGCGGGTTCTACGGGCTGCCGATGCCGGCGGAATCCACCACCGACGTGGCCGCCTGGCTGCACGAACAGATCAACCGCCCGCCGGTGGTGGGCGACGGCGCGCTGCTGGGCGCCGCCGAGCTGAGCGTGCGCAAGATGGACGGCAACCGCATCACACGGGTGGGCATCCGGCTGGGCTGATTCACACGGCCGCGAGCCAGGCCGTGCGTTGGTCCCGGTACCGTTGCAGCCGCTGCCGCAGATCCTGCACGACCACCGGCAAGGGCTCGTACCAGCCCGAGAGCCGCGCGCGGGCGGGCCAGTCGGCCAGCATCCAGGCGCCGCGCGCCGTGCCTTCGAGCGCATCGGTCGAGCGCAGCACACGGCGGCCGGCCAGCCACGCCGAGAGCGCCGTGGTGTAGACCACGTTGCCCGCGAGCGGCCCTTCCACCACCACGGGCGCCGAGGCCGCGTCGCCGGTGGCCAGCGAGGTCACCAGCTCGGCCGTGATGTCGGCGCAGTAGAGCGCCGCGAGCGCCGGCCGCAGGTGCGCGGGCACCGCCTGTGCGCCGCCGGCCTGCACCTGGCCGTGTTGCCACACGCGGCCCTGCTGGCCCTGATACGGGCCGGCTTCCGCGAACGACGGCGTGGCCGCCCAGCCCTGCGCCAGCAGCTCGTCGAGCGCGGACAGCGTGGCGAGCGCCGGGGCGGCGCCGGCGCACAGGGCGGCGAACTCGCGCCCGCCCATGAAGCGCGCGGTGGGGACGGCCCCGCCTTCGACCGACACGTTCACCAGTTCATCGCGCTCGGGCGCCAGCGCCGCCGCCGTGCCGCCGGGCGCCATGACCACACACCAGGTGCCGGTGGAGACCACCGTGCCGTGGGGCACGGCGTGCAGGTGGCGGGCCAGGCAGGCGTTGCTGTCGTGCACGCCCACGTGCACCTGGCAGGTGGCGGGCAATTGCAGGCGCGCGGCCAGGTCCGGCTTCACCGGGCCGAGCACCTCCCACGCTTTTTTCAGCGGTGCGAACAGGTCGGCGATACCGGTGCGCTGCGCCCACGCGGCCGGTTGCTGGCGCTCGGGTGACCACAGGTGGGTGTGGCAACCGAGCGAGGACAGCTCGCTCGTGGCCACACCGCTGAACCACCAGGCCCAGTACTGCGGGTACGGCAGCCAGTGGCGGATGCGCTGCCAGGCGGCGGGCTGCGTCTGCTGCAGCCAGTACAGCTGCAAACCGGCGTTGAGGCCCAGCGGCAGGTCGGGCGAGCCGGTGACCTCGAAGCCGTCGGCGAGGCGGTGGAAGGCCTCGCGGTGCGCGCCGTAACCGTCCCACTCGTAGTCCATGGGCAGCAGCACCAGACCCTCGCCGTCGATGGCACAAAAGGCCGCGCCGTGGGTGCTGATGCCGATGTGCGCGATGCGCTCGCGCTGCGGCAAGGCGGGGATGGTTCGCAGCAACCAGGCTTCGAGCGCGCCCACACCCAGCTCCAGGTAGTCGGCACCCTGCACCGCCTCGTTGGCCTGCACCTGGCGGGCCAGCACCTCGCCGGCCTCGCTGATGAGCAGCAGCTTGGCGTTGGTCTTGCCGATGTCGAGGATGAGGGTGTGACTCACGGTGCGATTCAGTCGAGGTGAAACACGCAGGGCAGCGGCTCGGCCACGGGCGAGCCATCGGCATTCGTCTGCATCAGGTCTTTCATGTGCTGCCACCAGCGCTGCATCACCGGGTGCTGCGGCAGGCTGTCCATGCCGTGGCCGGCGCTGCGGCGCAAGACGGCGAACAGCACGCCGCGCGGCGCGTCGAGAAAGATGCTGTAGTCGGACACGCCGCGCTCTTTCAACAGCGCCGACAGCTCGGGCCAGATGGCATCGTGGCGCCGCTGGTACTCGGCCTCGCAGCCGGGGTTCAGGAACATGCGGAATGCGATCTTTTCGGTGGTCATGGCGGGGTCCTTTCAGGCCGGCCTGGGCATCGCGGCGGGCCGGCGCAGGACCTTGAGCCAGCGCGGCAACACCATCGCCACGATCAGCAGCGCGCCCACGATCATCGACATCACGATGCCCGACACGTTGAGCATGCCCAGCGCGAAGTTGAAGCTGCCCAGCAACACGGCCGCGAGGATCACGCCCACGATGCTGCCGCGCCCGCCCTCGATGGCCACGCCGCCGAGGATCACGATGGTCACCGCGTCCAGCTCCCAGCCCATGGCCAGGTTGGGCCGCGTGCTGCCGATGCGCCCGGTGAGCAGGATGGCCGCGAGCGCCGCCATGACGCCGGCGAACACGAACAGGCCGAGCCGGTAGCGGTCCACCGAGATGCCCGAGAAACGCGACGCGATCGGGTTGGCGCCGATGGCGTAGACCCGCCGGCCGTGCACCGTGGCGTGCAGGAACAGCCCCACCAGAATCGCCATCAGCAGCATCACGCCGAACTCGATGGGCACGATGAACCCGGGCTGGCCGATCAGGTCGCCGATGCTGCCGTTGCCCCAGGTGCTCAGCGTCTCGGGGTAACCGGTGATCGCCTGGTCGCCCAGCACCACCTGCGCGAGGCCACGGTACAGCGAGAGCGTGCCGATGGTGACCACGATGGACGGCAGCTTCCAGCGCGTCACGAGCCAGCCGTTGAGCCCGCCGCAGAGCGCGCCCGTGGCCACCGCGGCGCACAACATCAGCGGCAGGCTGGCGCCGGCCTGCATCGCCAGGCCCATGGCCAGCGAGGCCAGCGCCATCGTGGCGGCAATCGAGAGGTCGATCTCGCCCGACACCACCAGCAGCGCCATCGCCAGCGCGATCAGCGCTTTCTCTGAAAAGTTGTAGGTGCTGTCGGCCAGCGCGTAGGGCGAAAAGAAGCCCTCGATGCCCAGGCCGAAGCCCAGGTAGACCAGCACGATCAGCGCGATCAGCACGCGCTCCCAGGTGTCGAGTGCCCTCATGCCGTTCCTCCTTGTGGGACCGCCGAGCGGTCCAGAATCTGCCGCCCTTGCTTGCGGTCGGCGGTGGCGTTGAGCACCACCGAAATCAGGATCACCGCGCCCGCGATCGCCTGCTGCCAGAACGGCGAGACCTGGATCACCGGCAGCGCGCCGTTGACCACGCCGATGAACAACACCCCGAGCACCGCGCCGCCAATGGTGCCCACGCCGCCGCCGATGCTCACGCCGCCGATCACGCAGGCCGCGATCACCGTCAGCTCGTAGCCCGAGGCCAACTCGGAAAACGCGATGGAGTAACGCCCCACCCAGAGCAGCCCCGCCAGCCCTGCCAGCAGGCCCGACACGGTGTAGGCCATCACCAACCGGCGCTGCACCGGGATGCCGGCGTACAGCGCGGCCGAGGGGTTGCCGCCATAGGCGTAGAGCTCGCGCCCTTCGCGGCGCCAGCGCAGCAGCCACAGCGTCAGGCCCACCACCACGGCGGCAAACCAGATCAGCATCGGCAGGCCGAGCAGGGTCTCGCGCGGCAGGCCTTTGATCAGCGGGTGGATCTCGTGGTCCGACACCCAGGCGCCGCCGCTGGCCACGAACACCGCGCCCCGGTAGAGCGACAAGGTGCCCAGCGTGACCACGATGGACGGCAGCGAGAACCGCATGATCAGCCAGCCGTTGACGAAGCCCAGCGCCGCGCCGATGGCGCAGGCCATGGCGATCAGCGCCACCAGCGGAATGCCGGGCCAGGCGCGCCCGGCCAGCGCGCACAACATGCCGGTGAGCGCCAGGTTGGACGCCACCGACAGATCGACGCCGCGCGTCAGCAGCACCAGCATCTGGCCCATCACCAGGATGGCGAGGATGGCCGAGTCGTTGCCGATGTCCAGCGCGTTGCGCCAGGTCAGAAACACGGGCGCGCGCGCGCCGACCGCCAGCACGATGACGGCGATGATGGCCAGCAGCAGCCACTCGCGCCGCACCTGCGCCAGCGCGCTCAGGGGGTGGGTTGTCATGGGTGCACCTCGGTGGGCAGACGGACAGGGGGCACCGCGGCGGTGGGCGACGGCACGGCGGCGGCGTGCCCCAGGCCCAGGCCCGACGCGGCGGACACGATGGTCTCGGCGTCCACCGAGCCCATGGCGAACTCACTCACCATGCGGCCGCGCCGCATGACGATGACGCGGTGTGCGAGGTGCATCACCTCGGGCAGCTCGGACGACACCAGGATCACCGCCAGGCCCTGCTCCACCATCTCGGCGATCAGGTGGTAGACGGCCTGCTTGGCGCCCACGTCGATGCCCTTGGTGGGTTCGTCCAGGATCACGATGCGCGGGTTGAGCCCCAGCCACTTGGCGATCACCACCTTCTGCTGGTTGCCGCCCGACAGGCCCGAGAGCGGCGTGTCCTGGCTCGCGGTCTTGATGCGCAGGCGTTCGATCATGCGGGCCGCGAGATCGGACTCGCGCGCCGCCGACAGCCAGGCACCGCGCGACAGCGCCGACACGCCGCTCGCCAGACCGGCCAGGCTGATGTTGTGCCGCACGGAAAAGCCGAGCACCACGCCCTGGCGCTGGCGTTCTTCGGGCACGTAGGCCAGGCCGGCGGCAATCGCATCGCCGGGTTGGCGGATCTCGATGCGGCGGCCCTCGACCACCACCTCGCCGGTGGCTGCGGGGTTCAGGCCCATCAGCGCGAGCATGGCTTCGCTGCGGCCGGCGCCGATCAGGCCGTAGAAGCCCAGGATCTCGCCGCGCCGCAGCTCGAAGCCGAGGTCGGCAAATTCGTTCGGGTGGCTCAGGCCCTTGACCTGCAGCACCACCTCGCCGGGCTGGCTGTGGATGGGCGGGTAAATCTGTTCGATGGCGCGGCCGGCCATCAGCCCCACCAGCGTGGGTTCGTCGGCCTCGGCGATGGCGCCCGAGCCCACCGACGCGCCGTCGCGCAAGACCACGTAGCGGTCGCAGACGGCAAAGATCTCGTCGAACTTGTGGGTGATGAAGAGCACCGCCACGCCCTCGTTCTTCAGGCCGCGCACAAGGCCAAAGAAGTCGCGGATCTCGGCCTGCGACAGGGCGGCCGTGGGCTCGTCGAGGATCACCACCCTGGCGTTCTGCGACAGGGCGCGCGCGATCTCGATCAGGTGGCGCTGCGCCAGGCTCAGCTGCTTGACCAGCGTGGTGGCGGCAAAGCCCGCGCCCACGCGGTCGAGCACCACCTGGGCCTCGGCGTTCATGCGCGCCCAGTCGATCACCTTGAACAGGCCCGCGCCGCGCGTGGGCTGGCGGCCGATGAAGATGTTCTCGGCCGCGCTCAGCTCCTCGAACATCACCGTTTCCTGGTGCACCGCCACGATGCCGGCGGCCTGCGCGTCCTGCGCCTTGGCAAAGCGCACCGGTCGGCCTTCGACGCGGATCTCGCCCTCTTCGGGCTGGTGCACACCGGTCAGCGTTTTCACCAGCGTGGACTTGCCGGCACCGTTCTCGCCGATCAGGGCCAGCACCTGGCCAGGCACCAGGTCCAGGTCCACGCCCTTCAAGGCGTGGGTCGGGCCAAAGCGTTTGTGGATGCCGCGCAGCGAGAGCCACGCGGGAGGGGAATCAGGGTTCATGGCAGCGCGTTGGGGGCAAGAGACTGGGCAAGGGTACGACGGGTTCCCCCGCAGCACCATCAACGGCCGTCAGGCGTCGGAGCAAGCGTTTTCCAAGGCGCCGGAGCGCCACCCGCACCGCATGAAGCAGCGCCCACCGGGGGCACCGAGGAACCGGCTTTGCCGGGCCTCAGGTGCCGCCCCCCTTGAGGGGGGTGACGCGAAGCGGCGCGGGGGGTGTTTCAGAATATTTTTGCGAACTTGTCCACGTTGCCGGCGTCGTAGGTGAACGGCTCGGCCATCGCGCCTTCGAGGTCCTTGTCCAGTGTGGTGCTGCCGACGCGGCCCAGCGAAATCTTCTCGCCGGCCACGCCCTTGGCCGTGCCCTTGATGAAGGCGCTGGCGGCCATGATGGACGAGTAGCCCAGGTCGATGGGGTTCCAGATCGCGAACGACTTCACCGCACCGCTCTTCACATGGCCGGCCATTTCAGACGGCAGGCCCAGGCCGGTCACGAAGATCTGGCCGACCTTCTTCTCGTCCTGCACGGCCTTGGCCGCGGCGGCAATGCCGACCGTCGTCGGGGCCACGATGGCCTTCAGGTTGGGGTAGCTCTTGAACAGGCCTTGCGCTTCGCGGTAGCTCTTGTCGGTCTGGTCGTCGCCATAGACCACGTTGACCAGCTTCAGGCCGGCGAAGGCGGGCTGGGCCAGCACCTTCTTCATCTCGGCGATCCAGATGTTCTGGTTGGTGGCCTGCGCGGTGGCCGACAGCACGGCGATCTCGCCGGTCTTGCCCACGACCTGCTCGCTCATCTTCACCAGCTTCTCGCCGATCAGCGCGCTGTTCGACGGGTTCAGCTGCATCAGGCGGCCTTCCTTCTTCACGCCCGAGTCGAACGAGATGACCTTGATGCCACGGGCCATGGCCTTCTTCAGCGAGGGCACCAGCGCGTCGGGATCGTTGGCGGAAATCACGATGGCCTTGACGTTCTGCGCGATCAGCGAGTTGACGATCTCGATCTGGCCTTCGGCTGTGGCCTTGGCGGGGCCGGTGTAGATGATTTCGACGTCCTTGAGCTCCTTGGCGGCTTCGAGCGCACCCTGGTGGGCGGCGTCAAAGAAACCGTTGCCCAGGCTCTTGACCACGAGCGCGATCTTGTCGGCGGCCAGTGCGGGCTGGGCGAGCGACAGGGCGAGGGCCGCAGCGGCCAGCAGGGAAAGTTTTTTGTTCATCAATGTCTCCAGGGTTGTTGAAACGAAGCACGGGGAAAAGCGTCTCGGCAGGTGCGGCCCCGACACGGCCGTGGGTCCCGCCTGGGTCGCTGGCCTCCCCTTTGGCGCCAGCGACCAGGACTCGGTTCGATCAGACGATGCCGCCCCCACCGCCGGCCACCGCCGGGCGGGCCGCGGCCATGCGCGCGCGGTAGCCGCTGGCGCGGTACACGGCCACCGGGTCGATGGCGGCGCCCGCGTCCAGGCGCACCTGTTGCAGCAGCGGCGTCACGTCGGTCTGGAACGCGGTCTTGAGCAGGTGCGTGGCGGTCAGCGCGTCGTTGGCCTCTTGGGCGGCGTCGAGCGCGGCGCGGTCCACCAGCAGGGCCTGCGCGTGGCTGCGCTGGCACTGCACGGCGCTGGTCATCAGGCTCTCGATCGGGTCGGTCACGTTGTGGCTCTGGTCCAGCATGTAGGCCGGGTCGAACGCCACGCCCTCGTGCGCCGCCGCCACCAGCTCGTTGAACACCAGGAACAGGCGGTAGGGCGAGACGCTGCCGGCGTCCAGGTCGTCGTCGCCGTACTTGCTGTCGTTGAAGTGGAAGCCGGCGAGCTTGCCGGCGGCGATCAGGCGCGCCACGATCAGCTCGATGTTGACGTTGGGCGCGTGGTGGCCGAGGTCCACCAGGCACTGCGCCTTCGGGCCCAGCGTGCTGGCGGCCAGGAAGCTCGAGCCCCAGTCCTGGATCACCGTGCTGTAGAACGCCGGCTCGCAGATCTTGTGTTCCAGGAACATGCGCCAGTCGCCGGGCAGCGCGGCGTAGATCTGGCGCGTGCTCTCCAGGTAGCGGTCGAAGGCGCGGCGAAAGTGCTGCTGACCGGGAAAGTTGCTGCCGTCGCCGACCCACACCGTCAGCGCCTTGGAGCCCAGCGCCTGACCGATTTCAATGCACTCCAGGTTGTGTGCCACGGCCTGTGCGCGGGTGGCGGCGTCGGTGTGGCTCAGGCTGCCGTATTTGTAGCTGTGCGCCTGGCCGGCCTGGTCGGAAAAGGTGTTGGAGTTCATGGCGTCGAAGGCCAGGCCCTGCGCGGCGGCGGCGGCGCGCAGCTCGCTCCAGTCGCTGCATTTGTCCCAGGGGATGTGCAGCGACACCGTGGGCGTGATGCGCGTGAGCTGGTGGATCACGCCGCAGTCCTGCAGCTTGTCGAACACGTTGCGCGGCTCGCCCTGGCCGGGGAAACGGGCAAAGCGCGTGCCGCCGGTGCCCACGCCCCAGCTGGGGATGGCGACACCGAAGCGGGCGGTCAGTTGGCGCACCACGTCGATGTCGATGTTCCGGCGGGCCAACTGCTCGCCGAGGTGTTCGTAGTCGTTGCGCACATGGCGCAGCTGCTGCTCGTTCTGCGATTCCAGCAATCCGTTGTCGATGGTCTTCATGTCTCTTCCTTGTTGAACCGGTGCCTGCGCGCCCATCTGATCCAGCGGACGCCGCGGAACCGGCTTGGCCGGGCCGCTGGCGTCGCGGTGACGCGCACGGCGCGGCGCGGGGGGGTTATCTGGTGAAAGCAGCGAGGTTGCCCGCGTCCACGTTGAGGATGTTGCCGGTGCTCTTGGCGCTCAGGTGCTCGGCGGCGAAGAAATAGGTGGCCTCGGCGATGTCTTCCGGGAACACGCTGCGCTTGAGCATGCTGCGGTCGCGGTAGAAGGCCTCGAGCTCGCCCTCGTCGATCTTGTTGGCGGCGGCGCGCTCTTCGCTCCACTTGCCGGTCCAGATCTTGGAGCCGCGGATCACCGCGTCGGGGTTGACCACGTTGGAGCGGATGCCCAGCGGCGCGCCTTCGAGCGCGAAGCTGCGGCTGAGCTGGATCTCGGCGGCCTTGGCGGCGCAGTAGGCGGTGGCCTGGTTGCTGGCGACCATGCCGTTCTTGCTGGCGATCATGATGATGGCGCCACCCGTGCCCTGCGCCTTCATCTGCTTGAAGGCCTCGCGGCCCACGAGGAAATAGCCCGTGGCCAGGATGCTCTGGTTGCGGTTCCACAGCGCGAGGCTGGTGTCTTCGATGGGCGCGGCCGAGGCGATGCCGGCGTTGCTCACCAGGATGTCCACCCCGCCGAATTCGATGGCGGCGCGGTCGAAGGCCGCGATCACGCTGGCCTCGTCGGTCACGTCGCAGCGCACGCCACGCACGTGGTCCTTGCCGTGGGCCTTGGCCAGCTCGGCGCCCACCGTGCTCAGGGCGTCCTGGTCGATGTCGGCCAGCACCACGCAGCCGCCGTCGGCCAGGATGCGTTTCGCGATCGCCTGGCCGATGCCGCCGGCGCCGCCGGTGACCAGCGCCACCTTGCCCACCATCGGCTTCGGCTTGGGCATGCGCTGCAGCTTGGCCTCTTCGAGCAGCCAGTATTCGATGTCAAACGCCTCCTGCTCGGGCAGGCCCACGTACCGGTCCACCGCGTTGGCTTCGCGCATGACGTTGATGGCGTTCACGTAGAACTCGCCGGCGATGCGCGCCGTGGCTTTGTCTTTGGCGATCGTCACCATGCCGATGCGCGGCAGCAGGATCACCACCGGGTTCGGGTCGCGCAGCGCCGGGCTGTTGGCGCGCTTGCAACGCTCGTGGTAGGCGGCGTAGTCGGCGCGGTAGCCCGCGAGCAGCTCGCTCAGGCGCGCCTTCAGCTCGGCGCCCTGCAGCTGGTAAACAGCCTCGGGCACGATCAGCGGGCGGATCTTGGTGCGCAGGAAGTGGTCGGGGCATGAGGTGCCGAGCGCGGCCAGCGGCTCCAGGTCTTTCGAGTTGACGAAGTCCATCACCTCGGCCGAGGTGTTGAGGTGCAAGAGTTTCGGCGAGCCTTCGGCGCTCAGACCGCGCAGCACCGGCAACACGCGGGCCAGGGCTGCGTCGCGCTCGGCGTCGGCCAGCGGGGCCACGGCCGCGCCGCCGAACACGGGCAGGTTGCGCGCCGCGCGTTCCTGCGAGAGCCAGGTCTGCGCGCGCTGGATCAGGTCCACCGTGTTCTCGTAACAGGCCTTGGATGTGTCGCCCCAGCTGAACAGGCCGTGGCCGCCGAGCACGATGCCGCGCAGGCCCGGGTTCGCGGTGTTGTACGCAGCGAGTTGCTGGCCCAGCTCGTAGCCGGGGCGCAGCCAGGGCATCCAGCCCACGGTGCCACCAAACACCTGTTTCGTGATGGCCTCGCCGTTCGCCATGGCGGCGATGGCGATCACCGCGTCGGGGTGCATGTGGTCCACGTGCACATAAGGCAGGCTGGAGTGCAGCGGCGTGTCGATGGACGCGGCGCGGGTGTTGAGGTTGAAGGTGCAGTGCGGCAGGTAGCCCACCATTTCGTCCTCGTTCGCCAGGCCCCGGTACAGACCCTTCAGGGCGCGCAGCTTGTCCATGTAGAGCGTGGAAAAGCCGTCGAGCTTCATCGAGCCCACGTCGCCGCCCGAGCCCTTGACCCACAGCACCTCGGCCTGTTCGCCGGTCAGCGGGTCTTTCTGCCAGATCTTGGCGGAGGTGTTGCCGCCCCCGTAGTTGGTGATGCGCAGGTCGGAGCCCAGCAGGTTGGAGCGGTAGAGCAGCAGCTGGGGTTCGTCCATGCCGGCGGTGGCGGCGTCGTTCCAGCTCGGGAAGGCTTGGGCAGGGGTCGGTGTGTTCATGGGGCGCGATGGTAGGCACGCAATTCCATACGAGCAATTTATGAAAACTTATGAAATCCATCAGCATTACTTATAAAATCGCACTCCACGGCGTTTCCAGGGCCGCCAGCCGGCCAACCACGCCCATTCATTCGGGTAACTCATAGGAAAGAAATCCGTGACGGCTTCGATGAACATCCGCCAGCTCAAGGTGTTTGAGGCCGTGGCGCGGCTCGGTGGCTTCTCGCGCGCGGCCGAGCAGCTGGGCATGACGCAGCCGGCCGTGTCGATGCTCGTGCGCCAGCTGGAGAAAGAGCTGCGCATCGCCCTGTTCGACCCGAACGACCGCAAGCGCCTGAGCGAGGCCGGGCGCGAGCTCGTGCTGCACGCGCGGCGCATCCTCGCGCAGGTGAAGGACGCCGAAAACGCCATGGCCTTCCACGAAGAAGGCGCCGCGGGCGACGGGGCCCGCGGCCCGCGCGGCCTGCTGCACCTGGGCGTGGTCTCGCCCGCGCACTACTTCGCGCCCCGGCTGCTGCACGAATTCCACCAGCGCTTCCCCGACGTGCGGCTCAAGCTGACCGTCGCCAAGCGCTCGGAGATCCTGGCCATGCTGGTCGAGCACCAGCTCGACATCGCGATCACCGGCTACCCGCCGTCCGAGGCCGACCTCGACGCGTCGAGCTTCGCGCGCCACCCGCACTGCATCGTGGCCGCCCCCGGCCACCCGCTGGTGGCGAGCAAGGGCATCCCCTGGGCGGCGCTGCAGCACGAGGACTTCATCTTCCGCGAGCAGGGCTCGTCCACCCGCTCCTTCCTGGAGCAGCTGCTGCAGGCCCAGTCGATCCAGGTGCGGCTGGGCATGGAGCTGGCCGGCAACGAAACCATCAAACACGCGGTCATGTGCGGCCTGGGCATCAGCTTTCTCTCGGCCCACGTGTTCCAGGTGGAGCTGGCGGCGGGCCGCATCGCGATGCTCGACGTGGTGGACATGCCCAAGTTCATCGACTGGTGCTTCATCCACCGCCGCGACACCGGCCTGAGCGGCGTCAACCTGGCCTTCAAGCAGTTTGTGTTCGACGAGGGCGCGCGCATCGCGGCCTGCGAGAACATCGTGGTGCCGGCCTCGCGTTGACACCGCCCGGGGCGACTGGTTACATTACTGACCAGTCAGTCACTAAAAAATGGACACCTCCTCCTCCACCGGCAAACGGGAGCGCCGCAAAGAAGCGCGCCCCGGCGAACTGCTGGACGCCGCCCTCGCCCTGTTCGTTGAAAAAGGCTTTGCCGCCACCCGCGTCGAAGAGGTGGCCGCGCGCGCGGGCGTCTCCAAGGGCACGCTGTTTCTCTACTTCCCGAGCAAGGAAGAGCTGTTCAAGGCGGTGGTGCGCGAAACCATCGCCGGGCGCTTCACCGAGTGGAACCAGGAGCTGGACGCGTTCCAGGGCGACAGCGCCGAGCTGCTGCGCTACGCCATGCAATCGTGGTGGGAGCGCATCGGCATGACCACGGCCTCGGGCATCACCAAGCTGGTGATGAGCGAGTCGGGCACCTTCCCCGAGATCGCCGCCTTCTACCAGCAGGAGGTGATCGGCCCGGGCCACGACCTGCTCAAGCGGGTGCTGCAACGCGGCATGGACCGCGGCGAGTTCCGCACCATGGAACTGGAATACGCGATCTACAGCCTGATCGCCCCCATGATCTTTCTGCTGATGTGGAAACACTCGATGGCGCCCTGCTGCCCGCCGAGCCAGCAGATCGACCCGGTCAGCTTCATCGACACCCAGGTGGGCCTGCTGCTCAACGGCATGCTGGTCCGCCCCCCGTCTTCACCTGAAACATCCCCCTCATGAGCCCCTCGTCGCGTTCTGTCTGGATCAAGTGGTTGTTGCTGGGCCTGCTGGTGCTGGCCATCGCCCTGGGTGTCGGGCGCGCGCTGAAGCAGCGCCAGGCGCGCAACGACGCGGCGAGCGCGGCGGCGGTGGCCGCGCAGAAGGCCCCGGTCTACCAGCTCTCGCCGCAGGACGTGGCGGTGGTGCAGCAGCTGGAGCTGGCGCAGTCGGTGGCGGTCTCGGGCTCGCTCAGGGCGCTGCAGACGGCGGCGATCAAGGCCAGGGTGGCGGGCGAGCTGCAGGGCCTGAGCAAGCGCGAAGGCGAGACGGTGCGCGCGGGCGAGGTGGTCGCGCGCATCGACAGCACCGAGGCGCAGGCGCGGGTGCGCCAGGCCGAGCAGCAGGCCCGGTCGGCGCTGGCGCAGGTGTCGATCGCGCGTCGCACGCAGGAGAACAACCAGTCGCTGGTGAAGCAGGGCTTCATCTCGGCCACCGCGCTGGAGTCCTCGTCGTCCAGCCTGGCGGCGGCCGAGGCCAACCACATGGCCGCTGTGGCGGCGCTGGACATCGCGCGCAAGACGCTGGGCGACACCACGCTGCGCTCGCCGCTGAGCGGCCAGGTGTCGGCGCGGCTGGCGCAGAACGGCGAGCGGGTGGCGCTGGACGCGCGCGTGCTCGAGGTGGTCGATCTCTCCGGCTTCGAGCTGGAGGCCGCGCTGGCCCCGGCCGACGCCGCGGGCGTGATCGCGGGGCAGAAGGCGCGGCTCACGGTCGAGGGCCTGGCCGCGCCGGTGGACGCGGCGGTGGCGCGCATCAACCCCAGCGTGCAGGCGGGCAGCCGCAGCGTGCTGATCTACCTGCGCGTGCCCGCCGCGGCCGGCATGCGCCAGGGCCTGTTCGCGCAGGGCGAGATCGTCACCGGCCGGCTCAACGCGCCGGCGGTGCCTCTCTCGGCCGTGCGCAACGACAAGCCACAGCCCTACCTGCAGACCATCCAGGGCGGCAAGGTCGCGCATGTGCCGGTGACGGTGGAACGCCAGGGCGTGCTGAACGGCGAGCCCATGCTGATCGTGGACGGCGTGAAGGCGGCGCCGGTGGGCACGCAGCTGCTGCGCGCGCAGGCCGGGCTGATCCGCGAGGGCACCGAGGTCCAGCTGGCGGCCCCGGCCCCGGTGGCGACCACGGCCGCGCCCGCCACCACCGCCACCCACTGAGCGCCGCGCCATGTGGTTCACCCAGGTTTCGCTGCGCAACCCGGTCTTCGCGACCATGGTGATGCTCGCCTTGATGGTGCTTGGGCTGTTTTCGTTCCAGCGCCTGAAGGTCGACCAGTTCCCCAACATCGACTTCCCCGTGGTGGTGGTCACCACCGAGTACCCCGGCGCCTCGCCCGAGATCGTGGAGAGCGAGGTCACGAAGAAGGTCGAAGAGGCGGTCAACGCCATCGCCGGCGTCAACGCCCTCACCTCGCGCAGCTACGAAGGCCAGTCGGTCGTCATCATCGAGTTCCAGCTGCACATCGACGGGCGCAAGGCGGCCGACGACGTGCGCGAGAAGATCGCCATCCTGCGTCCCGCCTTCCGCACCGACGTGAAGGAACCGCGCGTGCTGCGCTTCGATCCGTCAGCGCGATCGATCTGGTCGGTGGCCGTTCTTCCTGAATCAGTGAACGGCAAAGCACCGTCGGCGGTGGAGCTGACCACCTGGGCCGAACAGACCCTGAAGAAGCGCATGGAAAACGTGCGCGGCGTGGGCTCGGTCACGCTGGTCGGTGGCACGCGCCGCGCGGTCAACATCGACCTCGACCCTTCGGCCATGGAGGCGCTGGGTATCACCGCCGACCAGATCGCCACGGCGGTGCGCAACGACAACCAGGACCTGCCGGTGGGCACGCTCAAGACCACCGAGCGCGACCGCGTGGTGCAGGTGCTCTCGCGCCTGCAGAACCCGAAGGATTTTGAAGACATCATCGTCGCGCGGCGCGGCGGCAGCCCGGTGCGGCTCTCGCAGGTGGCGAAGGTGAGTGACGGCACGCAAGAGGTGTCGAGCCTGGCGCTCTACAACGGTCAGCGCACGCTGCTGCTGCAGGTGCAGAAGGCGCAGGACGAAAACACCATCGCGGTGACCGACGGCCTGAAAGCGACCATCGAGTCGCTCAAGGCCGAACTGCCACCGGGCGTGCGGCTGGAGCCCATCGCGGACGGCTCGCGGCCGATCCGCGTGTCGGTGGACAACGTGCGCCGCACGCTGATCGAGGGCGCGCTGCTCACCGTGCTCATCGTCTTCCTGTTCCTGAACTCGTGGCGCTCCACCGTCATCACCGGCCTCACCTTGCCCATCGCGCTGATCGGCACCTTCTTCTTCATGAACCTCTTCGGGTTCACCATCAACATGATCACGCTGATGGCGCTCACGCTGTCGGTGGGCCTGCTGATCGACGACGCCATCGTGGTGCGCGAGAACATCGTGCGCCACGTGCAGATGGGCAAGAAGCCATATGACGCTGCCATGGACGGCACGCAGGAGATCGGGCTCGCGGTGCTGGCGACCACGCTGTCCATCGTGGCGGTGTTCCTGCCCATCGGCTTCATGGGCGGCATCATCGGGAAGTTCTTCCATGAGTTCGGCATCACCATGGTGGCGGCGGTGCTGATCTCCATGTTCGTGAGTTTCACGCTCGACCCGATGCTGTCCTCGATCTGGCACGACCCGGAGATCGAGAAACACGGTCAACACGCCGCGCCGGTCACGCTGTACGACAAGACCATCGGTCGCGTGACCGGCTGGTTCGACCGCCTGCAGGACAGCCTGACCGAGACCTACCAGGGCGCGCTGCGCTGGTCGCTCACCCACAAGCTGTCCACGCTGGCGCTGGCGCTGGTGGTGTTCGTCGGCAGTGTCTTCATGGTGCCGCTGCTGGGCACCGAGTTCGTGCCCAAGGCCGACTTCTCCGAGACCTCGCTCTCGTTCCACACGCCGGTCGGCTCCTCGCTGGAAGCGACCGAGGCCAAGACGAAACAGGTCGAGGCGATCCTGCGCGAGTTTCCCGAGGTGAAGTACACGCTCTCGACCATCAATACCGGCAACGCCCAGGGCACGATGTACGCCAGCGTCTACGTGCGCCTGGTGGACCGCCAGGACCGCAGCCTCAACGCCGACACCATGGCCGCGAAGCTGCGCGACCGGCTGCGCACGGTGCCGGGCATCAACGTGACGCACGCGGGCCTGCTCGACCCCGTGGGCGGCAACAAGCAGGTCGAGTTCTCGCTGCAAGGCGACGACCTGGCCGAGCTGGAGCGTCTGACGGCGACCGTGATGGAGCGCATCCGCCCCATCGTCGGCCTCGTCGATCTGGACGCCAGCGTGAAGCCCAACAAGCCGACGGTGGACGTGGTGATGCGGCGCGAGATCGCGTCGGACGCGGGCCTGAGCGCGGCCTCGGTGGCCAGCAGCCTGCGCACCCTGGTGGCGGGCCAGACGGTGGGCAACTGGCGCGCGGCCGACGGCGAGAGCTACGACGTGAACGTGCGCCTGGCGCCCGAACAGCGCGCGCGCACCAGCGACCTGGAGCAACTGCCCTTCGTGGTCGGCACCGCCGCCGACGGCACCGCGCGCGTGGTGCGCCTCGGCCAGGTGGCGCAGGTGGTGGAATCGACCGGCCCCAACCAGATCAACCGCCGCAACCTCAACCGCGAGGTCGCCATCAACGCCAACGTGTTCGGCCGCTCGGCCGGCGATGTGTCCACCGAGATCCGCCAGGTGCTCGACACCATCGCCATGCCGCCCGGCTACCGCTACGAGTTCGGCGGTTCAACGAAGAACATGCAGGAGTCGTTCGGTTACGCGGTGTCGGCGCTGGCGCTGGCCATCATCTTCATCTACATGATCCTGGCCAGCCAGTTCCAGAGCTTCCTGCAGCCGCTGGCGCTCATGACCGCGCTGCCGCTCACGCTGATCGGCGTGGTGCTGGCGCTGCTGATGTTCGGCTCGACCATGAGCATGTTCTCGGTGATCGGCGTGGTGCTGCTGATGGGCCTGGTGACGAAAAACGCCATCCTGCTGGTGGACTTCGCCATCCGCGCCCGGGAGGGCTTCGAGGGCCAGCCCCCGCTGGACCGCGACAACGCCCTGCTGCTCGCGGCCCGAGTGCGGTTGCGCCCCATCCTGATGACCACGCTGGCCATGGTGTTCGGCATGGTGCCGCTGGCCTTCGCACTGACCGAAGGCTCGGAGCAGCGCGCACCCATGGGCCAGGCCGTGATCGGCGGCGTCATCACCTCGTCGATCCTGACGCTGGTGGTGGTGCCCGTGGTCTATTGCTACATGGACGACCTCGCGAACTGGGCACGGCGCCTGGTGGGGCGCGGTGTCAGCAGGGCGGAAACCCCCGCTCGGTAAAATGGACACAGTTCGGCTAACATACCCACCGGAGTATCAAAAATGACCTCTATCGCCCCCATGAACCTTGACCAGGCGCGCTTCAACATGATCGAACAGCAAGTCCGCCCCTGGGAAGTGCTGGACCCGGCCGTGCTGGCGCTGCTGGACAGCGTCAAGCGCGAGCATTTTGTGCCCGCCGCGCAGAAGGCGCTAGCCTATGTGGACATGGAGCTGCCACTCGGCCAGGGGGCCGACCAGGTGATGCTGGCGCCGCGCGTGCAGGCCCGCCTGGTGCAGGACCTGGCCATCAAGCCGACCGACAAGGTGCTGGAGATCGGCACCGGCAGCGGCTTCACCACGGCCTTGCTCGCCAGCCTGGCGCAGCGAGTGGTGTCGCTGGAAATCGACGACGCCACCGCCCGCAACGCCCGCACCCACCTGCAGCAGGCCGGCATCACCAACGCCGAGGTGCGCGTGGCCGACGCCACCGCCAACGGCTTCGCGGCCTGCGCGCTCGAAGGCCCCTGGGACGTGATCCTGGTCGCAGGCTCCGTGGCCGAGGTGCCCAGCGACCTGCTGAACCTGCTGGCCCCGGGCGGGCGGCTCGCTGCCATCGTCGGCCACGAGCCCGTCATGCGCGCCACCTTCGTCACCCGCACCGGTGACGCGGCCTTCGGCACCACGCAACCCTGGGACACCGTGGCACCCCGTTTGCGGAACTTCCCCGAGCCTTCGCGGTTCCAGTTCTGAGCGTCACACCGCGCGAGCCCATCATGCAATCCATCCACCCCGCACAGATCGACGAGTGGCTCCAGCACGCCAGCGGCCAGACACCCGGTGTCACACCGGTGGTGCTGGACGTGCGCGAACCCTGGGAAATGCAGACGGCGTCGGTCAAGGCCGAGGGCTTTGACCTCGTGGCCATGCCCATGCGCAGCGTGCCCGCGCGCTACCTCGAACTCGACCGCGACCGCCCCATTGCCTGCCTGTGCCACCACGGTGCCCGCAGCGCGCAGGTGGCGCATTTCCTGATGCAGAACGGCTTCAGCGCCGTCGTCAACATCCACGGTGGCATCAACGCCTGGTCGCAGCAGCGCGACCCCAGCGTGCCCTTGTACTGACCCGCCACCGCGCCACCTCGAATTTCCAAGGAACGCCCATGACCGCCCTGCCCTTCACCCGCCCTGTGCTCAGCCACCTGGCGCTGGCCACCGCACTGACGCTGGGGGGCGTTGCGAGCGCGCAGGCGCAGAGCCTGGTCGATCTCTATGAAGCGGCGCGGGGCTTCGACTCCACGCTGCAATCGGCGCGTGCCCAGTATGACGCGACCCTCGCCAAGGCTGATCAGGCCAAAGCGGGGCTGCGCCCCCAAGCTGGTCTGGCGGCCGGAGCCAACTGGGCCAATACCAGCTACAACGTCACCGACGCCACCAAAACCAGCAACTCACAGAACGTCGCCCTCTCCGCGAGCCAGCCGCTGTACCGGCCGGTCAACCGGTTCAACAGCGAACAGGGCCAGTTGTCGATCGACGTCGCCAAAGCCCAGCTCGACGCCGCCGAACAGGACCTGATCGTTCGCACCGCGCAAGCGTATTTCGACGTGTCGGCGGCCCAGGACACACTGGCCTTCGTGCAGGCCCAGAAGACGGCCGTGGCCGAACAGCTGGCGTCCGCCAAGCGCAACTTCGAGGTCGGCACCTCGACCATCACCGACTCCCGCGAGGCCCAGGCCCGCTTCGACCTCGTGGTCGCCCAGGAAATCGCCGCGAGCAACGACCTGCGGGTCAAGAAGCTGGCCCTCGACCAGCTGGTGGGTCGCAGCGGCGCCACCCCCCGCGCGCTGGCCGCGCCGGTCGCCCTGCCGACGGTGCTGCCCGCCGACCCCGAAGCCTGGGTGCAGGATGCCCTGCGCCAGCACCCCGTGGTGCGTCAGACCGACAAGGCCTTCGAGATCGCCGAGATCGAGGCACAGAAGGCCCAGGCCGGCCACAAGCCCACGCTCGATCTCGTGGGCCAGTACCAGGTCGCCCGCGGACCCAGCTCCAGCTTCCCCTCCGCCGGCAACGTGCGCAGCAACACCGCCAGCGTGGGCCTGCAGTTCAACCTGCCGCTGTACGCGGGCGGCGCGATCCAGAACCGGGTGAAAGAGGCGCTGGCCCTGGTGGAAAAATCGCGCGCCGACCGGGAAACCGCGCTGCGCAACATCAGCCAGGCGACCCGCAGCGCCTACTTCGGCGTGCTCTCGGGCATGGGTCAGGTCAAGGCGCTGGAAGCGGCCGAGGCCTCCAGCCAGAGCGCGCTCGATGCCAACAAGCTGGGTTATCAGGTCGGTGTGCGCATCAACATCGACGTGCTCAACGCCCAGAGCCAGCTGTTCCAGACCAAGCGCGACCTGGCCGTCGCCCGCTACAACGTGCTGGTGGGCCAGCTGCGGCTGAAGCAGGCCGGCGGTGTGCTCAAGGCCGAGGACCTGCAGCCCGTCAACGCATTGTTGAAATAGGCTCCCCGCTGCGCGGCCTCCCCCCAGGGGGACCACGCCCTTGGACCGGCAAAGCCGGATCCTCGGCGTGTGCTGGGTGAGGCACGTCGCTCCCGCCAGCGCCCTGCTGCGATAAACTGCCCAACCCCCTGCGACCGACATGTCGTCTGACCGCAGCGGTTGAAAGCCAAAGGTGATTCATGCAAGCGGTCAATGTGCTGTGCATCAAATGGGGCAAAAAGTATGGCCCCGAGTACGTCAACAAACTGCACAGCATGGTCAGCCGCCACCTGCACCGGCCGTTCCGGTTCGTCTGCCTGACCGACGACGCCGTGGGCATCGACCCGGCGATCGAGGTCAAACCGATCCCCATGGTCGGCTTCGACGAGTTCGATCAACGCAAGCCCTGGACCTTCGGCCACGGCTGGCTCAAGCTCACCAGTTTTGCCAACCCGCTGTACGACCTGGAAGGCCGCACGCTGTTCCTCGATCTGGACATCGTGATCGTGGACAGCCTGGACCCGTTCTTTGAACAGCCCGGCGAGTTCGTCGTGATCAAGGAGTGGGACAAGAAGGACGGCACAGGTAACACCTCGTGCTACGTCTACACCATCGGTGCCCACACCGATGCGCTGGACCACCTGAAGAACGACTACCCCGCTTCGATCAGCACCGTGCGCAACGAGCAGGAGTTCATCACCCTGTACCTGGCGCGCCAGGGCAAGCTCAGCTACTGGCCCGACGCGTGGTGCCGCAGCTTCAAGCGCCACTGCCTTCAGCGCGGGCTCATGGGATGGTTCAAGCCGCCCACGATCCCCGAAGGCGCGCGCATCATCGCCTTCCACGGCAAGCCCAACCCGCCCGACGCGATCGCCGGCGTGAGCGGCAAGTGGTACCGGCGTGTCATGCCGACCCAATGGGTCGCCGACCATTGGCGCTGAGTCGCGCCGCTCTCGCGCACCGCGGCTACCGGGTGCTGATGCGCACCCTGACGCTGCCGGTGCTGGGCTGGCTCTGGCTGCGCGGCCACAAGGACGCGGGCTACCGGGAGCGCATGGGTGAACGTCTCGGCTTCATCGACCCCACACCTGCCTCGGCCGGCGGCCTCTGGATCCACGCGGCCTCCGTCGGCGAGGTCCAGGCGGCCCGGCCGCTGATCGCGGCCCTGCGCGCCGAGTGGCCCGACCACGCGATCACCGTCAGCACGCAGTCGCCCAACGGCGCACGCACCTTGCACAACCACTGGGGCGATGCCATCCAGCACGTGTACGCCCCCATCGACACGCCGGGCGCGGCCGGCCGGTTCCTGGACCGGCTGCAGCCGTCGATGCTGGTGCTGATCGAGCGCGAAATCTGGCCCGAGTGGTTGTGGCAATGCCGCGAGCGCCTGATCCCCGTGGCGCTGGTGAACGCCCGCCTGTCGGCGGATTCGGCCGCGTCCTACGAGCGCTGGCGTGCCCTGATGCGGCCCGTGTGGTCGCAGCTGGCGGTGGTGGCCGCGGCCGACGCACCCAGCGAGGCGCACTACGCGGCCCTGGGCGTGCCGCCCGAACGCCTGCTGCACACCGGCAACCTGAAATTCGACCAGCGCGACACGCCCGACGACGCCAGCCGGCTGCCCTGGCTCACACACCGCGCCATCGTGGTGGCGGGCAGCACGCACGAGGGTGAAGAGAGTGCGCTGATCACGTCATGGCACGAACTGGCGCGCCAGATCCCGGGCGCGCTGCTGATCCTGGTGCCGCGCCACCCCGAGCGCTTCGATGCGGTCGCGCAGCAGCTGACCGACAGCGGTCTGAGTTTCGTCCGGCGCAGCCGTGGCGAGACGCCCGCCGACAACACCAGCGTGCTGCTGGCCGACACCATGGGCGAGCTGACGCTGTGGTACCTGCACGCCAGCGTCTGTTTCATCGGCGGCAGCCTGGTGCCGATCGGTGGACACAACGCGCTGGAGGCCATGGCCTGCGCCAAGCCCGTGCTCTTCGGCCCACACACCCAGCATTTCCAGGAGCTGTACCAGGACGTGGAAGCCTGCGGCGCAGGAGAGCGCGTCGACTCGGCCCGCCTGCTCCTGCGCACCGCCACGCAGTGGATGCGCGACAAGGCCCTGCTGCAGCGAAAAGGCCAGCTGGCCCGTGACTTCGTGCTGCGCCAGCAGGGCAGCAGCCAGCGCAGCCTGGAGGCGCTGCGCACGGTCTGGGCGCCACTGCAGCCCCCGTTGCTGTCGCCGGTGTTCGCGCGGGACGCGGGCACCCAGACCGTGTGGCACGACCCCCAGCAGATGGCCACTGGCGATGCGGCCGTGTTCGAGGCCCCGTCGATCGAGGGTTCGGCGCTGGCCACGGGCAGCGGTCGAGGCCAGGCACACCGCATCGCGCTCGACGGCGGGGAAGGCGTGCTGCGCCACTACCGGCGCGGTGGCCTGATGGCCCGGCTCAGCCCGGACCGCTACCTGGGCCGCAGCGCACGGGACAGCCGCGCCATGGCCGAGTTCACGCTGCTCAGGCGCCTGCGCGCCTGGGGCCTGCCGGTGCCAGCTCCAGTGGCGGCGCGCCAACAGCGCGCCGGCTGGAGCTACAAGGCCGACATCGTGGTCGCGATGATTCCGCAGACGCGCAACGTGGCCCAACGGCTCTCCGAGGCAGCGTTGCCCGGCGAGGCCTGGAAGGCCCTGGGGGCGGCGATCCGCTCCATGCACGAACGCCAGGTGTTCCACGCCGACCTGAATTGCCACAACCTGCTGCTCGATGCGCAGGGGCAAGCCTGGATCGTCGATTTCGACAAATGCGCTCTGCGCCCGGGCCACGTCTGGAAAGCGCAGAACCTGGCACGCCTGCAGCGTTCGCTGCGCAAGGAACAGGCACGGCGCCCGGGGTTCCAGTGGGACGAAGCCCACTGGGCGGTGCTGCTGGAAGGCTACCGCCTGCACGGCCCCGAAACGGCGTGAGCGCCGGGCCGCCGCTGCGGCGGTGTCACACCGGCGTGGGAGCCGGTGGCGGTGGCGGCCTGGACACCGGGCGACTGGCCGAGGCCATCAGCAGCGCGGTGACCATGATGAAGAAGTGGCTCTCGGTGGACAGCCACAACGAGCTGTGGGTCATGTTCGAGATCACCATGATCACCACGAAGGCCAGCATCAACGCGCGGTGGGTCGCACGGTGCTCAAACGCCTGGCGAACGATGGACAGCATGAACCAGAACATCAGCGCGAGACCGGCCAGGCCCAGTTCAAAGTAGAACAGCAGGAACTGGTTGTGGGGGTGCGGACACACCACCGAACAGAACTCCGGGTCCTTGAAATACGACTGCGCCAGCACCGGGTACGAGGCCGTGCCCTCCCCGAACACCGTCGTCCGGGTCGATTTGCTGGCCATGAATCGCCAGACCTCCACCCGCGCGCCGACCGAGGTCACCGACTTCAGGCTGCTGGTGCGCGCCTCTTTCAAGGCCAGGTCGGTGCGCTGCTGGAACTGCGGCGACATGGCGTACACCATCACCAGCAACATGGCCGTGACGGTGACCGTGCCCAGCAGGGCCTTGAGCCGCCCGCCCAGGGCCACCAGCGCAAACACCAGGGCCGAGAACAACAGGCTGAGGTAGCCGGTCCGCCCTTGCGACAGAAACAGGATGCTGATCGCGCCCAGCGTGGCCACGCCCCAGCAGAGCAAGGCCTGCAGGCGCGACGCCGACTTGGAGGCCCAGTGCGCGCACAGGCACACAAAGAAGGCCATCATGATGCCCTGCGAGATGTGGTCCTTGAACACGGTGTGGTCCACACCAAACCCCTGGTTCATGGTGCGCGACCAGGGCAGCTTCAACCAGACGTTGGCCCAGGTGGAAATCAGCGTGAACAACATGGCCAGGCCAAAAGCACGCCAGCAGTGGACACGGTCCTCGCGGCGCGCGAGCAGGTAGATGAACACCGGCAGCGCGAGGAACTTCGCGTATTTCTTGTAGTAGCCGGCGATCTCCGCCCACGAGGCCGGCGACCAGAACGATGCGACCACGATCAGGGTCACCAGCGCCAACGCGGGCCTGACCACCGGGTTGCTCCAGGAGCGGGCGACAAACTCCCGCACATCCGCACCAGTGAAGCTGAGCAACCCGAGCACGACCGAGAGGAACATCAGGCTGTTGGCCAGCGCCACCGAGATCGGAAAGGCGCCAAACATCAACGCCAGGCTGTAGATCGCGGCCCTGCGGGTCAATTGACTGAAACTCATCTGTGCCTTGTGTTCTGTGCCGACTTCATCGGTCGGTCTTCCGAGCAACGCCATACCTTGCATTCATTCACCGCTTCACCATGGTCGGACCGGGCACGGGCCTGTCGTACTTGATGATCACGTAGCGGAAAAAGCACTCCATCGCCACCAGCAGGCAAAACAGGAAACCCTGGGCACCGCAGAGAAACCCCCTGCGAAACACATACAGGCGCACGAAGTTGCTCAGGGCCGACGCGAGCCCGCGCCACACGCCCCCACGGCGCCCCATCTGCACGCGCCGCACGGCACCCAGCTGGGCGTACTGCGCCATCTTGAGCAAGCCGCCGTACACCGTCTCCCGGGAATGGTGCAGCAGGCGGGTCTGGAACGTTCTGACCGGCGTCAAGGGATCGCGCAAGACCGCGTGCTCGTGCACGACACCTTCGTAACGCAACAACTGGTCGGTGCGGAACAGGCGCCACACGCCGCCCTCGGTCTTGGCCATGAGGTGCAGGGTGCGGCCAAAGGCCACCTGGTCCCAGTAAATCTTCCAGACCGCGTTGTCACCGGTGCCCACCGCCGCCCGGATTTCCTTCTGCAGCCCCTCGGGAATGACCTCGTCCGCATCGAGAAAGAACACGTAGTCGGTCTTCACGTGGAACAGCAGGCGGTTGCGCTGCTCGGCAAAACCCTGCCACACCGGGTAGGCGTGCACCTGCGCGCCCAGCTCTTCGGCGATCTCGCGGGTGCGGTCGCTGCTGCCGCTGTCGATCACCAGCACCTGGTCAGCGAACGACGCGCTCTGGATGCACTGAGCGATCCGGTGCGCCTCGTTGAGCGTGAGAATGCCGATGCACAGTGTCGGCAAAGGGGTTCGGGTTTCAGCCACGCGCCCTCCAGTTGATGAGCCCGCGCCAGCGCCCGAACATCCGGGCCAGCAGCTTGGGTGAAAACACAATGGCCCGCAACGGCAGCCCGAGGGTGGTGGTCAGCACCAGCCAGCGGCGCAGCCGCATCGCTTCGTCGCGCGAGCGGTACTTGCTCGCAAACAGCAGTTTCGACTGCGCGTGGTGGTAACCACGACCGTACTCATGACGCCAGGGGTTCGCGCCCCGCACCGAGCCGCGCGAGTGGTGCACGGCCTGCACCGACGGCACGACCACGATGTTCTGGCCGGCCCTGAACAGCCGCAGGCACAGGTCGTCGTCCTCGTAGTACAGGAAAAACTGCTCATCGAAAAACCCGATGTCCCGGAACGCGGCCATGCGAAACAACATCGCGGCGCCACAGACGAAACCCACGCACAGCGGGCCTTCGGCCGCTGGCCCGCGGGACGCCCACACGTTCTGCGGCCAGCGGTAGTTCACTTCGGGTTTGCCGGACGGGCTGACCAGTTGCGGCGCGAGCAAGGCAGCCTGCGGAATGGTCTCAGCAGCCTGCAGCAGCCCCCGCAAGCCCTCGACACTGATTTCGCAGTCCGGGTTGAGCAGGAAGGCAAACGGTGTCTGGACGCGCGCGAGGGCGCGGTTGTTGGCCGCGCCAAAACCCAGGTTGCGGCCGTGGTCCAGCACGATCGCATGCGCCCAGAACTGGCGCGCCATCGCCGACGTGCCGTCGCCGCTGCCGTTGTCGGAAATGATCACGTTGGGGCAGCGGGACAGCAGGCTGTCCAGGGCACGCAGGCAGTGCGCGCTCTCGTGCGTGACCACCACCACGGTGACGGTGTCCATGGCGCCGCCGCACAGGCGATCGGCTTCCTCTGGTACGGGAATGCTCATGGGCACCACCAGGGCCTCAGTGCGCGCTGGCACCCACCACGGCGTCGGGCTTGGCCTGACGCAGCAGCGCCAGCATGGCGGTTTCGATGCGGTGCAGGGCCTCGGCGGTGTGGCCTTCAAAGCGCAGCACGAGCACCGGCGTGGTGTTCGATGCGCGAATCAGACCGAAGCCGTCGGGCCAGTCCACCCGCACACCGTCGATGGTCGAGGTCTTGGCGGGGGCGTCAAACCGCGCGAGCGCCATCAGGCGCTCCACCACCGCATGGGGCTCACCCTCCGCGCAGGCCACGTTGAGCTCCGGCGTGCTGTGGCTGGTGGGCAAAGCATGGAGCACGGCGTTGGCGTCGGGGCTGCGGCTGAGGATCTCCAGCAGGCGGGCACCCGCATAGCTGCCGTCGTCGAAGCCGAACCAGCGCTCCTTGAAGAAGATGTGGCCGCTCATCTCGCCGCCCAGCGGGCTGTCCAGCTCCTTCATGCGGGCCTTGATCAGCGAGTGGCCGGTCTTGTAGATGTGCGCCACGCCGCCAGCGGCCTCGATGGCCGGGGCCAGGCGCTGCGAGCACTTCACGTCGAAGATGATGTTGCCGCCGGGCACGCGCGACAGCACGTCCTGCGAGAAGAGGATCATCTGGCGGTCGGGGAAGATGTTGTGGCCGTCCTTGGTGACGATGCCCAGGCGGTCACCGTCGCCATCGAAGGCCAGGCCCAGTTCGGCATCGGTTTCGCGCAGGGCGCGCATCACGTCCTGCAGGTTTTCCGGCTTGCTCGGGTCCGGGTGGTGGTTCGGGAAATTGCCATCCACCTCGCTGAAGAGCTCAATCACCTCGCAACCCAGTGCCCGGAACAGCGCGGGCGCCGAAGCCCCGGCCACGCCATTGCCGCAGTCCACCACAATCTTCATCGGACGCGCCAGCTTCACATCGCCCACGATGCGGTCTGTGTAGGGCGCCAGCACGTTCACATGGCGCACCCGGCCGCCGTCGGCCAACTGGTGGCTTTCGGCCTCCATCATGCGGCGCAGGGCCTGGATGTCCTCGCCGTAGATCGCACGGCCGCCGAGCACCATCTTGAAGCCGTTGTAGTCCCTGGGGTTGTGGCTGCCGGTGACCTGGATGCCGCTGTTGCACAGCGTGTGGGCGGCGAAATACAGCATGGGCGTCGTGGCCAGGCCGACGTCGATCACGTCGATTCCCGCCGCCACCAGCCCGCGGATCAGTGCCGCCGACAGGCCCGGCCCGCTCAAGCGCCCGTCGCGACCCACGGCCACCGTCTGCTCGCCCTGCTGCCACGCCACCGTGCCAAAGGCCAGCCCCAGTGCTTCCGCGACGGACTCATTGAGGGCGCCGGGCACGATGCCGCGGATGTCATAGGCCTTGAAGATGGACGCGGTCAGCTGCATGGGGGCTCTCTGTGGACGCAAACCCTGCATTGTAGGTGGCGAGGCTGTTCCCCCCGCACCTGCAGATGTCCGAAAACGGCCAGCCGTCAACGGCCTGAGGGCCTACCATGACAGCCATGAACAGCACCACGCCCCTGGACGACGAAGCCCGCTACCGGGCCTTGTGCGCCCACGACGCGCGGTTCGACGGCCGCTTTTTCACCGCGGTCACCTCCACCGGCATCTATTGCCGGCCGATCTGCCGGGTGCGCACGCCGCGACGAGAGAACTGCCGTTTTTTTGAGCACGCGACCCAGGCAGAGCAGGCTGGCTTCAGGCCCTGCCTGCGTTGCCGGCCGGAACTCGCGCCGCTGGACCGCCACTGGTCCACCGAAGACGCCAGCGCCATCCTGGTGCAGCAGGCCAGCCGTTTGCTGGACGCACCGCCCTCCTGGTTGGACCCAGCGACCGAAGGCGCGGCCATGGGCTTGCTGGCGGCCCGGCTCGGCGTCAGCGACCGCCACCTGCGCCGGGTCTTTGGCAGCCAGCTCGGCGTGTCACCGCTGCAGTACCTGCTGACGCGCAAGCTGCTCGCCGCCAAACAGTTGCTGGCCGACACCGCGATGCCGGTGTCCCAGATCGCTCTGGCCAGCGGCTTTGCCAGCCTGCGCCGGTTCAACGCGGCCTTCCTTGAGCGCTACGGCCTCAACCCCACACAGATGCGGCGCGGTCAGACCGCCACGACCACCGCAGGCGCCGACGGTTGCACCGGCGACGTGCGGCTCGCGTGGCGCCCGCCCTTCGACGCCGTGTCCCTGCTGAACTTCCTGGCCTCCCGGCAATTGCCGGGGGTGGAGCAGGTGGACCCCGATGCGCTCAGCCTTCTGCGAACCCTCCAGTTGACGGTCGCGCAGCGGGTGCACACCGGGTGGCTGTCGGTGCGGCTGGTGCCCGACGCCCACCACCTCGTCCTGCGCGTGAGCGACGGGCTGCTCCCGGTGTTGCCCAGCGTGATCTGGCGTGTGCGCGAGGTGTTCGACCTGGACGCCGATCCCGCGGCCATCAATGCGACCCTGCACACGGACTTCCCCGAAGGCGATGGCTTGCGGGTTCCGGGTTGCTTCGACGGGTTCGAGCTGGCCGTGCGCGCCGTGCTGGGACAACAAATCACCGTGGCCGCCGCCCGCACCCTGGCCACCCGCCTGCTGGACCGCTTTGGCACCCCGCTGGTGACGCCCGCGGGCGTGCTGAACCGCCTGTTCCCCAACCCCCACACCTTGGCCACAGCCGACCCGGCCAGCCTGGGCGAACTTGGTATCGTGCGCCAGCGCCAGGCCGCCCTGCAGGCACTGGCCCGCGCGGTGGTCGATGGCTCGCTGGAGCTGGACGGCCGCGCTCCCGTGGAGCAAACCGTGCAGACATTGCAGGGCCTCCCCGGCATCGGTCCCTGGACCGCGCAATACATCGCCATGCGGGCCCTGCGCTGGCCCGACGCCTGGCCCACGGGCGACGTGGCCTTGCACCACGCGCTGAGGCTGGGTCACCTCAAAGGGAACGCCGCCGTGCGCGAGGCCGCCCTTCAAGCCAGCCGCTGGCAACCCTGGCGCAGCTACGCCGTGGTTCGTGCCTGGGCGGGCACCCTCCATCCCACACCACTGAAGGCTTTACCGTGAAACACCACATACACTGGGTTCAGACCACCATGCCCACACCGCTGGGCGACATGCGACTGGCGGCCAGCCCCGCTGGCCTCACCGGCGCGTGGTTCGTCACGGGGCAGCGCCACCTGCCCCCAGACGACCACATGGCCAGCTGGGCGCTCGCGCCCGAGCACCCCTTGTTGCTCGTGGCCATCGAGCAGCTGACCGCGTACTTCCGGTCAGAGCGTCAGACATTCGACCTGCCACTGGATCTCACAGGTGGCACACCCTTCCAGCAATCGGTGTGGCACGCCTTGCTGGGCATCTCTTCAGGTCACACGCTGAGCTACGGCGACCTGGCGCATCACATTGACCGCCCCGCCGCCGTCCGCGCCGTCGGCACGGCCATCGGACGCAATCCCTTGAGTGTCATCGTCCCCTGCCACCGCGTGATCGGTGCGAGTGGCGGGTTGACCGGCTATGCTGGCGGGCTTGACCGCAAGGCGGCGTTGCTGCGGCTTGAAGGTGTCACCCCACTGCCTTTCTGAACTCCCTCATGCCCCCCTCCCTCATCGCTGAATTCCTGCTGCTGGCCGCCCTCTGGGGCGCGTCTTTCCTGTTCATGCGCCTGGGCGTCGCCGAGCTCGGTGCACTCCCCACCGCGGGCGTGCGCGTCGCGCTGGCCGCCCTGTTCCTCATGCCGGTGTTCCTGGTCAAAGGGGTGTGGGCCGATTTCAGGCAACGCGCGCGACCAATCCTGTTTGTCGGCCTGCTCAACTCCGGCATCCCGTTCGTGTTGTTCGCGTTCGCGGTGGTACACATCACGACCGGCCTCACCTCCATCCTCAACGCCACCGTTCCACTGACCGGGGCACTCGTGGCGTGGTTGTGGCTCCATGATCGACCGGGTGGTTCCCGCATGCTGGGTCTCGCGATCGGATTCATCGGTGTGACGCTGCTGGTGATCGGCAAGTCGGGGTTCAGCCCCATGCCCGGCGCCTCGTCACCGGCCATGACGCTGCTGGCCATGGGAGCCTGCCTGCTGGCGACGCTGTGCTACGGCATCGCCGCCAGTTTCACCAAACGCCACCTCACCGGCGCACACCCGCTCGCCACCGCAGCGGGCAGCCAGATCGGAGCCACGCTCGGACTGGCCTTGCCCACGCTGTGGCTGTGGCCCGATCACGCGGTCAGCACCGGCGCCTGGGCTGCCATGGCGGCCGTGGCCCTCTTGTGCACCGCGCTGGCCTACATTTTGTTTTTCCGGATCATCGAAAAAGCCGGCCCGAGCAAGGCGCTCACCGTCACCTTTCTGGTGCCCGTCTTCGCGCTGATGTACGGAGCCCTGTTCCTGAACGAAACCATCACACCCTGGATGGTGTTCTGTGGACTCGTGATCATGTGCGGGACCGCACTGTCCACCGGACTGGTGCGCTGGGCCAGACTGGAACGCACGACCTGAACCGGCTGTTGCGTCTGACGCAGGTCTTCGCGCAACAGCGCAACAAGCAGGCGTCGCACATGCCGCAGACATGAAAAAACCGCCCAGGCCTTGCGACCGGGGCGGTGTTTCATTTTGTGGCGGAGTGGACGGGGCTCGAACCCGCGACCCCCGGCGTGACAGGCCGGTATTCTAACCAACTGAACTACCACTCC
>NZ_JADMKB010000105.1 GCF_018780075.1 Hydrogenophaga sp.
GGCCCTCTTCGGTGAGCGAGATGCGGCGCGTGGTGCGGTTGAACAGGCGCACGCCCAGGTCGGCCTCATAGGCCGCGAGCAGGCGCACCACCGCGGGCAAGGACGTGCCCATCGCCCAAGCCGCCGCGGTGAGGCTGCCGGCGTCGGCGATCTGCACAAAGGTGTCCATGGCGCGGAACTTGTCCATGCGGCATTAAACCGATTTTCGGAGCAGTGATGTGTGGAAAAGGGTATTTGTGAAACTGGCCGCAGCAAACAAGATGGCGGCCTCATCACCCAGGAACCGCCATGAAGCCCACCCTCCCCACCCTCAGGCTCTACCGCAACCCCGTCTCGGGCCACTGCCACCGCGTTGAATTGTTCCTCTCGCTGCTCGGCCTGCCGTTCGAAAGCATCGATGTGGACCTCGCGCAGAAGCAGCACAAAGCCCCCGACTTCCTCGCCATGAACCCGCTGGGCCAGATCCCGGTGCTGCGCGATGGCGAGCTGACGCTGGCGGATTCGAATGCGATCCTGGTCTACCTGGAAGCCCGCTACGCGCCAGGCCAGTGGTTGCCGCGCGACCCGGTGGGCGCGGCGCGCGTGCAGCGCTGGCTGTCGCTGGCCGCCGGCCCGCTCGCCTTCGGGCCGGCCGCCGCCCGCGTGGTGCAGCTCTTCAAGCTGCCGACCGACCCGAAGGACGCGATCGCGCGGGCCGAGGCACTGCTCGGGTTGATGGAGACGGAGCTCCACCGCACGCCGTTCCTGGTGGGCGAGCGCGCCACGCTGGCCGACCTGGCGCACTACGCCTACGTGGCGCGCGCCCCCGAGGGCCTGGTGTCGCTGCAGCCGTATCCGGCCATCCGTGCCTGGCTCGCGCGCATCGAGGCGCTGCCGGGGTTTGTGCCCATGCTCAAGTCGCCCGTGGGACTGGAAGCATGAACGCCTTCCACGCCGGTGAACAGACCCTGCAGGCGCGCGTGGGCGTGCAGGCGCAACTGGCGCAGATCGGCCCGCGCGTGATGCGCGACCACATGCCCGACCAGCACCGCGAATTCTTCGGCCTGCTGCCGTTGGTGGTGGTGGGCAGCGTGGACGCCCAGGGCCAGCCCTGGGCCAGCGTGCTGGCGGGCGCACCGGGCTTCATGCACTCGCCCGACCCCAGGCACCTGCACATCCGCGCACAGGCGCTGCCACACGACCCGCTGCAGGACACGCTGCAAGAAGGCTCGGCGCTCGGCTTACTGGGCATCCAGCCGCACACACGGCGGCGCAACCGCATGAACGGCACGGCGCACCTGCGGGACGACGGCTTCATGGTCGAAGTGGGGCAGAGCTTTGGCAACTGCCCGAAGTACATCCAGGCGCGCGAGCCGGTGTGGACACCCGCCGCGCCGGCGGGCCGGGTGGCGCACCAGGGCGCGGAGCTGGACGAGGCCTCGCGCGAGCTGATCCGCGCGGCCGACACCTTTTTCATTGCCACCGCACACCCCGGTGCGGCCGTGGTGCGCGAGCCCAGCCACGGGGTGGACGTGTCGCACCGAGGTGGCGCGCCGGGTTTCGTGAAGGTCGAGGGTGAGCGCCTCACCGTGCCCGACTTCGTGGGCAACCAGTTCTTCAACACACTGGGCAACGTCGCGGTGCATCCGCTGGCGGGCCTGCTGTTCATGGACTTCGAACGCGGCGACCGGCTCTACCTCGCAGCGCGCGCCAGCGTGGTGTGGGATGGCGCCGAGCTCGCGGCCTTCGAGGGCGCGCAGCGCTTGCTGCGGCTGGAGGTCACGCACGCCCTGCGCGTGCAGGGCGGCTTGCCGTTGCGCTGGGGCCCTGCCGAGCGCTCCCCCCACCTCGCTGGCATGGGGCATTGGCCATCACGGTAGGCGAGGGCGCAAGGTCTTTGGCCGGTGGGGCTATGCCTTGGCACGCACCTCGTCGCGCTGCAGCGCACGGCGTTTGGCCATCTCGCGACCCATGCCCAGGGTGTCGATGCCGATCAGTCGCTTCTTCGCTTCCGGGTAGGCGATGGACTCCTCCAGGAGGATGTGGTCCAGGTACAGCGCTTCGAACACCTCCAGCGCGTGGCGCAGCTCCATGGTGTCGAACCACAGGTTGCCACCGGTGGCGGCTTCGAGCGAAGGCGCGATCTGGATCCAGTTTTCCTCCAGCCAGCCGTGGTCCTGGATCAGGTGTTCGGTGGCCTGCACGACCTCGGGGTTCTGGCTGTCCAGCAGGGCCGGGAAGATGTGTTTTTCTTCGTCGAGGTGGTGCTGACGGGCCTCGCCGTTGAAGTAGTCGAGCACGCGCCGCGCCTGCCCGCGGTTGGCCTGGTTCAGGCCATCGTTTTCGATCGCATCCACCAGCGCATGCAACAGCTTGATCTGGGACTGGATCTCCTGATGGGTGCTGTCGAGGAACTCGAAAACGGCGAGGGAGACGGGGGCGGCATTCATGATGAACTCCTGTGAAACAGTGGGTTCATTCTGAGGATGCGGCGCCGCGGCATTTTGATCTTGCGCAAACAAAAAGCCCGCCGAAGCGGGCTTCCGATGAACCGCGGTGTTGGGGTCAGTACGTGTACACACCCTTGCCTGTTTTTCGCCCCAGCCAGCCAGCCGCCACCATTTCCTTCAGCAGCGGCGCCGGGCGGTACTTGCTGTCGTTGTACTCGGCCATGTAGACGTTCATCACGGCCAGGCACACGTCCAGGCCGATCATGTCGGCCAGGGCCAGCGGGCCGATGGGCTGGTTGGTGCCCAGCTTCATGCCGGCGTCGATGTCTTCCGGCGTGGCGATGCCTTCGGCCAGCACGAAGAAGGCCTCGTTGATCATGGGCACCAGGATGCGGTTGACCACAAAACCGGGCGCGTTCTTCACCGTGATCGGCGTCTTGCCCAGCGCTTCGGCCAGGGCCTTGACCGCGTCGTGCGTGGCGTCGCTGGTCTGCAGGCCGCGGATGATCTCCACCAGCGCCATCATGGGCACGGGGTTGAAGAAGTGCATGCCGATGAAGCGGTCGGGACGCTGCGTGGCGGCGGCCAGCTTGGTGATGCTGATCGAGCTGGTGTTGGTGGCCACGATCACCTCGGGCGCCAGCAGCGTGTCCAGCTGCTGCAGGATCTTGACCTTCAGGCCCTCGTTTTCGGTCGCGGCTTCGATGACGAGCTGCGCGCCTTTGAGGTCGTCGTAGTTCGTCGAGCCCTTGATGAGGGCCAGCGCCTGGTCCTTGTCGGCGGCCGTCATCTTCTCTTTCTTGATCAGGCGGTCCAGGCTGCCGGCGACGGTGGCCAGGCCTTTGTCGACCGCTGCCTGCGCGATGTCGACCATGACCACGCGCAGGCCGCTGGTGGCGCAGGCCTGGGCGATGCCATTGCCCATGGTGCCCGAGCCGATGATGCCGACGGTTTGAATGCTGCTCATGAAGGGTTCACTCCTGTGTGGTTCGTTGCGAAAAATACATTGTCCGGGGTGGTGTGCGGTCGGGGCCAAAGGGCCGTCCCGCAGGCGTCTTTCCTAGGCTGGCGCACCTACCGGCGCCCCTGGGGGCCGTGCTAACTTGCCCGCAGATTGTCGCGCCACACCGTGCCGTGGCATGACAGTGGTGCGCTTTGCACGGGGAAGCGATTCCCGTGCCACACAACGGAGACCCCATGTTTGATTTCATCATCGTCGGCGGCGGCTCGGCGGGCAGCGTGCTCGCGGGGCGCCTGAGCGAAGACCCGGCCGTGCGCGTGGCCCTGCTCGAAGCCGGTCCGGCGGACAACAGCGTGCTGATCCACTGCCCGGGCGGTCTGGCCGTGATGGCCAAGTACGAGCTCAACGGCTGGGGCTACAGCACCGTGCCGCAACCCGGCCTGAACGGGCGCCGGGGTTACCAGCCGCGCGGCAAGGTGCTGGGCGGCTCCAGCTCGATCAACGCCATGATCTACGCGCGCGGCCATGCGCAGGACTACGACAGCTGGGCCGCCGAAGGCAACCCGGGTTGGTCGTTCGCCGATGTGCTGCCGTACTTCAAGCGCGCCGAACACAACGAGCGCGGCGCGGACGCGCTGCACGGCCAGGGCGGCCCGCTCAACGTGATGGACCTGCGTTCGCCCAATCCGTTTCTGCCGTCTTTTGTGCAGGCCGGGCAGCAGGCGGGCCACCGTCACAACCCCGACTTCAACGGCCCCGAGCAGGAGGGCGTGGGCGTCTACCAGGTCACGCACAAGAACGGTGAACGCTTCAGCGCCGCCAAGGCCTACCTCACGCCGCACCTGGGGCGGCCCAACCTGCAGGTGATCACCAACGCGCTGACCACGCGGGTGCTCACCGACACGGTGGACGGCCAGCCCCACGCGGTGGGCGTGGAATACCGGGCCGACGGCGGGCGCGGCGCGTCGCAGCGCCTGATACTCCAGCCCGGTGGCGAGGTGCTGCTGAGCGCGGGGGCCTTCGGTTCACCGCAGTTGCTCATGCTATCGGGCATCGGTCCCGCCGCGCACCTGCGCGAACACGGCATCCCGGTGGTGCGCGACCTGCCCGGCGTGGGGGAGAACCTGCACGACCACCCCGATGTGGTGATGGTGGTGAACGCGCCGAAGGTGCGCGAGCTGTTCGGCATCTCGCCGCGTGGCGTGTTGAACATGCTCAAGGGCATCTTCGAATGGCGACGCCGCCGCAGCGGCATGCTGACCACCAACTTCGCCGAGGCGGGAGGGTTCATCAAGAGCGCGCCGGAGGAGGCCATTCCCGACCTGCAACTGCACTTCGTGGTCGGCAAGCTGGTGGACCACGGTCGCAAGACGGTGCTGGGCCACGGCTATTCGTGCCACGTGTGCCTGCTGCGCCCCCGGAGTCGGGGCACGCTGCGCCTGGCGAGCGCCGACCCGCAGGTGATGCCGCTGATCGACCCGGCGTTCCTGAAGGACCCGGATGACGTCGAGCGGCTGGTGCGCGGCTTCAAGGTGATGCGCCACCTGCTGCAGCAACCGGCGCTGGCGCGCCATGGCGGGGTGGAGTCGAAAGCCTCGGCCGGCGCGCAGAGCGACGCACAGATCGAACAGTTCGTCCGGAACCACGCCGACACGATCTACCACCCGGTGGGCACCTGCCGCATGGGCGCCGATGCGCTGGCGGTGGTGGACGCCCGCCTGCGCGTGCACGGTGTGGCGGGGCTTCGCGTGGTCGATGCCTCGGTGATGCCCAGCGTGGTGGGCGGCAACACCAATGCGCCGGTGATCATGATGGCGGAGAAAGCGGTCGATATGGTGCGCGGCGATCGTGCTGCAGCGGGACTGCGGTAACCTCGCTCCTACCTTCAACACCCACGCTCCGGCGCGCTGTGTCTGCCGAACCAGGATGCCGCGGAACTGGCTTTGCCAGGCCGCAGACATCGCCCCCTGGGGGGTGACGCGAAGCGGCGCGGGGGGAGCTCATCCACATGATTCTTGAACACGCCGACATCCGCATCGATCCCGCCCAGGCCACCGAATTCGAAGCCGCCATCACCCGCGGTGCCAGCACCGTGATCGCCCATGCCAAGGGCTTCCAGGGCTACAAGGTCAACCGCAGCATCGAGAGCCCGGGCCGCTACATCCTGATGATTTACTGGGACACGCTGGAGGACCACACGATGGGTTTCCGCCAGTCGCCGGCGTTTGCCGAGTGGCGCGCCATCGTGGGACCGTTCTTCGCCCAGCCGCCCGTGGTGGAACACCTGGAGCTGGTCAGCAAAAGCTGAGTCACATCCCACCCCCATCGCTGGCTCACTTCGTGTCGCCAGCTCAGCCCCTCAAGGGGCAATGCCTGCGGCCCGGCGAAGCCGGTTCCACGGCATTCTTGGTTGGGATCACGCGCGCCGGATTCAGGCCGGCGTCCGGCGCAATCCGGCGAGTACGACGCCGAAGCCAATGAACACGCTGCCCGCCACGCGGTTGATCCACAGCGTGGCGCGCGGCCGCCGCAGCCAGTGCCGCGCCCGGCTGGCGAGCCACACATAGGTCAGCAGGCACGACACCGAGGCGCAGATGCTGAGCGAGACCAGCGTGGCGAACTGCGGCAGCAGCGCCTGGTCGGTCAACACGAACTGCGGGAACAGCGCACCGAAAAACAGGATGGCTTTCGGGTTGGTGAGCGAGACCCACAGGCCCAGGCGCAGCATCTGCGCATCGCTGGCGGGCGGCGCATCGCCGCCGTCGGTGCTGTCCAGTTCCATCCCGCCGCGCGCCAGCAGCATGCGCGTGCCCAGGTACACCAGGTAGGCCGCGCCCACCCACTTCACCAGCGTGAACAGCCAGGCCGAGGTGTGCAGGATCACGCCCAGGCCGAGGATGGACGCGCCCGCCAGCAGCACCAGGCCCAGCTGGTTGCCCAGGGTGGAAAACAGGCCGGCGCGAAAGCCGCGGGTGGCGCCGTTGCGCAGCGCCAGCAGCACCGCCGGGCCGGGCGTGGCGGCCGTGAGCCAGGTGATCAGGCTGTAGGCCAGCAGCATTTGCAGGCTCACTGGACCACCCTCCGCGCTGCGCACTGCGGGGCTGAGCGCCTTCGGAGCGGCCGGACGGCGCTCACGGGGCTCAGGCCCTCGGCGCCGTCTGGCGCATCAGCGTGGATTTGCCGAACAGGCTCTCGATCAGGTCCACCGCCACCTCGGCGGTGCGGTTGCGCACGTCGAGTGCGGGGTTCAGTTCCATCACGTCGAGCGAGGCCAGGCGCCCGGTGTCGGCGATCATTTCCATGCAGAGCTGCGCCTCGCGGTAGGTGGGGCCGCCGGGCACCGTGGTGCCCACGCCGGGCGCGATCTCGGGGTCGAGAAAGTCCACGTCGAAACTCACGTGCAGGTGCGTGTTGTCATCCATGCCCATGAGCGCCTGGTCCATGGTGTGGCGCATGCCCATCTCGTCGATGTAGCGCATGTCGAACACCTCCAGCCCCGCTTCGTGCACCAGCCGTTTTTCCCCCGCGTCCACGCTGCGGATACCGATCTGGCGCACCACGCTCGCGCTGATGGCCGGGGTGGTGCCTCCGATGCCGGTGAGGGCCGACGGACCCATGCCGCAGAGCAGGGCCACCGGCATGCCGTGGATGTTGCCGCTGGGCGTGAGGGCGGCGGTGTTGAAGTCGGCGTGGGCGTCGAGCCAGAGCACGCGCAGTGTCTTGCCGGTGTCGCGGCAATGGCGCGCGACCGCGCTGATCGACCCCAGCCCGAGGCAGTGGTCGCCGCCCAGCACGATGGGCATGCGCCCCTGTGCCAGCTCGGCATGCACCGCGTCGTGCAGGGCGGTGTTCCAGGCCACGACCTCGGCCAGGTGGCGGTAGCCCTCGGTGGGTGGTAACCAGGGGTTGGCCGGGCCGCCCAGGTTGCCGCGGTCGGCGACCTGCAGGCCATGGCTTTCCAGCACGGCCTGGATGCCCGCCACGCGCAGGGCTTCGGGCCCCATGGAGGCGCCGCGCGCGCCCGCGCCGATGTCGGTGGGAACGCCAATGAGACTGATGGGGTGTTGCATGTCCTTATTGTGAAGCGAGTCAGCCCGCTGGCCGACAATCGCTTGCCCGATTGACCACCGCCGCGCGCTGCGGTTTCTTTTTTCCTCCCCCTGCCGTGCACCCCTTCTGGACCTCTTGCGGCCACGACCGCCTGGAAACCAACGCCCATGGCTGGCTCGTGCCCACCGATGCCTACTGGCGGCTGTGGCTGGAGCGGCCCGAACTGGCTTTGGTGGAGGCGTCCTGTGCAGGGGAAACCGCCCTGCACACGGCCCTCATGGAATCGCCCCGGCGGGCCGTGCAGGCCGCTGAACTCGACGCCATCGAAGACGCCGACGTGCGCGCCAACGTCCGCCTGTTCCTCGGCTTGCGTGACGCGGTGCTGGCAGCGGGCTCGCTCGAAGCGGCCTACCTGGGCCTGTTCAGGGCCGGCGCGATCCAGCTCCCGCCGCTGTTCCTGGACCTGCTGGCGCAGGCCATCGTCTGCCGCCTGCTGGCCGGCGACGACGATGCCTGGCACTGGCGTGCGGCCGAGTTGCTGTTCCGCCGCCAGCGCGTGAGCGTGCAGGATGGGCGCGTGCTCTGCGGCGACAGCGAGGTGCTGGACATGATGAGCGAGACCGGCGGGCTTGGTGAGATGGGCCGCTTGTTGATGCAGGGCGGCGCGGCGCTGCCGGTGGTGCAGATGGCCGTGCTGGGGCAGGACAACGCCGCCCACTACCGGCAGAGCCAGGCGGGGGAGGGCCGTTTCAACTTTCTGCTGGACCTCACGCACGAGGTGCACAACGAGCTGCCCCACGGTCTGACCCTGACGATGAACCGCGCGGATTCGGGCCTGACGGCGCTGGCCCATGTGCTGGAGCGGTGGGTGCAACACTTCCTGGGGGCCTCGGTGCAGATCCAGCCCGAGTCGCGCGTGGACGACCCGTCGTGGCGCTGGCACCTGGGCCTGGACGCCGAGTCCAGCCCCCTGCTCAATGACCTGTACCTGGGCCACGAGGTGGCGCCCGAGCGCCTGCAGCGTCTGATCAGCCTGTTCCGCCTGCGCTTCGACGATCCGCAGCAGATGCGGGCCGACCTGCAGGGCAAGCCGGTCTACCTGGGGCTGGCCATGACGGCCGACGGCCTGCTCAAGCTCAAGCCGCAGAACCTGCTGCTCAACCTGCCGCTGGCGGCATCCGCCTGAGCGGGCTTACACGCGCGGCAGCTCGATGTGGAAGGTGGCACCTTGTCCAGGTGCGCTTTCTGCGCGAATGTGCCCTCCCATGCGCTCCACCGCTTTCTGCACGAGTGCCAGCCCGATGCCGGTGCCGGGAATCTGGTCTTGCCGGTGCAGGCGCTGGAACATGCCGAAGATGCGGTCGTGGTGCTTCATGTCGAAGCCGATGCCCTGGTCGGACACGCTCAGCAGCACCCGGTCGCCGTCGGCCTGTGCCTCGATGCGGATGCGCGGCGCGGCGCCCGCCGGCGTGAACTTCAGCGCGTTGTCGATGAGGTTGCGCAGCACGATGGCCAGGCCCTTGGGATCGGCCTGCACCCGCAGCCCATCGGGTATCTGCACCGCCAGCTGGCCCTGGCGTGCCTCGATCTCGTCCTGAAAAGGGGCCACCACTTCGCGCACACCCTCCGCCAGCGCCACAGGCGAGATCTGTTCAACCATCTGCTGCAGGCGCGAGTAGGCCAGCAGGTCGCTGACCAGGCGCGACATGTGCAGCGTCGCACGCTGGATGCGACCCAGGTACTCCCGGCCCTGGTCGTCCAGTTGCGCGGCGTGTTCCTCCAGCAGCAGTGCGCTGAAGCCCTCGATGCCGCGCAACGGCGTGCGCAGGTCGTGCGAGGCCGAGTAGGTGAAGGACTCCAGCTCGCGGTTGACGGTCTGCAGCCGCTGCACGCTCTCGTGCAGTTGCTGCGTGCGTTCCTGCACCTTCTGTTCGAGCTGCTCGGCCAGTTCGCGCAGCTGCGCCTGGGCGCGGCTGCGCTCCTGCAGGTTGACCAGCATCTGTGCGAACAGCTTCAGCAGCGTGATCTCTTCGTCTTCGTAGGCATGGGTTCCGCGCACCGAGTCCAGGCCCACATAGCCCAGGCACGCGTCCTGGCCGATCAGGGGCAGCGTCATGAGGCTGCGGATGCCCTGAGGCATGAGGAGGTCCTTGAGCGGGCCTTCCGGCATGGACTGGACGTCGGGCTCGTACACCATGTCGCCGCGCTGGTGGGCGGCCACCCAGCCCAGGTCCCAGTCCAGGGGAAGGTTCTGCAGCCGGGCCTTTTCGGAGGTGATGCCCTCGGCGCACCACTCGTGCGTGTTGGAGTTGGTGCGGGCCTGGAAGTCGTAGTGGAACAGGTAGGCGCGGTCGGCCGAGACGAAACGGCCCAGATCACCCAGCGCTTCCTGAATGGCCTGGTCCATCTGCTGCAGGGGCAGGTTGATGAAGCGGTTGGCCAGCCGGAACAGCAGCAGCACGAAGTCGTTCAAGCGTTCGCGCTCGCGCTGGACCGCCTGCTGCTCGGTGGTGTCGCGCACCAGGAACATGCACTGCTCGTCGCCGGGCAGCCAGGCCAGGCGGGCGTTGAAGTGGTGGGTGCCCACCGGCAGTGCCATGCTGTAGTCCAGTTCTTGCAGACCGTCGGTGCGCGCCTTCTCCATGGCGGACCTCAGGTCGGCCACCAGCGGCGGCGGCATGACCTCGCTGATGGTGTGCCCCAGAAAGTCCTCCGGCCGGCGGTAGAGCCGCTCTTCGGAACCGGCCTGGAAGAAGACGAAGCGCTGCTGGGCGTCCACCACGAACAGCATGTCCTTGAGCACGTCGAAGACCTGCTTGAGCGTCGCGTCGCGTTCGCGCGCGGTGGCTTCGGCCTCCCGCAGATCGGTCACGTCCAGGCAGGAGCCCACGTAGCCGATGAAGCGTTGGTCGGCGTCGTACCGGGGTTTGCCCTGCTCGTGCACCCAGCGGTACTGGCCGTCGTGGCGCCGCAGGCGGTATTCCGTGCTGTAGGGTCGGCGTGCCGCGAAGCTCTCTTCGAAGATCTTCTCGCAGCGCTGCTGGTCCTGCGGGTGAAGGTCCTCCAGCCAGTGGGTGTCGCACTCGGTGGCGAGGTCGCGCCCGGTGAAGTCGAGCCAGGCCTGGTTGAGCCAGTCCGGGTGCTTCTGGGCGTCCACGGTCCAGGCCAGGGCGGCCGAGGCATTGGCCACCGTGTCCAGGTGCTTCAGGGTCTGCCGCTGCGCTTCCTCCAGGGCCTTGCGATCGGTGATGTCGAAGGTGGTGCCGGCCATGTAGGTCACACGGCCGCTGGCATCGCGCAGGCCGTTGCACCGGGTGTCGAACCAGTGGTACTGGCCGTTTGCATCGCGGGCGCGGTACTCGATGCGAAAGTCGGCCCCGCCCGCATAGAAGCGGTCCAGGGCCTCGCGCATCCGCGGCCGGTCTTCCGGGTGCAGCAGGTGCTTGAGGGTCTGCGCCACGCGGTCGGTCGACGGGGACGGGTGGCCCAGGGAAACGAAAAACTCGTCACTGGGCTGGGCCAAACCCTGCCCGAAGTCCCACTCCCACACCTGGCCATGTGAGGCCGCCAGCCGGAAGCGCTGCTCGCTCCGCGCCAGTGCCGGCTGGTCGAGCTCCAGCTGGGTCACGTCGCGGAACATCAGCAACAGGCGGTGTTCTCCGTTCTGCTCCACCCGTTCTGCGCTGTAGCGCACGTGGATGACCTGCCCATCCGGACGGCTGCTGCTGCCCGCGACATCGCGCACCTTCTCGCCACGCTCCAGTGCTTCCAGCAGTTGCTGACGGGTGGCGGCCGATCGCCAGAGACCCAGGCCGGTGGCGGGCTGGCCGAGCAACTGATCGCGGGCGCGGCCGAACAGGGCACAGAACGCATCGTTGACCAGCAGCAGGCGGGCGCTGTCCCATTCGCTGAGCGACATGGCCTCCGGTGCCGACTGAAAGACGGTTTCAAAGAGCTGCTGGGCCGCGTGCCGCTGGGCCTCGGCCTCAACGCGTTCGGTGATGTCGCGCGTGATGACCAGGACGGTGGGCGCCTCGCCAGCGGGTGCGGCTTCCAGGCGGGCCTGTGCCTCCCAGTGCCGCACACCACCCGGCCCGCTGTGACTGAAGTACAGGGTCTCCGCCAGTCCGGTGGCGAGCACGCGTTGCAGGCAGGCGGCCCACACCGCCTGGTTGTCGGGGGATGCACCAAGGGACTCGACCGAGTGGCCGGTCAGGTCTTCCGGCTTGCGGCCGGTGGCCGACTCGATGGCCGGGTTGGCGTACAGCACCCGGCAGGCGCTGTCATAGCGCACGACCACATCGGGCATGTGGTCGGTCAGGGTCTGGAAATGGACTTTGCTGCGGGCCAGGGCGCGCACCGAGCGGTCCAGGCGCCAGGCGCCGTAGGCCATGGCGGCGGCCACCAGCAGGGTCAGCCCCCAGGCCAGCGGCAGGATGGCCCGCCATCCGGCCAGCACGCTGTCGACCGACAGCGCGAACACCACCACCATGCGGTCGGCTCCGCCAGCCAGGCGCTGAAAGCCAACGATCCGCTCGACGCCATCGAGTTGGGCCTCCGCCCGAAACACCCCGGCGGTCTGCGCCGCCACCGCGGTCGCGACATGTCCGTGGAAACTGCGCCCCTGCTCCTCGGGCACCAGCGGATGGCGCACCAGCAGCGTGGTCGCCCCGTCCGGCTCCAGCCGGAAAAGGCTCATGCTGCCACCGGCGGGCAGGCCCTCGGACTCGAAACGCGCCAGGACAGCGTCGCGGGGCAACAACAGCTCGTGGGTCTGGGGAGCGCCCGCGCCCGGCTGTTGCCAGAGGAACGGCAGTACCCAGCGGTCGGCCTGCTGGCGGGCTCGTTCCGGTACCCAGGTCCGTTCCGGCAGCGGTGGGCCGGGCCGCGACCCCGGGTCCAGCAGGCTGAGTTCGAACGGCAGGCTCAGCGCCTCGACCAACGGTTGGTGGTCGCCCAGCAGGTGGGTGGCCTGCAGTTGCGGCGACTGGCTGGCCACCTCGATGCTGGCGCGACCCAGCCGCAGCGACTGGTCGAGTTCGGCCGCGAGGCGCTTGACCTCGCGCTGCGCCCGGGCCTTGGCCAGGTCCAGGGTGGCATCGCGCTGAGCGGCCAGCAGGACCGCAGAAAGCGACAGCAGCAGCCCGATGGACACCAGCGCCAGTGCCACGAGCCCCCAGGGCCTGGCGCCGGACCGGGGCCGCATGGCAGCGGATGCCGGGGGCGCCGGGGGGCAAGGCTCGGACGGCGCGGTGTGTGAGGCCATGGGTCGGGGGGTGGGCTTCGGTGCGTGACCCCACGTGGGGCCGCGATCAAGTCTAGCAATGCGCCGCCGGTTTCAGTGGGAAATCTGGCCTGCAAAAGCAGGCCAGATGCCCGCGACCGCCGCGCCCCCCGAAGGGTTCACATGTTGCGCCGGTACTGGCCGCCCACCTCGAACAGGGCCGAGGTGATCTGGCCCAGCGAGCAGCAGCGCACCGCGTCCATCAGCACCTCGAACACGTTCTTGTTCTGAATCACGGCCAGCTTCAGTCGCGCCAGCAGGGCGGGCGCCTCGTTCGCGTGGCGGGTGTGGAAGTCGGCCAGGCGCTGCAGCTGGCTCTGCTTTTCTTCCTCGGTCGAACGCGCCAGTTCGATGGTCTCGGGCGTCTGGTCGCCGTGCGGGTTGCGGAAGGTGTTGACGCCGATGATGGGGTACTCGCCGGTGTGCTTGAGCATCTCGTAGTGCATGCTCTCTTCCTGGATCTTGGAGCGCTGGTAGCCGGTCTCCATCGCGCCCAGCACGCCGCCGCGTTCGGCGATCTTCTCGAACTCGCTCAGCACCATTTCTTCGACCAGCTCGGTCAGCTCGTCGATGATGAAAGCGCCCTGGTTGGGGTTCTCGTTCTTCGCCAGGCCCCACTCGCGGTTGATGATGAGCTGGATCGCCATCGCGCGGCGCACCGACTCTTCGGTCGGCGTGGTGATGGCTTCGTCGAAGGCGTTGGTGTGCAGCGTGTTGCAGTTGTCGTAGATCGCGATCAGCGCCTGCAGCGTGGTGCGGATGTCGTTGAACTGGATCTCCTGCGCGTGCAGGCTGCGGCCGCTGGTCTGGATGTGGTACTTGAGCTTCTGGCTGCGTTCGTTGGCGCCGTATTTTTCCTTCATCGCCACCGCCCAGATGCGGCGCGCCACGCGGCCGAGCACGGTGTATTCCGGGTCCATGCCGTTGCTGAAGAAGAAGCTCAGGTTGGGCGCGAAATCGTCGATGTGCATGCCGCGCGCCAGGTACGCCTCCACAAACGTGAAGCCATTGGACAGGGTGAAGGCGAGCTGGCTGATCGGGTTCGCGCCGGCTTCGGCGATGTGGTACCCCGAGATCGAGACCGAGTAGAAGTTGCGCACGTCGTGGTGCACGAAGTACTCGGCGATGTCGCCCATCACCTTGAGCGAGAACTCGGTCGAGAAGATGCAGGTGTTCTGACCCTGGTCTTCTTTCAGGATGTCGGCCTGCACCGTGCCGCGCACATTGGCCAGCACCCACTCGCGGATCTTGGCGGCCTCGGTGTCGGTGGGCTCGCGGCCGTTCTCCGCCTTGAACTTGTCCAGGTTCTGGTCGATGGCGGTGTTCATGAACATCGCCAGGATGGACGGCGCCGGGCCATTGATGGTCATCGACACCGAGGTGGTCGGGTGGCACAGGTCGAAGCCGCCGTACAGCACCTTCATGTCGTCCAGCGTGGCCACGTTCACACCGCTGTTGCCCACCTTGCCGTAGATGTCCGGCCGCAGGTCGGGGTCATTGCCGTAGAGCGTGACCGAGTCGAAAGCGGTGGACAGGCGCTTGGCCGGCAGGCCTTCGCTCACCAGCTTGAAGCGGCGGTTGGTGCGAAACGGATCGCCTTCGCCAGCGAACATGCGGGTCGGGTCCTCACCCTCGCGCTTGAAGGCGAAGGTGCCCGAGGTGTAGGGGAAGCTGCCCGGCACGTTGTCCAGCATCAGCCACTTGAGGATCTCGCCGTGGTCCTCGTACTGCGGCAGCGCGACCTTGCGGATGGTGGTGCCGGACAGCGATTTCGTGGTCAGTGCCGTGCGGATTTCCTTGTCACGGATCTTCACCACGTACTCGTCGCCCGCGTAGGCCTTCTGCATGTCGGGCCATTGCACGAGCAGCTTGCGCGCGGCTGCGTCTTGCGACAGTTCACGCGTTTGTGCCAGGTCGATGGCGGCCTCGGACGCCTTGGGCCGGTTGGGCTTGTCCACCGCCAGCATGTCGGCGGCGGCGCGCAGTTGCTGGATCTCGCGCGCCAGCTTCGCCTGCTCGCGCGCCTTCTTCTTGTAGCCGCGCACGGTGTCCGAAATCTCGGCGAGGTAGCGGGTGCGCGCGGGCGGCACGATGGGCGTCTGGTTGGTGCTGTGGCGCACGTTCACCCGCGGCAGGTGGCCGTCGGTGAGCTTCAAGCCGAGTTCGATCAGGCGCGCCTTGATGGCCTGGTAGAGCGCGGTCACGCCGTCGTCGTTGAAGCGCGCGGCCATGGTGCCGAAGACCGGCATCTGGTCGGGCATGACGGTGAAGGCCTCGCGGTTGCGCTGCACCTGCTTGGCCACGTCGCGCAGCGCGTCGGCCGCGCCCTTGCGGTCGAACTTGTTGATCGCCACGAACTCGGCGAAGTCCAGCATGTCGATTTTTTCCAGCTGGCTGGCGGCACCGAACTCGGGTGTCATCACGTACATCGGGATGTCCACGTGCGGCACGATCGCCGCGTCACCCTGGCCGATGCCCGAGGTCTCGACCACGATGAGGTCGAAGCCCGCCACCTTGCAGGCCGCCACCACGTCGGGCAGGGCGGCGCTGATCTCGCTGCTGGTGTCGCGCGTGGCCAGGCTGCGCATGTAGACGCGCTGGCCGTTCTGCCATGGCGTGATCGCGTTCATGCGGATGCGGTCGCCGAGCAGGGCGCCGCCGCTCTTGCGGCGCGAGGGGTCGATGCTGATCACGGCCACGCGCAACGCGTCGTCCTGGTCCAGGCGGATGCGGCGGATCAGTTCGTCGGTGAGGCTGGACTTGCCGGCGCCGCCGGTGCCGGTGATGCCGAGCACGGGCGTCTTGATGCCTGCGGCGGCCAGGCGCACCGCGTCGAGCACCGATGCTTCGGCTTGGCTGTTCTCGATGGCCGTGATCAGCTGCGCCAGCGCGCGCCAGTTCAGTTCGTTGTGGCCCTGGATCGCTTCGATGGCCTTGGGGGCGTACGCGCTGATGTCGCGGTCGCAGCGCATCACCATCTCGCCGATCATCCCCTGCAGGCCCATCTTCTGGCCATCTTCGGGGCTGTAGATGCGGCCCACGCCGTAGCTGTGCAGCTCGCGGATCTCGGCCGGCACGATCACGCCGCCGCCGCCGCCGAACACCTGGATGTGCTCACCGCCGCGCGCGCGCAGCAGGTCCACCATGTACTTGAAGTACTCGACGTGGCCGCCCTGGTAGGAACTGATCGCGATGCCCTGCACGTCTTCCTGCAGCGCGGCCGTGACCACGTCGTCCACCGAGCGGTTGTGGCCCAGGTGGATCACCTCGGCGCCCATGCCCTGCAGGATGCGCCGCATGATGTTGATGGCCGCGTCGTGCCCGTCGAACAGGCTCGCAGCGGTGACGAAGCGCACCTTGTGCGTGGGGCGGTAGTTGGCCAGGGCCTGGTATTCGGCGGCAAGGTTGCTCATGGTGTGTCTCTGGGTCGGTAGCGGAAAAGGGGTGGCAGGCGTCAGGCGATCTTCAGGCCGGACAGCTTCGGGTCTTCGGGCGGAAAGCGCAAGTCCAGCGCCTTGAGCGTGTCGCGCACGATGGTGGCGATCATCAGGTTGCGGTGTGTCTTGGAGTCGGCCGGCACCACGGTCCAGGGTGCCCAGGGGGTGCTCGTGGCGTTGAGGAAGGCTTCGTAGGTGCTCTGGTAGTCATCCCATTGCTTGCGCACGTCGAGGTCGCTCAGGCTGAATTTCCAGTGTTTTTCGGGATCGTCCACCCGCTCCTGCAGGCGCTCGCGTTGCTCGTCCTTGCCGATGTGCAGCATGAACTTGAGGATCACCGTGCCGGTCTCGGCCAGCAGGCGCTCGAAATCCTTGATGTGTTCGTAGCGTTGCAGCGTCTGCTGCGGCGTGATCCAGCCATTGACCGCAGGCACCAGCACGTCTTCGTAATGGCTGCGGTTGAAGATCATCATCTCGCCGGCGCCCGGGACTTTCTGGTGGATGCGCCAGAGGTAGTCGTGGTCGCGCTCGGCCTCGGTGGGCGCTTTCCAGCCGACGGTGTGCACGCCCAGCGGGCTGGTGCGCGCGAACACGCCACGCACCGTGCCGTCCTTGCCCGAGGTGTCGGTGCCCTGCAGCATCACCAGCAGCTTGTAGCGGCCGTCGGCATGGAAGAGGTTCTGCAGCGCGTCGAGCTCTTCGGCCAGGATGGCCAGGGCCGCCTGGTCAGCAGACTTGCTGCCGCTGGAAAACGGCTTGGCGTCGGGTTTGAACGACTTGAGTGAGACGCCCTTGGCCTTCTTGCTGCCGTTGCCGGGGCTCACCTGCCAGTCCTGCCAGGGACTGCCTTTGCCGGCCAGGATGGCACGGGCGGGGAAGGGCAGGGCGGCGTCGGTCGTGCTGGGCATGGGGGTTCCGTTCGGTGCACGGGCACTTTCTTGCGGGCCCGTTTGGTTGACGTTTACGTAAACGTAATGTTACCGCGTATCGGCAAAAAAAGGGGCGCTTGCGCGCCCCTGGTTCTGCATGGTTGCTGCCCGCTGGATCAGCGGTAGAGCACCTGTGGCAGCCACATGCCGATGGCCGGGAACTGGTAGAGCAGGACGATGGCCAGGATCTGGATGCCCATGAAAGGCAGCATGCCGACAAAGATCTGGTTCAGCGTCACGTGCTTGGGCGACACGCCCTTGAGGTAGAAGGCCGCCATGGCCACGGGCGGGCTCAGGAAGGCGGTTTGCAGGTTCAGCGCCACCAGCAGGCCGAAGAACAGCGGGTCCACACCAAAGTTGTCCAGCAGCGGGATGAAGATGGGCATGAAGATCACGATGATCTCGGTCCACTCCAGCGGCCAGCCCAGGATGAAGATCAGCACCTGCGACAAGATCAGGAACTCGGTCTTGGACAGGTTCATGCTCAGCACCCAGGTCTCGACCAGTTCCTGCCCGCCCAGCAGCGCGAAGGCCGCCGAGAAAATGGCCGAGCCCACAAACAGCCAGCACACCATGGCGCTGGTCTTGGCCGTGAGGAACACGCTTTCCTTGACCACACTGAAGGTGAGCTGTCGGTAGGCCGCCGCCAGCAGGAAGCCGCCGAAGGCGCCCACCGCTGCCGCTTCCGTGGGCGTGGCCAGACCGAAGACGATCGAACCCAGCACCGACAGGATGAGCACCAGCAGCGGGAAGAAGCTGGAGAGCAGCATCTTGAAGACTTCCAACCGCGTGAAGCTCAGGATGGCGTAGAAGATCACCATGGCCAGCAGACCCACGGCCAGGCCGATCCAGAAGCTCATGGAGGCTGGCTTGGTGGTGGCAGCAGGCTCTGCGGCCTCACCTGCGGGAGCTGCAGCAGCAGCCGGCTCGGCCACGGCATCGGGTGCCGCGCCAGCCGCAGGAGCCTCTTTCTCGGCACCGGGTGGTTCGGCCACGGCGCCTTCCTGTGCACCCGGTGGCTCGGCCACCGCGTCGTCGGATGGGGGTTCAGCCAGACCGCCTTCTTCGGCTTCGGGTTCGGCCAGACCACCTTCGCTGGTGTTCTCGTCCACGTTGGCGCCAGCGCCCATGGGCTGCAGCTCTTCGTAGGTTTCCACCGGCACCACGGTGGTGGCGCTCTGGTAACTGGCGAAGGCCACGGCGGCGAACAGGATCGCTGGCAGCAGTGCGATGCCCAACTGGCCCAGCAGGTACTTGGCGGACACGTCCTGGTTGCGCCGGCCTTTGAGTGCCTTGATCAGGTTGGACACGGCCCAGCCGTCGCCGGTGGCACCGATGGCCGTCAGCGGCGCCGGCAGCGGCACGAAGCGCTGCGCTGCGGTGAGCGGCGGCGCCCAAGCCGGCTTGATCTTGGCCATGATGATCACGTACAGGATGTACAGACCGGCCAGCATGATGCCGGGGAAGAAGGCACCTGCATACAGCTGCACCACCGACACGCCGGCGGTGGCGCCGTACACGATCAACAGCACCGAGGGCGGGATCAGGATGCCCAGGCAGCCACCAGCGGTGATGACACCGGCCGACAGGCGCACGTCGTAGCCGGCGCGCAGCATCTGCGGCAGGGCCAGCAAACCCATGAGCGTGACGACCGCACCCACGATGCCGGTGGCGGTGGCGAACACCGCGCAAGTCACCAGCGTGGCCACACCCAGCGAGCCCGGCACACGGGCCAGGGCCAGGTGCAGGCTGCGGAACAGCTTGTCGATCAGATTGGCGCGTTCCACGAGATAGCCCATGAACACGAACAGCGGGATCGAGATCAGCACGTCGTTGCTCATCACCGAAAACGCGCGCTGCACCATCAGGTCCAGCGTCTGCCGGATCGCGCCGGCGGAGGTCTGGTCGCCCGAGTGGTAGGCGAAGAACGCAAACAGCATGCCCATGCCCATGAGCGTGAACGCGGTCGGAAAGCCCAGCATGATCGCCACGACCACCAGCGAGAGCATGAGCAGGCCGTAGTGGCCGTTGGTCATGGTCGGCACGCTGATCACCATGGCCAGCACGGCCACGAGGATGAGCGCCATCAGACCGAAGCCGAACCAGAGTTCCTTGCGGATGGTCATGGCTGGCCGCCCTTCTGCTGCACCAGCTGGTCCAGGCTCTCGATGTCGCTGTCCTTCACGTGGACCATCTCTTTCAGCTTGTCGACATCGACCTCTTCCACGTCGTCTTCGCGGGTCGGCCATTCACCGGTCTTCAGGCAGATCACGCAGCGCACGATCTCCACCAGGCCCTGCAGCAGCAGCATGGCGCCCGCGATGGGCACCACGAACTTGAACGGGTAGACCGGCAGCGGGTCGGCGTTGAAGGTCTGTTCCCGGATCGCCAGCGAGTCGTTGGCAAAGGTCCAGCCGGCCCAGGTGAGCGCCACGATGCCGGGCAGGAAGAACACGATGTACAGCGTGAGGTCCACGCTGGCCTGCGTGCGCGGCTTGAAGAAGCCGTAGAGCACGTCGCCGCGCACGTGGCCGTTTTTCGCCAGGGTGTAGGCGCCCGCCGACATGAAGAGCAGGCCGTACATCATGATCTGTGCGTCCAGCACCCAGGCGTGCGGCTGGTTGAGCACGTAGCGCGAAAACACCTCCCAGCTGATCAGCAGGGTGAGGGCCACCACCGACCAGGCGCAGAGCTTGCCGAACCCGGTCGAGAGACGGTCCACCGTCCAGAGAAATTGTTGCATCGTGTCTCCGACTCAAACAGAAAGGGGCGCCGGTGGCGCCCCTGTTGGACAGCCAGGGATCAGCCCTTCTTCGCGCCCTTGCCGAAGTAGTGGTTGTAGGCCATCTTGAAGTCGACCATGTAGTCGTTCTGCCACTGACCGGCCCGCTGCGCAAAGACGCGCTGGCTGTCCAGCACCTTCTTGAACAGGGGGTTCTCGCCACCCTTCTTGGCCATGATCTTGTCCCAGGCCGCGAGCTGCGCGCGCAGGATGGTGTCGGGCGTCTTGTAGAACTTGATGCCCTTCTTCTTCAGGTCGATGTAGTCCTCGGAGTTGCGCTGAATGGCCTTCCAGCTCATGTCGGCGCTGGCGGCCTGAACACCGTAGTCGATGATGGCCTTGAGCTCGGTGGGCAGCGCCTTGAGCTTGCCCGTGTTGAACAGGATCTCGAACTGTTCACCGCTCTGGTGGAAGCTCTGCAGCATGCAGTTCTTCACCACGTCGGGGAAGCCCAGCAGGCGGTCGCTCGTCGCGTTGTTGAACTCGGCCGCGTCGATCAGGCCGCGGTCCAGCGCGGGCACGATCTCGCCACCGGGCAGCGGGTTCACCGCAGCGCCCATGTCGGTGTACATGTCCACCGCCAGGCCCACGGTGCGGAACTTGACGCCCTTCAGGTCCTCGGCCTTGGCGATCGGTTTCTTGAACCAGCCGAAGGGCTGGGTCGGCATGGGGCCGTACAGGTAGGAGGTGACGTCCAGGTTCAGGCTTTTGTAGATCTCGGCCAGCAGGTCCTTGCCGCCGCCGTAGTTGTGCCAGGCCAGCAGCATGTTGGGGTCCATGCCGAAGGACGGGCCGGAGCCCCACAGGGCCAGCGCCGAGTTCTTGCCGTAGTGGTAGGCCACCACGCCGTGGCCGCCGTCCAGCGTGCCCTTGGCCACCGCTTCGAGCAACTGGAACGCGGGCACCACGGCGCCCGCCGGCAGCACCTCGATCTTCAGCTTGCCACCGGCCATGTCGTTGACCTTCTTGGCGAAATCGGAGGCGTACTCGTGGAAGATGTCTTTCGACGGCCAGGTGCTCTGGAACCGCAGGCTGGTGGTCTGTGCGGTGGCGATCATCGGCGCCGACATCGCGCCTGCCGCGACGGCTGCGCCCTTGATGATGTTGCGGCGTGAAGGGGCGGCTTTTTTGTCACTCATCGAGGGAGTCTCCAAGGAGGTGAAAGAGCGTTTCATCATGCGCGGCATGTGTCGCCGTGCGGACAGGGGTTTTCACCAACCACTGTCGTGTCTGGGACTGCAAGATGCGAGGCCAACAGGGTCTTTCAAAAAGGCGCAGGAAAGGTGAAAAAAAGAGGGTGATTTGCGGGGCCCGCCGGACACCGGCGTGCGCTTCCCTACAATACCTGTCAGGGTATGGCGTGATGCCGCCCCGGACTTGTCCCCATGCACACAGGAGTGCCCATGACCACCGTCCACGACCCCGAACGCCAACGCGCGCTCGTGCTGCGCCTCAAGCGGGTGGAGGGCCAGTTGCGCGGCATCCAGAAGCTCATCGAAAGCGACGCGGACTGCGAGACCGTGGCGCAGCAGATGGCGGCGGCGCGCAAGGCCCTCGACAAGACGTTTTTCGCCATGGTGGGTTGCGTGATCGCACAAGGTGACGTGCCGCCCGACGATGTGGCCGATATGCTGTCGCGTTTTGCCTGACACACCATTTTGGGAAGCCGACCCGCCATGAAGCCCCTCCAGTTGTTCGACCCCGACTCCAGCACTTTCACCTATGTGCTGTTCGACCAGTCCACCCGCGACGCGCTGATCATCGATCCGGTGGACGAGCAGATCGAACGCGACCTGGCGACGCTGCGCGAGTACGGCCTGAAGCTCGTGTGGACGGTGGAGACCCATGCCCACGCCGACCACATCACCAGCGCCGGCAAGCTCGCCGAGCTGACCGGCGCCAGGACCGCCGCGCCGGTCGGTTGCGGCATCGGCACGGCGGGGGTGCAACTGCGGCACGCCGACACCCTGTCGTTCGGTGGCGAGACGCTGAGCGCCCTGCACACGCCGGGACACACCGCCGGCAGCATGAGCTTCGTGTGGCGTGAGCACGTGTTCACCGGCGACACGCTGCTCATCAACGGGTGCGGCCGCACCGACTTCCAGTCCGGCAACGCCGCCGACCTTTACCGCAGTCTCACGCAGGTGCTGTTTGCGCTGCCCGACACGACCACCGTCTGGCCGGGTCACGACTACCAGGGCCGCAGCCACTCGACCATCGGTCAGGAGAAGGCCGGCAATCCGCGGGTGGCGGGCAAGAGCGAGGCCGAGTTCGTGGCCCTCATGGACGCCCTGAACCTGCCCAAGCCCAGGCGCATCGACGAGGCCGTGCCGGCCAACCTCACCTCCGGCATCCGCCACGACATGGACGGTGCGCTGCTCATGCAGCCGCGACCCACCCAGAGCGGCTACGCCGGCGATGTGTCGCCGCAGCTGGCCTGGCAGTGGGCGCAGGCGGGCCGGGCGGTGCTGGTGGACGTGCGCACCGATGCCGAGCGTGAATGGGTGGGTTTTGTGCCGGGCGCCGTGCCGGTGGCCTGGAAGCAGTGGCCGGGCATGGCCATGAACCCGCAGTTCGACGACGCCGTGCGGCAGGCCGCGGTCGGCGGGAAGCCGCTGGTGCTGTTGTGCCGCAGCGGCGTGCGCTCCATCGCCGCCGCCAAGCGGGCCACCGAGCTTGGCCTGGAGGCCTACAACATCCTGGAAGGTTTCGAGGGCGATCCGGACGCCCAGGCTCAGCGGGGGCGAAAGGGCGGCTGGCGCCACCACGGTTTGCCCTGGCGCCAGAATTGAGCCGGTGCGCGGTCCCGGATGGCGAGGCGACCCGGCGGTTTCTGGCCTCGGCGGGAGGGCAACGGCGCCGCTTATCGGATGAACAGCCCCAAACTTGAGAAGAAAGCGTAACAACCCCTGTCAACCTTGACAGGTGGTGCGGGGGTTTCATTTTGTTTCTTTTTTCAATGGGTTCTTCTTTACTCAGGAGAATCCCATGGAACTGCTCGAAACCACCGCCCGTTCAACACCCCGTTCGGCACCCCGTTTGAGTGCGGCACTGGAGGCCCGCGTGGAGCGGGACTTTGCGCCGCGCTGGAACGGTCTCTGGAGCGGACGTTTCGCCGTCCAAGGCGCGCGGCCCGGGCCCAATTCGGTGCGGTTGGACGGCAACGACTACCTGGCCGTCTCGGGTCACCCGGACATTGTTCGCGCGCAGGTCGAGGCCCTGACCCGCTGCGGCAATTTCGCGGTGCAATCGGGCGTGTTCATGCACGATGAGCACCCGACCCGCAACCTGGAGCTGAAGCTGGCCGACTGGGTGGGCATGGACGACGGATTCGTCTGTCAATCGGGTTACGCGGCCAATGTCGGTCTGATCCAGTCGGTCGCGAACCAGGACACGCCGGTGTACCTGGACGGACAGGCCCACGCCTCGCTGTGGGAGGGGGCGCACGCGGCCCGCGCCCCGGCGCACGTGTTCCGCCACAACGACCCGCAGCACCTGGACAAGCTCATGTCGCGCGCGGGGCCGGGCCTGGTGGCGGTGGACTCGGTCTACAGCACCACGGGCGCCCTGTGTCCCCTGGAGGAGATCCTGGAGGTGGTCGAGCGGCACGGTTCCATGATCCTGGTCGACGAATCGCATTCGCTGGGCACACACGGTCCGCGCGGCGCGGGTTTGTGCGCGCAGCTGGGCGTGACCGATCGCGTGCACTTCATCTCGGCCAGCCTGGCCAAGGCACTGGCCGGCCGTGCGGGCTTCTTCAGCGCCCCCGCGAAGCTGCGGTACCACATCCTCACGTCGAGCTTTCCCAACATCTTCAGCTCCTGTGTGCTGCCGCACGAGGCGGTCGGTCTCGGCGCGACCGTGGACGTGCTGCAGCAGGCCGATGCCGCGCGGGCCACGCTGCAGCGGCACACCCGCCGCATGCGCCAGTCGCTCACCGACATGGGCTACCCGATCCATCAGGGGACCGAACAGATCATTGCGCTGGAGGCCGGGCTCGAACCGGCCACCATCCGCCTGCGCGACGAACTGGATGCCCGGGGTGTGCACACCGCGTTTTTTGGCGCGCCCGCGACCAGCCGCAACCGGTCGCTGGCCAGGATGACCCTGCACGCCGCGCTGACCGAGGCCGAGTTGAGCCACGTCGAGGCGGCCGCGCAGGAAGTGGCGGCGCTGGTGAAGCCCTGGGACTGGCCCGTGGCGCGCCGGAACCGGGGCGCGACTCAGCTGTCGTGAATCGCGCGGGAGCCCTGCACGTCCAGGAAGTTGTGGTACGGGTACACCGGGTGCGGTGTGTCGGCATCGTCCAGGCTGAACACCGCGCCGCTCAGCAGGCTCTCGTTGCCGATGGGAAAGGCGGGGGCGGTGCGGATCGGACCGCGCAGGCCCAGCTGCTGGTGCAGCTCAACCGCGGGCAGGAGGGCGCCGCTTTGAATGGCGCGCACGGTGTCGGACCCCAGCCCCGCCGAGCGGGCCAGCTCGGCGACGTCGTTGAGACCGGCGGCGGGTTCGAGCTGCAGCCAGTGGCAGCGACCCGCCGCGTCCAGCCCGAACATGCCAAACGGCTCACCCAGCACCACGTACTCGATCCAGTGCTTCAGTGCATAGGCCTGCAGCGCCTCGGCCAGTGAAGGCACCTGCAGCAGCGACTGTTGCGCCGGTTGCAGCGCGGTGCGCCACAGCGTGTTGAGCCGGGGGTGGGCCGCGTGGGCCAGCCGGACCAGGGTGGTCAGCAGGCGCCCGGTGATGTCGGCCGTCTGTTTCGGGATGAACTGGTCGATCAAACCCTGGTTGAAGGCCTGGATGGCGATCTGCTCGTCGGCCTGACCGGTCAGCAGGATGCGCGAGCCCGGCCAGTCCAGCAGGGTCTTGAGCACCTTGAGGCCGTCGGTTCCGGGCATGGCGTAGTCGACCACGCAGGTGTGCGCCAGCTGGTAGCGCGCCGGGTGGTTGCCCCAGTAGCTCATCACCTGCGGCAGCAGCGGATGTCCCTGGCGCCAGCGCTCGATCATCAGCAAATGCAGCGCCGCGTCGGCTTCCCACTTGGCGGGTTCATCGCGCATGCGGGCCAGGAATGCCGCAGGGCGGGAGTACAGCTCCACCTGCATGTGGGTCGGCACGACCATGCCGAGCATCTCCAGGTAGTCGATGTCGTCATCGAGAAAGAGGATGCAGCCCGAGCGGTGGTACAGGGGAAGTTTGAGGGCCATGGATCAAGCGGTATCGGGTGACGGTTCGGCGGACGTGGGGCGGTGGATCGGCAGGTCGATCGTGAAGGTGGCGCCATGCGGTGGTTCGGAGTGCAGGCTCAGCACCCCGTCTGCGGCTTCCACCACGTTCTTGCAAAAGGTCAGGCCCAGTCCGTTGCCCACGGTGTTTTGCAGCGAGAAGAAGGGTTCGAAGACCCGCTGCTGTTTGGCCAGGGGAATGCCCATGCCTTTGTCGGCCACCGTGAAACGTCCTCGGCCCCCGGACACCTCCACCGTGATGTGCAGCGCGCCGGTTTGCAATGCCTCGCTGGACGAGGCCAGTGAATGCAGTGCATTTTTGATCAGATTCACCAGCACCTGGGCAAACTGGGCCCGCGAGCCCAGGAAACAAAAATCTTCCTTGAGGTTCAGGGTCACGCACTCGCGCTCCCCCGGTGAGCGGTAAGGGTACTGCGTCACCACGTCCTGAACCAATTCAAACCCCATGATTCGCGTGGTCGGGCGGGGCAGGCGCAGCAACTGGGCATTGGAAATCTGGGTGTCGATCTGCCGGTTCATGCTGCGCACCATGCTCTGCAAACGGACCGACAGGTCTTCGAGCTTCTTGCGTTTGCCCTCGGGCATGTCGGCCTGGGCCAGACCGCGCAGCACGTCGCCCATCAGGTTCACCGACGCCAGCGGCGTGCGCAACTCGTGCGCCATGACGCCCATGGTGCTCAGTGTGTTGATGAGCCGCGCCCGGCGCAGGTTGGCGCCCGACATGCCCAGCATGATGCTCATGACCCAGGCGAAAGACAGCACGGCGAGGTTGTCCAGGTCCAGACCCAGCCACGCCTGGTCGGTCCGGGTGAGTTCAAACAGCACCGCCGCCAGGGCAAACCCGGTCACCGAGCCCAGCGTGGCCAGGCGCCAGTCGGTGATGTGGTAGTAGATCAGGAGCATCGAGCAGAGGCTGGCCAGCCAGACCTTGTTGCCCTCGTTCATCAGGTACATCCAGCCAAAGTACAGCGGCAATTGTGTCCAGAAGATCAGGCCGAACACCCAGATGCTCGTGGTGGCGGTCAGGTCGCGGTTCACCCGCTTGAGCAGCAGCAGCAGGCCCATGACGGCCAGTGCAACACGCACGCTGAAAACCTCGTAGGGCTGCGGCAGCAAGCGCCCCCACAGCCACGCGAACAGGAAATGGCCGCCGAACGTGAACAGACCCAGCCACTGAGTCCGCACCGTGGATGGGTGCAAAATAGGTTCCAGAGGAGCGTGGACGACTTCGTCCACCACCCAGCGCCAGAACCTTGCACTGGCGTTGTGAACCCACAGGCGGTCCAGCGGCAACATGTATTCCTTTCAGCTACGGTTCAAACCTTTCGCCAGAGCCTCTGGGACGAAGTGGTGCATTGTCCCTTTTGCGGGGCGTCCCCGGTCATGACCTTGCCTGTCAATTTTGACAGCGTGGGGGTCGACGCCATTCTGGCCGATTGGGTTCGTGCGCTGCAGGACCACGGCGTGGAAGCGGTCCTGGTGCTCGGTCCGAATCCGCTGGGCGGGCGCGATGAGCGCGAGGTGCTGGCGGTGCACCCGCCGCGCCTGCTCGGTCCGGCACAGGCGCTGGCCGAGAGCCCCGACTTTGGCGCCAGCTGGCGCGACAGCGATGCGCCCCTGGTGGCCTGGCAGGACATTTCCAAATCGGCCTACGCCGAACAGGCCGGGCGCTGGCGCCGCCTGTGGCTGGCGCACGGCCACCAGACGCTGGTGCGCGTGGCGTTCAGCCTGCCGGCGGGCCGGGCGTTCGAGTGCTTCATGTTCAGCCCGCGGGCGTTTGCGGACCGCTCGGAAGCGGCCTCGCTGGCCTGGTCGGCGTTCAACATCTGGCCGATGCTGCGGCGCGCGATCGCCGAGCAGCGCGTGACCCTGAGCCCGCGCGAGCAGGAGAGCCTGAACCTCGCGTTCGAAGGGTTGACCGCCCGCGAAACGGCGCTGCGCATGGATTGTTCCGAGCGCACGGTCAATTACCACCTGGCCAACGCCATGGCCAAGCTCAAGACCGACAACAAGCTCTCGGCGGTGCAGCGGGCCTGCTGGATCGGTTTGATTTGACCCACCCCCGCCACGCTGCGCGTGACCCCCTCAAGGGGGCGACGCAGGTGGCCCGGCAGAGCCGGTTCCACCGCATCCTGGGGGCATTCACCTCGCGCCGGATGAGCGCTTCCGCTTGCAGGGGTTGCGTGGGCTGTCCGGCAGCGTCCGTGCTGCGCCGCCGCATATTCGGTGTTGGCCCTTGTTCATAATCGGACCATGACATTCTTGGCCCTGGACGTAGGCAACACGCGATTGAAATGGGCGCTGTACGACGCACCCCGGGTGGGGGGCCGGTTGCTGGCGCATGGCGCGCAGTTCCTGGAAAACATCGAAAAGCTCGCCGAGGGCGACTGGAGCGTGCTGCCGGCCCCCACCTGGGTGCTGGGTTGCGTGGTGGCCGGAGACGCCGTCAAGCGCCGCGTGATCGAGCAAATGGAGCTGTGGGACGTGTCCCCGCAATGGGTGGTCTCCAGCGCCGCAGAGGCCGGACTGACCAATGGCTACGATCACCCGGCCCGGCTCGGGTCCGACCGCTGGGTGGCCATGATCGGTGCGCGCCAGCGGCTGTTGCAGCAGGGGCGCCCACGGCCTTGCGTGGTGGTGATGGTCGGCACGGCGGTGACGGTGGAGGCCATCGACGCCGAGGGCCGTTTTCTCGGCGGCATCATCCTGCCCGGCCACGGCATCATGTTGCGCGCGCTGGAGTCGGGCACCGCCGGCCTGCACGTGCCCACCGGCGAGGTGCGCGACTTCCCCACCAACACCAGCGACGCGCTCACCAGCGGTGGCACCTTTGCCATCGCAGGGGCTGTGCAGCGCATGGTGGACAACCTCCAGAACCACTGCGGCGAAGCGCCCGTGGTCTTCATGACCGGTGGGGCCGGCTGGAAGATGGCGCCGAGCATGTCGACGCCGTGCGAACTGGTGGACAGCCTGATCTTCGACGGGCTGCTGGAAATCGCACATCAAAGGCTGGGGTAGCCCCCCGCGCCGCAGGCGGCACGGGGGGTTACTCCACCCCCCACGGCAGCATCAGCGTCACCGCCAGCAGCTGTGCGAACTCGGGTTCGAAGGCGTCGATGATCTGCTGCGGGTCGGGGCAGAGGGCGCTGTCCGAAATCACGCCGAACTGCACGCCGCCGCCGTAGCTCAGGATCGACACGCCCAGGCCCACGGTGCCGGTCTGCGGCACCCAGAACATGGTCTGTTCCAGCGTGGCGCCGCAGAACTTCAGCTTGGTCGCCGGCCCCGGCACGTTGGTCATCACCGCCGTCGTCTTGCGGCCAAACAGGCTCAGCATCGCGTCCTGCGCGGGTTTGATCAGCAGTCCCGCTACCGACAGCAGGCCGAAGGTCAGCAGCGGCTGCAGGCTGCCTTTGAGCGCGTTCATGCGCGAGCGCACCGTGTACACGCGCTCGATGGGGTTGTCCATGCCGATCGGCAGCACCAGCGGGATCAGGCCGAAGCGGTTGCCCAGTTTCCAGGCGTCTTCCATGGGCCGCAGGTTGATCGGCACCATGGCGCGGATCTCCTGGCCTTTCGGGTCGTCCCCCTGCTGCTTCAGGTAGGCGCCGATGGCGCCGGCCACGCAGCCGAGCAGCACGTCGTTGACCGAGCAGTTCAAGGCCTTGCCGATGGCCTTCACCTCGTCGAGCGGAATCGGCTGGCCCCAGGCCACGCGTTTGCTGCCCTGGGGCTGGCCCTTGAGGCGGGTGGGCGAGTCGTCGGGCATGAGGGCGAGCGCGGCAAGGTCGCTCGCGAGCTGGCCGCCCATGCGGGCGAGTTCCACCGCCTGCCCCAGCGAGTCGCTGAGCCCCTGCTGGGGCGAGGCCAGCAGGGCAAACGACTTGGCCGCGCCGCCGCCGGCGGCCTCCAGCGCCCGGGCGGTCAGGTCGCCGAACGGGCGGATCAGGGTGTCGGCCACCCAGTCTTCGGCGGCGTCCATCCCGCTTTTGGTTTCTCTGGCTTTGCGCTTCGGTGGCAAGGCGCCCCCATCGACCAGGCTCATCATCACGCCGATGAGCGCGATGCCGTCGGCGATGCAATGGTGGATGCGGGCCACCAACGCCGAGCCACCGTCGTAGCGCTCGACCAGCTCAAAGCGCCACAGTGGGTGCTGTGCGTCCAGCGGCTCCATCGCCAGCGTGCCCACGCGTGCCTGCAGGGCCTGCTGCTCGCTGTGGCCGCGCTGCCGGGTGAGCACGTGGCGCACCACGTGGCGGTGAATGTCGAAGTCGGCGTCGTCGATCCAGTGGGCGCCGGCCGCGTCCTGCCGCGCGACCTGCACGAAGCGGCGGTAGGGCAGCAGGCGCTCGCTCACGCGTTCGGTCAGCGCTTCCAGGGTGATGCCCGGGCGCAGGATCCAGACCCCCACGATCATCATCAGGTTGGTGGCCGAGTCCATGCGCAGCCAGGCGGTGTCCACCTTGCTCATGCGCTCGCCTTCCAGCCCCAGCGTGGTCGCCAGGTTCGAGGCCGTGGCGGCGCGTGGGCGGGGAGGGGCTGCGGCTGGACGCGTTGCCCGGGAAGTGCGCTGAACCATGGGGTCTCCTGCTGCGCCGCGTCATGGCGCGGGGTCTGTGGTTGGGTGCTGGCGTCTATTTTGCCGGTGGATCCAAACGTAAGATACCGGGCCAGCCCTTAGCCCGGCCCTCCGCCGGCGCCCCATGCTTTCCACAGGAGCCCCAACATGTCCGATCTGCAGTCCCGTTTCGACGCCGCCGTGGCCAACTCCAAGAACCTCAGCGAGCGCCCGGACAACGCCACGCTGCTGAAGATCTACGGCCTGTACAAGCAGGCCACCACCGGCGACAACACCGAGAAAAAACCGGGCTTCGGCGACATGGTCGGCCGTGCCAAGTGGGATGCGTGGAACGGTCTCAAGGGCACGGCGGCCGACGCCGCGAAGCAGCAGTACATCGACCTGATCGGGTCGCTGGCCTGAACTCCCTCGCCGCGCTGCGCGCGACCCCTTCAAGGGGGCGATACAGGCGGCCCGGCGAAGCCGGTTCCACCGCATTCTGCGGCCAGGGGATCTCGCGCAGGCGGAGATCTCTGCCTGCCCCTCAGGGGGCTTTCTTCTTGGTCGCCGGCTTTTTCTTTTTCTCGGCCAGCAGCTCGTCGAGGTTCTTGACGATTTCGCTTTCGATGCGGTCCCTGAACGCGCCCAGCAGGAAGCCGAGCTGGGCGTCGAGTTCGAAGTGGTCGGCCGAGACCTTGAGCGTGCCCTTCACGCCCGAGCGGGTGAACTGCACCTCGTCGCAATCGTCGCCCTCTTCGTAGGCGCAGGCCATGTCGAACTCGGCCTCGGCGTGTTCGGCCCATTTCCAGGCCACCTTGCGAGCGCCGCTCAGACCCAGTTGGTGGGAGCGCTGAATGTGGATGTCGGCCATGGGTTGTCCTGTTCAGTGGGTGGGAAGGGGTGATGCGGCGGGCGCGAGCGCCTGCAATGCGGCCTGGCGATCGTCGGCGCCCATGGCGGCGAGCGCGCGAACCGCATCATAAAACCGCGCAAAGTCCCGGCCTTCGCGCTCGAACAGCACATCGAAAGCGGGCACCCACTGGTCGTAGGCGGCCTGCGCGCCAAAGGTCGCGTTGCTGGCTTGCGCCACCCAGGCGTCGTAGCCTTTGTAGCCCCCCCAGCCCTGCTTCAGCTCCTGGTAGCGCCGGCGGAAGTCGTCCATGGCCGCGGCCTTGCGCTGCCGTTTGGTGTCGTCGTCGAGGCTGACGTCGTCGTACACGGCCTGCAGCCGCTGGCGCGTGGCCAGCGCGTGCGCCCGAAAGGCCTGCCGGCGGCCGTCGAATTCGGCGTAGGCCTGGCGTGCCGGTTCGTCGGCCTGGGCCAGCCAGCGGGCACCGCCGATGCGTTCGACCGCCGTGGCGAAGGACTCGTTGAACACCGTGTCGCCCGAGGCATAGACGACCTGGTGCGCCAGCTCGTGAAACAGCAGCCGGGCCAGTTCGCCCTCGGGGTAGCCGATGAAGGTGTTGAGCAGCGGATCGCCGCCGGCCCAGTTCATCCAGCCCAGGGTCGAATACGCCGGCACCGGGTAGACCGCCACGTCCATGTTCGACGACAGGGCCGCCGCGAACGCCTTGGCTTCGGCCTCGTCGAAGTAGCCGCGATAGCCCACACAACCCGCCACCGGAAAGCACCAGTTGTGCAGCTTGAGCGACAGCTCCGGCGCGGCCACCACGTTGTAGACGGCAGCGCGGCGCTGGAGGTCGGCATAACGCCGGTAGCTCGCGTTGTCCGGCAAGCCCAGTTCGGTCACGGCGAAACGGCGCATGCGCTGGGCCAGCACCAGTTTTTGCTGCAGGACCGGCGGCGTGGCCGGGTCGTCGAGCCAGTCCTGCACCGGGCGCGCCGCGTGCATCAGCTTCAGGTGGCCGGTGACCGACTGCCAGTAGTAGCTGGGACCAGCGTCTGTAGCAGCGCAGCCGCCGACGAGACTGGCAACAAGGAGCTGCGCCAGCAATCGCCGTGGCCCCGCCACATGAGGCAACCGCGAGACGGCACCGCAAAGAAACCATCCCCTCAGCCCAAGAAGGGCAGCCCTGCCAGCACACGCCGAAGATCCGGCTTCGCCGGTCCGAGGGCGTGGTCCCCCTGGGGGGACGCCGCGCAGCGGCGCAGGGGGGATCATTGTTTTTCCACCTCAACCAGACAGTCATAGAACACCGGCCCCCGTCCCATGTCGGTCAGCTTCTGGCTGGTGAGCTGGTTGACGTTGGTGCCGTCCAGCCCCAGCTTGCGCCACCAGATGCCCAGGCCGTTGACCACGCCAGGTCGCGCCCGCGCCGACACCTTGGCCTTGCAGCGGTATTCGCCCCGGCCGTTGAAGACCCGCACCGTGTCGCCGCTCTGGATGCCACGCGCCTCGGCGTCCTCGGCGTGCATTTCCAGCAAAGGCTCGCCTTCGATGTCGCGCAGGCTCTTCACGTTGACGAAGCTGGAGTTGAGGAAGTTGCGGGCCGGTGGCGAGATCATGGCCAGCGGGTGGCGCGGGTCGCTGCCTGCCGTCTCGAAGTTGGGCAGGTGGTCGGGCAGGCCGTCCTGTCCCTGCGCGGCGAGTGCGGCGCTGAAGAACTCGCAGCGACCCGAGGCGGTAGGGAAGCCGCCTTGCGCGAAGGGCGCCTCAGGCAGCGGCAGGGTGGCGAAACCCTGGGCGAGCAGTTGATCGAAATCGATCGATGTCCCGAAGGCTGTGCGGCACAGCGTTTCATCGTCGTCGGCGAAGCAGGGCTCATCGAAACCCATGCGTGCGGCGAGCGCGCGGAAGATGTCGGTGTTGCTGCGCGACTGCCCCAGCGGCGCGATGGCCGGCTGGTTGAGCAGCACGTCGGTGTGGCCGTAGCTGGTGTGGATGTCCCAGTGCTCCAGCTGCGTGGTGGCGGGCAGGATGTAGTCGGCGTAGTCGGCGGTGTCGGTCTGGAAGTGTTCGAGCACCACGGTGAACAGGTCCTCGCGCTCAAAGCCTTTCACCACCCGGCCCGACTCGGGCGCCACCGCCACCGGGTTGCTGTTGTAGACGATGAGTGCCTCGATCTTCGGACCAAAATCCGGCGAGGCCTCGCGCAGCAGGTCGTCGCCGATCGTCACCATGTTGATGGTGCGTGGCGTGCGACCGGTCAGCAGGTCGGGCCGTTGCAGCGCGGCGCGGCGGACCGGGAAGTGGCCCGAGGCCGAGAGCAGCAGGCCGCCCGCGCGGTGCCGCCACGCGCCCACCAGCGCCGGCAGGCAGGCCACCGCCCGCACCGCGTTGCCGCCACCGCGCACGCGCTGCATGCCGTAGTTGAGCCGGATCGCGGCGGGCTTCGTCGTGCCGTAGGCGCGCGCGAGGTCAACAATCTGCTGCACCGGCACACCACAGACCTCGGCCGCACGCTCGGGCGGCCACTGCAAGGCACGTTCGCGCAGCGCTTCCCAGCCCAGCGTGTGCTGCGCGATGTAATCGTGGTCCAGCCAGTCGTGGGTGATCAGCTGGTGCATCAGCGCCAGCGCCAGCGCGGCGTCGGTGCCGGGGCGCAGAGCGATGTGTTCGTGGCACTTGTCCGCCGTCTCGCTGCGGCGCGGGTCGATGCACACCAGCCGCGCGCCGTCGCGCTTGGCCTGTTGCGCGAGGCGCCAGAAGTGCAGGTTGCTCGCGATGGAGTTGCTGCCCCAGATCACGATCAGCTTCGCCTCGGCGAAGCACTCGACCTTCATGCCCAGCTTGCCGCCCAGTGTCTGCACCAGCGCTTCGCCGCCCGCGGCTGCGCAGATGGTGCGGTCCAGGTGGGCGGCGCCGAGGCGGTTGAAGAAACGCGCTGCCATGCCCTCGCCCTGCACCAGGCCCATGGTGCCGGCGTAGCTGTAGGGCTGGATGGCCTGTGGGTCGCGCGCGGCGACGTCTTTCAGGCGAGCGGCGATGTCGTCCAGCGCCTCGTCCCAGCCCACCGGCTCGAACTGGCCGCTGCCTTTGGGTCCGACGCGCCGTAGCGGATGGAGGATGCGCTCGGGGTGGTAGGTCCGTTCGGTGTAGCGCGAGACTTTGGTGCACAGCGCACCGTCGGTGTGCCTGTGGGCCGGGTTGCCGGCCACGCGCACCGCCTTGGTGTCGATCACGGTGGTGATCAACGAGCAGGTGTCGGGACAGTCGTGAGGGCAGGCGCCGCGCACCGTGCGTTCTTGCATAACTTGGGACATTTGGTACCGCCGAAAGTGTAGGCAGGGGAAAGGGGCTGTAGTACGCTCAAAGCCAGTGGTGACAGCTGCTCACACGGGAAGTGCGAGAGCGTGCCGAATGCATCAAAAAAGCATATCAGGAGAAACTGTATGCAACGTCGTCGGGTGATTGCGAGTGTGGGTTCGTTGGTGGGAGGGTCTGTTCTGGGGGGATGGAGCGCCATGGCTCAGGCCCAAAGCGCTGGCGGGGGCGACCGCATCGTGATCGGCCAGTCGGCCCCATTCACCGGGCCGTCTACCCAACTGGGCCTGCAGTTTCACCTGGGTGCCCAGCTTTACTTCGAGCAGGTCAATGCCAAGGGTGGCGTCAACGGGCGGCGCATCGATCTGCAGCGCCTCGACGATGGCTACGAACCCGAACGCTGTGCGGCCAACACCAAGCAGTTCATCTCCGACGGTGTGTTCGCCTTGTTCGGTTATGTCGGGACGGCCACCAGCCTGGCGGCCTTGCCGCTGGCCACCGAAGCCAAGACGCCGTTTTTTGCCCCGTTCACCGGCGCCCAGGCGCTGCGTGAGCCTTTCAACCGCTACGCGATCCACGTCCGGGCCTCCTACTTTGACGAAACGGCGGCCATCGTGCGGCAGGTCACGTCCACCGGCATCAAGAAGCTCGCGGTGTTCTACCAGAACGACGCCTACGGCAAGACCGGCCTGGAAGGCGTGCAGCGCGCGCTGAAAGCGATGAACCTGGAGACGGCGGCGCTCGGTTCGGTGGAACGCAACACCAACGACGTGGCGCCGGCGCTGAAAGACATCCTGGCGGCCAAGCCCGAAGCGATCGTGCAGATCGGCGCCTACAAGGCCTGTGCCACCTTCATCCGGCTGGCCCGCCAGCAGGGCTTTGGTGGCAATTTCTACAACGTGTCCTTCGTCGGCACCCAGGCCCTGATGGATGAGCTGGGGGCGGTGGCGAAAGGGGTGGTGGTGAGCCAGGTGATGCCCTTTCCCTATTCGCCGGCCACCCAGCTCTCGGGCGAGTACCTCGCCGACCTCAAGGACAAACGTGGCCAGGCGCCCAACTACTCGGGCATGGAGGGTTACGTGGCGGCGAAGGTGTTTGTTGAAGCGCTCAAGCGGGCCGGCCGCGGCGCCACGCGGGAATCGTTCATCGATGCCATCCACGGCATGCAGGCGGTCAACCTGGGCGGTTTCCCGGTGGATTTCGGCCCACAGAAGCACACCGGCTCGCGCTTCGTGGAGCTCACCCTGTTGACCGAGGACGGGCGCATCCGGCGCTGAAGCCCCGGCCCGGCGGCGGGCCGGATGGGCGGTGTCGCGCTCGGGCGCGACAGGTCTTGGTTACCATGAGCCTTTGACCCGGGGTGCCCGTCCCCGGGCAACCGGAGGCTCTCATGCAACTGATCGATTCCATCCTGACGCAGGCGGCCAGCATCGCGGCCGTGCGCCGCGACATCCACGCCCACCCCGAGCTCTGTTTTGAAGAGGTGCGTACCGCCGACGTGGTGGCGCACAAGCTCGCCGAGTGGGGCATCCCGGTGCACCGGGGCATGGGCACCACCGGTGTGGTGGGCATCGTGCACGGCCGCGACGGCGGGGCCTGTGGTCGGGCCATCGGCCTGCGCGCCGACATGGACGCCTTGCCCATGCAGGAGCACAACCACTTTGCCCACAAGAGCCAGCACGCCGGCAAGATGCACGCCTGCGGCCACGACGGCCACACCGCCATGTTGTTGGCCGCGGCGCAGCACTTCGCGAAACACCGGAACTTCGACGGCACGGTCTACCTGATCTTCCAGCCGGCCGAAGAGGGCGGTGGCGGTGCGCGCGAGATGATCAAGGACGGCCTGTTCGAGCAGTTTCCGGTCGAGGCCGTGTTCGGCATGCACAACTGGCCGGGCATGCCGGTGGGCACCTTCGCCGCCAGCGCCGGGCCGGTGATGGCGTCGAGCAACGAGTTCCACATCGTCATCCGTGGCAAGGGCGCGCACGCCGCGCTGCCGCACAACGGCATCGACCCGGTGCCGGTGGCCTGCCAGATGGTGATGGCCTTCCAGACCATCATCTCGCGCAACAAGAAGCCGGTGGACGCCGGCGTGATCTCGGTCACCATGATCCACACCGGCGAGGCCACCAACGTGGTGCCCGACAGCTGCGAGATCCAGGGCACGGTGCGCACCTTCACGTTCGAGGTGCTCGACATGATCGAGCAGCGCATGCAGGCGATTGCCGAACACACCAGCGCGGCCTTCGGTGCCACGGTCGAGTTCCAGTTCAAGCGCAACTACCCGCCCACCGTCAACCACGCCGCCGAGACCGCGTTCGCGCGCGAGGTCATGGCCGAGATCGTGGGGCCCGAGCGCGTGCTGGAGCAGGAGCCCACCATGGGCGCCGAAGACTTTGCCTACATGCTGCAGGCCCGCCCGGGCTGCTACGCCTTCATCGCCAACGGCGACGGCGCGCACCGCGAGATGGGCCACGGCGGCGGCCCCTGCATGCTGCACAACCCGAGCTACGACTTCAACGACGACCTGATCCCGCTGGGCGCGACCTACTGGGTCCGGCTCGCCGAGCGGTGGCTGGGACAGGCCCGTCCGGGGCTGGCGGCATGATCAATCCCCTGTTGGCCTTTGCCAGCTCCTATGCCCGCGCCCGTGTCCAGTTTCTGGAAGGTGCGGCCACCGCCGGCATGTCGATCCGGAGCCACGACCATCCGCTGGCGGGGCGCGACGGCGAAACCCTGGCCATGGACACCGCGCTGGACGGCGCGTCCGATGCCGGGTGCCTGCTGATCGTCAGCAGCGCCTGTCACGGCGTCGAGGGGTTTTGCGGCTCGGGGGTGCAGGTGTTCGCTGCGCACGATGCCGAATGGCGCGCCCACGCCAGGGCGGCCGGCGTGGCCGTGCTCTACATCCACGCGCTCAACCCGCACGGGTTCTCCCACCTGCGCCGCGTGACCCACGAGAACGTGGACCTCAACCGCAACTTCCACGATTTCAGCCAGCCGCTGCCCGCCAACCCGGCCTACGACGAACTGCACAGCGCCCTGGTGCCCGCCGAGTGGCCCCCCACGGCCGACGCCGAGGCGCGCATCGCCCACTACATCGGCCGGCATGGCCTGAGCCGCTACCAGGCGGCGGTGTCCCAGGGGCAGCACCACCACGCCGACGGTCTGTTCTATGGCGGCATCGCGCCCACCTGGAGCAACCTGACCCTGCGGCAGGTGCTGCGCCAGCACGCGCGGACCGCGCGGCACATCGCGTGGATCGACTTGCACACGGGCCTCGGCCCCAGCGGCCTGGGCGAGCGCATCTTTGCCGGCCGCGACGACGTGGACGCGATGCGGCGCGCCCGCGCCTGGTGGGGTGGCGACGGACAGACCCCGGTGACGTCGATCTACGACGGCACGTCGACCTCGGCCCGGCTCACGGGGCTCATGTGCGGCGCGGTGTACGACGAGTGCCCGCAGGCCGAGTACACCGGCATGGCGATGGAGTACGGCACCTTGCCGCTTCTGGAGATGCTGAACGCCTTGCGCGGCGACCACTGGCTGCACCAGCACCCCGATGCGCCGGCGGGCTTGCGCACGGCGATCCAGCGGCGCATGAAAGAGGCGTTTTATGTGGACACCGACGAGTGGCGGGCCCAGGTGGTGGTGCAGGCCCGGCAGGCGATGTTCCAGGCGGTGGACGGCCTGCGCCGCCGCTGCGCCTGCGTGTGACGGCGTGGACCATCGCCCGGGGTGCGCCGCTCAGCTGCCGAGGTCGGCCCTGACCCCGGCGAGGTAGAGCCGTTCCATCGCGTCCAGCGGGTCGAAGGCGTCGGCCCGTTCGCGCAGCTGGGTGGCCCGCGCCAGCCCTCCCTCGCCCTCCAGCATCAGCAGCCCGCTGGCGTATTCATGGAGCGTGACGGCTGACCGGGGGTTGAGCGCCAGGGCTTTTTCGTAGAGTGCCAGCGCAGCGCTTTTGCGCGCGCCATGCACCATGCCGCCGATCAGCTCGCCCACCTTGTCGATGACTTCCGCGTGGAAGTTGGCCAGCGCCAGGTGGGCGTCGGCGTGGTGGGGCGCCAGCGCGATGGTGGTGTCCAGGGCGTGCCGCACCTTGCTGCCCAGCCCCTTGGTCAGGGCCTTGGCCACGCTCACACCCTGGCTGTAGCGGCCCAGCGCATAGCCTTGCCAGTACCAGGCGCCGGGAAGGTCTGGCGCAAGGGCTTGTTGCTGCTGGGCGCGTTCCGCCGCGCCCAGCAGGCGCTCCAGCCGGACCGGCTCGCTCGGTTCGACGTAGGTGGCGTGGATGCAGGCGGCCTTGTTGGCGAGGGTGAGCCCTGACGGGCCCAGCGCCAGCGCGGCGAGGGCCGCGTCCTCGAACGCCCCGTTGTGGTACAGCACCCAGGCGTCCAGCAGCGCGGCATCGGTGGGCAGCGGTTCGGCGTCACCCGCGTGCAGGTCTGCCCAGTGCCCGGTGATGCTGTCGCGGTGGTACTGGTACACGCCGGAGAAGGGGCAAGGTGTCCACGAAGGCATGGCGCGTCCCGGGGTCAGGCCGGGTTCTGGTAGGCGCCGGTGAGCTGCAGCAAATGCTGGCGCTGACCGGTTTCGAGGTAAGGCGCCAGCAGGTTGAGCACGTGCTGCGCGCCGCGCAGCAGGGCTTTCTGGGCGTTGTCGGGTTCGAGGGCGTGGCGCGGATCGCGCACGTATTCGAAGCTCAGCCAGTAGGTGAGCAGCACCACCATGCAGTTGGCCGTGGGCTCCAGCTCGCGGGCATCGAGGTCGATGGCACCGGCACGGCTCATGCCCGAGAGCAGGCTGCGGATGGCGCGGGTCTTGTTTTTCAGTACGCCCTGGAAGCGGGTTTCGAGCAGGCGGTTCTTCGACAGCAGGTCGTTGAGGTCGCGGTAGAGGAAGCGGTACTCCCAGATGATCTCGAACAGCGAGTGCAGGAAGAACCAGGCGTCTTCCACGTTGCGCACGCCGTCGCTGGCGCCCAGCAGCTCGCCGAGCGCGCGCTCGTAGCGCTCGAACAGCGAGTTGATGAGCTCGTCCTTGGCCGGGTAGTGGTAGTACAGGTTGCCCGGGCTGATGCCCAGCTCCGACGAGATCAGGGTGGTGGAGACGTTGGGTTCACCGAAGCGGTTGAACAGCGCCAGCGAAACCTCCAGGATGCGCTCGGCGGTGCGGCGGGGGGCTTTTTTCGCCATGGTTCAGGCGCGCTGGGTCTGCAGCCGCTGTTGCAGGGTGTCGAGTGTGGCGTGCAGCCGGTCCAGCGCGGCGGGCCGCCGCGGACGCAGCGGTGCGAGCAGGCGGCGCTGGCAGTCGTGGATCACGTCCATGTCCAGCGTCACACCATGGCGCTGCAGGCGCGGACCGAGCACCGAAGCGCGCTGGCGCAAGAGGCGCAGCGTCTGCTGGTAGGCGTGTTCGGCCAGCTCGCGGCGCTGGCGGTAGCTGAAGGTGTTGGCGAAAAACAGTTCGGCGTCGCGCTGGTCGGGCTCGATCAGCACGATGTCGGTGTCGGGGTAGGCGCGCTCGTAGTGTTTGAAGCCCAGCGCCAGGCGCGAGTGGATCATGGAGCGGAAGGTCTGGCTCATCACCGCCGGCAGCCCGCCCTCGACCAGGGACGGGATGCGGGTGCTGTGGCTGGCGCGGGGATCGGCGTGAAACGGCACCAGCGGGTTCAGGCAGAGCAGCAGGTCCACGCCCTCATCCAGCGCCACCGTGGCGTGCACCGTCTTCTTCAGTGCGCCATCGACGTAGTGTTTGCCTTCGATCTCCACCGGCGGAAACAGGCCGGGCAGGGCGGCGCTGGCCTGGATCGCGCGCGAGATCGGCACATGGTCCCAGCCCGGCTGGCCAAACGGCGCGGCCTCGCCGGTGTCGAGCTCGGTGGCGACCAGGGTCAGGCGCGCGCGCAGGCGGCGGAAGTCGTTGCTGCGACCGGGCTTGTCGAAGAGCCGTTGAACCTGCTCGTGAATGCCTTCGTTGTCGAGCACGCCGGTGGGCAGTGCGGCGCCCATGCGCTCGAAGGCGTTGGTGAGGCTTTTGCCTTGTGCCATCCAGGCCCAGAGCGCGCCGCCGAGCAGGCCTGGAATGCGTCTGGCCCGGTCCCTCAGCTCGCCCCAGGCCGGCTTCATCAGGCAGGCCGGGTCAAAGTGGTCGTCACCCAGGCGGTCTTCGATGAAGGCGTCGCAAAGCTGGCGCGGGGTGATGCCGTTGGCCAGACCCGCCGCAATGAAGCCCCCGGCGGACACGCCCACGTAGTGATCGCAGCCGTTGAAGTCGAGGCCCTTCAGTGCATCGGCCAGCGCGCACAGCGCGCCGATTTCGTAGATGGCGCCGAGCGGCCCGCCACCGGCGAACGCCAGCGCGATGCGCGGCCGGCGCCTGTCGCGCGCCGGGCCCTTGGGTCGAGCGGCGGGGGCTGTGCGGGTGGGCGTCATGCGATTGAGTGTAGACCGCCCACGTGACCGGTCATGTTGCATCGCAGCATGACCACGGGGCCAAAAAAAGGGGCGCCTCGCGCCCCGGATGCTGCGTGCAAACGGTGTGCACGGTCAGCGGTCTCAGGCCTTCTTGGTCCGGGCAGGGGTCTTGCGAGCGGCCGGCTTGGCCGCGGCTTTGGCGGGCGCTGCCTTGGCCGGCGCGGCTTTGCGAGCGGGCGCCTTGGGCGCGGCGACGGCCTTGATGCCCTGCTTCTGCACCAGCGCGTTCAGGGCGTCGATGCGTTCGATCAGTGCGTCGATGTCGCGCGCCGAGGGCACGCCCAGCTTGTTCAGGGCCTTGGCGACACGGTCTTCAAAAATGTTCTCCAGCTTGTCCCACTGACCGGCGGCCTTGGACGAAATCTCGGTGGCCATGCCGCTCATGCGGTTGGTGGCTTCGGAGATGCGCTCTTCGGCCACGGCCTGGGTTTTGCGCTGGATCGACAGGCCTTCCTTGACCAGCGATTCAAAGGCTTTGCCGCCTTCTTCCTGGGCCTTGGAGAAGGCGCCGAGGCCGGCCAGCCAGATCTGCTGTGCGGAGTCCTTGATGGCGCCGGACAGGGGCGAGCCGGAGGCGGCGGTGCTGGCTTTGGAGGTGCCGGATTTTTGTGTCTTGGTGACCATGGGGACTCCGTTGAAGGTGGACAGGGGGGTGTGCTCGACAGAGGGGGAAGCCCTCTGCAACGGAGTCAATGTAAGGGGGTGCCGTGGGGCCTGTGTAGGGGTTCACGACTAAATCCTGGCCGCGGGTCCACGGGTTTGTGCTGAACCCCGGGGCTTCGGGCATGGTGAAGAATGGCGGGCTGTGCCCGAAACCAACGACCTCAGGAGAAACGCCATGCATTACTTCGTCACCGGTGCCACCGGCTTCATCGGCAAACGCCTCGTCAAGAAACTGCTGGAGCGCAAAGGGTCGGTGGTGCACTTCCTGCTGCGCCAGGAAAGCGAAGCGAAGGTGGCGGCCTTGCGCGAGTACTGGGGCGTGAGCGCGGCGCGTGCGGTGCCGGTGTTCGGTGACCTCACGACCAAAAAGCTGGGCGTGAGCGCCGAGGCCGTGAAGGCCTTGAAAGGGCAGATCGATCATTTCTACCACCTGGCCGCGGTGTACGACCTGGAGGCCGACGCCGAGAGCCAGATCGCGGTGAACGTCGATGGCACGCGCAACACGGTGGAGTTCGCCAAGGCCATTGCCGCGGGGCACTTCCACCACGTGTCCTCGATCGCTGCCGCCGGCCTCTATGAAGGCGTGTTCCGCGAGGACATGTTCGACGAGGCCGAGGGGCTGGACCACCCGTACTTCATGACCAAGCACGAGAGCGAGAAGATCGTGCGCCAGGAGTGCAAAAGCCCGTGGTCGGTGTACCGGCCCGCCGCCGTGGTGGGCGACAGCCGCACCGGCGAGATGGACAAGATCGACGGGCCGTATTACTTTTTCAAGCTGATCCAGCGCATGCGCCAGATCCTGCCGCCCTGGATGCCCAGCGTCGGCCTCGAAGGCGGGCGCATCAACATCGTGCCGGTGGACTTCGTGGTCAACGCGCTGGACCACATCAGCCACCAGAAACGCGGTGGTGGTCAGTGCTTCCACCTCGTGGACCCCATGGGCTACCGCGTGGGCGATGTGCTGGACATTTTGAGCAAGGCCGCGCACGCGCCCAAGATGAACCTGTTCATCAACGCGGCGCTGATGGGCTTCATTCCCAAGAGCGTGAAGAAGGGCCTGATGGCGCTGGCGCCGGTGCGGCGTGTCTACCGCGCAGTGATGCAGGACCTCGGCTTGCCCGAGGACATGATGACCTTCGTCAACTACCCAACGCGTTTCGATTGCCGCGACACCACGGCCGCGCTCAAGGGCAGCGGCATCGCGTGCCCCGATTTCAAGGACTACGCCTGGCGCCTCTGGGATTACTGGGAACGCCACCTCGACCCCGACCTGCACATCGACCGCAGCCTGCGCGGCACCGTGGCCGGCAAGGTGGTGCTGGTCACCGGCGGCAGCTCGGGCATCGGCCTGGCCGCCGCACACAAGTTCGCCGAGGCCGGCGCCGTGACGATCATCTGCGGCCGTGACCAGGACAAGCTCGACGAGGCCTGCAAGGAAGCGAAGGACAAGGGCTACCAGTTCATTCCCTACCCGGCCGACATCGCCGACATGGGCGACGCCGACCGCTTCGTGCAACTGCTCATCGCCAACCACGGCGGTGTGGATTTCCTGATCAACAACGCCGGCCGATCGATTCGCCGAGCCATCGAAGGCAGCTACGACCGCTTCCACGATTTCGAGCGCACCATGCAGCTCAACTACTTCGGCTGCCTGCGCGTGACCATGGGGCTGCTGCCGGGCATGGTGGCCAAGCGCAAGGGGCACATCGTCAACATCAGCTCCATCGGCGTGCTGACCAACGCGCCGCGCTTCAGCGCCTATGTCGCCAGCAAGGCCGCGCTGGACGCCTGGACGCGCTGCGCCTCCAGCGAATTCGCCGACCAGGGCATCTCGTTCACCACCATCAACATGCCGCTGGTGCGCACGCCCATGATCGCGCCGACGCAGATCTACAAGAACGTGCCCACGCTGGCGCCGGAAGAGGCGGCCGACATGATCGCGCAGGCCTGCATCTTCAAGCCGGTGCGCATCGCCACGCGCCTGGGCGTGACGGGGCAGGTGCTGCACGCCTTCGTGCCACGCATCGCGCAGATCGTGATGAACACCAGCTTCCGCATGTTCCCGGATTCGTCCGCGGCCAAGGGCGAGAAGGGCGCGAAGCCACAGTTGTCGCCGGAGGCGGTGGCGATGCAGCAGATGATGCGCGGCATCCACTTCTGAAGCCCCCCGCCGCTGGCAACACCAGCGACCCGTCCTGGGCTTGTCGAAGGGCGGTTCCGCGGTGTTTCCGGATGGAGGGGCTGACGGGCGGCGCGACCTACAATTTGGCGGCCCTCTCTTTTCATTTGCCCATCCGCCATGACCAGCCCTGACCACACCCCTGTCGACCTCTCCCACATCCAGCCCCGCGAAAAGGCCGAGATCCTGGCGCAGGCCCTGCCCTACATCCGCAAGTACCACGGCAAGACCATGGTCATCAAGTACGGCGGCAACGCCATGACCGACCCGGCCCTGCAGCAGGACTTTGCCGAAGACGTGGTGCTCCTGAAGCTGGTCGGCATCAACCCGGTGGTGGTGCATGGCGGTGGTCCGCAGATCGAGACGCTGCTGCAGCGCCTGGGCAAGAAGGGCCAGTTCATCCAGGGCATGCGCGTGACCGATGCCGAAACCATGGAGGTGGTCGAGTGGGTGCTCGGCGGCGAGGTGCAGCAGGACATCGTGGGCCTGATCAACGCCGCCGGCGGCAAGGCCGTGGGCCTGACGGGGCGTGACGGCGCGATGATCCGGGCCCAGAAGCTGCGCCTGGCCGATCAGAAGGACCCGGGTCTGGAGCACGACGTGGGCCAGGTGGGCGACATCGTCAGCATCGACCCCAGCGTGGTCCAGGCGCTGCAGGACGACCAGTTCATCCCGGTGGTCAGCCCGATCGGCTTCGGCGAGAAGAACGAGAGCTACAACATCAACGCCGACGTGGTGGCCGCCAAGCTGGCCACGGTGTTGCAGGCCGAGAAGCTGCTGATGCTCACCAACATCCGTGGTGTGCTGGACAAAGAAGGCCATCTGATGACCGAGCTGACGCCGCGCCGCATCGATGAGCTGTGTGAAGACGGCACCATCTCCGGCGGCATGATCCCCAAGATCGCGGGCGCGCTGGACGCGGCCAAGAGCGGCGTGAACGCGGTGCACATCATCGACGGCCGGGTGCCGCACGCGTTGCTGCTGGAGGTGCTGGGCGACCAGCCCTTCGGCACCATGATCAAGAACCACTGACATGGACACTCGCACGCTCCTGTCCGGAGCGAGGCCTCCGATCCAGGGCACCCGAGGATCCGGCTTCACCGGTTCCAGGGTGCGTCCCCCTCGGGATCGCTAGATGAGACTCTTGCTGGTTGAAGACGACGTGATGGTCGCCAGCGGCATGAAGCTGGGGCTCACCGATGCCGGCTACACCGTGGACTGGGTGGGCAGCGGCGAGCGGGCCGAGCAGGCGCTGGAGCGCGACAGCTTCGATCTGGCGATCGTGGACATCGGTCTGCCCGGGCTCAACGGCCTGGAGCTCACGCAGCGTTTGCGCGTGCTCGGACTCACCATGCCGGTGCTGATCCTGACGGCGCGCGACGCGCTGCACGACCGCGTGCAGGGCCTGGACCTCGGCGCCGACGACTACATGCTCAAGCCCTTCGAGCTGCCCGAGTTGCTCGCGCGCCTGCGCGCCCTGCTGCGCCGTTCGCAGGCCGCGACCTCGGCGGTGCTCGGGCTCGGGCCGCTGGAGATGGACACCGCGCAACGCCGCGTCACCCTCGCAGGGCAACCGATGGAGCTGGGCCCGCGCGAGTGGACGGTGCTCGAATACCTGTTGCTCCAGGCGCCCAAGCCCGCGGCCAAAGACAAGCTGCTGGCGGCCCTGACCGGCTGGGACAAGGAGATCACGCCCAACGCGATCGAGGTCTATGTCTCGCGTCTGCGGGCCAAGCTCGAACCGGCGGGTGTGGCGTTGCGCTCCATCCGGGGGTTTGGCTACCGCCTGGAGCTGACGGCGCCGCCCGACCATGCGCCCCCGGGTTGAACGCGCGGCCTCGGACGGCCTGATCTGGGGCCTGCAGCGCCGCCTGCTGGTGATGCTGTTTCTGCCCCTGGGCATGGTGGGCATGGTCAGCGTGTTTTTCCACTACCAGAGCGCCGGCACGGCGGCCTTGCAGCAGGACCAGCAGCTGCTGCGCCTGGTGCCCCTGCTCGCCGACTCGGTGGTGGTGAGCCAGGACGGTTCCGAGCCCCGCGCGCTGGGGACCGAGCTGGGGCTCGCGCTGCTCCTGGCGCCGCCGGTGGAGGAGTTTCTCAAAGAGCGGGAGGGCTTTGCGGCCTATGGCTTGATGGACGCCAGCGGCCGCTTGTTGCTCGGCGACGCGTGGCTGCCGACGGTGCTGCCTTCGACAGGTGACGCTGAATTTCTGAGTGTGGTGGAAGGCGGTGTCACCTACCGCGTGGTGGCGCAGCGCAACGACACGGCGGCCGGTGAGTTGATCGTGATGCTGGCCGACGGATCGGACGCGCGCCAGCACTGGCTGGACACGGTGCTGGTGCGGGTGCTGTTGCCCAACCTGCTGCTCCTGCTGGTGGCCGCGGCGGCCGTGACCTGGGCCGTGGCCCGCGCCTTGCGGCCGCTGATCGACCTGAAGGAAGCGGTGGAGCACCGTTCCCCGCGCGACCTGAGCCCCATCGACGCCGAGAGCGCGCCCGCCGAAGTGCGCCCGCTGGTGGCGTCGCTCAACCGCCTGTTCTCGCTGGTGAACGACCAGACGCAGGCCCAGCGCCGTTTTGTCGCCGACGCCGCGCACCAGCTGCGCACGCCGCTGGCCGGTCTGCAGGCCCAGGTGGAGGCCTGGGCGCAGGCGGCCCGCTCCATGGGGGAGGGCGATCTGCTGAGCCTGCGCGTGGAACAGGTGCAGCGCCTGCGGGACGCCACCCGCCGGACCTCGCAGCTGGCCAACCAGCTGCTGGCGCTGTCGCGCGCCGACAGCGTGAGCGCCGACACGCAGCCGATGGAGCAGGTGGACCTTCGCGAGCTGTGCGAGAACATCCTCGCGCTGTACCTCGATGCGGCGGCGAACAAGCAGATGGACCTGGGCATCGAGAGCCAGCCCGCCCAGACGCGCGGCCACGCCTGGCTGTTGCGCGAGCTGCTGATCAACGTCGTGGACAACGCGGTGAAGTACACCCCGCCGGGCGGTCGCATCACCCTGCGTTGCGGGCTGGAAGAATCGCCGGCAGGGCGGCGCGCCTGGATGGAGGTCGAAGACGACGGCCCGGGCATCGCCTGCGACGAGCAGCACCGTGTGCTGCAGCGCTTCTACCGCCTGCCCGGCACGCAGACCGAGGGCAACGGCCTGGGCCTGGCCATTGCCGACGAGATCGCGCGCGCGCACCGCACGCAGCTTCAGCTGGCGGTGGGCGCCATGGGGCATGGCCTGCGGGTGCGGGTGAGCTTTGACGCGGTGACACCGCCGCCCGGCGCTGTTGCGCGCTGACTTCAGCGCGGGCCGAGGGCCGACGGGCCTGTGCGAGAATCAAAACAGGGAAGACACACCACGGGCAGGGACTCTCGCCCACCGCCGAAAACCAACGGACCTTTTCGCCCATGACCTCCAGCGCCCCTCTGCCCATGGCCGCCGCCGCTTCCGATGCCGCACCCGAAGCCGCCGACAGCAGCGAAGGCAATGGACGCAAACGGCCCAAGCCGGGCGAGCGCAAGGTGCAGATCCTGCAGGCTCTGGCCACCATGCTGGAACAACCCGGCGCCGAGCGCATCACGACGGCCGCGCTGGCCGCCAAGCTCGATGTGAGCGAGGCCGCCCTCTACCGCCATTTCGCCAGCAAGGCCCAGATGTTCGAGGGCCTGATCGAGTTCATCGAACAGACCGTGTTCGGCCTGATCAACCAGCTGGGCGACCGCGAACCCGATGCGGTCCTGCGTTCGCGCAAGCTGGTCAGCCTGCTGTTGCAGTTCGGTGAAAAGAACCCGGGCATGGCGCGGGTCATGGTGGGCGACGCGCTGGTGTTTGAAAACGAGCGGCTGCAGCAGCGCATGAACCTGTTCTTCGACAAGATCGAGTCGGCCCTGCGCCAGAACATGCGCGAAGCGGCCTTGCTCGTCGGCACCGCCACCCCCACGGTCGATGCCCAGGCCGATGCGTCGGTGATCACCTCGTTTTGTGTGGGGCGGCTGCAGCGCTTCGCGCGCAGCGGCTTCAAGCGCTTGCCCAGCGAAAGCCTGGACCACAGCCTGGCCCTGCTGTTGCCCGAAGGCCGGCTTTAAACGAAGCACCCCCGCCGCGCTTTGCGCGACCCCCTCGAGGGGGCGGCACTGGCCGTCCGGCGAAGCCGGCCCGGCGGTGCCCTGGGCTCACCGCCTCGCGCGTCCGCACCACGCCAAACCGGATGCGAGACTGGGGTGGCATCAAGGCGCGCGGGTTAACCCTCAACGGACCGTTCTTCTGTCGATCTTTTAGGGCCTGGCCCCTAAACAATTTCGACGCCCGTGGCGTGCAGATCGCACGGGTGGCACGTTTTGCGGTAAAAATAGCACGACCGTTCGATTTGCGAGCGGTTTGTTTTTTAACGCACCGCCACCTCGCATGAGCATCACTTCCACCGTCAAGCGCTCTCGCAGCGAACCCGCCGAGGTACGACCCTTGCAGAAGGGGCAACAGACCAAGGCGGCCATCGTCGACGCCGCGCTCGGTCTGGCGACACAGATCGGTCTCGAAGGCCTGTCCATCGGGGCGCTGGCCGAGGTCATGCAGATGAGCAAGTCGGGCGTGTTTGCGCACTTCGGCTCGCGCGAGGAGCTGCAGATCTCGGTGGTGCGCGAGTACCACGCGCGCTTCGAAGAAGAGGTGTTCTACCCCGCCATGAGCACGCCGCGCGGCCTGCCCCGCCTGCGAGCGATGTTCGACAACTGGATGAAGCGCACCTCGGTCGAGATCGACTCGGGCTGCATCTACATCAGCGGCGCGGTCGAGTTCGACGACCGGCCCGGCCCGGTGCGCGACGCGCTGGCGAGTTCGGTCAACACCTGGCTTTCCGCCATGCGCCGCGCGGTCGAGATCTCCATCGAAGAAGGCCACCTCGCACCCGACACCGACGCGGCGCAGATGGCGTTCGAGATCCACGCGCTGATCCTGGCGTTGCACTACGAGGCCCGCTTCCTGCGCAGCCCCGACTCGGCCAGCCGCGCCGTGCGCGCGTTCGAGAACATCGTGACCCGCTTCGGGAGCGCCCCCGCGCCAATCGCGCGCAAGACCACCAAAACCCCAGCCTCCGCACGCACGCAGGGCTGATTTCCTTTTCGCCTTTTCACAAACCCAGCACAGGAGTTTCCCCATGCCCGTTTACAACCCGCCCCTGCGAGACATGCAGTTTGTGATGCACGAAGTGCTCAAAGTCACCGACGACCTCAAGTCCATTCCGGCACACACCGAGATCGACGCCGACACCATCAACGCGGTGCTGGAAGAGGGCGGCAAGTTCGCATCCCAGGTGATCTTTCCGCTGAACATCAGCGGCGACACCGAAGGCTGCAAGCTCGACCAGAAGACGCACGAAGTCACCACGCCCAAGGGCTTCAAGGAAGCCTACAAGACCTATGTGGACGGTGGCTGGGCGGCGCTGAGTTGCGACCCCGAGTTCGGCGGCCAGGGCCTGCCGCTGGTGGTGAACCAGTGCATGTACGAAATGATGAACTCGGCCAACCAGGCCTGGGCCATGTACCCCGGTCTGACGCACGGCGCCTACGCCGCGCTGCACACCTACGGCACCGACGAGCAGAAGGCCGCCTACCTGCACAAGATGACCAGCGGCGAATGGACCGGCACCATGTGCCTGACCGAACCGCACTGCGGCACCGACCTGGGCCTCATGCGCACCAAGGCCGAGCCGCAGGCCGACGGCACCTACAAGATCACCGGCAACAAGATCTTCATCAGCGCCGGTGAGCACGACATGGCCGACAACATCATCCACCTGGTGCTGGCCCGCCTGCCCGACGCGCCCCCCGGCATCAAGGGCATCAGCCTGTTTGTGGTGCCGAAGTACCTCGTGAACGCCGATGGCTCCTTGGGTGAGCGAAACGGCATCTACTGCGGTGGCCTGGAACACAAGATGGGCATCCACGGCAACGCCACGGCGCAGATCGTGATCGACGGCGCCATCGGCACCCTGGTGGGCCAGCCGCACAAGGGCATGCAGGGCATGTTCGTGATGATGAACGCCGCCCGCCTGGGCGTGGGCAACCAGTCGCTGGGCCTGACCGAGGTGGCCTACCAGAACGCGCTGGCCTACGCCAAGGACCGCATCCAGATGCGCAGCCTGTCCGGCACCAAGGCCAAGGACAAGCCCGCCGACCCGATCATCGTGCACCCCGACGTGCGCAAGATGCTGCTCACCGCCAAGGCCTACGCCGAAGGCGGCCGGGCGCTGGCCATTTACAGCTCGGTGCTGCTGGAGAAGGTGCACAACCACCCCGACGAGAAGGTGCGCAAGGACGCCGACGAGATGCTCTCGCTGCTGACGCCCATCACCAAGGCTTTCCTGACCGACAACGGCTACCAGGCGGCCACCATGTGCCAGCAGGTTTTTGGCGGCCACGGCTACATCAAGGAATGGGGCATGGAGCAGTTCGTGCGCGACGCGCGCATCAACATGATTTACGAGGGCACCAACACCATCCAGTCGCTGGACCTGCTGGGCCGCAAGGTGCTGGGCAACAACGGCGCCACGCTCAAGAAGTTCGGCAAGCTGGTGGGCGCGCTGGTGATGGAAGAGGGCGTCAACGAGAAGATGGCCGAGTTCATCAACCCGCTGGCCGTGCTGGGCGAGCAGATCACCAAGTTCACCATGGAGATCGGTTTCAAGGGCCTGCAGAACCCCGACGAGGTGGGCGCCGCCGCGGTGGACTACCTGCGCGTGGCCGGTCACCTGGTGTTCGGCTACTTCTGGGCCCGCATGGCGCAGGTGGCGCTGCGCGAGATCGCGGCCGGCAACACCGACCCGTTCTACGTGGCCAAGCTGCAGACCGCGCGCTTCTATTTCGCCAAGCTGTTCCCCGAGACCGCGACGCTGATGCGCACCGCGCGCTCGGGTTCAAAAGTGCTGATGGACACCGACGCCGCCCTGGCGTAAACACGCGATTCCCAACAACCACCAGGAGACTTCCATGATCAAGACCGTTGTGAGCACCCTCGCCCTGTCGCTGGCATCGCTGTCCGCGTTCGCGCAGATGTCGCCCGTGGGCCTGTGGAAAACGATTGACGACGACTCGAAGAAAGAGAAGTCCCTGGTGCGCATCAAGGAAAACAACGGCGTCTACAGCGGCACGATCGAAAAGCTGCTCGACCCGACCAGCAAACAGGACGCGGTGTGCGACAAGTGCACCGACGAGCGCAAGGACAAGCCCGTGCTGGGCATGACCATTCTGCGCAACCTCAAGCAGAGCGCCGACGACAAGACCGTGTACGACGGTGGCGACATCGTCGACCCGAACAACGGCAAGGTCTACCGCACGCGCCTCAAACCCGTCGAAGACGGCAAGAAGCTGGAAATGCGCGGCTACATCGGCCCGTTCTACCGCACCCAGGTCTGGATAAGGGTGGAATGACACCCCTGCCGCGCTTCGCGCGACCCCCTCAAGGGGGCGACACCTGCGGCCCGGCAAAGCCGGTTCCGCGGTATCCCTCGATCAACACCCCTCGCGCGTTGCATGGCGCGTAAAGGAACTCAACGAATGAACCGATTTCAAGTGAAGAAAGTCGCCGTGCTCGGCGCAGGCGTGATGGGCGCGCAGATCGCCGCGCACCTGGTCAACGTCAAGGTGCCGGTTGTGCTGTTCGACCTGCCTGCCAAGGAAGGCCCGAAGAACGGCATCGTGACCCGCGCGATCGAGAACCTGAAGAAGCTCAAGCCCTCACCGCTGGGCGTGGTGGCCGATGCCGACCTGATTGGTCAGGCCAACTACGAAGAGCACATGGATCAGTTGAAGGACTGCGACCTGATCATCGAGGCCATCGCCGAGCGCATGGACTGGAAGCTCGACCTGTACACGAAGATCGCGCCCTTCATTGCGCCGCACGCCATCGTCGCGTCCAACACCTCGGGTCTGTCGATCACCAAACTCTCCGAGGTGCTGCCTGAGGCGATCAAGCCGCGCTTCTGCGGCATCCACTTCTTCAACCCGCCGCGCTACATGACGCTGGTGGAGCTGATCAACACCCCGACGACCGGAGCCCAGATCCTCGACGACCTGGAAGCCTTCGTCACCAGCGGCCTGGGCAAGGGCGTGGTGCGCGCGAAGGACACGCCCAACTTCGTGGCCAACCGCATCGGCATCGCCGGCATGCTGGCGACGATGAAGGAGGTGGAGAACTTCGGCCTGACCTACGACGTGGTCGACGACCTGACCGGCAAGCGCCTGGGGCGCGCGTCCAGCGGCACCTTCCGCACCGCGGACGTGGTGGGTCTGGACACCATGGCCCACGTCATCAAGACGCTGCAGGACAACCTGAACGAACAGACCGATCCGTTCTACGGCAGCTTCGGCACACCGCCGGTGCTGGCCAAGCTGATCGAGCTGGGGAGCCTGGGCCAGAAGGCCAAGGCCGGCTTCTTCAAGAAGGTGGGGCGCGACATCCAACGCTTCGATCTGGAGAGCGGTGAGTACGTGCCTGCCGGCGAGAAGGCCGACGAGGTCTACGGCCGCATGCTCAAGCGTCCGGCCGCCGAGCGCCTGAAGCTCTTGCGCAACGCCGAAGGCCCGCAAGGCCAGTTCCTCTGGGCGATTTTGCGCAACGGCTTCCATTACGCCGCCGTGCACCTGGCCACCATCGCCGACACCGCGCGCGATGTGGACCAGGCCATGCGCTGGGGCTTCGGCATGAAGCAGGGCCCCTTCGAGCTGTGGCAGGAAGCCGGCTGGCTCGAAGTCGCGAAGATGGTCCAGGAGGACATAGCCGCGGGCAAGGCGCTGAGCAAGGCACCGCTGCCCGACTGGGTGTTCAAGGGCCCCGTGGCCGAGGTCGGTGGCGTGCACACCGCCCAGGGTTCGTGGAACCCGTCCAAGGGCGTGTTCGAAGCGCGCCGCTCGCTGCCGGTCTATGAGCGCCAGCACTTCCCCGAGCTGCTGCTGGGCGAAGCCGGGCCGAAGTTCGAGACCGCTGGCACCACCATCGACGAAAACGACAGCCTGCGCACCTGGACGCTGGACGGTCAGGTGCTGATCGCCAGCATCAAGACCAAGATGCACGCCATCAGCCCCGAGGTCTGCGAAGGCCTGATGGCCGCCATCGATCTGGCCGAGTCGGAGTACCAGGGCCTGGTGGTCTGGTCGGGCGACGAGCCCTTCAGCGCCGGCGCCGACCTGCAGGCCATGCTGCCGGCCTTCATGGCCGTGGGCGTGGCCGCCATCGAAGACGCCGAAGGCTTCATGCAGCAGGTGATGCTGCGCCTGCGTTACGCCAACGTGCCGGTGGTCAGTGCCGTGCGCGGCCTGGCGCTGGGCGGCGGTTGCGAACTGGCGGTGCACAGCGCGCGCCGCGTGCTGCACATGGAAAGCTACGTCGGTCTGGTCGAAGTCGGTGTGGGCCTGGTGCCCGGCGCCGGCGGCCTGACCTACATCGCGCGCCGCGCGGCCGAGAACGCCGAGACCTCCACGGGCAAAGACCTGCTGCCCTTCCTGACCGAAGGCTTCACCGCCGCGGCCATGGCCAAGGTCGGCACCAGCGCCATCGAGTCGCGCCAGCTGGGCTATGTGCTGCATTCCGACCTGATCGTGCCGCACAAGGACGAGTTGCTGTTCGTCGCCATCAACGAAGCGAAGGCACTGTTCGCGGGCGGCTACCGCGCGCCGCACAAGCGCCTGTTCCCTGTCGCCGGCCGCGACGGCAAGGCCACCATCCTGGGCAGCCTGGTCAACATGCGCGACGGCGGCTTCATCAGCCAGCACGACTTCCACATCGCGTCGCTGATCGCGAATGTGGTCACTGGCGGCGATGTCGAACCCGGCACGCTGGTCAGCGAGGAATACCTGATGACGCTGGAGCGCCAGGCCTTCTGCTCGCTGATCGTTCACCCGAAAACGCAAGAGCGCATTCTGGGCATGCTGAACACCGGCAAGCCCGTCCGCAACTGAGGAAGCGACATGAGCAAACAGATCCAAGACGCCTACATCGTCGCCGCCACCCGCACGCCCATCGGCCGTTCGCACAAGGGTTCGTTCAAGCACCTGCGGCCGGACGACCTGCTGGCCCACGCGCTGCGCGCCGCCATGGCCCAGGTGCCGAACCTGGACCCCAAGGCCGTGGAAGACGTGATCGCGGGCTGCGCGATCCCCGAAGCCCAGCAGGGCCTGAACGTGGCGCGCATCGGCGCCATCCTGGCCGGCCTGCCCAACTCGGTGGGCGGCATCACCGTCAATCGCTTCTGCGCCTCCGGCCTGTCGGCCGTGGCCATGGCGGCCGACCGCATCCGCGTTGGTGAAGCCGACGTGATGATCGCAGCCGGTGTGGAGAGCATGAGCATGGTGCCCATGATGGGCAACTCGCCCAGCCTTTCGCCCACCATCTTCCGCAACACCGACGACATCGAGAGCTACGGCATCGCCTACGGCATGGGCCTGACGGCCGAGAAGGTGGCGCAGCAATGGAAGGTGAGCCGCGACGCGCAGGACGCGTTCGCGGTGCAGTCGCACCAGCGCGCCGTGATCGCGATGAAGAACGGCGAGTTCAGCGACGAGATCACGCCGGTGGAAGTGACCGACCGCAGCGTGAACCTGGAAACCGCCGAGGTGTCGACCAGCAGCCGCATCATCAGCCTGGACGAGGGCGCGCGCCCCGACACCAGCCTGGAAGGCCTGGCCAAGCTGCGCACCGTGTTCGCGGCGCGCGGCTCGGTGACGGCGGGCAACAGCTCGCAGACCAGCGACGGCGCGGGTGCGCTGATCCTGGTGAGTGAGGCTGCTCTCAAACGCTACAACCTCACGCCGCTGGCCCGCTTCGTCAGCTACGCGTCGCGCGGCGTGCCACCGCACCTGATGGGCATCGGCCCGATCGAGGCGATCCCGGCGGCGCTGAAAAACGCCGGCCTGACGCAGGACCAGATCGACTGGTTCGAGCTCAACGAAGCCTTCGCCGCGCAGTCGCTGGCCGTGGTGAACACCCTGGGCCTGGACCCGGCCAAGGTCAACCCCATGGGCGGCGCCATCGCGCTCGGCCACCCGCTGGGCGCGACGGGCGCCATCCGTTCGGCCACCGTGGTGCACGCGCTCAGGCGCCACAACAAGAAGTACGGCATGGTGACGATGTGCGTGGGCATGGGGCAAGGGGCGGCGGGTATCTTTGAGCGGGTGTGACGCCATGAACGCGCATGTCTTTGACCAGGCCATCGCGCTGACCGCCACCGGCGACGGCCAATACACCGGCGCCACTTCATCGGCCTACGCCAACATGGTGGGGCCTTTCGGTGGCATCACGGCGGCCACGGTGCTGAACGCGGTGATGCTTCACCCGGCGCTGCTGGGCGAGCCGCTGTCGCTGACGGTCAACTTCTGCGCGGGGCTGGCCGACGGGCCGTTCGAGGTGTCGGCGCAGCCGGTGCGCACCAACCGCTCCACCCAGCACTGGGTGATGGCGATCACTCAGACCAACGCCGCCGGCGAGGCCGAGACCGTGACAACCGCCTCGGCCGTCACGGCCGCGCGACGCGAGACCTGGAGCGTGGACGACGAAGCCATGCCGGCCGTCCCAGTTCCGTCCGAGGTGTCGCCGTACACCGTGCCCTCACCGGTCGAGTGGATCCGGCGCTACGAGCTGCGGCCCATCGAAGGCGCGATCCCGCCCACCTGGGACGGCACGGGCAGCGACAGCCGCTCGCGCCTGTGGATGCGCGAGGCGGTGCCGCGGCCACTGGACCTGTGTGGCCTCGCGGCGCTGGCCGACGTGTTCTTCCCGCGCGTCTGGCTGCGCCGCGCCACGCGCGTGCCGGCCGGCACGGTGTCGATGACGGTGTACTTCCACGCCGGCTCGGCGCAGCTGGCCGAGGTCGGCCACGGCTGGGTGCTGGGCCAGGCGCGGGCCCAGGCCTTTCGCAACGGCTTCTTCGACCAGACCGCGCTGCTCTGGAACGAGGCCGGGCACCTGCTGTGCTCCAGCCACCAGGTCGTTTACTACAAGGAGTGACGGTCCGGCGCCGGGCCGCCCCAAGCCGGATCAGCCCCCTCGGGGGGCAACGACACGCGCAGCGGCGGAGTGTGGGGGCCTGATGTTCACGGTCGGCCCAGGAACAGGTACAGCCCCGTGTAGCCCTTGGGCGCGCTGACCACGCCCAGGTACAGCGGGCCGACCCCGGTGTCGGCGCCGATGAACAGGCTGGTGCCGGTGCGCAGTCCCTTGAAGCTGATGTCGCGGCGGCTCGCCCAGGCGTTGCCCGCCTCGATCGACCCGCCCGCGAACAGCGCGCGCGCCACGCTCACGTTCCAGGGCAGGCGCTGGTAGTAGGTCAGCCGCCCGAACAACAGGTAGTTGCCCGCGACCTGGCCCACGCGGTAGCCCGAGAGCTGCTGGAAGCCTCCGAGCGAGTACTCGTCGATGGCGCCCGCGGGGATCTGCGTGGCGCGCGCGAAGCGGCCGCCAAGGTTGAAGCTGTGGCGGCCCCAGGTGCGCACCGCCGTGCCGCTGCTCTCCAGCCGCGAGAAACGGGTGCTCGCCCCGCTGCCGAGGCTGCGCCGGCCGCCCGCCAGCTCGCCCTGCAGGCGGTAGCCCGACGAGGGGAAGTTGGCGAAGTCCAGCTGGTCCGAGATCACCGCCGCGCGCACGCCGGCGTCGCGCCACTTCTGCGAGCTGATCGCCTCGCTCGTGTTGACCACGCTGGCCGACACCAGCTCGGGCACGGCTTTGTTCAGCCCCAGCTGCAGGCCCACGCGCAGGTCGCCATAGCGGCCCAGGATGCCGATGGGCCAGCCGATGTCGGCGCCCAGCCGCAGGCCCTGGCGCCGGCCAATGCCCAGCGCGCTGCCGTCGCTGCCGTACACCTCGACGCGCTTCAGGCTGGCGTCGGTGTAGGCGGCCACGAAGGCTTCGTTGGCCTGGCCCAGGGGCTGGTACAGCTCGGAGTAGCCTGCCAGCGTTTCGCCCAGCTGCAGCCGGTTGCGCCATTCGGCGCCGAGGTCGTTGAGCCAGTGGCGGTTGTGGCTGATCAACAGGTTGAAGGCGCCGCGCCCCTCGAAATCGGTGCGCAGGTCCATGCCCAGCCGCAGGTAGTTGGGGCCCCAGTCGTTCTCGCGCAGGCTCACCACCAGGGTTTCGTCGGTGTTGCCGCGCTCGCGCTCCAGCCGGTAGTCCACGCGGTCGTAGTCGCCGCTGGCGGCGAGCTTCTGCAGATCGGCCTCGATCTGCTTCACGTCCACGCGCTGCCCCGGTGCGGTGTCCAGCGTGTGCGCGAGCTGCTCGGCGCGCGCCCCGGGCACGCCCTCGAAGCGCACCGCCTTCACCTGGCCCATGCGCTCCGCGTAGGCCTGCGCGTTCATGCCGCGCGCCGCGCGCCATTGCGCGTAGCTGGCCTCGTCCACCGCAAAGCGCGCCAGCGCCTCGCGCATCGAGCGCGCGTGGTCGGTGCCGATGCCCACCAGCGCCTTCGCCTGATCGAAATCGGCCGAGGTCAGCTTGCCCAGCGGTGGCTGCAGCAGCAAGTCGCTGGGCGTGAGCGTGGCGATGCTGGCCTGCACGTTCTGCTCGGTCAGGATGTTGACCATCTGCGTCGTGATGCCCAGCAGGCTGCCCAGGGTCTCGCGCCCGGCCAGCGGCGTGCCGATGTTGACCGCGATGATGACGTCCGCGCCCATGCGCCGCGCCACGTCCACCGGCAGGTTGTTCACCAGCCCGCCGTCGCCCAGGATGCGGCCGTCCACTTCGAGGGGCGAGAACACGCCGGGCACCGACATGCTCGCGCGCAGCGCCGCCGCGAGGTCGCCGTGGTCCATCACCACCGCCTTGCCGGTTTCCATGTCGGTGGCCACCGCGCGGAACGGCGTGGGCAGGCCGTCGAAGGTGGCGAGCAGGCGGGTCGAGAGCGTGTAGCGGCGCAGCAGCATCTCCAGCGAACGCGTGGACACCGCGCCCGTGGGCAACCGGAACTCGCCGTCGCGAAAGCCCACCTGCAGCACCGGCGAGAGCTCGAAGTCCTCTTCCTTGCGGCGTTGTGAGAGCAGCTGGCGCGGTTCGCGCCGCTCGAACACGTCGCCCCAGTCCACCGCCAGGATCTCTCGCTCCAGGTCCTCGGCCCCCATGCCACTGGCGTAGAGCCCGCCGATGATCGCGCCCATCGAGGTGCCGACGATGACGTCCACCGGCACCCGCGCTTCTTCCAGCACCTTGAGCACGCCCACGTGCGAGATGCCGCGCGCCCCGCCGCCCGAGAGCACCAGGGCCACGCGCGGCTTGCTCACGACCGTGGCGGGGGCCGTCGTGGTCTGTGCGAGGACGGGGCTGGCGAGCAGCAGCGACAGCAGGCCCACCGACAGGGTGCGGGCCAGCGAGACAAGGGGGTGAAGTGGCATGGGCGGCACTCGCAGAAGCTCGGGTGAGTCGCAGTGTAGGGGCCTCGGCGCCGTGTCGCCGATTGGGCACGGTGCTCCAGACGGCGCGCCGCTTTCATGTTAATTTGGCGCCCTTCTTCGCGTGCCCCGTTCCCTGTGGCGCGCGCCCCATCTGCCCAACACCGATTGACCATGAGCGACATCCTCGTCCACACCGAAGCCGGCGTCACCACGCTCACCTTCAACCGCCCCGACAAGAAGAACTCCATCACCGCGGCCATGTACGGCGCGCTGGCCGATGCGCTGGCCGCGGCCGAGGTCGACCCGGCCGTGCGCGTGGTGGTGTTCCAGGGCAACGAAACCACCTTCAGCGCCGGCAACGACATCGGCGATTTCCTCAACAACCCGCCCGCCACCGAGGACTCGCCGGTGTTCCGCTTCCTGCGCGGCATCGCGCAGTTCCGCAAGCCGGTGCTGGCAGCGGTGTGCGGCCCGGCCGTGGGCATCGGCACCACGCTGCTGCTGCATTGCGACCTGGTCTACGCGGGCGACAACGCCGCCTTCTCCATGCCCTTCGTCAACCTGGGCCTGTGCCCCGAAGCGGCGTCGAGCCTGCTGGTGCCGCAGATGATGGGTTACCACCGCGCCGCCGAGGCGCTGCTGCTGGGCGAGCCTTTCATGGCCGAGGCCGCGCTCGAAGTGGGCCTGGTCAACCGCGTGCTGGCGCCGAGCGAGACCACGGTCTACGCCCAGGCCGTGGCGCGCCGCCTCGCCGCCAAGCCGCTGGCCTCGCTGATCGAGACCAAGCGCCTGATGAAGAAGGGCAATGCCGCACAGGTCATGGCGGCCATGGCGGAAGAGGGCGCGAGCTTCGGCCGCATGCTCGGCGAGCCGGCGGCGAAGGAAGCCTTCGGCGCTTTCATGGAGCGCCGCAAGCCGGATTTCTCTGGCCTCTGAACCCGGCCGCCGGGCTCGGGTTCAGGCGCCCACCCGGCCCAGCTGCGTGGCCAGCCCCTGGATCAGCGTGGCGGTTTCCTGCGCGGAGCCGGCCACGCCATAGACGAGGTTGTCGGGGCGAACCAGGGCCGCCACGCACTGGTGGCGCTGGAACCAGGCCTCGGCCACCCCATCCAGCTCCTGCGCGTCGCGGCTGCCCAATGCCACCGTGCGCAACCACGGCGGCGTGGGCACCCCGCCGGTGAGGGCGAGCGACGGCGCCAGCACGCAGCGCCAGCCGTTGCCTGCCACCGCGTCCATGCGCTGGGCATGCTCCCCGGCGGCGAGCCACGGCTGAGGGAACAGGCTGCCGCGCGCGGCATGGGTCTGGGGGGCCAGCAGGCCGGTCTCCAGCGCGGGCAGGATGTCCTGGCGCGGCGTGTCCTGGACCACGCCGTCGCAGGCCGCCAGCAGCTGGGCGTCGCGCGCGCGGGCCTTCACCGGGTCGCGCTCGCAGATCACCGAACCCACGTGTTTGATGCGGCTGGTCAGCTCGCGCACATGGGCCTTGCGCTCGGCGCCGTAGCTGTCGAGCAGCGCCTCGGCGTGCGCGCCCGTGACCTCGCCGCGCAACACGGCGGCCAGCTTCCAGGCCAGGTTGCTCACGTCGCGCACGCCCTGGCACATGCCCTGCCCCAGGAAGGGCGGCTGCATGTGCGCCGCGTCGCCCGCAAGGAACACCCGCCCTTGGCGCCAGTCCCGCGCCACCAGCGCGTGGAAGCGGTAGCTCGACTGGCGCCACAGCGTGCCGTCCTCGGGCGTGAGCCAGCGCGCGAGCAGCTTCCAGGTGGCCTCCGGGGTGGCGGCCTGCTTCGGGTCTTCGCCGGGCTTGAGCGAGATCTCCCAGCGGCGGTGGTTCTTCGGGCCGATCACCATCGTGCACGGCCGCTCGGGCTCGCAGTACTGCACGCTCACCTGGGGCAGTTTGGCCAGCCCGCGTTGATTCACCCGCACGTCCACCACCAGCCAGGGCTCGTCGAAATCGAGGTCGTCGAGGGGCATGTCGAGCTGGGTGCGCACCCCGCTGGAGCCGCCGTCGCAGGCGATGGCGTAACGCGCGCGCACGGTCTTGTCGGCACCCGGTGCCGAACGGATCGACAGTTCGACGCCCTCAGCGTCCTGCGTCAGACCCGTCATCTCCACGCCCAGCTCCACCACCACGTTGGGCAGTTGGGCCACGCGCTCGCGCAGGATGCGCTCGACCTCTGGCTGGGTGAACACCATCGAGGGCGTGTGGCCCTGCGGGTAGGGCGGCGCCACCATCGTCATGCGGCGGATCAGCTGGCCGTCCACGCCGAAGTACTCGGAGGGCGTGAAAGGCTCGCAGAACGGCAGCACCGCGTCGGCCACGCCCAGCTGCTGGAACACCCGCATGATCTCGTGGTCCAGCGCGATGGCGCGCGGGATCTCGTAGACCTCGGTGAGGCGGTCGCACACGTGCACGCTCAGGCCTGCCTGACCGAGCAGGCCGGCCGCCACCACCCCAGAGGGTCCATAGCCCACGATCGCCACATCGAACAAGCGTTCCATGCTCACGTCCGCTCATTGACGATGGGGTTGACCAAGGTGCCGATGCGCTCGATCTCCACCTCGAAGCTGTCGCCGGCCTTCATCCACACCGGTGGCGTGCGCGCCTGGCCCACGCCGGCGGGCGTGCCCATCACGATCACGTCGCCCGGCGCCAGCGTGAGCACGTCGGCCAGCAACGCGATGGTTTCCGCGACGCTGAAGATCATGTCGCTGGTGTTCGCGTCCTGCATCACCTGGCCGTTGAGGCGGCCCTGGATCTTCAGGCCCTTCGCACCGGGCGGCAGCTCGTCGGCCGTCACCAGCACCGGGCCGAAGCCGCCGGTGCCGTCGAAGTTCTTACCGATGGTCCACTGCGGTGTGCGCTTCTGGTAGTCGCGCACGCTCATGTCGTTGAAGCAGCTGTAGCCGAACACGTAGGGCAGCGCGTCGGCCTCTTTTGTGTGACGGGGCACGCGCCGGCCGATCACCACCGCGAGTTCTGCTTCGTAGTCGAACTTCGACGACACGGTGGGCACCACGCCGGCGTCGTTGTGCGCGATCAGCGAGGACGCGCCACGGAAGAAGAACCACGGGTAGTCGGGCTTCTCGCGCCCGCCTTCCTTGGCGTGGTCGAAGTAGTTGAGGCCCAGGCACACGGTCTTGCCGGGTTCGGGCACCAGGGGGGCGAGCATCGCGCTGGCAAGCGGCTGTCGCTCGAAATGTCCGGCCAGCGCGGCGCCTGCAGCGGCGTGCAGGTCCACGCCGGCCTGGAGGGCCTCGCGCAGGTCGCTGGGCACCTGGGGCTGGGCGTCGTTGAGGTCGATCAGGTCGGTGCCGTCAACCACGGCGAGGCGGGGCGCGCCTTGGCGCAGGTAGGTGGTGAATTTCATGGTGCGGGTTGCTTTCAGGGAACGGATTCAGGGAGCGGGCACGAACAGCACACGGCGCTGCGCTGCCTTCAAGGTGGGACCAGGCGGTGGCGAGATGCCCCACTGGTCGACCCGGCCGGGCGGCCACGCCCAGTCGGCGGGGCCACGCGGCCGGTAGCTTTCGTCGACCTGCTCGACCTCGGCCGTGTACTCGATGACGACGCCGAAGGGGTCGATGAAGTAGTTGAAGAGGTTGTTGCCCGGGCCGTGGCGCCCGGGGCCCCACTGAATGGGGTGGCCTGCGTCCTTCATGCGGCCGCCGCCGCGCATCACCGAGTCGGCGTCGGGCATCAGGAAAGCGATGTGGTTGAGCGCGTCGTTGTCGCTCACGCCCACGGCCAGCGTGTGGTGGTCGTGGTTGCAGTTCATGAAGGCGATGGCCACGGTGCGGTCGGCCAGCGAGAAGCCCAGCGCCTCGGTCAGGAAGCGCTGCGTGTCGTCCACCGCGTGGCTGTTGAGCACCACGTGCGTGAGGCGCTGCGGCCGGTCGCGCTGCGGGCCGAGATCGGGCTGGCGAGCGTCGCCGTGCACCACCTGGAACATCCGGCCATGGGGGTCGCGCAACGTGAGGCCTGTGCCACCGGCCGGGTTCCTCGTGAGCGGGCCGACGGGCGAGACGATCTGGCCGCCCGCGCGCGGCACGGCCTCGGCCACCGCCTGCAGCGCCTGGGCGCTGCGCGCGCGCAAGGTCACCTGCCGGATTTGCGGCACCGGCCCACCGGCGTAGAGCGCCAGCAGGTGGTGGTCGCTGCCGGTGCCGCGCAGGTAGAGCGCGTGCTCGCTGCGGTGTGCCACGTCGAGGCGCCACACCTCGGTGTAGAAGGTTTCGGCCTGTGCGAGGTCGGGCACGTTGAGCGCCACGCTGCGCACCGCTTCGATCCAGGGGGAACTCATGGGGTGATCGCTTTCTGCAGGCCGAGGAAACGCTCGGCGTTGTGTTGCACCAGGCGCGCAACGGTGTCGGCGTCGAAGCCGGCTGTCTCGATGCGCTGCACCGGGGTGTGGTCGTGGAAGTTGAAGGGGTAGTCCGTGCCCACCATCAGCTGTGTGTCGCCGAAGCTGGCCACCAGGTGGCGCAGCGTCGGCGTATCGAACACCAGCGTGTCGTAGAACAGACGGCGCGCCTGCTCGGCCGGGGCTTGCTGCACCGCATCGCGCAGCGCCGGGAACACGCCCCAGCCCTGCTGCAGGCGCGGCAGCAGCGAGGCCAGGGTGCCGCCGCCGTGGCTGAAGGCGATGCGCAGTTTGGGCCGGCGCACCAGCAGGTTGGTGGTGATCACGGACGCGGCCGCCAGGCCCACGTCACCGGGGTAGCCCAGCACCTGCTGCAGCGGCGGAGGCCCCACCAGGCGCTCCATGCCGGCGGGCCGGATGGCGTGCACGAACACCGCCGCGTCCAGCGCCTCGCACGCCTCGAAGAAGGGGTCGAACTGTGGCGCGCCGATGGGCACGCCGTTGATGTTGCTGCCCACCTCCACGCCGGGAAAACCAAGCACCTTGACCACGTGCTCCAGTTCGCGGATCGCCAGGTCCATGTCCTGCATCGGCACCGCGCCCAGCCCCGCAAGGTGACCGGCGCCGTCGACCACCATGCCCGCGATCTGGTCATTGAGGAAACGCAGCAGCTGTTGCGCGTCGGCCGGCGCCATCCAGTGCGACAGCAGCTCGGGCATGGGCGACATCACCTGCAGCGCCAGGCCCATGCCGGGCAGATCTTCCAGGCGCTTGGCAGGGTCCCAGCACTTGTCGGATACCGTGCGGTAGTTCTTGCCCGCGATCGTCACGTGGCGGTGGCAGGGCTGCGCCGGTGCCATCGACGGCCAGTCGGCCGGCAGGCTGCGGCCGATGTAGGCGGGAAAGTTCTCCGGCACGACGTGCGCGTGCACGTCGATGCCGCAGGTGCAGGGGGCCAGCGTCGCCACGCGCGATCACTCCGCCGTGATGCCCAGGGTCTTGACGACCTCGCGCCAGCGCTCGTGCTCACCGCGCATGAAGGCCTCGAACTCCGCCACCGACATCTTCTGCTCGGCCAGCGAGCCCAGGGCCTGCATGCGTTGCACGACCTCGGGCTGGCGCAACACAGTTTCCAGATCGCGGTTCACGCGCGCGATCACCTCGGGCGGCGTGCCGGCCGGTGCGAACACGCCGTTCCAGCCGGTGTACTCGAAGCCGGGGAAGGTTTCGGCGAGTGACGGCACCGTGGGCATGTCGGCCTGGCGCTGCGCGGTGCTCGTCGCCAGCGCGCGCACCTGGCCGCTCTTGATGAACGCGGTGAGCGCGGCATCGGGCAGGCAGACGAGCTGGATGCGGCCACCGATCAGATCCTGGATCGCCTCGGAGCCCTTGGTGTACGAAACGTGGTTGAACTTGCCGCCGGCCTTGCCGGCCACGCTGTCGGCCAGCATGCCGGAGAAGGTCTTCGGCCCCTCGGTGCCCATGGTCACCGTGCCCGGCTGCGCCTTCGCGGCGGCCAGGGCCTGCGCCAGGTCCTTGAACGGGGACGCGGCGGTGGTGGCGATCACGAAGGGGCTGCGGCCGACCAGGCGCACCGGGGCGAAGTCTTTCACCGGGTCGTAGGGCAGGGTCTTGAAGGTGAAGGCGTTGGTCACCATGGCCGCCGTGGTCGCGTAATAAAAGGTGTAGCCGTCGGGCGCCGAGCGTGCCGCCGCCTGGGCTCCGATCACGTTCTGGCCGCCCGGCCGGTTCTCGATCACCACGCCCGGGGTCCACAGGCGCGCCAGCTGCTCGCCGACGAATCGCGCCAGGATGTCGGGACCCGCGCCTGCGGGCTGCGAGAGGATGAATTTCACCGGGCGCTGCGGCCAGGCCGGGGTCTGTGCCAGCAGCGGGCTGGCGAAAGGCAGCAGCACGGCTGCGCGGGCAAAGTCTCGGCGTTGCATGGTTTGTCTCCTGTAAAGATGCGGTGCCGTGCGTGCGGCGCCGTCGTGGTTGAGGCGAATGCAAGGCGGATGCTAGGCAGCGGCGGCCAATCTGACCAGACGATCTCGTGGATTCATAGAATCCATGGCATGGATATCCGAAATGTCGACCTGAACCTGCTCGTGGTGTTCGACGCCATGGCCCGGCATTGCAGCGTGGGCCGGGCCGGCGAGGCCCTGGGCCTGAGCCAGCCCGCCACCAGCGCGGCGCTCGCGCGATTGCGCGTCGTTTTCGATGACGCCCTGTTCCTGCGCGCGGGCACGCGCATGAAGCCCACGCCGCGCGCACTGGAGCTCGCGCCCGCGGTGCACCGGGTGGTCGAGGCGATCAACGCCGAGATCCTGCAGAAGGCGGCTTTCGATCCCGCGCGCTCGGACCGCAGCTTCACCCTGCTCACACCCGACATCGGCGAGGTCGCCTTCCTGCCCGGCGTGATGCGGCGGCTGCGCCAGGAGGCACCGCAGGTGCGGCTGCTGGCGACTTCGCGGCCGCGCCATGTGGCGGCCGAGGCGCTGGAGTCCGGCGAGGCCGATCTCGCCGTGGGCTTCTTCCCCGACCTGCGGAAAGCCGGGTTTTTTCAGCAGGCGCTCTTCAAGACCTCGTACGTGTGCATCGCCTGCGCGCAAGCCGGGCCGGCCGTGACGCGCATGACGCAGCGCCAGTACCTCGCGGCGCGGCACGTGGTGGTGCGGCCGGACGGGCGCGAGCATCTGATCGACCGCTTTCTCGACGACAAAGGCTGGCGCCGCCACGTGACGCTCGAGCTCTCGCACTTCATGAGCCTGCTCTCACTGCTGCCCGGCACAGATCTGATCGCCACCGTGCCGGAGGACATCGCTACCGTGATGGAGCGCCACATCGCCATCCGGCGCATCGGATTGCCCTTTGCCGTGCCGGTGATCGACGTGCAGCTGTACTGGCACCGCCGCATGCAGAACGATCCGGCCAATCGCTGGTTGCGCGGCCTTTTTCACGAGGTGAACCGGCGGGATGCGAACGTGGGCATGGACTCCTGACGCTGCGTCGCGCGGCGATCAGCCGTGGGCCAGGCCGACGGCCGTCACGCCCGCGATGCAGATCAGCTCGTCTTCGTCGCCGGTGCCGCCACTGGCACCCACCGCGCCGATGACTTGGCCCTGCGCATCCTTGATCACCACCGCGCCGGTCTGCGGCAGGAACTTGCCATCCGACGTGGCCGCCAGGGAAACGAAGAAATTGGGGTTGCCTTTGGCGCGTTCGCCCAGCGTGCGGCTGGACACACCCATGCCGACGGCGCCCCAGGCTTTGGCCCGCGCGATGTCGAAGCGGAACATGCTGGCGCCGTCTTCGCTGGCGAAGGCTTTCAGGTTGCCGGACGCGTCGAGCACGGCGATGCCCATGGGCTGGTGGCCCATCTCTTTCGATTTCGCGAGGGCGGCGGTGATGATCTGCTGGGCTTGATCGAGGGTGAGGCTCATGGTCGGTTGGGGGTGTGGGATGAGGGGAAATGCGCGAGGCGCGATCTTGACACGCGCCATCTTCCGGCTTGCAGCCAGGGTCTTCGCGGCCTTCCGTGGCTCCCCCGCCGGGCCGCCCCAAGGCGGAGCGTTGGGGCCGTCCTCAAGCGTTCAGCCGGGCCACCCAGTACGTCGCACCTTCCGGGCCGTAGCGCTCGGCGTGTGGCACGCCGTGTTCGAGCTCGAACAGCTCGCCCGGCACCAGGTGCTGGGTCTCGTCGCCCACGGTGAGCCACATCTCGCCCTGCACCACCAGGGCCTTCACCGCGAACGGGTGGCTGTGCGTGTCCAGCACGGTGTCGGGCGCCCAGACGCGCTCCAGCACCTCGTCAAAGCCCTCGGCCAGGGCCGCACTCTTGAACGAATCAAACGACTTGGGCATGGCGATCTCCTTGGAGAGGTGGGCATCCATTGCATCACGCAGGTGCAAGCCCTGCCGCGCTCGGGGGTTTGCTGGAAACACCCTGTGTACGATCGCAATATTGATGCCCGCCCTCCGAAAGGCCCCTCATGTCTTACATGCTCCTCATCATCGAACCCGAAGGCCAGCGCGCCACCCGCACCGAGGCCGAGGGCCGCGAGGCCTACGCGCAGATGCAGCGTTTTGGCGAGGGACTGGCGGCCGAGGGCAAGCTCAAGGCGGTGGAGTCGCTCGCCGGCCTGTCCAGCGCGGTGCGTGTGAGCCACGCCGGGGGGCGTCCGCAGGTGCTCGACGGCCCGTTCGCCGAGGCCAAGGAAATGATCGGCGGTTTCTTTCTGTTGCAAAACGTGGGCCGCGAAGAGGCCATCGCCATCGCCCAGCGCTGCCCCGCGGCGCAGTGGTGCACCGTCGAAGTGCGCCCGCTTGCACCGTGTTTCGACGAGAGCCACGCTTGACATGGTGCACCCCTGCCGCGCCTTGCGCGACCCCCTCCAGGGGGCGGCACTGGCCGTCCGGCGGAGCCGGCCCGGCGGTGCCCTGGGTTGCACCGCTTCGGGCGTCTGGGTGGCGCTCCCGCGACATGAACCATTGATGCGGGTTTTCCCTTAATCCTGTCGTGTCGAAAGCCGGCAGGCTGCTTCGTCGTCCCCACAAGCGCACGACAAGGAGCCCAGCCATGACACCCCACATCCACACCTGTCTCTGGTTCGACACCCAGGCCGAAGAGGCCGCGGCCTTCTACGGCTCGGTGTTTCCGGGTTCGCGCATCACCGGCGTGTTGCGCTACGGTCCTGGCGAGCCGATGCCCGAGGGCTCGGCCCTGCTGGTGAGCCTGGAGCTCGACGGCCATGCGCTCTCGCTGCTCAACGGCGGCCCGCAGTACCGCCACTCGCCCTCCGCGTCGCTGGCCGTGCGCTGCGCGGACCAGGCCGAGGTCGACCGCTGCTGGGCCGCGCTGTCGGCCGTGCCCGAGGCCGAGATGTGCGGCTGGCTGGTGGACCGGTACGGCGTGTCGTGGCAGATCGTGCCCAGCTTCGTCATGGAGCGTCTGGCCGGCCCGCCCGGCCCGGGCGTGCAGCGCATGACCGCCGCCATGCGCCAGATGCGCAAGCTCGACATCGCCGCACTGGAGCGCGCCTACGCAGGCGAACCCTGAATCCTCACAGGAGACCCCCATGAAAACCCTGCACTTCGACATCCTGATCCATGCGCCGCGCGAACACGTCTGGCGCAGCACGCTGTTTTCGCCCACCTATGAGCGCTGGACCGCGACGTTCAGCGAAGGCTCGCGCTACGAGGGCAGCTGGGAGGCCGGCACGCCCATCCGTTTCTGTGGCCCGAACGGCGACGGCATGGTCGCCGAGATCGCCGAACACCGGCCGGCCGAGTTCGTGTCCATCCGCCACCTCGGCATGGTCACCAACGGCGTCGAAGACACCACCAGCGAGGCCGTGCGTGCGTGGACGCCGTGTTTCGAGAACTACACGTTTTCCGACGAGGCCGGCGGCACGCGCGTGCGCGTCGACGTCGACGTGTTTGGCACCCACGAAGACTGGATGGCGCAGACCTGGCCCGAGGCCTTGCTGGCGCTGAAAGCGGTTTGTGAAACCCCCACCTGAGGAGAGCCCCCATGAGCACCACCACCGTTCCCATGTGTGCCGTCGTGCACTTCGAGATGCCCTACAAGGACCGCGAGCGCGCCGAGCGCTTCTACGCCGCCGCCTTCGGCTGGACCCACCAGTTCCTCGGCCCCCAGATGGGCGACTACGTGCTGGTCAGCACCGCGCCGCCCGGCGCCCGCCCGCCCATGCCGCCCGAGGCCGCGCTGGGGTCCATCAACGGCGGCCTGTTCCCCTTCAAGGCCGACTGGCCGATGCAGCACCCGTCGGTGGTGGTCGGCGTGCCCGACATCCAGGCGGCGATGCAGCGCGTGCGCGGTGCGGGCGGCGAGGTGATCGGTGCGCCGATGACGATCCCCGGCGTGGGTGAGTACGTCGTGTTCCGTGACACCGAGGGCAACCACAACAGCATGATGCAGCCGTTGATGTGACCACCCCCGCCGCGCTGCGCGCAACCCCCTCAAGGGGCCACACCAGCGGCCCGGAGAAGCCGGTTCCGCGGTGTTCTGGAACTGAACACAGGAGAACAATTGCCATGCGATTCATGATCATCGTCAAAAGCTGCGCCGCGTTCGAGGCCGAGGTCACGCCCGAGGCGCCCGAAGAACTGATGGCCGAGATGGCGGCCTACCACGAGGAACTGGCGCGCGCCGGCGTGCTGCTTGACGGCAGCGGCCTGCACCCCAGCCGCACCGGCTGGCGCATCCAGTACGACGCTGCCGGGCAGCGTGTCGTGGACGGCCCGTTCGCCGAGGCCAAGGAGCTGATCGCCGGCTACACCCTGATCCAGGTGCGCTCGCGCGAAGAGGCCATGGAATGGAGCCGCCGTTTCCCCAACCCCGCTGGCAAAGGCCAGGAGGCCGTGATCGAGCTGCGCCAGCTCATCGAGCTCGACGAGTTCCCGCCCAGCGAGGCGCTGGAGCAGATGAAGGCCCTCGACGCCCTCGGCAAAGCCTGAAAGGAGACCCCATGCTCAAGACCGTTCTGCTGATCGGGGTCGCTGCCATCGCGCTGTTGCTGATCTTTGCCGCCACCCGTCCCGACACCTTCGCCGTCGAGCGCTCGGCCACCATCGCCGCGCCCGCCTCGAAGCTCTTTCCGCTGATCAACGACATGCGCCAGTTCAACACCTGGAACCCCTACGCGCGAAAAGACCCGGCCATGAAGGCGGCGTACAGCGGGCCGGCGGCCGGGCCGGGCGCAGTGTTCGACTTCGAGGGCAACAAGGACGTGGGCAAGGGCCGCATCTCGGTCACCGGTGCCACCGAGCCGTCGCAGGTCACCATGCAGCTCGACATGTGGGAACCCTTCGAGGGCCACAACGAGGTCCGCTTCACGCTGGTGCCCGACGGCGCGGGCACGCGGGTGACCTGGGCTATGAGCGGCCCGAGTGCCTTCATCACCAAGCTGATGGGTATCTTTTTCAACATGGACCAGATGATCGGCAAAGACTTCGAAGCCGGCCTCACCAACCTCCGGCAGCTCGCCGAAAAACCCTGACCCCACCCACCAAGGAGCACACCATGTTTCGCCAGATCTTCGTCAACCTGCCCATCCAGGACATGGCCCGTTCGCAGGCCTTCTTCAAGGCCCTGGGCCTCACGTTCAACCAGCGCTTCACCAACGAGCAGGGTGCCTGCCTGGAGATCGGCGAGAACTTCTACGCCATGCTGCTGGTCGAGCCCTTCTTCCAGGGCTTCACCAAGAAGCCCGTCAGCGACGCGCACAAGGCCACCGAGGTGCTGATCGCCCTGTCGGTGGACAGCCGCGCCGAGGCGGAGGAGGTGGTTGCCAAGGCCGTGGCCGCCGGCGCCACCACGCCCAACCCGCCGCAGGACCACGGCTTCATGTTCCAGCACGGTTTCGCCGACCTCGACGGCCACCAGTGGGAGGTGTTCTGGATGGACGAGTCCGCCGCCCCGGCGCAGATGTGAACATGGCCCCCCAACGGTCGCGCGCCCGGGTGTAGAAACAGCGCGTGCACTCCGCTGTCCACGACACCATCGCCGCCGTCTGGCGCATCGAGTCCGCCCGCATCGTGGCGGCGGTGGCGCGGCGCGTGCGCGACCTGGGGGTGGCCGAGGAGCTGGCGCAGGACGCGCTGGTGGCCGCGCTGGAACACTGGCCGAGCGACGGCGTGCCGAACAACCCCGGCGCCTGGCTCATGACGACGGCGAAGCACCGCGCCCTCGACCACCTGCGCCACCGCCTGATGGCCGACGCGCGGCACGGTGACATCGCCAGCGACCTCGAAGCGATGGAGGCCCATGTGGTGCCCGATTTCACCGACGCGCTGGACACGGCCCGCGAGCGCGCGGCCATCGGCGACGACCTGCTGCGCCTGATCTTCACCGCCTGCCACCCGGTGCTCGGCACCGACGCGCGCGTGGCGCTCACGCTCAAGCTGCTCGGCGGCCTCACCACGCACGAGATCGCGCGCGCCTTCCTCGTGCCCGAGGCCACCATCGGCCAGCGCATCGTGCGCGCCAAACGCAGCCTCGCCGAGGCCCAGGTGCCCTTCGAGGTGCCGCAGGGCGCGCAGCTGACCGAGCGCCTCGGCTCGGTGCTGGAGGTGGTCTACCTCGTGTTCAACGAGGGCTACACCGCCACCAGCGGCGGCGACTGGATGCGCCCCGAGCTCTGCAACGAGGCCCTGCGCCTGGGCCGCATGCTGGCCGAACTCGCCCCCGGGCAGGCCGAGGTGCACGGCCTGGTGGCGCTGATGGAGATCCAGGCCTCGCGCACCGCCGCGCGCACCGACCGCGAGGGCAACCCCGTGCTGCTCAACCAGCAGAACCGCGCGCGCTGGGACCACCTGCTGATCCGCCGGGGCTTGGCCGCGTTGACGCGCGCCGAGGCGCTGAACCAGCCCCTGGGCAGCTACCGCCTGCAGGCCCAGATCGCCGCCTGCCACGCCCGCGCGCCCAGCGCCGAGGCCACCGACTGGCACCGCATCGCCGCGCTCTACGCCCAGCTCATGCGGGTGGCGCCGTCGCCCGTGGTCGAGCTCAACCGCGCGGTCGCGGTGGGCATGGCCGAGGGCCCGGCGGCCGGCCTCGCCATCGTCGAGACGCTGCTGCAGGACAAGGCCCTGCAGCGCTACCCCTGGCTGTGCGCGGTGCAGGGCGACCTGCTGGACCGGCTGGGCCGGCGGGACGCGGCGCGTGCCGCGTTCCTGCGCGCCGCGGCGCTGTCCAGCAATCACCGCGAACGAACGCTGTTGCAGGCGCGGGCGCAGGGGCCGGTGTCCGCGAGCTGAGGGGCCTATCGGTAGCCGATCAGTCGGCCGGCCGTGATCACCCCCAGCCAGAGCACGATCGACAGCAGCCCGTGCAGGCGCCAGGCCCGCTGCGGCGGCGCGCCCGGGGTGACGCCCACCCGCCGCCAGGCCGACCCACGGCGCAGCCACAGCGCGTTGAGCACGGCCGCGCCCACCAGCGCCAGCTTGATGCCGAACAGCGGTTCCACCACATAGTCGAGCGGCCGCGTCGCGAAGAGCAGGAAACCGGTGCACAGCGCGAGCAGCAGCCCGGTGACGGCGACGGGCACCAGGGTGCCGGCGAGGTGTTCGAGCGGCGTGCGCCCGAAGCAGCCGATCAGGCGCAGGTCGAGCGGCACGATGGCGCCGAACAGCAGCGCGATGCCCACCACGTGCCCGGTGTTGACCAGCGGGTAGAGCCAGATCGACGAGCGCAGCAGTGCCGACAGCCCGCTGGCCTGCAGCGCCGTGGCCAGGGTCTCCAGCGGCATCAACCGCCCCCGCGGCCGGGCAGGGCGCGCATCAGTTGCGGTCGGGGTAGAGGTTGAAGGTCTTGCCGTCGATGAGCAGGCGCTCGGCCTTGAACACCTTCTTCCTGGGGTCGCTGTGCCGGTGGCCCGACACGGTGAGCTTCACGCCCTTGACCAGCATCGCGTCTTTCAGCCCGGCCTGCTCGTTGCGCCACGGCTGGCCGACCTCGACGATCCAGTTGGCGCCGTCTGCGGCCAGCGTCAGTTCGCCGTGGGGGTTGCCGAGCTTGGCCGCGACGATGGTGCCGGTGAGCTCGGCGTTGACGTCCTCGGCCCAGGTCCAGCCATGGTGGGCCGCCGCGGGCAGGGCCACCGCGATCGCCAGCGCGGCCACAGCCAGTGGTCGAAGCGCGCTCAGCACAAAGGGCGTTGGTGTCGGGGACATGAAAACTCCTCGTCGTCGAGAAAGGGAACGCGCGGGTGCGGTTGCTGCACGGGGCATGCCGCTGGTCGTTCTCCAGTTTGCGACCATGCGTGTGTCCGTGCAATCTTTGACCCTGCGCGACCGGGGCATTTCTGCGGCGCGGCCCCGAATGCCCCACCCGGCAAAACCTTCACAAGACCCGACCGGGCACCTCGGCGGCGGCCTGCGTGTACCCTGTTTGAACCGGCGCGCCGCGCCTGCTTCTGTAGACCCCGCCCATGAACACTTTCGGCAAACGCGCCCAGGGCGCCCGCCTCGAACGCATGCAGGCTTCGCCGCGCTGGGTCGGCGAGGGCTTTCGCAACGTTCACCCCATCGCACCCGGTCTGCGCGATTTGACCGCGCCCCGGCCCACGCTGCGCGAGTTCCTGTCCAACGGCAACCGCCGCGTGCCCGGCGCGCCGCTGCCCTCGGTGGACCCACGCGAGGCCTGGGGCCGCCCCAGCGCCAGCGGCCTGCGCGCCACCTGGCTGGGCCACTCCACCGTGCTGCTGGAGATGGACGGCCACCGCGTGCTCACCGACCCGGTCTGGGGCACACGCGCCTCGCCGTTTCGCCTGCTCGGCCCCAAGCGCTTCCAGCCCGTGCCCCTGCGCCTGCGCGACATGCCCGAGGTGGACGTGGTCGTGATCTCGCACGACCACTACGACCACCTCGACTACCCCACCATCCACGCCCTGGCCAAACGCAGCAAGGTGCCCTTCGTCACCTCGCTCGGTGTCGGCGCGCACCTGCAGGCCTGGGGCATCGCGCCCGAGCGCATCACCGAGCTCGACTGGTGGGAAACCCACCGCGTGCCCGGCACCGGCCTCACCGTCACCGCCGCGCCCTCGCAGCACTTCTCCGGGCGCAGCCTCAAAGACCGCAACGCCACGCTCTGGTCGTCCATGGTCATGCGCAGCGAGCGCCACGCCGTGTTCTTCAGCGGCGACACCGGCCTCACCAGCGAGTACGCGCTGATCCGCGAACGCCTCGGCCCCTTCGACCTCGTGATGCTCGAAGTCGGCGCCTTCCACCCCTCGTGGGGCGACATCCACCTCGGCCCCGAGAACGCGCTCAAGGCCCACCAGCTGCTCGGCGGCGGCGCCTTCCTGCCGGTGCACTGGGGCACCTTCAGCCTCGCCCTGCACGCCTGGGACCAGCCCGCCGAAACCCTGCTCAAACTCGCTCCGTCGCGCGAGCTGCTGCTCATGCCCCGGCTGGGCGAAGCGGTCGAGCCGGCGCAGCAGCGGGCGGTGCTGCCCTGGTGGCGCGGGGTGGGGGCGGGGCGGGGCGCTGCGGCCCCCGAGGCCGAGCCACACGGCACCCGCACACCGGGTGACCTGCCCTGGCCGATGGACTGAACGGCTGTTCCCGGCGCGACTGAAAGCCGGGACACCGCTCTTGTGGGACAACGGGGTTTCAGACAGCATGGCCCACCCACCCCAGGAGACACCATGCAAGAGAAACCCCGCGCCACCTTCAAGCGCATGGAACAAAGCACCCAGCAAGACTGGGCCTGCATCCTCCCCGAAGCCATGGCCATGGCGAAAGCGCTGCCCGACCGCGTGCTCGCCCACCTGCAACTGCTCGACGGCGACCACGGCGGTTTTCCCGTGGACCGGCTCACCCACAGCCTGCAGACCGCCACGCTCGCCCACCAGGACGGGCGCGACGAGGAGTACGTGGTGTGCGCGCTGCTGCACGACATCGGCGACACCCTGGGCAGCTTCAACCACCCCGACATCGCCGCCGCCATCCTCAAGCCCTTCGTGAGCGAAGCCAACCTGTGGATGGTGCAGCACCACGGCATTTTTCAGGGCTACAACTTCTTCCACCACATCGGCCTGGACCGCAACATGCGCGACCTGTTCAAGGACCACCCGCACCGCGACCGCGCGGCCGAGTTCGTCGAGCGCTACGACAACCCGGCCTTCGACCCGGCGATGGAGGCGCTGCCGCTGAGCTTCTTTGAGCCGATGGTGCGGCGGCTGATGGCCGCGCCGAAGCAATCGGTTTACAAGGCGGCCTTGCCGGGGGCGCCGCAGAGCGCCTGAGCCTGGCCACGGAGGCGGGGCGGCCCGCCGTTCGCGCCGCGTCGGTCCCGGGCCTGTTCTGAGCGCCATCGCACCGACGCGAACGCCGCGCGCGGGCATGCTTCACACCCCATGGGCCGTGGCCCGCATCGCCACCCACGGCGCATGTCCCAGCGCCCGTCCGAACGGGCCGCCACCTTCAAGGAGACCACATGCAACAGGTCCAGGACGCGACGATCTGGCGGCTGCTCAAGTCCACGGTGAATGCGTGGCTTGACGACTACGCGCCCAGCATGGGGGCGGCGCTCGCGTTCTACACGCTGTTCTCGATCGCGCCCCTGCTGCTGATCGTCATCTCGGTGGCCGGGTTCTTTTTTGGCGAGGCGGCCGCGCGGATGGAGATCTTTGCGCAGATCTCCCAGCTCGTGGGTGAAGACAGCGCCACCACCCTGGACACGGTGCTCGTGAGCCTGGACCAGCCCGCCGCCAGCGCGGTGGGCATGCTCGTGGGCCTGGGCACGCTGCTGGTCGGCGCCACCTCCGTGTTCGTCGAACTGCAGAACGCCATGGACCGCATCTGGCAGGTGCCGCCCCGCCCCGACTTCAGTGGCGTGCGCGATTTCTTTCGCGTGCGGCTGCTCTCGCTCGGGCTGGTGCTGGGCATCGGCTTCCTGCTCATGGTGTCGCTCGTGCTCAGTGCCCTGATGGCCGCGCTGGGCAAATGGTGGGCGCCCTGGTTCGGCGAATTCGCGGTCGTGGCCGACGCCGTCAACTTCGGGGTGACGCTGGCCTTCATCACCGCGGTGTTCGCGATGATCTACAAGTGGATGCCCCGGACCCATGTCGCCTGGGGCGACGTGTGGATCGGCGCGCTCTTCACCGCCTTGTTGTTCACCGTCGGCAAGACGCTGATCGGCCTCTACATCGGCCGCAGCGCGGTGGCCTCGGTGTTCGGCGCCGCATCGTCCCTGGTGGTGCTGCTGCTCTGGGTGTACTACTCGGCGCAGATCTTCCTGCTCGGGGCGGAGTTCACCTGGGTGTTCGCGCAGCGCGGCGAGCCCGAGGGCGCCACCCCGGCACCGGCGATCCCGCAGCGGTCGGGCTGAGCGCTGGCCCCGCGCCGCCCCGGGGTCACGGCGAGCCGGGATCGATCTTCCGTCCGGTCTCGAACGTGGGCTCCAGGCCATCGTCCGGCGTGGCGATCAGGCGGGACGCGTTGTTCGCCTTGCGCACCTCCAGGCCCCTGAGCCAGACCAGCACCAGCAGGACGAAGGTGGTGGCCAGGATGGCGGTGCCTTCGCGCCCCAGCCCGGCCGACATGCCCACCGCCGCCGTGGCCCAGATGGTGGCCGCCGTGGTCAGGCCGTGGATGCGGCCCTCGTGACCCATCTTCAGCACCGCGCCCGCGCCGAGAAACCCGATGCCGGAGACGAGGCCCTGCACCACGCGGCTCAACTCGGCCGGGCCCATGCCCGCTTCGGCGGGCACCAGCACGAAGAGCGCGGCCCCCAGCGACACCAGCATGTGGGTGCGCAGCCCTGCGTCGGCATCGCGGCGCTCGCGGTCCCAGCCGATCACCGCCCCCAGCAGCAGGGCGACCGTCATGCGCGCGGTCACGCGCGTGACCTGCTCGACCTGCAGCAGGTCGGAGAACTCGGCCCGCAAGGTGCTCGCAACGATGTCCAGCACGCGGCCGGGCCTACGGTTGCGAGATGCCGACCAGGGCGTCCGCGGTGGACTGGAAGTCGTCGGCCGCCACCGCGAAATCGCCCAGCGACACGATGCCCACCAGGCGCTTGTCGCTGTTCACCACCGGCAGGCGCCGGACCTGGAACTTGCTCATCATGTCGGCGGCGGTCTCCACGGTGTCGTTCTCATAGCACCAGATCACGTCGTTCGACATCACGTCGCGAACCCGCGTGTCGCTGCCCTTGCCTTCGGCCACGGCGCGCACGGCAATGTCGCGGTCCGTCACCGCGCCGATCATCCGGTCGTTCTCGCCCACGGGCAGCATGCCGAAGCCCTCGTCCCGCATGCGGGCGGCGGCGTCCTGCAGCGTTGCCTCGGGGCTGATCACCTGCACGTCGGGGCTCATCACGTCTTTGAGCAGTTGCATCGTCATTTCTCCAGTTCAAGGTGGGTTGGGTGGGTGGTCACAGGGTTCGCCGTTCGCCACAGGTGGCCGGGTGGGCGCATGTTCTCAAAGTGGCGGCCGGGCATCTGTGCGGCGCCACACAGAGGTGGGGATCGGCCGAGGGCACGCCATGCGTATTCAATGACCCCCTGCAACGTGACCCACGCAGCGGAGCTTTTGGAGCGGTAGGACAGGCGGACGTTGTCGTGCCCGGGTTTGACCGGTTTCGGGATTTCGACTTCGTGCCGCTTACCTGCCATACCCCGGGGCACCGTCGTTTTGGCCCGCTCTGGAGTGAGGGCGGTTGCCGGGTTTCGTGGTTTACTTATATCTGTACAAAAATCAAGGTGTCGCGCGTAAGGCGTTGATCTGGTTGTATTTTTGGAGGATTGGATGTCCGGGATATCCCGCACCGTCCAGCTTATCCCGCAAGTTCTGCGGGATGCATTACGTTAGGCATCACAAAAATGCAGATTCGCGCCATTCGTCCTACCGAGATTGAAGCCGCACGCTTGCTGCTCCAGGCAAGCAACTGGGGTAAGCGCGTTGCCGATCCAAAGACATTCGCCGAGTTGGTCGGCCGATCGCAGATTGCCATCGTGGCGCTGGAAGGAGAGGAAGTCATTGGCTTCCTCCGAGCCCTAACTGACGGAATCTTCAATGGCTACATCTCAATGGTGGTGGTCGCCGAGAAGCACCGAGGTACTGGTGTCGGAACTGCCCTGGTAAAAAGTGTCATGGGCGAAAACAAAGAAATGACCTGGGTGCTTCGAGCCGGACGAACAGGCGTCTCAGCGTTCTACGAGAAATTGGGCTTCAACGTATCCGAAGTCGCCATGGAAAGACCGGGGCAACGCGAGTGATGCCTAACCATTCAATCGAGAGGCAAACGAGAGGCAAACGTTAGGCGTCGCAGTCCATTCGGTGACTCCAAGACGGCACTTTCCGTAAACACACCAACAGCAAACGTAACGCAGTTCCAACCAGGCAATCTCGATCAACAAGATGTACTTCGCTGCTCGTCAATATCCGAAGTTGGCGCCGCTTTCACCAGCGGAGCGACGAAGGACTGTCGCAGAGTCAATAAGACAGGGAGATCCATGGATCGGCAGGCGCCTACTGCTCGCCTTTGTCATCGAAGTCATTGGATCTGGCAGCATAGGCCTCATGCCCGCTTCGTGGGGCATTCCGTCTTGGGGTGGAACCGCATTTGCCCTTGTTGGCGGAGTGTTCTTCTACCTGTACTTTCTCTGGGAGCTAAACGGCCCGCTTTTTCTCGCCGTTGAAAATCATGCTTCGCGCCTCCGCTAAGACAACGCCTCAGTCGAGTCGACAAAGTGCAGCAAGCTGCCCTTTTCGGCTCACCTCGAACGTTAGGCGTCTAGCGCAATGAACGAGCATGAATCACTTGTTGCGGCGATCTACGAAGAGGTAAAGCTGCACGCGTACGACCCTTCGTGGCCTGTGGCATACGCTACTGAACGGGAACGCTTGCTGTCAGTTCTTCCCGGCGTATTCCTCGATGTGCAACACATCGGAAGCACCGCAGTTCCAGGCTTAGCAGCCAAGCCAATCATTGACATCCTCGCCGGAGTCGAGTCCATGGCGGTAGCAGAGTCAGTCACAGCTTTACTTTGCGCCTCCGGCTACACCACGTCGGCCGAGTTCAACGAAACACTGAGGGATCGCAAATGGTTCATGCGTTGGGCCAATGGCCACCGCACGCATCACCTGCATGTGGTGGTCCATGGTGGTCAGGTTTGGCATGAACGGCTACGCTTCCGCGATGCGCTTTGTTCAAATCCAGTTCTCGCAGCCCGCTATGCCGAGCTCAAAGCCGAGTCTGCTGAGAAACACCCGACTGACAGAGATGCGTACACCGATGCAAAGGCCGAATTCGTCCGCTCGGTGTCAAGAGCCGCCTAACCCTTCAATCGAGAGGGCATGCCCCGGCAGGCCGGGTCATGCCTCTCATCTCAATCGTTAGGCAGCTCTCGAATGAATCCGCACGTCATAGCCGTCAGCACGAGCGCAATACACGCCTTTTCGAAAGGCACAGCCTTGCAGATTAATCTGCTCGCCGGCCTCGGGGTCGAAGGAGATGCTCATTGCGGAGTCACAGTGAAGCACCGCTCACGTGTCGCGCGAGATCCAACGCAACCAAACCTGCGGCAAGTACACCTCATTCATGCCGAGCTGTTCGAAGAGTTGGAGGCACAAGGGTTCAAGGTCGCTCCCGGCCAAATTGGCGAAAACATTGCTACACGCAATCTCAATCTGCTGGCACTGCCGGTCGATACCGAGCTACACATAGGCCCGTCAGCAATCGTCAAACTTACAGGCCTGCGCAATCCATGCGAGCAACTGAATCAGTTTCAAGCTGGCCTTACGGCAGCGGTACTTGGCCGCACGCCGGAGGGAAAGTTGGTTCGCAAGGCAGGGGTCATGGGTGTAGTCGTCGCGAGCGGCGTTGTACAACCTGGCGACTCAATCACGGTCAAGCTGCCTGCACAGCCACACCGCATACTTGAGCGCGTTTAACGAACGCTCATCACAATGAAGCAGGTTCTTTGCTACCAGCCGCCTAACCCTTCCATCGAGAGGGGCGGCCAAGGGCTATCGCCCCTTGGCCGCCCCTCATGTCAAACGTTGAACGGCGGCTTCACAGCCTGATCAATGACAGTTTCTGACTGAAAACCAGCAAATGCCAGCCCGGCTCCCATTGCCAGTGTCTCTCCACCGGGCACCCAACCCACCGCCGACCATCATCCGCCTCTGCCTCCGCCTTGGCGCTGCCCATTGAACGGCGTATCCTCCCTCCACCGAGCCCGCCCGCCTTCCCGCCACAGACGCCCCCGCCGTGACCAGGCCCCGCCCAGCGCGATCGGCACACCGCGGTCTTTCCCCTGGAGATGGCTCATGGCAGACGATGACTCCCCGCCCTCCCGCCCCCTGGGGGCCCTGCCCCGGTTCCCGTTCCGGGTCCAGTGGGACGCGGAAGAGATGCGGTGCCAGGAGGCCTTGGGGCTCGACACCGAGTCGCCGTCGATTTCGTACCGCGCTGGCAGCAGCGAGGCGAGTTCGCCGTTCACGATGCCCGGGCTGAAGAAGGTCGGCAACGTCTCCCTGATGAAGGGCGTGTTGAAGGCCAACAGCACGCTGTGGGACTGGTTCGGTCAGATCACCGCGAACACCATCCAGCGCAAGCTGGTCCGGGTGAGCCTGCTCGACGAGACCGGTCGCCCGACGACGGTGTGGACGCTGACCAACGCGTGGCCGACCCAGGTCACCCGCGTCGAAGGCACGTTCGGCGATGACGAGGTGGCGGTGGCGTTGGTCGAGTTCGTGTGCGACGGCGTGACCCTGTCCAGCTGAGCCCCTCGTCAGCGGCCTTTCACTTCGCGGCTCACCACACCATCACGGAGGTCTCGGCCTGGGCGTCGGCGTAGTAGAGGCGCAGGCCGATCTGGTAGGTGCGGCCCTTGGTGAGTCGCATCTTGATCAGCGCGTTGCGGTCCACGCCGCTGTCGTCGTCGCCGCCGATCTGCACATTGCCCTGCGGCGTCACCTCGAACAGCACGACCACCGTGTCGGAGGTGCCGAAGGTGCCGACGTTGTAGGTGCGGGTGCGCGGCGCGACGAACTCGAACACGCGGGTCTGGCCGCGGTCGAGCTGCAGCAGTTGCGAGAGACCGACCTTGAGCTGCGGCAGGCCGGGTGTGGCCGGGTCTTTGGGGTAGGCGACGCGCACCCAGGCGATGTCGAGCTGCGAGAGGCCGCCGGCCGGGTGCAGGCCGGTGGCGGAGTACTGCGCGGGCTCGGCGATCAGGCCGGGGGCGAAGGCGTATTCCATCACCGAGTCCGGGTCCCACTGGCTGCCCTTGATGGAGTCGGTGGCGATCTTGCGCAGGATGTTCTGTTCGATGGTGGCGTCGTCCCAGCTGTTGGGCGCGGCGCGGAAGTGGTTGCGCACGGCGGTCTCGTTCCAGACGATGCCGGCGTGCGGGTTCTGGTGCTCGTGTTCGAGGCCGAGCGTGTGGCCGATTTCGTGCAGGGCGGTGTCGCGGCCGTGGCTGGTGGTGAGCGGCCAGCCGAAGTTCATGGTGCTGTGCTGCGGGTCGCGCACGGAGAGCACGTCGCGGCCCACGTAAGACCACGAGCCGTCGCTCTGGTCGAAGCCGATGCGCACGGTGGCGTCCTGCGGGTGGGGCACCTCGCGGAACTCGATGCCGATGCCCAGCGCGGCCCACTGGGCGAAGGCCTTGCGCACCTCGGCGATGTCGGTGGGGTCGCCGCGCCGCGCGGCGGGCACGCCGGTGTCGCTGCCGTCGTAGCAGTGGTAGGTCAGCGAGGTGCCTTTGACCCACTGCTTGCCGAAGCTGATGATGGAAAACGCGCGCGGCGAGGCGACGTCGGCGCCGAACTGGCGCATGTCGGTCACCGGCTGGCGGCAGTAGCGCAACGGGGCGCCGGGTGGGTCGGAGCGGGCGGGGCGCGGCTTCCTGGCGGCGGGGCCCTTGGCTTTGGAGGATGTTGCCGCAAGGGCTTTTGCGGCAGATTTTGATGAGGTTTTGGGCATGGCGGGCTCCTGTGGGGCAGAGGGGGTGTGCCGTTCAGGAGCGGGCTGCCCGTGACCGGCGCCTGCAGGGGCCGGGTCGGTGGGGTTCAGGCCCGCGCGCGCTGCAAGCCGGGTTGTACGCCGGCCCCGCCCGCTTGGCATCCCCTGTTCAAGGGAGTCCGTGGTGGTGCGTGCCGGCGCTGGCCTGCGGGGGCCTTCGGGCCTTCATTTCCACTCGATCTGGGCCCAGTACTGGACGGCGTACTCACGGTCGATGGCGACGGGGGTGCCGAGCAGCTTGAGCGCGGTGCCTTTGGGGATCACGCCCAGGCTGCTGCGGGCGCGGAAGTACTCCGCGTCGTTGGACGGCAGGCCGTCGCGCACGACCATGTTGCCCAGCGCGGTGTAGGTGGCGCCCAGCGGCAGCGTCTCGGGCTTGCCCCGGACGGGGGTGTCGTTGCCGCCGGTGCCGAGCATGGTCTTGCCCCAGTCGCCCTGGTAGTCGCCGATCCAGATGTAGCCCTTGCGGGTCAAGGGTGCGCTGGGCGCCACCTCGCGTGCCACGCTGGCGAACTGGGCGGTCTGGTCCGACACGGTCTGGGAGGCCGCGAAGACCTCGGCCTGGGTCTCGGTGGAGGTCGCCGTGGTCACGGCAGGCGCCGCCTTTTTCAGCGCCTCGATTTCGGCCAGCACGCCGTTGAGCTTGCCGTCGAGGCTGGCGATTTCACCGCTGGCCTGTTGCACGAACTTGATGCCGCCCGGACCGAGTTCGGTGACCTGGCCGAACTGGACACCCAGCAAGGACTTGGCGACCAGAAGGGCGAGCAGCAGGGAGAAGATGGTGACCGGGTACTTGAGCAGCTCGACCCAGACATCCTGTTTGTTCGGTTCGCTCATGGTGTGTGCTCCTTCGGTTCGGTTGCTCAGTAGTCCAGCCACTCGACAGGGCTCACCGGCGCCTGCCCCGTGATGCGGTGCAGGGTCGCCTCGATCACGTCGATGTTGTTGTCGAACGAGCCGTGTGTGGCCCGTTCGGTCTTGCCTTGTTTGTTGACCCGGATGTAGGGCGTGGGCACCGGGTGGAGGTTGGCGGCGGGGAAGGCGGCGCGCCACTGCGCGAGCGATGCGAGCTGGCTGCTCGCCCACTGGTCGTCGTTGAAGTGCTGGGGGTCGTGGGCGCGCTCCATGCCGAGCAGGGGCATCTTGCGCGCGTCGTCCAGCGCCCGGCTCACGAGGTAGAGCAGCGATTTGCCGTAGAGCGTGACGGGGCCGAGCTGGACCATGTCGTCGTCTTTTTCCTGTCGGTCCGTGAGGAAGTGCAGGTGCATCTGCCGGGGCTGGATCACCGGCGCGCCCGTTTTCAGGTATTTCTCGTTGGCAAAGGCGACGGTGCAGGCGGGGGCGTACAGCGAGCAGCTGGTGGCCGTGACCTGGCTGGCCGCGAGCCGCTCGACCAGGTGGCCCAGCACGATGGACCCCGCGGAGTGGCCGACCAGGTGCAGCCGCAAGGGCTGGTGGCCGAGCCGGGTTTGCAGCGCCGCGAGCGCCTCGGCCAGCAGGTGGCTGCCCCGGCCTTTCAGCGCGGCGAGCCGGGCGTTCTGCCGCATCTCGCTCCACAGGCCTTTGAAGGCCTTGCCCGCGATCGCCTCGACGCTGCGGTCGCGCGCCTCGCCCAGGCTCGCCAGCATGCCGCGCGAGCGCTCGTCGTCGATGCCGAAGGCCTGGCGCAACTTGTCCTCCAGCGTGTGCATCAGGGTTTCCAGCGGGCCGGTGCGCCAGGTCAGAAACAGCGGGTAGACGCCGTTGGCCTCGAAGTACGGGGCCAGCACCCGGATGCGATCGATGGACTCGGCTTCGCTGTTGAGGCCACCGTGGGCATAGACCATGAGGTGGGCCTGCGGCTGTGTCTGGAAGAACCCCAGGGCCCGGTCCACCTGGGCCTGCACGAAGCGCGCGACATCGCCGTCGATGCCGGCGGTGAGGTCGGTGAGTTCGACATGGCCGTTGTTGCCGGTCACCAGCGTGTGCTCATAGGCCTTGGCGGTGGACCAGGGCTGGTAGGGCCTGTGATCGAACTCGCGGTCGATCGGCCAGGGGTCGTCCAGCGGGTTGTCGGGGTTCTGGCACTGGCGGCTCGCCTGGCTCAGCGAGCGCGCGCTGCGGTTCGGCCAGCGCTGGGCGGCGATGCGCTCGGGCGACACCTCGTGGCGCTGGGGGACGCCCATGCCCATCGCCCAGGCGTCGGTGCCGTATTGCACCCAGTCGCTGTAGGGCATCACCGCAAACCCCGCTGCGCCCCAGCCGCCGCCCCAGGAGTTCTGCACGATGAAGCCGCGGTCGTTGTAGCCCACGAGGGCGAAGGCGTGACCGCCGAGCCCGGGGCCTTGGCGCTCGGGGATGGTCGGCAGCTCGGCCTCGTCGTGGGAACCCGGCGCTTGCGGGCGGTGGTCGACGCGGTCCCAGCCGTCGTGCACCTGCGCGCTGACGTAGATGGCGCCGATGTCGGCGATGGCCGATTGCATCTCGACCACCGAGCTCTTGTTGATGCGGTAGTAGACGCCCAGCGGGTGCCGGAGCGCGTCCACGTCCCATTCCGTTTCGGCGCGGGCGCCTTGCCCGCTCCTGGGCCAGTAGCGTTCCTGGCAGACGCCGTGTTTGTGAAAGCCCTTGAGCGCGCCGCGGCACGAGGAGCCTTCGTAGTTTTCGCCTTCCCACTCGTCGTAGCGGCGGGCGAGCTCGTAGAACATGTGGGGGCTGACCCGGACCGCGTGGTTGGTGCCGGGCTGGCCGAGCTCGCGCAGCCACATCAGGTAGTTGACCACCGCGGCGAGGCCAAAGCCCGTGCAGGCGCCCTCGCGCCCCTGGTCCAGCACCAGCTGGGCCGCGACGTAAGAAGGCACCGCCTGGGCGAGGTGGGCGTTGGTGGGGAAGTGGGGCGGCAAGGAGCGCAGCGGCGGCTCGTAACGCAGATCGCGGAAGTCGAGCCGGTCGGGCCGGGCATCAAACTGGTGGGCGGTCAGCCATGGGCGCTTGGCGCGGGGCCTGGCCGGCTTTTTCCTGGCGGGCGTTTGGGGGGCGGTGCTGCGCGGGGGCTGGCTGGCGGCGGCCGCGCCCGAGGGGGTGTTCTGGGCGGTGGAACGGGTGCTCACGGTGGCCTCCCATGAGGACGCTGCCCGACGGACGCGGGCGCAGGCGCCACGGCGTCCATTTGTACGCCGACGCCCCGCCCGCAACATCCCCCGTTCGGGGGAGTGGTGAACGGCGCTCAGCCGTAGCGCGCGACGCTGAGCCCTTCCATGCTGATCTCGGGCGTGCGGCCGCTGATGAGGTCGGCCATGACGCGGCCGGTGCCGGCGGCCATGGTCCAGCCCAGCGTGCCGTGGCCGGTGGAGAGCATGAGGTTGTCGTAGCGGCAGGCGCCGAGGATGGGCGTGCCGTCGGGGGTCATGGGGCGCAGGCCGGTCCAGAACTCGGCCTTGGCCACATCGCCGCCTTTGGGGAACAGGTCGGTCACGACGAACTCCAGCGTCTTGCGCCGGCCTTCGTTCAACTGCAGGTCGAAGCCCGAGAGCTGTGCCGTGCCGCCGACGCGGATGCGGTCGCCCAGGCGCGTGACGGCGACCTTGTGGGTCTCGTCCATGATGGTCGATTCGGGCGCCTTGGACGCGTCCGTGATCGGCACCGTGATCGAGAAACCCTTGACCGGGTAGACCGGGATGTCAATGCCCAGCGGCGCGAGCATGGCGGTCGAGTAGCTGCCGAGCGCGAGCACGTAGCGGTCCGCCTTCATCAGGCCGTTGGCGGTGCGCACGCCGGTGATGCGCTGGCCTTCGCGCTCCAGCGATTCGATGGCGACGCCGAAGTGGAACTTCACGCCCAGCGCCTTGGCCTTCTCGGCGAGGTCGTTGGTGAACTTGAAGCAGTCGCCGGTTTCGTCGCCGGGCAGGCGCAGCGCGCCGACGAACTTCTCTTTCACGTCGGCCAGCGCGGGCTCGTACTGCAGGTAGCCGGCGCGGTCGAGCACCTGGTAGGGCACGCCGTATTCCTTCAGGATGTCGATGTCCTTGGCCGTGCCGTCGAGCTGCTTCTGCGTGCGAAAGAGCTGCAGCGTGCCTTGCTCGCGGTGGTCGTACTCAATGCCGATCTCGGCGCGCAGTTCTTTGAGGCAGTCGCGGCTGTATTCGGCCAGGCGCACCATGCGGCCTTTGTTGACCTGGTAACGCGCTTCGGTGCAGTTGCGCAGCATCGAGAGGCCCCAGCGCCACATGGCCGGGTCGAGCATGGGCTTGATCACCAGCGGGCTGTGGTGCATGAGCAGCCAGGTGATGGCCTTGCGCGGCACGCCCGGGCCGGCCCATGGCGCCGAGTAGCCGGGCGACACCTCGCCCGCGTTGGCGTAGCTGGTTTCCAGCGCGGGGCCGGGCTGGCGGTCGATCACCTCGACCTCGTGGCCGTCGCGCGCCAGGTAATACGCCATCGTGGTGCCGATGACGCCGCTGCCCAGAATCAGAACCCGCATGTTGTTGCTCTCGGTTGGAGGCCCTGCGGCGCGGGTGCGCTGCGGTCGGGGCCTGGGCTGCGGATTGCAAGGCCTGTGCCACCGGTCTGCACCCGGTAAGTGCTTGATTTGACAAGGCTTTTCCCGGGAGTAAGGGAAAGGTGTCGGGCCGTTTTGTATTGAATTCGATACGACTTGGTGGTGATCCGTCGCACAACCACGGAAAACCGTTGTGAAACAAAGGTCGATGGAGGTTGTAATGAAATTCATACAATGGCATGAAAACGTGACGGATTCACCATGCGCATCGACGTCCATTTCACCGACCGGGTCGGCATCGCCCAGGAAATCCTGGCCCAGCTCGCCAGCCGGGCGCTCAGCGTGTCGGCGGTCGAGGTCGAGCCGCCCCACATCTACATCGAGGCGCCCGCGCTCGGTGCGCTGGACTTGGCGGCTTTGCAGGCCGAGCTGCTGCGCGTGGCGGGCGTGCTGTCGGTGGCCGAGCTGGAGATGCTGCCCGGCGCGCGGCGCCGCCTCTACCTCGACGCGCTGCTGGCCTCGCAGACCGACCCGGTGCTGGCGGTGGACGCGCGCGGGGCCGTGGTGCTGGCCAACGCGGCGGCGGTGGTGGTGTGCGGCGTGACGGAGGCGCAGCTGAGTGGGCGCTCACTGAAAGACCTGACGGGCGACCCGCAGCTGGTGGACGCGCTGATCGCGCAGGCCTACCGGCTGCCGGTGAGCGAGGTGCAGGTGGGCGGGCAACGCTTCCTGATGGAGACGGTGGCGCTGCACGAGGCGGGCGGCAGCGTGGCCGGCGCGGTGCTCACGCTGCACGCGCCGCAACGCCTGGGCGAGCGCATCAGCGCGCTGCAGAACTACAGCGCCGGCGGTTTCGAGGCCATCCTTGGCCAGTCGCCCGCGATCCGCCAGCTCAAGCAGCGCGCGGCGCGCATGGCGCAGGTCGATGCGCCGCTGCTGATCCGCGGCGAGACGGGCACCGGCAAGGAGCTGGTGGCCCACGCCTGCCACGCTGGCAGCCTGCGCCGCGACCAGCCGTTTTTTGCGCTCAACTGTGCGGCCCTGCCCGAGAGCCTGGCCGAGAGCGAGCTGTTTGGTTACGCGCCCGGCGCCTTCACCGGCGCGCTGCGCAACGGCCGCCCGGGCCTGCTGGAGCTGACCGACGGCGGCACGCTGTTCCTGGACGAGGTGGGCGAGATGTCGCCCTACCTGCAGGCGAAACTGCTGCGCTTCCTGAACGATGGCAGCTTCCGGCGCGTGGGCGGCGAGCGCGACCTGAAGGTGAACGTGCGCATCATCAGCGCGACCCACCGCTCGCTCGAAGACATGGTGTCCACCGGTGCCTTCCGGCAGGATTTGCTGTTCCGCCTCGACGTGCTGCAGCTCAACCTGCCGCCGCTGCGCGACCGCACCGAAGACATCCTGCCGCTGGCCCAGGTGTTCCTGGAGCGCGCCTGCGCGCAGACCGGCCGCCCCAAGGCGCGCCTGAGCCGCGCGGCCGGCGAAGCCCTGCTGGCCAACCGCTGGCTGGGCAATGTGCGTCAGCTGCAGAACGTGATCTTCCGCGCCGTCACGCTCAACGAAGCCCCGGTGATCGACACCGCCGCGCTGGAGCTGGCCGGCGCCGACGTCAGCGCCGGCCCCGCCGCGCTCAGCGACGAGGTCAGCAGCCTGGACGACGCGGTCGCCGGCTTCGAGCGCGCGCTGCTGCAGCGCCTGCTGCCGCAGTACCCGAGCACGCGCAAGCTGGCGGAGCGGCTGGGCACCTCTCACTCGGCCATAGCGGCGCGCTTGCGCCGCTATAAGTTGTAACCCCCCCCGCGCCGCCTACTGCGTCACCCCCAAGGGGGCAATGCGAGCGGCCCGGCAAAGCCGGTTCCGCCGCATTCCCGGTTCGCGGCTCGCGCGCCGGAAAAGTCGAGGCGAAAAGAACCCCGGCTTTCGACCGGGGCAAGAGGAGTTCTCCGTGAGAACAATCTGAAGGGAGTTGGTTCAACCAATTCCATATCCGAAGCCCGTGTCCGACGCCGGGAATGCGGCGGAACCGGCTTTGCCGGGCCGCTCGCATTGCCCCCCTCAGGGGGGTGACGCCGCAGGCGGCGCGGGGGGAGGTGTTCAGCCTTGCTGAATACCAGCCAACACCCAACCACCGCTGCCCTGGCGCGACTTCGTCATGTGCCAGGTTTCGTTGATGTCTTCGGGCGCTGCGCCGTCTTCCTGCACGCGGCCGCTGAAGTGCACGCTCACGATGTAGCGGTGGTCTTCTTCGGCCACTTCGCGCACGTCGGCATCGAGGTCGAGCACGCGGGTTTCCTGCGTGGCGCCGTTGCGTTCGCGGATGTCCATCTGGATCTCGGCAAACATCTCGGGCGAGGTGAATTCGCGGATGTCGTCGAGGTTGCCCGCGTCGTTGGCGGCCTGCAGGCGCATGTAGTTGACCTTGGCGTTGCGCACGAAGGCGGGCACGTCGAAGTCGGCCGGGATGCGGCTGGCGGGCTGCTGCAGGTTGGCGCCGATCATGGAGCCGCCCTGGCTGAAGCCGGTGCTGCCGTTGCTGGCCGGGGTGGTGGGCATGCGGAAGGTGTTGTTACCCGCGTTGCCGGCGCCAGCGGCCGCTCCGGCCAAGGCGCCGCCACCGCCTTGCGAGGCGGCGCGTTTGGCCATGAAGAAGCGGAAGGCGGCGAACGCGACCATCAGCAGCAGGCCGATCATCAGCATGTTGGCCAGACCTTCACCAAAGCCCAGGTGCGAGGCCAGCGCGGCCAGCCCCAGGCCGGCGGCGAGACCGGCGATCGGGCCCATCCAGTTGCGCTTGGGTGCGGCGGCGCCGGCAGCGGCACCCGCGGCGGGCGCGGCGTTGGGGGTGGCGTCGGGCGCCTTGGCCGGCGGCGCCGACTGGCGCTGCATGCCGAGCGACTTGCCGCCGCCCAGGCGCTTGGCTTCAGCGTCCATCGCGACGGTGGTCAGGCCGAGCGTCAGAACGACGGCCAGCAGGGAAAGCAGTTTTTTCATGGAAGTCTCCATCATGTGGACAGGGAAGGACTGGACAAGATACCCGCATTGAGTTGCTTTAAAAAGCAGATATTCAATGAGCATTGTTCTTGTTTTTCGGTTGTATTCGAGGGCTTGAAAACCGCAGGGTGCCGCGCAGACCGCCCCCGGTCTCTGACCGGCATCCCGCAGTCTGCGCCCTGCGGTGGTTTCCCCCGGGCGGGGTGTGCCCAACCTGTGTCGATGATAGGGTGAGCGCCTGTGCCGACCGCCGCGCACATGGCCCACGACAACGCCCCGACCCCGCATGACCACCGCCGCCCCGACACCCCCCGCCCTGATCGACTGCCACGTGCACGTCTTCGACCCGGTGCGCTTTCCCTACGCGCCCGACGCCTGGTACACGCCCGTCCCGGCCGAAACCGGCACGCCAGAACAGCTCGGCCATGTGCTCGACGCGCACGGCGTGCGGCACGCGCTGCTGGTCGGCCCCAACTCGGGCTACGGGCTGGACAACCGCTGCCTGCTCGACACCATCGCCCGCGGCCAGGGCCGCTACAAGGGCGTGGCGGTGGTGCGCAACGACGCCAGCCGCGCCGAGCTGCAGGACCTGCAGGCGGCGGGCGTGGTGGGCATCGCGTTCAACGTGGCGCTGCTGGGCGTGGATTTCTACCGAGACACCGGGCCGCTGCTGGAGCGCCTGCGTGAGCTCGGCCTGTGGGCGCAGGTGCAGGTGCAGGACGACCAGCTCGTGCCGCTGCTGCCGCTGCTGCGCGAGAGCGGCGCGCGCCTGCTGTTCGACCACCTGGGCCGCCCGGCGCCGGCCGCCGGGGTGGGCCAGGCGGGTTTCGCGGCCCTGCTGTCGCTGGCCGGCACCGGCCGCGCCTGCGTCAAGCTCTCGGGCTGCGTCAAGGTGTCGCAGCAGGCCTACCCGCACGCCGACCTGCGTCCGCATGTGCAGGCCCTCGTGGACGCCTTCACGCCGCAGTCCCTGGTGTGGGCGTCGGACTGGCCGTTCCTGCGCGCGCCCTCGCGGGTGGACTACGGCCCCCTGCTGGCCTTGCTGGCGCAGCAGGTGCCCAACGCCACGGCACGCCGCGCCATCCTGTGGGACACGCCGCGCCGGCTGTTCGGTTTCGGCGACTGACGACGGGGCCGTCTTGTGCGGCGTGTGCGCTGTTGCACAGACTGGGGCGAACGCGCCGCCTATGGTGAGGCTCCAGCACCGGGTGGCGTGCACCCTGCACCCACCGACGGTCGTGCTGGCGTCACAAAGGATTCACCATGAATTACCAAGAGCAAGACACCTACGGCATGTACAAGAGCCGGGCCGGCGGCGGCCCTGGCCCCGGACTGATGGGCGCGAACACGCTCGACGGCAACGACGTCTTCAACCGCCAGGACGAAGACCTGGGCGACATCAAGGAAATCATGCTCGACATGAGCAACGGCCGGGTCGCGTACGCGGTGTTGTCGTACGGCGGCTTCCTGGGCATGGGCGACAAGCTGTTCGCCGTGCCATGGAGCGCGCTGACGCTGGACACCGACAACAAGCGCTTCGTGCTGGACGTGTCCAAGGACCGCCTTGAAAACGCGCCCGGCTTCGACAAGGACCAGTGGCCCGACATGGCCGATGCGAGCTGGAACAAGGAGATCCACGACTACTACGGCGTGACACCCTATTCGGACGGAAAAGTCTGACCCGCGTCGCTGAATGAAAGAAGGGCTGCGGCCGAGAGGTTGCAGCCCTTTGGCACGTCGGGGCAGGAGCGGTTCACCAGAACCGCTCCTGCCCCGACCGCGCTCAGGCGGCGCGCGCCAGAAACGCCAGCAGGTCGCCGTTCAGGCGCTCCTTGTCGGTGGCGAACAGGCCGTGCGGTGCGCCGTCGTATTCGATCAGGGTGCTCTGCGCGATGCCTTGCGCCGCGATCCGGCTGGACGCGGCGATGGGCACGGTCTTGTCGGCGGTGCCGTGGATCAGCAGCGTGGGCACCGTGATGGCCGCCAGGTCGCCCCGGAAGTCGGTGGACGAGAACGAGCGCATGCACGCGATGGTGGCCTTCAGGCTGGCCTGCAGGGCGATGCCGCGTGCCCACTCCAGGAGCTCGGCGCTGACGGGGCGCTCTGCCGAATCTTCGCCAAAGAAGGTCTTGAAGAAGCCGGTGAAAAACAGGGCGCGGTCGGCGCCCAGGGCCTCGGCCGTCTCGTCAAAGGCCGCCTGCTCGGTGCCGCCCGGGTTGTCGCCGGTCTTCAGGCGGAAGGGCAGGATGGACGAGATCAGCGCGCACTTCGCCACCGACTGCCCGCCGTGGCGCGCCATGTAGCGCGCCACCTCGCCGCCGCCCATGGAGAAGCCGATCAGGGTCGCGTTCTCGGCGCCGCTCTGCTGGATCACCGCCGCCAGGTCGTCGGCCAGCGTGTCGTAGTCGTAACCGCTCCAGGGCTGGGTGGAGCGGCCGAAGCCGCGCCGGTCGTAGGCGATCACGCGGTGCCCCGCCTCGGCGATGGCCATGGCCTGGTCGTCCCAGCTGTCGGCCGAGAGCGGCCAGCCGTGGATCAGGATCACGGGCGGGCCTTCGCCCCAGTCCTTGACGTAGAGGCGGGTTTTGTCGGTGGTTTCGACGGTGTTCATGGCAGGGCCTTTCACGGTGGAAAAACCGCAGTGTTGTCAGGCGCGCGGTCAGCGTCTGTCTGCTGACGAACATTCCAAGCCGTCGCGTGTTCGGTACCGCACCGACGTGCGGCATCCCGGGTGGGAAATTGTTTTCTCGGTGGCGCCACCGCGCTGCCCACCAACCCGAGGGTTTTCATGTCCAAACCGTCCGTTCCCGTGCCCCGCGAGGGCGTGAAGCAGCAGGCGATGGCGCAGGCACTGACGCCACCGCTCGACCGCCTCACCACCAACCAGGGCCTCTTGCTGAGCGACAACCACAACTCGCTCAAGGCCGGCGCGCGCGGGCCCACGCTGCTGGAAGACTTCATCCTGCGCGAGAAGATCACGCACTTCGACCACGAGCGCATCCCCGAGCGCGCGGTGCACGCGCGCGGCGCGGGCGCCCACGGCTTCTTCGAGGTCTACCAGAGCGAGGCTGCGATCACCCGCGCCGGCTTCCTGTGCGACCCGACGGTGCGGACGCCGGTGTTCGTGCGCTTCTCCACCGTGGCCGGCTCGCGCGGCTCGGCCGACACGGTGCGCGATGCGCGCGGCTTCGCGGTGAAGTTCTACACGCCCGAGGGGAATTACGACCTGGTGGGCAACAACATCCCGGTGTTCTTCATCCAGGACGCGATCAAGTTCCCCGACCTGATCCACGCCGTCAAGCCCGAGCCCGACGGCGAGATGCCGCAGGCGGCCAGTGCGCACGACACCTTCTGGGACTTCGTCACGCTCATGCCCGAGACCACGCACATGCTGATGTGGGTGATGTCGGACCGCGGCATTCCGCGCAGCCTGCGCATGATAGAAGGCTTCGGCGTTCACACCTTCCGCTTCGTGAACGCGCACGGAGAATCCAGCTTCGTCAAGTTCCAATGGAAGCCCAAGCTTGGCGTGCACGCGCTGACCTGGGACGAAGCGCAGGCGCTCGCCGGGCAGGACGCCGACTTCCACCGCCGCGACCTCTGGGAAGCGATCGCCAGCGGCCAGTTCCCCGAATGGGAGCTGGGCGTGCAGGTGGTGCCCGAGGCCGACGAGCACCGCTTCGCCTTCGACCTGCTCGACCCCACCAAGCTGATCCCCGAAGAGCTGGTGCCGGTGCGGCGCATCGGTCGCATGGTGCTCAACCGCAACCCCGACAACTTCTTTGCCGAAACCGAGCAGGTGGCCTTCCACCCCGGGCACCTGGTGCCGGGCATCGATTTCTCCAACGACCCGCTGCTGCAGGGGCGTTTGTTCTCGTACACCGACACCCAGCTCTCGCGCCTGGGCGGCGCCAACTTCCGCGAGCTGCCGATCAACAAGGGCGTGTGCCCGGTGCACAACTTCCAGCGCGACGGCCTGCACCGCCAGTCCATCGGCCGCGGGCGCGTGGCCTACGAGCCCAACACCCTGGCCAACGGCGAGGAGTTACGCGTCGATGGCCGCAGCTTCGATCCGGTCGGCCCGGCCGGCTTCACCAGTTATCCCGAAGCGCTGGAGCCGCCCAAGCAACGCGGGCGCAGCGCGTCGTTCGACGAGCACTACTCGCAGGCGCGGCTGTTCTGGGTCAGCCAGTCGGCACCCGAGCAGGAGCATCTGGTGGCGGCGTTCCAGTTTGAACTCTCCAAGTTGCAGACGCCCGCGATCCGCCAGCGCATGGTGGACACGCTGGCCCATGTGGACGCCGATCTCGCCCAGCGCGTCGCCGCCCCGCTGGACACGAAGCCGCCCGACAAGGCCGCGGCCACGGCCTGGCCCGGCTTCCGGGAGGGCCCGGCCGTGGCCGACCTGGCGCCCTCACCGTCGCTCAGCATGGCCGTCGCGCAGAGCGCCGGCATCGCCACGCGCAAGCTCGCGATCCTGGTGGCCGACGGCGTGCACGGCGCGGCGGTGCGGGCCGTGCAACAGGCGCTGGCGGCCGAAGGCGCGACGTCCACGCTGGTCGGGCCGACGCTGTGCCCCGTGCGGTGCGCCGACGGTGAGCCGCTGGCCGTGGCCGCCACGCTGGACAACGCGCCTTCGGTGCTGTTCGACGCGCTCTACATGCCGCCCATGGCGGCGGGGGCCGAGGGGCTGGCCGGTGATCCGCGGGCGCTGCGCGCCGTGGAGCAGGCCTGCCGGCACGGCAAGACCGTGGCGGCGTCGGGATCGGGCGCGCGCCTGATCGCCGCAGCGGGCGTGGACCCGGCACGGCCCGGTGTGCTGGTGGACACCTCGGACGCGGTGAGCGCCGCGTTCACGGCGGCCCTGGTCACCGCCATGGGCCAGCACCGCCATTGGGGCGCTTGAGCAGATGGACCGCATGACCCCCACCCCCACCCCGGCCGCGTTCACCGTTCGCGCCGCGTGCGCCACCGTCCTGCTGGCGCTGGGCGCCTGCGCCGAGCCCGCGCGTTTCACCGTGGCCGAAGGCTCCGGCAACAACCCGGCGCTGCCCGCGCCCAGCCGGGCGTTGATCCCGACCGTGAACATCGCGCCGGCGCGGGGCTGGCCCGAGGGCGCCATGCCCACCCCGGCGCCCGGCCTGCAGGTGCAGGCCTTCGCCCGCGACCTGGACCACCCGCGCTGGCTGCTGGTGCTGCCCAACGGCGACGTGCTGGTGGCCGAAAGCAACGCGCCGCCCAAGGCGGACCGGCCCACCGGCCTCAAGGCCTGGGTCACGGGGCTGGTGATGGGCCTGGTGATGCAGCGCGCGGGCGCGGCCGTGCCCAGCGCCAACCGCATCACCCTGCTGCGCGACACCGATGGCGACGGCGTGGCCGATGTGCGCTCGGTGTTGCTGAGCGGCTTGCATTCGCCGTTCGGCATGGCGCTGGTGGGCGAGCGCCTGTTCGTGGCCAACGCCGACGCGGTGCTGGTCTTCCCGTACCGACGGGGCGACACGGTCATCCACACCGCCGGCACGAAGCTGCTGGACCTGCCCGGCGGGCCGATCAACCACCACTGGACCAAGAGCCTGCTCGCCAGCCCCGACGGCCAGCGCCTCTACGTGGGTGTCGGGTCCAACAGCAACATCGGCGAGAACGGCATGGCGGCCGAAGCCGGCCGGGCGTCGGTCTGGGAGGTGGACCTGCGCAGCGGTGCCCACCGCGTTTTTGCCTCGGGCCTGCGCAACCCGGTCGGCCTGGCCTGGGACGCCAGCGGACGCACGCTCTGGGCGGTGGTCAATGAGCGCGATGAACTCGGCAGCGACCTGGTGCCCGACTATCTGACCTCGGTGCGCGACAGCGCCTTCTATGGCTGGCCTTACAGCTACTACGGCCAGCGGGTGGACACGCGCGTCACGCCACCCGCAACCGACCGGGTGGCCACGGCCTTGGTGCCCGACTTTGCGCTCGGTCCCCACGTGGCGCCCCTGGGGCTCGCGTCGTCCGTCGGCAGCCGGCTGCCCCGGCCCTTCACCCACGGCATGTTCATCGGGCAACACGGTTCGTGGAACCGCCGCCCGCACAGCGGCTACAAGGTGGTGTTCGTGCCATTCAGCGGTGGGCAGCCCTCGGGACCGGCGCGCGAGGTGCTGGGCGGATTCCTCAGCGCCGACGGCGAGGCCTTCGGCCGGCCGGTGGGCGTGGCGCTGGACGCGCGGGGGGCGCTGCTGGTGGCCGACGACGTGGGCAACGTGGTCTGGCGGGTGAGCGCGCCCCAGTGAGCGGGGCGGGGCCGGTGTCCGGCCGGTGACAGGCGGTTTTATTTTTACAAAGCATCTGCTTGCTAAAAATATCAGGCGCTGATAAGGTCATTGCCCATGAGCGATGACTTGCCTCCCAAAACGACGGCCGACGAGCCGCGCCGCGCCCGCGGCCGTCCCCGAAAAACCGCCGACGAGCGCGACGACGGCAACCGGCGCCAGGACCTGCTGCGGGCTGCGGCCCGTCTGTTCCGCACCCAGGGTTTCGCCGCCACCAGCACGCGCGACATCGCCACCGCCGCCGGCATGCGCTCGGGCTCTCCCTTCTATCACTTCGACAACAAGGAAGCCCTGCTCGCGGCCGTGATGCAGGAGGGCATGGTGAGCGCCGCGGCGCGCCAGGCCGAGGCGATGCAGCGTGCCACGGCGCCACTCAAGCGCGGCCAGACGTTGACGGCGCGCGAGGCGCTGCGGGTGCTGGTGCGCAGCCACTTCGAGGTGCTGCTCGGGCCCGACAGCGACTTCATCCCGGTGATGCTGTACGAGTGGCGCTCGCTGTCGGAGGCCGAGCGCATCGAGGTGAAACGCCTGAAAGACGCCTACGAGGCGGTGTGGGTGCCGGTGCTGCAGGCGTTGCGAGACAGCGGCGAGCTGCAGGGCGACCCCGCGTTGTCACGGCTGATGATTTTCGGCGCGCTCAACTGGTCGGTGCAGTGGTACGACCCGCGCCGCAACGCCTCGCTCGACGACCTCACAGAAGCGGCGTTGCACCTGTTTTTGAAGGAACCGGCATGAGCGATCAATACAGGTCGGCCTTTCGCGACGGCCTGTTCGCGGGCCGTGTGGTGATGGTGACCGGTGGCGGCTCGGGCATCGGCCGCTGCACCGCGCACGAGCTCGCCAGCCTGGGCGCGATGGTGGTGCTGGTGGGCCGCAACCCCGACAAGCTGCAGGCCACCGCGGTCGAGATCGCGGAGGACGGTGGCCGCGCGAGTTTCCACGTCTGCGACATCCGCCACGAAGAGGGCGTGAAGGCCATGGTGGCCGACGCGGTGCGTGCCCACGGCCGCATCGACGCGCTGGTCAACAACGCGGGTGGCCAGTACCTCACGCCGCTGGAAAAAATCAGCGCCAAGGGCTGGCAGGCGGTGATCGACACCAACCTCACCGGCGGCTTCCTGGTGTCGCGCGAGTGTTACCTGCAGAGCATGGCGCAGCACGGCGGCGCGGTGGTCAACATCGTGGCCGACATCTGGGGCTCCATGCCCGGCATGGGCCACAGCGGCGCGGCGCGCGCGGGCATGGTCAGCTTCACCGAAACGGCCGCGATGGAATGGGCGAAAAGCGGCGTGCGCGTGAACGCCGTGGCACCCGGCTACATCGCCTCCAGCGGCATGGACCACTATCCCGCCGAGGCCGGGCCGATGCTGCGCGAGATGCGCCAGACCGTGCCGCTGGGCCGCTTCGGCAACGAGGCCGAAACCTCGGCCGCCATCGTGTTCCTGCTCTCGCCCGCGGCCAGTTTCATCAGCGGCACGGTGCTGCGCGTGGACGGCGCGCGGCCGCAGGTGCGCATGGGCTGGGGCCCGGTGGCGGCGCCTGAGGACGTGCAGCAGCGCGATGCGGTGAAGCCGTTTGATGGCTTTCACCGATCTGTGACGCCCAAGGTGTTCCAGTCATGAGCTTTGAAACGACGTTCAACCCGCACAGCGAACAGGCCGCGCAACGCCGCGACGCCATGCTCGCTCGCATCGCCCAGCTGCGCGCGCTCGAAGACCGCGCCGCCCAGGCCTCGGCCCGGTCCGCGCCGGTGTTCCACCAGCGCGGTCAGCTGCTGCCGCGCGAACGCATCGGCCTGCTGCTGGACCCGGGCGCGCCCTGGCTGCCGCTGTGTTCGCTGGCCGGCTTCCTGCAGGACAGCAAAGACCCGGAGAAGTCGGTGCCCGGCGGCGGCATGCTGGCCGGCATCGGCTTCATCAGCGGCGTGCGCTGCATGGTGGTCGCGAGCGACTCGGGCATCGAGGCCGGCGCCATCCAGCCGCGCGGGCTGGAGAAGATCCTGCGCGTGCAGGAGATGGCGCTGGAGAACCAGCTGCCCTTCGTGCACCTGGTCGAGAGCGCAGGCGCGAACCTCATGAAGTACCAGGTCGAGGGTTTCGTGCTCGGTGGCGGCCTGTTCCGCAACCTCGCGCGCCTGTCGGCCGCGGGCCTGCCGGTCATCACGGTGCAGCACGGCTCGGGCACGGCGGGCGGCGCCTACATGCCGGGCCTGAGCGACGTGGTGATCATGGTGCGCGGCCGCTCGCGGGCTTTCCTGGCCGGGCCGCCGCTGCTCATGGCCGCCACCGGCGAGGTGGCGACGGAAGAAGAACTGGGTGGCGCGGAGATGCACACCGGCATCTCCGGCCTCGGTGAATACCTGGCCGAAGACGACCGGGAGGCGCTGGGCATCGCCCGGCGTGTGGTGGACCAGACGGGCTGGCAGGCAAGGCCCGCCACACCCGCCGAACCCCCGCGCTTCGATGCCGACGACCTGCTCGCCCTCATGCCCCCGCACCACCGCGAGCCGGTGGACATGCGCGAGGTCATGCTGCGCATCACCGACGCATCCGACCTCCTCGAATTCAAGCCGCTCTACGGCGCCGCCACGGTCTGCGCCCAGGCGCACATCGGCGGCCACGCGGTCGGCCTCATCAGCAACAACGGTCCCATCGACGTGGCCGGCGCCAACAAGGCCACGCACTTCATCCAGTGGATGTGCCAGCTCGGCCACCCCATCGTCTATTTGCAGAACACCACCGGCTACATGGTGGGCAAGGACAGCGAGCAGGGCGGGATGATCAAGCACGGCAGCAAGATGATCCAGGCCGTGACCAACGCCACCGTGCCGCAGATCACCCTCCAGTGCGGGGCGTCGTTCGGCGCGGGCAACTACGGCATGTGCGGCCGCGGCTACGCACCGCGTTTTCTCTTCACCTGGCCCAACGCTCGCACCGCCGTCATGGGCGGCGAGCAGGCGGCCAAAACCATGCAGATCGTGGCCGAGGCAGGTTTGGCGCGCAAAGGCATCGCCACCGACACGCCCGAGGTGCAGGCGCAGATGAAAAACCAGTTCGACGCCATCGTGCAGAAGTTCGAGTCGCAGGCCGACGCCTTCAGCACCAGCGGCCTGGTGCTGGACGACGGCGTGATCGACCCGCGCGATACCCGAGCCGTGCTGAGCTTCTGCCTCGACACCATCGCAGAGGCCGCTCAACGCCAGCCCAGACGCATGCAGTTCGGCGTCGCGCGAATGTGATCCCAACAGACCCCCAAAAGACAGGAGACCCCCCATGCAGTTCACCCACGAACACCGCGAGATCCAGAAGACCCTCAAGCGCTTCATTGACGAGCAGATCAACCCGCACGTGGACGAATGGGAGGCGGCCGAGATCTTCCCGGCGCACGAGGTCTTCAAGCAGATGGGCAATCTGGGCCTGCTCGGCCTGACCAAGCCCGAGGCGGACGGCGGCATGGGGCTGGACTACTCCTACAGCGTGGCCATGGCCGAGACCCTGGGCCACATCCACTGCGGCGGCGTGCCCATGGCCATCGGCGTGCAGACCGACATGTGCACCCCCGCACTGGCCCGATTCGGCAGCGAGGAGCTGCGCGCCCAGTTCCTGGCGCCGGCCATCGCGGGCGACGCGGTGGGCTGCATCGGCGTGAGCGAACCCGGCGCGGGCAGCGACGTCTCGGCCATCAAGACCACGGCGCGCAAGGACGGCGACGACTACGTCATCAGCGGCCAGAAGATGTGGATCACCAACAGCCTGCAGGCCGACTGGATGTGCATGCTGGTCAACACCAGCGACGGCCCCGCGCACAAGAACAAGAGCCTGGTCATGGTGCCGCTGCGCGAGAACGGCAAGCCGGTCAAAGGCTTCGAGGTCGGCCAGAAGATCAGGAAGATCGGCATGAACAGCAGCGACACCGGCCTGCTGTTCTTCGACGAGGTGCGCGTGCCGCAGCGCTACCGCATCGGCGCCGAGGGCGCGGGCTTCATCTACCAGATGCAGCAGTTCCAGGAGGAGCGCCTGTGGTGCGCGGCGAGCTGCCTGCAGAGCCTGACCAACTGCATCCAGTGGACCGTGGACTACGCGCAGGAACGGCAGCTGTTCGGCGCCACGCTGGCCGACCAGCAGTGGGTGCAGTTCAAGCTGGCCGAGCTCAAGACCGAGGTCGAGAGCCTGCGCGCGCTCACCTACATGGCCTGCGAGCATTACCTGGCCGGCGAGGACGTGACCGAGTGGGCGACCATGGCCAAGCTGAAAGCCGGGCGCCTGAACCGCCTGGTGCCCGACACCTGCCTGCAGTTCTGGGGCGGCATGGGCTACACCTGGGAGAACAAGGTCTCGCGCATGTTCCGCGACGGGCGGCTGGCGTCGATCGGCGGTGGGGCGGACGAGGTGATGCTGGGCATCCTCACCAAGATGATGGGGGTACAGAAAGCCCCCCTGCGCCGCTGACGCGGCTTCCCCCCAGGGGGGCGTCGCCCTTGGACCGGCAGAGCCGGATCTTCGGCGACCACTGAGCCAGACACTTCACTCCAACTTTGCAGGTGATCATGAGCAACTTTCTGGTGGTTCGACAAGGGGACACCGAGCGCTGGACGCTCAACGAGCCGGCCTCGCGCAACGCCTTGTCCGACAGCATGGTGATCGCGCTGTTCGAGGCCTGCCTGCGCGCGAAGGACGACAAGGGTTTGCGCACGGTGGTGCTCACGGGCGCGGCGGGCGCCTTCTGCGCCGGCGGCAGCCTGGGCAGCTTCGCCAGCGCCATCGGCCAGCTGCTGCCGCCCGGTGAGACCGACCCGCTGATCGCCCTCAACCGGGGGTTTGGCGACGTGCTGCACGCGCTCACCGAGCTGCCCCAGCTGCTGATCGCGGCGGTGGATGGCCCGGCCATGGGCGGCGGCTTCGGGCTGGTCTGCTGCGCCGACGTCGTGCTCGCCACGCAGCGCTCGGTGTTCGCCACGCCCGAGGTCACGCTGGGCCTGCCGCCGGCGCAGATCGCGCCCTTCGTCTGGCAGCGCCTGGGCGATCGCGCGGCGCGCGAGTGCCTGCTCTCGGGGCGCCACTACCGGGCGGCCGAAGCGCGCGAGTTCGGGCTGGTGAATCACGTGGTGGCCGACGGCGAGCTGGAGGAGGCCCTGCACGACACCTTGCTGAAGTTCAGCCGCGCCGCGCCCGGCGCCACGGCGACCACCAAGCGCCTGCTGCAGCGCCTGCGCGGCCCGGTGCCCGACCTGCGGGACGAAGCGGCCATCGCCTTCGCCAGCGCCCTGCGCGGCAACGAGGCCGCGACCGGCCTGATGGCGTTCGCCCGCAAGCAGATCGCGCCCTGGGTCAAGAACAACGCCGCGCGATGAACCGGCTGCTCATTGCCAACCGCGGGGAGATCGCCCGCCGCATCGTCCGCACCGCGCAGCGCATGGGCATCGCGACCGTGGCGGTGTACTCCGACGCCGACCGCGACGCCCTGCACGTGCGCGAGGCCACCACTGCCGTGGCGCTGGGTGGCACGGCCTCGGCCGACAGCTACCTGCGCGTCGACAAGCTGATCGCCGCCGCGCGCGCCAGTGGCGCCGACGCGGTGCACCCGGGTTACGGCTTCCTGAGCGAGAACGCCCACTTCGCCCAGGCCGTGATCGACGCGGGCCTGATCTGGGTCGGCCCGCCGCCCGCCGCGATCCACGCGCTGGGCAGCAAGTCGGCCGCCAAGGCGCTGGCCCTGCGGCAGGGTGTGCCGGTGTTGCCCGGCTACTTCGGCGCGGACCAATCCGACGCGACCTTCGCCGCCGAGGCGCAGCGCATCGGCTTCCCGCTCATGGTCAAGGCCGTGGCCGGTGGCGGCGGGCGCGGCATGCGCCTGGTGCACAGCGCGGAGCAGCTGCTGCCCGCGCTGCGGAGCGCGCGCTCGGAGGCGCTGTCCGGCTTTGGCCGCGGCGACCTGCTGATCGAGCGCGCCCTGCTGGCGCCGCGCCATGTGGAGGTGCAGGTGTTTGCCGACGCGCACGGCCACTGCATCCACCTCGGCGAGCGCGACTGCTCGGTGCAGCGCCGCCACCAGAAGATCATCGAAGAATCGCCCAGCCCAGCCGTGTCGCCCGCCTTGCGCGCCGAGCTCGGCCGCTGCGCGGTGGCGCTGGCGCAAGGGGCAGGGTATGTGGGGGCGGGCACGGTGGAGTTTCTGCTGGAGGGAGCGCAGGACCGTTTCGCCGCCGGGCCGCCCCAAGGCGAAACAGCCCCCTCGGGGGGCAGCGACCCGCGAAGCGGCGGAGCGTGGGGGCATGGATTCGCCGCCGGGCCGCCCCAAGGCGAAACAGCCCCCTCGGGGGGCAGCGACCTGCGAAGCGGCGGAGCGTGGGGGCGCTTTTTCCTCATGGAGATGAACACGCGCCTGCAGGTCGAGCATCCGGTGACGGAAATGCTCACCGGGCTCGATCTGGTCGAGTGGCAGATCCGCGTGGCGCGCGGCGAGCCCCTGCCGCTCACGCAGGACCAGGTGCGGCTGAACGGCCACGCCATCGAGGTGCGCCTCTGCGCCGAAGACGAGCAGTTCACGCCCCACACCGGCCGGGTCGCGCACTTCAGCGAGCCGGACGTGCGTGGCCCCGGCCTGCGTTTCGACCACGCGCTGGCCACCGGCACCGAGGTCAGCCCGCACTACGACGCGATGCTGGGCAAGCTGATCGCCCACGCCCCCACGCGCAGCGAAGCGATGGACCGGCTGGCCCAGGTGCTGGACCACACCCAGGTGCTGGGCCTGCCCACCAACCGCGCCTTTCTCGCCGCCTGCCTGCGCCACCCCGTGTTCCGCGCGGGCGAGGCCACGATCCCGTTTCTCGCCGAGCAGGGCGACGCGCTGCGGGCCGGGCTGCGGGCCACGGCCGCCGCCGAGTGCGTGGCGGCGCTGGCCATCGCCTTCGCCGAGCGCCTGCCCGCGATGGCCCTGCCGTCGCCGTTCGCGCGCAGCGTGCGCCTGTGTGGTGCGCTGCAGACCGGGGACCCGGTGTGGGTCGCCAGCGTGCGCGAAACCGGCCAGGGTGCCGTGGTGCTGGCGGTTGACGGGTTGACACACGCCGCCAGCGTGAGCGCCGACGCCGATGGGCAGCGCCGCATCGTGTTCGACGGCAGCGTCTGGCGCGCCCGCGCGCAGCGGCTGGCGTTGCCCGGCCACTGGCAGGTGCAGTTGAGCGGACCCGAGGGCGGCTTTGAGCTGCAGCGGGAAGACCGCAGCTTCGCGCCGCGCGAGCGCGCGGGCGGGGCGGCGGCCGCGCGCGAGCTGCGCGCCCCGTTCAACGGCAAGCTGGTCGCCGTGCACGCCGCGCTGGGCCAGGCGGTGCAGCGCGGCGCGGCGTTGCTGGTGATCGAATCGATGAAGCTGGAGCACACGCTCACCGCGCCGCGCGACGGGGTGATCGAGAGCGTCGATGTGTCCGTGGGCCAGCAGCTCGCGCCCGGCCAGCGGCTCGTCACCTTCGCGGTCGAAGCGGGTGCCGCAGCATGAGCGCCACAGACCACGGCTTCACCGACGCCGACGTCGAAGCCCTGAACGACACGGTGCGCCGCTTCGCCACCGAACAGGTGCGCCCGCACGTGGACGCGTGGGACGCGGCGGGCGAGTTCCCGCGCGCGCTCTACCGCCAGGCCGCCGAACTGGGCCTGCTGGGCCTGGGCTACCCCGAGCACCTGGGCGGCACGCCCGCGCCCTGGCGCGCGCGCAACGCGCTCTCGCAAACGCTGGCGCGGTACGGCGGCAGCGGCGGCGTGATGGCCAGCCTGTTTTCGCTCAACATCGGCCTGCCGCCCGTGCTGGCCCACGGCTCGCCCGAGCTGCAGGCCGAGGTGATTCCCCCGGTCTTGCGCGGCGAGCGCATCGCGGCGCTGGCCATCACCGAGCCCGGCGGCGGCTCCGACGTGGCCGCCCTGCGTTGCACCGCGCGGCGCGACGGCGGCGACTACGTGATCGACGGCGAAAAGGTGTTCATCACCTCCGGCATGCGGGCCGACTGGATCACGCTCGCCGTCCGAACAGGCTTGGCGAGCAAGGGCGCCAGCGGCATCTCCATGATCGTGGTGCCGGGCGATGCCGCCGGCCTCTCGCGCAGCCCGCTGCAGAAAATGGGCTGGCACTGCTCCGACACCGCGCAGCTGCGCTTCGACGGCGTGCGCGTGCCGGCGCGTTGCCTGCTGGGCGAAGAGGGCGCGGGCTTTCGCATCATCATGGGCAACTTCAACGGCGAGCGGCTCGCGATGTCGGCCATGGCGCTGGGCTTTGCCCAGGCCTGCTGGGACGAAGCGCTGGCCTGGGCACGCCAGCGCCAGACCTTCGGCGCGCCGCTGATCGAACGCCAAGTGATCCGCCACAGGCTGATGGACATGCAGATGCGCATCGGCTCCACCCAGGCCTGGGTGGACGCGCTGGCCGCGCGCGCTGACGCGGGCGATCAGGGGTCGGACTGGGTGGCGCAGGTTTGTCTTTTGAAAAACCACTCGACCCAGACCATGCAGTTCTGCGCCGACGCCGCGGTGCAGACCCTCGGCGGCATGGGCTACATGCGCGGCACCGTGAGCGAGCGGGTCTACCGCGAGGTCAAGGTGATGATGATCGGCGGCGGGGCCGAAGAGATCATGAAAGAGCTGGCGGCCCGGCAGCTGGGCCTCTGAACGACCAAAGCCCCGCGGTGGGGCGGGGCTTGCTGGGCAAAGGGCGGTGGGCCCTTGGCGGGGAGATCAGCGCGAGGCCGTGAGCGCGTCGACGGCGGCCTTGGCGGCGTAGCGGCGGGGGTACAGCTCGTTGAGCTTCTTGCCCGACTCGCCGTCGGCCACGATATTGCCGGTGCGAACGGCTTCGTTCAGCTCGGCCTTCACTTCGGCGCGGGTCTTGCCGGCCGAGCGGTCCTGGCTGGGGAACAGGTCCGGGCGCACCTGGTTGAGCATCAGGCCGCTTTCGTTGTCGGCGGGGACGTTGCCGGTGCGCACGGCTTCGGCCAGCTCGGCCTTCACTTGTTCGCGGGTCTTGGGGCCGTCGGCGGCGAACACCTGGGTGGCGGACAGGGCGATGAGGGCGGCGGCGATGGCGGTGATGTGCTTGCGGTTCATGGTGAAACTCCTTGGAGGGCGGTGAAACGGGTTGGATCGAATCCGGGGTGGCTTCGACGGGAAAGCCGTTGTGCCTTCCCTGGGGATGAATTCTCAAGACCCAAAATCACGTTTTCCGAACCGCCAGATTACAAATATGTCATCCAGCCCCGCCGGCCTGTGTGAGACCATTCCCACCTGATCGGTTTCACCCCACGAGCTCAGCGATGCGTGTCCTTGTCGTCGAAGACGAACCCAAACTGGCCCAGTACCTGCACCAGGGCCTCAGCGAAAACGGCTATGTCGTGGACGTGGCGCGCGACGGCATCGAAGGCCGCCGCCTGGCCACGGGCGGCAGCTACGACCTCATGCTGCTCGACGTGATGCTGCCCGGCGTGGACGGCTACGGCGTGCTGTCGGCCCTGCGTGCCGAGGGCAACAAGACCCCGGTGCTGATGCTGACCGCGAGGGACAAGATCGAAGACCGCGTCAAGGGCCTTGAAGGCGGCGCCGACGACTACCTCGTCAAACCCTTTGCCTTCTCCGAGCTGCTCGCGCGCATGGGCGCCCTGCTGCGGCGTGGCGCCTTCGCCAGCCCGCAGTCGGCCACCGTGCTGCGCCTCGCCGACCTGGAGGTGGACCTCGTGTCGCGCCGCTGCACGCGCGACCAGCAGCGCCTGGACCTGACCGTCAAGGAGTTCAACCTGCTGGCGCTGCTGACCCGCCGGCGCGGCCAGATCCTGTCGCGCACCACGCTGGCCGAGCAGGTCTGGGACATGCATTTCGACTCCGACACCAACGTGGTCGAGGTGGCGGTGCGCCGCCTGCGCGCCAAGCTCGACGACCCGTTCCCCACCCGCTTGCTGCACACCGTGCGCGGCATGGGCTATGTGCTGGAGGAGCGCGCCGAATGAAGCCCCGCACCCCGCCCACCCCCGCCGCCACCGCGCCCGCCGAGCGGTGCCTGCCCCTGCCGTGCGGGCCGTCGATCGCGCGCCGCCTCTCGCGCGCCATGGCCCTGTTCATGCTGGTGGGCCTGGGCCTGCTCAGCGTGGCCAAGTACTCCGCCATTGCCATGCGCATGGACGTGGACCAGCAGACCACGCTGGAAGACAAGCGCCAGTACCTGGCGCACGCGATCGGGGTCGCCTGCGAGAACGGCGAGGCCGGTCTGCTCCAGCGCATGACCCTGTTCGATCCGGTGCGTTCGTCCACCCGCCTGCAGATGTGGCGCGGTGACGGCACCGTGCTCTTCCGCGACGACATGCCGCCGTTCGCGCACAGCCGCGGCCTTGCGTTCGAGGTGCCGGCCGAGCGCGTGGCCGGCGGCAAGGTGCGCGTCGCGCTGGAGATGGACACCACCCATGACCGCAAGATCATGCGCGAGGCGGCGATCACGCTGTTCGTCACCACCCTGTTCGGGGCGGCGGTCGCGGGCTTTGCGATCCAGTGGCTGGTGCGCCGTGAGCTGCGCCCCCTGCTGTCGCTGGCGCGGCAGATGAACGGCATTTCGCCGCAGCGGCTCGACCAGCGGCTGGTGGTCGAGCGCTCGTCCGAAGAGCTGGACCCATGGGTGGCTCAGTTCAACGCCCTGATGGACCGGGTGCAGCGCGCCTATGCGCAGCTCGAAGCCTTCAACGCCGACGTGGCGCACGAGCTGCGCACGCCGCTCACGGCCCTGATCGGCCAGACCGAGGTGGCGCTCTCGCGCGAGCGCAGCGCCGACTCGCTGCGCGACACGCTGGCCTCCAACCTGGAAGAAATGCAGCGCCTCTCGGCCATCGTCAACGACATGCTCTTCCTCTCGCGGGCCGACCGCGGCGCCGTGGCCCGGCGCAGCGAATCCGTCAGCCTGGCCGAGCTGGCCCACCAGGTGGCCGAGTTCCACGAAGGCGTGCTGGACGAAGCGGGCCTGCGGCTCTCGGTGGTGGGCGACGCCCGCGTGGCGGTGGACGCCTCGCTCGTCAAGCGCGCCCTGTCCAACCTCATGGGCAACGCCTCCCGCTTCGCCGACCCCGGTTCCACCGTGCAGGTGAAGATCGAGCCGGGCACCGGCGTCGCCGGCAGCGGCGCGCAGGTGGTGGTGGAAAACACCGGCCCCGCCATCGAAGCCCAGCACCTGCCGCACCTGTTTGACCGCTTCTTCCGCGCCGAGGCCTCGCGCGTCTGCCCCAGCGAAAACCACCACGGCCTGGGCCTGGCCATCGTCGCGGCCATCGCCCGCATGCACGCCGGCGACACCATCGCGCGCTCGCAAGACCGCGTGACGCAGATCGGTTTCACCCTGGGGCCGCAGACGGCCTGAACGCCCGCGCAGCGGGCGCATCGACCACAATAGGCCGATGCGAAACACACCCCCCGTTCCCGCCGAATTCGAGCCCGAATTCATCGCCGGCCTCAAGGCCATCTTTGAGGAAAAAATCGTCTTCAACCAGGTGCTCGGCCTGAAGATCACCCGCCTCTTGCCCGACCGCGTGACCGCGCGCATCGACATGCGGCACGAGCTGATCGGCCACTACAGCCACAACCGCATCCACGGCGGTGTCATCAGCGCCGGGCTCGACGCCATGGGCGGCCTGGCCTGCATGGCCGCCATCGGCGCGCGCCACATGGACGAAACGCCCGAGCAGCGCCTGCACCGCTTCGGCAAGCTCGGCACCATCGACCTGCGCATCGACTACCTGCGCCCCGGCATCGGCGAGTTTTTCGAACTCAGCGCCGAGGTGCTGCGCCTGGGCTCGCGCGTCGCGTCCACGCGCATGGAGTTCCGCGGGGCGGACGGCAAGCTGCTGTCCTGCGGTTCGGGCGCCTACATCGTGTCGTGAGACCGCAGCCGTTCGAACTGGGCCTGTCGACGCCCCGGCAAACCCCGCGCCTGCTGCGCTGGGCCCGTGTGCTCTGGGCCTCGCCCAACTCGCTCATCGGTCTGCTGTTCGGGGTGTTGCTGCTCCCGTTGGGCGCCCGTTTCCGGCGCGTGGACGGCGTGCTCGAAATCGCCGCCCTGCGCCAGCGGCCCCGGCGCCGCTGGCCCTTCGCCGCCATCACCTTCGGCCACGTGATCGTGGGCACCCACGCGCAGGAACTGGAGCGCTTGCGCGCGCATGAACTAGTGCATGTGAAGCAGTGCGAGCGCTGGGGGCCGCTGTTTCTGCCGGCGTACCTGCTGGCGGGGGCGTGGCAGTGGGCGCGCGGAAGACGGGCTTATTGGGACAACCCGTTTGAGGTGGAGGCGCGGCGGGTTGGTGGGGGCTGACAGGCTGATTTCGACCCATAGCAGTCTTTGACTTCGATTGGCCAAGAAATTTCAAGACATCTGTCGCTCAGTCATTACTCACTCAGGTTGCCGCCCGAGCACGATGATCATCATCCCCAACAAGCTGACCGCCACGCCGACCCAGTCCAATGGGGTGGGGCGTACTTTGTCCACAAGCATCAGCCAAACCATCGCGACGCCGATGTAAACGCCGCCATAGGCCGCGTAGACGCGACCGGCTGCGGTCGGATGCAGCGTAAGCAGCCATGCAAACAGCGCCAGACTGAATGCCGCCGGAACGAGCAGCCACGCCGACTTGTCCTGCTTGAGCCAGAGATACGGCAGGTAACAGCCGACGATTTCGGCCACTGCGGTAAAGACGAACAAGAAGAATGTCTTGAGAAGATCCATGCGGAGATTGTCAATGGCCACTTGACCCTCAAGCCACTTGAGGTCCTACCGTGTCGGTGTGGGCGTTGTGCCCACGCATCGGAGATTCGACATGAAACCTTGGAAAGCGGCTCTTGGCGTTGGTGCAGCATGTGCTGCCTGCTGTGCTGTTCCTCTTCTCGGCGGTGCTGCTGCCCTGACCATCGGCTCTGCCACCTTGGGTGCGGCGGGATCTGCGTTGCTGGCCTCCACCCACGAGTTCGCGCCTCTGGCGTTCGTGCTGCTGGCGCTCGCGGCGGTGGGCGGTGGCGTCATTTTTTGGCGCAGGCGCCAGCAACGCGCAGAACCATCGCATCGGGTTGCTGAGGGGCATGCCAGGCAAGCTGCAGTCTGCGCTTTACCCATCGGCCCCACGCAGGATGCCGCGCCGAAGACTTGCGGCTGCGCACCCGGCGCATGCAGATGACTAGGATGGCGTCATGAACGCAAGACTTTCGATTGGCTTTGTTGCCCGCCAGGCCGGTTGCACGGTACCCACCATCCGCTACTACGAGGACATTGGGCTTCTGCAGCCGGCCGACCGGACAGAGGCTGGTCAGCGGCAGTTCGATGAGGGGACGATTCGCCGCCTTGCGTTCATCCGGCGGTGCCGGGACTTCGGCTTCTCGATCGATCAGGTGCGCGAATTGGTGGGTCTTGTCGATGAGCCTGATCGGCCCTGCGCAGAGGTGCGTGATATCGCGGCGCTGCACCTCTTCGAGGTGCGGCGCAAGCTGGACGAACTCAAGGCGCTGGAAGCCAGCCTTTGCGCCTTCGTGTGCAGTTGCGAATCGGCATGCGTTGGCGGACCCGCAGTCGATTGCACGATCCTCGAAAACTTGGCCATTCCAGCGGACCAAGCGCAAAGAGCTCGGCAAGGCGGAGACGGCTGCTGCGCGTCCTAGGATCTGACAACGCAATGTCGGCCTTTGGCCGCGAACCGCCATCCGGATCGGGTACCGATCCAACCGTGTGGTGGTCCGCCAACCGAATCCAGCACCCAGCTCCAGCCGCGCAGGCCGCCGACGCACTTCCAGTCGACTCCTTCTCGTGAACGGGACGATCCACCAAACAGAGACATTCCCCCACATCGGCATCAACGGGCGATCTTGCGTTCGATCTCGGCGACCCGGCCCGCGTGGAAGCGGAGGATCGTCAGCGTCTGAGGGTCCCGGGCGTGGGGGAAGTAGGTCCAGCTCTTCTCTTCGGGTTGGCCCCTGACGGCGCGGTGCAGGGCTTCGTGGTCGGGCGGGCCGATCTTCAGCACCACCTCCCCTTCGCCCATGCCCTTGCGGATGAACTTGCGTTCCCCGGCGTCCGGCTCGGCGGACACGGCAGATGCGCTGGCCAGCGCGAGCAGGGCCAGGGTGGTGAGTGTTTTGAGGTTCATCGGTTGCTCCTGTGGCAGCTTCAGCAGCGCCCGGCCGCGCGCAGCAAGGCGTTGCACTCCGCGCTGGCGCCCTTGGGTCCGGCAGCGGGCTGGGCCGGCAGGGCCTTGCCCGATCCCCCCACCATGGCGGTGCAGATGGCGTCGGAATGCGGGGTCTGCCCGAAGCTCATCGCCTTCTGGAAACCGGTGGCTCCGTAGAGGTAGCAGCGGTAGGTCTTGCCGTCGCGGGTGCTGGCGGTGTAGTTGATGCGGCCGCCAGTCTCTTCCGAGCGGTCGGTGACGGTGAACTGGCCGACGGACCGGCCAATGGCCTGCGCGGTGCGTTGCTCCAGGCCGTCCTGGTCGATGGTGGCGGCGCACCCGGCCACGAGGGCCAGGACCGCCGCCAGGGGGGCACAGTGTGTGACGAAGGATCGAAGGGGCATGAAAGGCTCCGTGGGGTTCATGGGGTTCATCGGACAAAGCAGTTGTCGGTGGGCACGGTGCCCAGGCTGGCGGACACCGCCGACAGCGAGGGCTGGATGCTCGGGATCTCGTCGCCCAGTAGGCACAGCAGCGGCGGTGAGCGCAGCGTCCAGATGGCGCCGAAGCGGGTGCCGGTGACGGTGCGGAACACGCCCCAGTGCGCGGCCAGCCCACCGCTCGCCTCCGAGCGGTCGAAGCTCACGGTCCCCAGCTTGGACGGACCGGCCAGCACCGACGCGCCTTCGCATCCGTTGCCGCCGAAGCTCAGCACGCCCTCTGAGTAGTCGAGCGTGTTCGCCCCCGTGACGCGGGCGCGCAGCATCTTCTTGAACGACTGGCCGCCGGTCTTCACGCAGCCTTTCTGCACCCAGTCGCCCGCCAGCGCCTCGATGGACGCTGACGGCGTGGGCCCGCCGGAGCCGCCGTCGGGCGCGTCGTCGCCCCCGCCACCGCAGGCCCCCAGGGCCAGTGCGGCGACCACCGTGAGGGTGGCGGCGGGGCGGCGTGCAAGGCCGGGCAGCGTGCGAATGCGTGGCATGAAAAACTCCTGTGTTGGTCGGGATGAAAACGCGGGCGAGCGCCGGCCGGCAGGGCGAACGGCGCCCCGCCTGGGTCGGTACCCGGTCGGTGGAAGGGAAGGGGAAACTCAGCCCGGCTTGCGGGCCACGATGAAGACGCGGATGTCCTTGCCCCTGGTGCCGTGCCGCTCGACCGCCTCGATCTCCAGGCCCTGTCGGACCATGGCGGCCTGCAGCGTTTCGGCGTCCAAACACAGCACATGGGGCGCCTTGCCGATGGCGCGCATCAGGGGAATCGCCAGCCAGGGAATCAGCGGGTTCATCTCCGAGATGCAGGCCGTCTTGGAGATCAGCAGGCCACCCGGCCGCAAGGCCTGCACCGCAAGCGCCAGGGTCTGGTCCAGGTCGCTCACCAGGTGCAGCAGGTTGAACGCCAGCACCGCGTCGTGCTCGCCGGGCCGGGCCACCAGCGCGTCGGCGTCGGCCACGGCAAAGACCAGCTGCGGCACCGGCTTCGCCGCCAGCTTCTCGCGGGCGATGGTGATCATTTCGGACGACACGTCGGTGGCCAGCAGCCGCCCGGTGAACGGCGCCAGGCGCAGCGCGGTGCTGCCGGTGCCGCAGCCGATCTCCAACACGTTCTGCTCCATGGTCAGCAGGCCCTGCACGCGCCGCAGCGTGACCTCGTAGCCCGCCATGTCGGCGATCGGGTCGGCCGCGTACTTGCGGGCGATGCGGTCCCAGAAGCGGGCCTTGCGGGCGGCCGGGTCGCCGGCCTGCGGCGGGCGGGTGGCGTCGGGGGTCGGGGTGGCGGTGGACAGCGGCATGGGTGGGATGCTATCCATGCACATCGCCGCAGGGAATTGCGCTAAATTGCAGTGAACATATACGTTTTTGCATGAATCAACTCGACTGGAACCAGCTCAAGGCGTTTCTCGAAACCGCGGAAACCGGCTCGCTCTCGGCGGCCGCGCGCAAGCTGGGCCTGACCCAGCCCACGCTGAGCCGCCAGGTGGCCGCCATCGAGCGGCAGATGGGCGTGACCCTGTTCGAGCGCGTGGGCAAGGCCATGGCGCTCACCCCCACCGGGCTGGACCTGCTGGAACACGCGCGCGCCATGGGCGCGGCCGCCGAGGCCCTTGGGCTTGCCGCCACCGGCCGTTCGCAGGCGGTGGGCGGCGTGGTCTCGGTCTCGGCCACCGATGCGGTCGCCGCCTTCCTGCTGCCCCCGCTGGTACAGCAGCTGCGCGAGCAGGAGCCGGGCATCACCATCGAGGTGATCCCGTCCAACGCGCTGAGCGACCTGCTGCGGCGCGAGGCCGACATCGCGATCCGCCACGTCAAGCCCGAACAGCCGGACCTGATCGCCCGGTTCATCCGCGAGGCCACGGCCCACTTCTACGCGTCAGAGGCCTGGGTGAAGACCCACGGTCACCCGCGCAACAGCGAAGACGCCGCCCAGCTGCCCTTCGTCGGCTCCGACCGTTCCGGCCAGTACCTGGGCTACCTGCGGGCGCACGGCCTGCCCGTGAGCGAAGCGAACTTCAGCTGCTATTGCGACCACACCGTGGCGCACTGGGCGCTGGTGCGCCAGGGCATGGGCATCGGCGCCATGATGGAAGAGATCGCACGCGACACACCGGGCATCGTGCGCGTGCTCGACGAGGTGCCGGCGGTGCGCTTCCCGATCTGGCTGGTCACCCACCGAGAGTTGCGCACCTCGCGACCGATGCGGGTGGTGTTCGAGGCGCTGGCGCAGGGGCTGATGGAAGGCCCCTGAGCCCGGGCCGGTTCAGCCACGGTCACGGGTGCGCGCCACCGGCCGCACCCACCACCAGACCCCCGCCACCAGCGCCGCAAACACCGTGTACGCCGCCACGAACACCCACCACGGCAGGTCCCAGTACAGCAGGCGCGAGAGCCAGTGTTCGATGAAGCTCTCCCGGTAGGCGGCTTGTCCGGCCATGCGCCGCAGGCCCTGTTCCCACACGGTCAGGGGGCAGAGCTGGCCGAGCCAGCTCTGGGCGGCGATGAACAGCATCAGCCCCAGGTGGGTGAGCCGCAGGCCGCGGTGGCGCACCCAGCGCCAGCCGCGCAGGCCGCCGGCGATCACCAGCGGCAGCAGCCCGACCACGAACAGCACGATGCCCACATGCAGCGCGAGCAGGGCGTCGGCGAGAAGGGTGGCGGTCGCGGGGTTCATGGCGCCAGTGTGCCTGCATGGCGTGCGTAAAAAAGCCGCCGGAGCACCAGGCTCGGCGGCTTTCACGCATGGCCTGACAACGCAGGCGGCGCGGTAACGGGTTCAGTTCTTCGGGTACTCGGAGATCACCTTCCACTTGCCGTCGGTGATCTGCGACATGCGCGAGACGTTGCTGCCCAGGCGCTTTTGGGGGCCGAAGGTCGCCTGCGCGCTGCCGAAGATGTCGGGCGGGATGGTCATGCCGTCCATCACCTTCACGAAGCTGTCGGTGGTGAGGTTGGCGCCGGTCTTGCCGGCGGCCTTGGTGAAGGTGTCGATGATGTTGTAGCCGTAGACCGAGAACACGGTGGGGTCTTCGTTGAACTTGGTCTTGTACTTGTTGGCCCAGAAACGGATCGGCTGCGAGGCGTCGTCGGTGTAGGGGTTCTGCACCGTCATGGTGGCGTAGAGGCCGTTCATGGCCGGGCCACCGAGCTTGTGGATCAGGTCGGTGTAGGCCGCGCTGGAGCCGATGAAGGTCGGGTTGAAGCCCAGGCGCTTGGCCGTGGCAATGCCGCCGATGGTCTCGCGGATGATGGTGCCGAGCACCACCATGTCGCAGCCGCTGGCCTGCAGCTTCTGCATCTGCGAGGCGAAGTCAGTGGCGCCGCGCTTGTAGCTGGTTTCTTCGGCCAGGGTCATGCCCATGGACTTCAGGCCGTCTTCGGCACCGCGCTTCACTTCCAGGCCGAACTCGTCGTCCTGGTACATGGTGCAGACCTTCTTGGCGCCTTTTTCCTTCACCAGCTTGGGCACGGCGATCTTCATCTGGTCGTAGTAGGTGGCGGCAAAGCTGTACTTGAGCTTGTGGAAGGGCTCGTACATTTCGCGCGCGGCCGTCACGGGGAAGAAGTTGATGACGTTCTTCTGGAACTGCACCGGCATGGCGGCCATGTTTTGCGCGGTGCCGATGTGGCCGACCATGGCAAAGATCTTGTCCTGGTTCACCAGCTTCTGCGCGGCCAGCACGGCGCGGCGTGGGTCGTAGGCCGAGTCTTCCACCAGCAGCTTGATCTTGCGGCCGTTGATGCCGCCTTGCTCGTTGACCTCGTCCACCCGCAGCATCATGCCCAGACGCACCTGCTTGCCGAAGCCGGCGATGGGGCCGGAGAGATCCTGAATGGAGCCCAGGACGATCTCGTCCTTGCTCACGCCTTGCGATTGCGCCAGCGCGGCACCGCTGCCCAGGGCGAGCAGTGCGGCAACCAATGTCAGTCGGGTTTTCATGTGGTGTGTCTCCTGGGTGGTGGTCGGGTGAGGGTCGTCGAGAACGGGTTCAGCTGTACATGGCGTTGATCTGGGGCTCGTATTTGGTCTGCACCAGCTTGCGCTTGAGCTTCATGGTGGGGGTGAGTTCTTCGTCTTCGGCGCTGAGCTGGGTGTCGAGCAGGAAGAACTTCTTGATCTGTTCCACCCGGGCAAATTTCTTGTTCACGCGATCGATCTCGGTCTGGATCAGCGCTTGCACTTCGGGCGCCCGTGTGAGGCTGGCGTAGTTGGAAAACGGCACGTCGCTGTCCTGCGCATATTTCTCCACGTTCTCCTGGTCGATCATGATGATGACGGTGAGGTAGGGCTTCTTGTCACCGATCACCACGGCGTCGGTCACATAGGGCGAGAACTTGAGTTCGTTCTCCAGTTCGCTCGGCGTGATGTTCTTGCCGCCTGCGGTGATGATGATGTCTTTCATGCGGTCGGTGATGCGGAAAAACCCTTCCTCATCGACCACGCCCACATCGCCCGTGTGCAGCCAGCCGTCGGCGTCGATGGTCTCGGCGGTCTTCTCGGGCAGGTTCAAATAGCCCATGAACACATTGGTGCCGCGCACCAGGATCTCGCTGGTCTGCGGGTCGAGCCGCACCTCGTTGTATTGCGCAGCCGGGCCGATGCTGCCGGGCTTCATGCGGCTCGCCGGCACACCGGTGGCCGCGCCGCAGGTTTCCGTCATGCCCCAGACCTCCAGCATCGGCACGCCCAGCGCGAGGTACCAGCGCACCAGCTCGGGCGAGATCGGTGCCGCGCCGGTGACGAGGAAACGCGCGCGGTGGATGCCGATGAGCTTGCGCACGTTGTCGAGCACCAGCAGGCGCGCCGCGCGGAACTGCAGCTTCAGGCCGCCGGGCACGGCCTCGCCTTTGAGCACATGATCGGCCACGCGCTGGCCCACACCAATCGCCCAGGCGTAGGCGGCCTGCTGCAACTTGCTGGCTTCCTTGAGCGTGATCATCACGCCCGAATAGAACTTCTCCCACACGCGCGGCACGGCGGTGAACACGGTGGGCGCGATCTCGCGCACGTTCTCGGGCACGGTCTCGGGGTTCTCGACGAAGTTGAGCTTGCCGCCCGTGTAGAGCGAGAAGTACTCGCCGCCCAGTCGCTCGGCGATGTGGCACAGCGGCAGGAAACACATGCACTCGTCGCTCTCGTGGCGCGCCACCAGCGTGTTGTAGCCGTGCACGGCATGAACCAGGCCGCGGTGGCTGTGCATGGCGCCCTTGGGGCGGCCGGTGGTGCCCGAGGTGTAGACGAGGATGGCCAGGTCGTCGGGCCGGCTGGCGGCGATGCGCTGGTTCAGCGCCTCGGGGTGCTGGCGCAGGTGCTCGCGGCCGAGCTCGCGCAGCGCGGCGAGGCTGATCACCTGCGGGTCGTTCAGGTCGCGCAGGCCGTCCATGTCGTCCACGATGATCTTCTTGAGCTTGGGCAGCCTGTCGCGCACCTCCAGCGCCTTGTCGAGCTGCTCGTCGTCTTCCACGAAGAGCATGGTGGTGCCCGAGTCCTGGCACAGGTACTCGACCTGCTCGGCCGCATCGGTCGGGTAGATGCCGTTGGAGACGCCGTTGGCGCTGAGCACCGCGAGGTCGCAGAGCACCCACTCCACCGTGGTGTTGGAGAGGATGGACGCGGTCTCGCGTTCACCGAAGCCCAGCGCGATCAGGCCGTGGCCGATCTCGCGCACCGTTTCGGCGGTCTGGTCCCAGGTCCAGCTGCGCCAGATGCCGAAGTCCTTCTGCCGCATCCAGATGTTGGGGCCACGTTGCTTCACCGCGTTCCAGAAGATCGCGGTCATGGTGTCGCCGGGGACGACGATCTTTGTCTCGGGCTGGATGTCGGAGAGATCCCAGAGATAACTCATATCAACTTTTCTCCGGAGCGAAGTGCACGAACTCAGAAAGCGGCGGAACCGGCTTTGCCGGGCCGCACCGCGTTGCCCCCTTGAGGGGGTAGCGCGAAGCGCTGCGGGGGTGTTCCATTCGCGTCATCTCCAATTTTTCTTCTTTTTCCAGCGCCGGTCCGCCCGCACGCCTTCTTCCTTCATGCCGAGGTAGAACTCCTTGATGTCGTCCTTCTCGCGCAGGTGGGCGCAGGTGTCTTCCATCACGATGCGGCCGTTCTCCAGCACGTAGCCGTAGTCCGACGCGTTGAGCGCCATGTTGGCGTTCTGCTCGACCAGCAGGATGGTGGTGCCGCGCTCGCGGTTGATGCGCACGACGATCTCGAAGATCTCCTTGGTGAGCTTCGGAGAAAGGCCCAGGCTGGGTTCGTCGAGCAGGATCAGGTCGGGGTTGGCCATCAACGCGCGGCTGATCGCGAGCATCTGCTGCTGGCCGCCCGAGAGCAGGCCGGCGTCCTGCGCGGCGCGCTCGCGCAGGATGGGGAAGTAGTTGAAGACCACCTCCATGTCACGCCCCACGCCGTCGCGGTCTTTGCGGGTGTAGGCGCCCATCATCAGGTTGTCGCGCACGGAGAGCAGCGGGAACACCTCGCGCCCCTCGGGCACGTGCATCAGGCCCTGCTGCACGATGTGCGCCGGGTCTTGCGCGGTGATGTTGTTGCCCTTGAACTCGATGCTGCCCTTGCGCGGATCGATGATGCCGCTGATGGTCTTGAGGATCGTCGTCTTGCCCGCGCCGTTGGAGCCCAGCACGGTGGCGATCTCGCCGCGCCGCACCTGCAGGCTCACGCCGCGGATCGCCTTGATGGGGCCGTAGGCGCTCTCGACGTTGAGCAGCTTCAAGACGGCGTTGTCGGTGACCGGCGCTGTCATAGCACCCCCACGCTGGTCGCTTTGCGTACTGCGCTGCCCCCCAGGGGGGCTTGCGAACCTTGGGGCGGCCCGGCGGTTCTCATGCTGTGACCTTTCCGTGGTTCTCGCGGCGCAGGCTGGACACGTCGTCCACCGAGCCGAGGTAGGCCTCGATCACGCCCGGGTCGCGCTGCACCTCGGCCGGCGTGCCGGTGGCCAGCTCGGCGCCCATGCTCATGGCGAGCACGCGGTCGGACACCTTGGACACCAGCGTCATGTCGTGCTCGACCATCAGCACCGTGATGCCGAGTTCGTTCTTGATGTCGGCGATCCAGAACGCCATGTCTTCGGTTTCCTCGACATTCAGGCCCGAAGACGGCTCGTCGAGCAGCAGCAGCTGGGGCTCGGTGCACAGCGCGCGCGCCAGCTCCACCACCTTGCGCACGCCGTAGGGCAGGCCGGCGATCATGGATTCGCGGTGGTGCTGCAGGTTCAGGAAATCGATCACCTGCTCGACCTTCTCGCGCGCCTCGATCTCGGCGGCGCGGGTCTTGCCGCTGAAGAAAATCTCGCTCCACAGGCCGGTGCGGCGGTGCGTGTGGCGGCCGATCAGCAGGTTCTGCAGCACGGTGGCGTGTTCGAACAGCTCGATGTTCTGAAACGTGCGCGCGATGCCCAGGCCCGCGATCTTGTGCGGCGGCTGCTCGGTGAGCGTGAGCGTGCCGTTCGGGCCCGCGTATTGGATCTGGCCGCTGGTCGGCGTGTAGATGCGGCTGATGAGGTTGAACACGGTGGTCTTGCCGGCGCCGTTGGGGCCGATCAGCGTGAACACCTCGCCCTTCTTGACGTCGAAGCTCACGTTGTTCACCGCCAGCACGCCACCGAAGCGCACGCTGAGGTTCTGGGCGGAAAGTAAAACCCCCCCCGCGCCGCCTTCGGCGTCACCCCCCAGGGGGCGGCGCTGGTGGCCCGGCAAAGCCGGTTCCACGGCGCCCTCGGTAGGAGCCCGGACTTCGTGTGGGACGTTCGGGTGGGTCATTTCAATCGGTCGGACTTCTGGAAGGATTTCTGCCGCTTGAACATGCCCTTGCGGTAGAACGGGAACAGCTGGAACCAGGTGCGGACCTTGAGCCAGCGGCCGTACAGGCCCATGGGTTCGAACAGCACGAAGGTGATCAGCACCAGGCCATATACCGTGCCCTGCAGGCCGGTGGACTGGCCGATGGCCTCGGGCAGGTAGTCCTTGCCGAGCGAGATCAGCTGCGGCATCACGATCAGGAAGATCGCGCCGAGGAAGGCGCCGTGGATCGAGCCCAGCCCGCCGATCACCACCATCAGCAGCAGGTCGATCGACTGGATGATGCTGAACTGATCGGGCGACAGGAACTGGATCTTGTGCGCGTACAGCGCGCCGCCGATGCCGGCCAGCGCCGACGAGAGCGCGAAGCTCATGGTCTTGTAGCGCGCGAGGTGGATGCCCATGCTCTGCGCCGAAATCTCCGAGTCGCGGATCGCCACGAAGGCGCGGCCGGTGGACGAACGCATGAGGTTCACGATGGCCAGCGTGGCCAGTACGGTGACCACCAGACACAGGAAGTAGAACTCGTTGGTGGACTCCAGCTCCCAGCCGAACATGGCCGGTGGGTTCACCGAGAGCCCCGAGTTGCCGCCGGTCACGCTTTCCCAGCGCGCCAGGCCTTCTTCGACGATGAAGCCGAAGGCCAGCGTGGCCATGCCGAGGTAGATGCCCTTGACGCGCAACGCCGGCAGGCCCACCACCATGCCCACGGCCGCGGCCAGCAGGCCGGCGCAGGCCATCGCCATCGGAAAGGGCACACCGGCGTTGACCATCACCGTCTCGGTGTAGGCGCCCACGCCGAGGAAGGCCGCGTGGCCGAGCGAGAACAGCCCCGTGAAGCCCGCGAGCAGCATCAGCCCCAGGCCCACCACGGCGTAGATCAGCACGAAGGTCAGCTGCGCCAGCCAGTACTCCTCCATCACCCAGGGCGCGGTCAGCAGGAACAGGCCCAGCAGGCTGTACCAGAACACGTGCCCGCCGTGTTTGGCGAGCTGGATGTCCTGGTTGTAGTCGGTCTTGAAGATAAACCTCATAGCCCCCCCGCAGCGCCTTCGGCGCTACCCCCCCAGGGGGGCGCCACCAGCGGCCCGGCAAAGCCGGTTCCGCGGTGGCTCTGGTTGGGGATAAGGCGCTCGTTGTGCTTGGGCGTCTTCATACTTTTTTTCTGAGTTTTTCGCCAAAGAGGCCGTTGGGTTTCAGCACCAGCATCAGCAGCACCACGATGTAGGGCGCGATGTCCTTGAAACCTTCGGGCAGGTAGAAGCCCGAGAACGATTCGACGAGGCCGATGATCAGACCGCCCACGATGGCGCCGGGCAGGCTGCCGAAGCCGCCGACCACGGCGGCCGGGAAGGCCTTGAGGCCGATGAAGCCCATGTTGGCGTGCACGAAGGTGATGGGCGCGAGCAGCAGGCCGGCGACGGCGGCCACACCCGCGGCCAGTCCCCAGACCAGGCCGTTGAGCCGCTTGACCGGGATGCCCATGTAGTAGGCGGCGAGCTGGTTCTGCGACGAGGCCTGCATGGCCACCCCCAGCTTGGAGTAGCGGAACATCGCAAACAGCCCGGCGCACAGCAGGCCGGTGACGCCGATCACCACGATCTGTTCGGCCGACACCACCAGCGTGCCCAGGCGCAGCAACTCGCCCGCGTAGGGCACAGGCAGGGTGTGGGTGTCGGTGCCGACGTTGGGGATCATGGTGATCAGGCCGCGCAGCACGTAGCCCACGCCGATGGTCAGCATCACGATGGAAAACGCGGGCTGGCCCAGGATGGGGCGGATCACCAGGCGCTCCAGCACCACGCCAAACAGACCCATGCCGATGATGGCCGCCGGCACCGCCAGCCAGAACGGAAAACCCAGCGCCGTCATGGCGGCCAGGCCACCGAAAGCGCCCACCATCATCAGGTCGCCCTGGGCGAAGCTCACGGTCTCCGTGGCCTTGTAGATCAGCACGAACCCCAGGGCGATGAGCCCGTAGATGCACCCCTGGGCCACGCCGCTGATGAGCAGTTGCAGCAATTGCACGCGCTTGTCTCCTGTGGTTCGGGTGGTCTGGGGCCGAGGTCGCTGCTGCAAGTTCTGTGGCACGCCGCCCTGACGTTGTGCGGTGTTTATAGCGGCCTTGCCCCAGACTGACGCTAGGGTTGTCCCGATGGAAGTCGCCGATGCGCCAGTGCGATTTATTTTTACAGAGCAAATGCTTGGCATAAATAGTGCAAACCCGTATGCTGTGCCTTCAGCTTCGGGAAACACCTCATGAAGTCCATCCGCATCGGCGCCGGCCTCGGCTTTTACGGCGACCACTGGGAACCGGTGGTCGCCAGCATCGAGCGCGGCGACGTGCAGTTCATCGCCAGCGACCACCTGGCCGAACTCACGCTCGCCATCCTGCAGAAAGACCGGCAGCGCGACCCCGCGCTGGGCTACGCGCGCGACGTGGTGCCCATGCTGCTGCGGCTGTGGCCGCTGATGCAGGCGCGCGGCGTGCGCTTCGTCTGCAACGCCGGCGGGCTGAACCCGATGGGCGCGGCGCAGGCGGTGCTGGCGGCGTTCGCGGCCAAGGGCTGGCGGGCGCGCATCGCGGTGGTGAGTGGCGACGACGTGTTGCCTCGTTTGCTGGACGCATCGACACCCTCCGATGCACTGGCCCACCTGTTCACCGGCGAACCGGTCTCGCGGGTGCGCGAGCGCCTGGTGTTCGGCAACGCCTACCTGGGCGCGGCGCCCATCGTGCAGGCGCTGGACGCGGGCGCTGAGATCGTGATCACCGGCCGGGTGGCCGACGCCGCGCTGTTCCTCGGGCCCATCGCACACCGCCTGGGCTGGGACTTGAACGCCACCGACGCCACCGGGCTGGACCGGCTGGCGCAAGGCCTCACCGTGGGCCACCTGCTCGAATGTTCGGGCCAGGGCAGCGGCGGCAACTTCGGCAGCCAGGGCGCGTGGAAAGACATTCCCGATCTCGCGCACATCGGGTATCCCATTGCCGAGGTGTGGCAAGACGGAACGGCGCTGATCACCAAGGCGCCCGGCACCGGCGGGCGCATCAACTTCGACACGGTGCGCCAGCAGCTGCTCTACGAGGTGCACAACCCGCACGCCTACCACTCGCCCGACGTGGTGCTGGACATGAGTGACATCACGCTGCACGACGAAGGCCATCACCGCGTGCGCCTCACCGGCGCGCGCGGCACGGCACCGGGGCATCAACTCAAGGTGGTGGCGGGCTACCGCGACGGCCACAAGGCCGAGGTGACCTGGGGCTTCTCGTGGCCCGACGCCTGGGACAAGGCGCAGGCGGCCATCGCCACCATCCGCAGCCAGCTGGCCGACACATCCATCCCGCACGACGAGCTGTTTGTGGAGTACCCGGGGCTGAACTCGGCGCACGGGCCGCTGGCGCCGCTGCCCGATGCGGCCACGCTGAACGGCATGAACGAAATCTGGACCCGCATGGTGTTGCGCACGCCATCGAAGGCCGCCGCCGACGGCTTCGGCCGCCTGTTCCCGTGGATCGGCCTGAGCGGCCCGGCCTACACCTGCGGCTTCACGGGGCTGCACAACACCAGCGAGCTGCTGGGCATCTGGCCGACGTTGATACCGCGTGCGTTGGTGGAGCCGCAGGTACGGGTCGAACTCATCGGAGACACGCCATGAGCACTGTTCGCATACCCCTCGTGCGCATCGCCCACGCGCGCAGCGGCGACAAGGCCGACTGGGTGGACTTCGGGCTGTTCGCCTGGAACGCCGCGGGCTACCGGCTGCTGGAGCGCGAGGTCACGGCCGAGCGCGTGCGCGCGCACTTCGCACCCTGGCTGCCGGGCGAGGTGGACGCCTGGGCGCTGCCCCGCATCCTCGCGTTCAAGTTCGTGCTCAAGGGCGCGCTGCAGGGCGGCGGCGCGCGCAACCTGCGGCTCGACAACCTGGGCAAGTCCATGGCGGGGGCGTTGCTGCGGATGGAAATCGAGGTGACGGCCGCCGAGCTGACCGAGGCGCTGGACACGCCTCGCGTGGGCTGGTGGGGGGAGGACCCGCCCGCTCCTCTGCAGGAAGGAATGACATGAATCCATCCGCCGTCACCACCGACCAACAGGACGACATCTGGATCGTCACCCTGAACCGCCCGGAGGTCCGCAACGCCGTGGGCGGCGCCACCGCGTTGGCCCTGCACGCCGCCTTCCTGGCATTTGAAGACGATCAGAACGCCAAGGTCGCGGTGTTCCACGGTGCCCACGGCCATTTCTGCGCCGGCTGGGACCTGCAGCACAGCGCCCGGCTGGCCGCGTCGGGTGCATCCGGCGGGCTTGAACAGCTCGACTTCGATGCGGAAGACCCACGCGCTCTCGGCCCCATGGGGCCGTCGCGCCTGCGGCTGTCCAAACCGGTGATCGCGGCGGTCAGCGGTGCGGCCGTGGCCGGCGGCATGGAGCTCGCGCTCTGGTGCGATCTGCGCGTGATGGAGGCCGATGCCTACTTCGGCGTCTATTGCCGGCGCTTCGGCGTGCCGCTGATCGACGGCGGCACCGTGCGCCTGCCGCGCCTGATCGGCATGGGCCATGCGATGGACCTGATCCTCACCGGACGCAAGGTCGAGGCCGCCGAGGCTTTGCAGATGGGCCTGGCCAACCGCGTGGTCCCCACCGGTCAGGCGCGCACAGCCGCCATTGCGCTGGCGCAGCAGCTCGCCGCCTTCCCACAGGCCACGATGCGCGCCGACCGTGAGAGCGCGTGGGCCCAGTGGGACCTGCCCATGGGCGAGGCCCTGCAGCAGGAATGGCAACGCGGCAAGGCGCGCATCCCCGACGCGCTGGAGGGCGCCACGCGCTTCGCGCAAGGGCAGGGTCGCCACGGCCAGTTCTGATACGGTTTCGCCTTCAAACGCATAACGGCGTTGCAACGCCATGCCGTGCCTTCGCACTGTCTGCGGCTTCGCGCCTGGTTCTGCGCTTGAATGCAAAACCGCATGGCCGCCATTCCATCGGCGGCCCCCGCGGTCGCACCGCGATTGGTCCCCCACTCGGGGTCCCTCCAGCCCATCATCGGGGCCATGAACGCTTCCATGACCGACGGCACCCAGGTGCTCGTGCTGCAACACCTGAACGAAGACGGGCCGGGCCACCTGGGTCAGTGGCTCGACGAGCAGGGTGTTCGCTGGCAGGTGCGGTGCACCGAAGCCGGCGAGGCCTACCCCGCCTCGGTGAAGGGCATCAAGGGCCTGGCCGTGCTGGGCGGCGCCTGGAGCGCCAACGATGACCGTCCCTCGCTGCGCCAAGCCGAGGCCCTGATCCGCGAAGCCGATGCGCTGGGCATTCCGGTGCTGGGCCACTGCCTGGGCGGCCAGCTCATGGCGCGCGCCTTCGGCGGTCGCGTCGAGACACTGGCACAGCCTGAAATCGGCTGGCATCCGATCCATCACAACGGCAGCGCCACGGCTCGCGCCTGGCTGGGCGAGGCCCCCGATGCCACGGTCTACCAGTGGCACCACGACAGCTTCGTCGATCTGCCGCCCGGTGCCGAGCTGATCGCCAGCTCACTGGCCTGCGCCCACCAGGCCTTCGCCCTGCGGCAGCACCTGGCGATGCAGTTCCACATCGAGATCACACCGGCCAAGATCGCTGACTGGCTGGCCCGTCCCGGGGCGGCCTACGGGCCAGCGGTGCGAGCCCACCCCGATTCGGTGCAGGCGCCCGAGGCCATGCGTGCGGCCACCGCGCTGCACCAGCCCGGCAGCGAAGCGCTGGCGCGCCGCATTTACGAAGCCTGGCGCTCGCGCTGGGCTCGGTGAGTCGGTTCAGGCCATCAAGCCAGGAATCTTCAGCCCGTCCTTGGGAATGGGCCGTGGCTTGCCTTCCACGTCGATCGCCACATAGGTCAGGCTGGCTTCGGTCACCTTCACGTACTGGCCTTGCGCCGAGAAGCGTTCGGCGAACACCTCGACCTGCACCGTGATGGACGTGTTGCCCAGGCGCGTGACGTGGGAGAAGAAGCTCAGGATGTCGCCCACGCGCACCGGCTGCTTGAAGATGAACTGGTTCACCGCCACCGTGGCCAGACGGCCGCGCACGTAGCGCGCCGGCAGCACGGCGCCGGCCAGATCGACCTGGGCCATGACCCAGCCACCGAAGATGTCGCCGTTGCCGTTGGTGTCGGCGGGCATGGGGATGACCTTGAGCACCAGTTCGCGGTGGTCCCTGGGCAGGTCGGTTTCCGGGCGAGGGCTTGATTCGTTGGACATGGGCACAATCTCTGAATAACTGTTGCCCCATTGTCCCGCATGCGTCCCTCCTCTTCGTCCCGCGCCTCCATTCCCTTGCCCGCCGGGCCGGACACCGCTGCCGGGCCGGCGCCGCGCCGCTCCGACTGGGCCACGCTGCAGCGCCTGTTCCCCTACCTGTGGCAATACAAATGGCGCGTCGGTTTGGCGCTGAGCTTCATGGTGGCGGCCAAGATGGCCAACGTGGGCGTGCCGCTGCTGCTCAAGGAGCTGGTGGACGCGATGACCATCAAGCCCGGCAGCGTGGAAGCCATGCTGGTGGTGCCGCTGGGTCTGCTGCTGGCCTACGGCCTGCTGCGCCTGTCCACCAGCCTGTTCACCGAGCTGCGCGAGCTGGTGTTCGCCAAGGCCACCGAAGGCGCCACGCGCAGCATCGCGCTGCAGGTGTTTGGCCACCTGCACGCGCTGAGCCTGCGTTTCCACCTGGAGCGCCAGACCGGCGGCATGACGCGCGACATCGAACGCGGCACGCGCGGCGTGCAGTCGCTGATCTCGTACTCGCTCTACAGCATCTTCCCCACGCTCATCGAGGTGGTGATGGTGCTCACGCTGCTGGGCACCAAGTTCGACATGGGCTATGTCTGGATCACGCTGGTGGCGCTGGTGCTCTACGTGAGCTTCACCGTGACCGTGACCGAGTGGCGCACCAAGTTCCGGCGCGAGATGAACGAGCTGGAATCGACCAGCCAGACGCGCGCCATCGACTCGCTGCTGAACTACGAAACCGTCAAGTACTTCAACAACGAAGCGTTCGAGGGCCGGCGCTACGACGAGGCGCTGGAGAAGCTGCGCCGTGCGCGCATCAAGAGCCAGACCACGCTCTCGCTGCTCAACACCGGCCAGCAGCTCGTGATCGCGGTGGCGCTGGTGCTGATGCTCTACCGCGCCACCCAGGGCGTGGCCGAAGGCCACATGACGCTGGGCGACCTGGTGATGGTCAATGCCTTCATGATCCAGCTCTACATCCCGCTGGGCTTTCTGGGCGTGCTCTACCGCGAGATCAAGCAGAGCCTGACCGACCTGGACAAAATGTTCGTGCTGCTGGAGAAAGAGCGCGAGATCGCCGACCGGCCGGGTGCGCAGGACCTGGTGCTGGACGGCCCACCCTCGGTGAAGTTCGACAACGTGCGCTTCTCGTACGAACCGGCGCGCGAGATCCTGCACGGCATCAGCTTTCAGATCCCGGCCGGCAAGACGGTGGCGGTGGTCGGGCCTTCGGGGTCTGGCAAGAGCACGCTGGCACGGCTGCTCTACCGCTTCTACGACGTCACGAACCACGAGCCGGGTGGTCCCCACGGTGGTGGTCGCATCACCATCAACGGCCAGGACATCCACGAAGTCACGCAGTCCAGCGTGCGCCAGGCCATCGGCATCGTGCCGCAGGACACGGTGCTGTTCAACGACACCATCGAATACAACATCCTCTACGGCCGGCCCGACGCCGGGCACGAAGCCGCGGTGGCGGCGGCGCAGGCCGCGCACATCCACGGCTTCATCGAGAAACTGCCGCTGGGTTACGCCACCACGGTGGGCGAGCGCGGCCTGAAGCTGTCGGGTGGCGAGAAGCAGCGGGTGGCGATTGCGCGCACCTTGCTGAAGAACCCGCCCATCGTGATCTTCGACGAAGCGACGTCGGCGCTGGATTCGGCGAACGAGCGGGCGATCCAGGCGGAGTTGAAGAGCGCGGCGCGGAACAAGACCTCACTGGTGATCGCGCACCGCTTGTCGACGGTGGTGGATGCGCATGAAATTCTTGTTTTGGTGAATGGCGAGATCGTGGAGCGAGGGGCGCACTCGCAGCTGGTGTCTGCCGGAGGCGTCTACGCTGGGATGTGGGCTTTGCAGCAGTCTGGGACGGACTGAGCTTCTTCTTGATTCGTGGCTTTTGTGGGCCGGGTCTCGGCCCGGCGGCCGACCTTCTTTTCTTTGCTCCGCCAAAGAAAAGAAGGCAAAAGAAAGGCGGGCCGAAGTCCGGGGCCCTACGGGCTGCCTTGCGCTGCTCGGTTCGCCCGGGGTGCGCGCAAACTCGCTTCGCTCAAACATGCGCGCCCCTGCTTCCGGGCGCCCCTGCGCTGCTCAGCCCGGCCTTGACGGCGGCAAGCGGGATCGGATTCGGGAGCGGACTCCCCTTCTTCACACACTCTCTCTGGGAGAGGGCAGGGGTGAGGGCAACGCCAGCCGAGTGACCGGAGCGACCCCCGCCCACCTTCAATCCGCCTGCATCTTTCCCGTCTGCTCGTACCGGTTGTGCCAGCTCAGCGCCTCGTCCAGCAAATGCGGCGTGTGCATGCCGCCGTGCCCGGCGCGCGCATTCGCCTCGCTGCGTTCCACGTAGTTCAGCAGCGCGGGCTGGAAGTCGGGGTGGGCGCAGCGTTCGATGATGCGGCGCGAGCGCTGGCGCGGTGACAGGCCGCGCAGGTCGGCCAGGCCCTGTTCGGTGACGATGATCTGCACGTCGTGTTCGGTGTGGTCCACGTGGCTGACCATGGGCACGATGCAGCTGATGCTGCCGCCCTTGGCGGTGGACGGGGTCATGAACACCGAGAGGTAGGCGTTGCGCGCGAAGTCGCCCGAGCCGCCGATGCCGTTCATGATGCGCGTGCCCATCACGTGGGTGGAGTTCACGTTGCCGTACAGGTCGGCTTCGATCATGCCGTTCATGGCGATGATGCCCAGGCGGCGGATCACCTCGGGGTGGTTGCTGATCTCCTGTGGCCGCAGCACGATGCGCTCGCGGTAGAGGTCGAGGTTGGCCAGGAACTCCTGCATCACGGGCGCCGAAAACGAGAGCGCGGTGGACGAGGCCATGGCCATCTTGCCGGACTTGAGCATGGCCAGCATGCCGTCCTGCAGCACCTCGGTGTAACCCTGCAGGTTGTTGAACGGGCCCTCGTTCAGGCTCTCCATCACGGCGTTGGCGATGTTGCCCACGCCGGACTGCAGCGGCAACAGCTCGGGCGGCAGGCGGCCCTGGGCCACCTCGTCCTGCAGGAAGGCCATCAGGTGGCCGGCGATGCGTTTCGAGGCTTCGTCGGGCGCCGAAAAGCGGGTGTCGCGGTCCGGCAGGTTCGTTTCGACGATGGCGATCACCTTGGCCGGGTCGCAGCGCAGGTAGGGCTCGCCGATGCGGTCACCGGCGTGCGTCATCGGGATCGGCTTGCGGTGCGGCGGGCGCTCGGTGCCGTAGTAGATGTCGTGCATGCCTTCCAGGTCCAGCGTGTGGCCGTGGTTGACCTCCAGGATGACCTTGTCGGCCTGGTCCAGCCAGGTCTTGTTGTTGCCCACCGAGGTGGCCGGGATCAGGCGGCCGTCTTCCAGGATGCCGGCGACCTCGATCACGGCCACGTTGAGCTGGCCAAGGAAGCCGAACCACACGTACTGCGCCACGTGCGAGAGGTGGATGTCGATGTAGGCCATCTCGCCGTCGTTGATGCGCGCGCGGCAGGTCGGGTCGGACTGGTAGGGCAGGCGCATGTCCATGCCGCCCACCTTGGCCAGCGCGCCATCGAGCTCGGGCGCGGTGGAGGCGCCGGTCCAGACGCCGATGCGGAATGCTTTGCCGGCGTCGTGGTGGGCCTGGATGTGCTTCGCCAGCGCGAGCGGGATCGCCTTGGGGTAACCCGCGCCGGTGAAGCCGCTCATGCCCACGTGGTCACCGTGTTCGATAAGGGCGGCGGCGGCCTCGGCCGACATGATTTTCTGGCGCAGGCCGGCGTGGGCGATGCGGGACGGGAAGACAGGGGGCGGATTCTGTGTCATGGTGTGAATTAAGGGTAAACCCTAGGGTGCGGGCATCGTAACGGATGACCGTGGCCACCAAGCGTCGAAAAAACACCGTTTCCGCGGGTTATGAGCGGCGCGCATAATCCGCGGCCATGGAAACCAAGTGGCTGGAAGACTTTGTGAGCCTGGCTGAAACCCGCAGCTTCAGCCGCTCGGCGCAGCTGCGCCATGTGACCCAGCCCGCGTTCTCGCGTCGCATCCAGTCGCTGGAAGCCTGGGCCGGCACCGATCTGGTGGACCGGTCGTCCTACCCCACGCGGCTCACGCCCGCCGGGCAGACGCTGTACGACCAGTCGATCGAGATGCTGCAGGCGCTGCAGAGCACGCGCGCCATGCTGCGCGCCCACACGGCGGCGGCGCAGGACGTGATCGAGTTCGCCGTGCCGCACACGCTGGCCTTCACGTTTTTCCCCTCGTGGCTCTCGGGCCTGCGCGAAAGCTGTGGCCCCATCAAGAGCCGCCTGATCGCGATGAACGTGCACGACGCCGTGATGCGCCTGGTGGAGGGCAGCTGCGACCTGCTGATCGCCTACCACCACACCTCGCAGCCGATCCAGCTCGACGCCGCGCGCTACGAGATGCTGCCGCTGGGGCGCGAGACGCTGGCGCCGTTCGTGAAGCCCAATGAGCAGGGTGAACCGCTGTTCACGCTGCCCGGCACGGTGGCCCATCCCTTGCCCTACCTGGCCTACGCGCCCGGTGCCTACATGGGCCGCGCGGTGGAGCAGGTGCTCAAGCAGAGCCCGACGCCGGTGCACCTGGACCGCATCTACGAGACCGACATGTCCGAGGGCCTGAAAGCCATGGCGCTCGAAGGCCACGGCATCGCCTTCCTGCCCGCCAGCGCCGTGCGGCGCGAACTGCGCGGCAAGCGACTGGTGAGTGCCGGACAGGGGCTGGACACCTCGCTGGACATTCGCATCTACCGCGAGCGGCCCGGCACCCGCAAAGGCAAGGGGTCGGTGGACGCCTTCTGGGAAGACCTGCAGACGCACCTGGCCCAGACCAAGGGCTGAGCCGGGCTGCCAGCGCGGCCGCGCTGCCGGGTGTGTCAGTCGGTGGCCGCCAGCGCCTCGCCCACGGCATTCACCAGCGAATCGATCTGCGCGGGCGTGGTGATGAAGGGCGGCGCGAGCTGGAGGGTGTCGGCGCCGTAGCGCACGTAAAAGCCCTTCTTCCAGCAGTGCATGGCCACCTGGTACGGCCGCAGCGCCGGACCGCCCGGTGCGTGTGCGATGGACAGGCCGGCGGCCAGCCCGTGGTTGCGGATGTCCAGCACGTGCTTCGCGCCCTGGAGGCTGTGCACGGCCTGCTCGAAATGCGGCGCCAGCGCGCGCACCTGCTGGGGCGCGTCTTCCTTCTCCAGCAGGTCCAGCGTCGCCAGGCCGGCGGCGCAGCCCAGCGGGTGGGCCGAATAGGTGTAGCCGTGCGCGAACTCGACCAGGTAGTCCGGGCCACCCGCGGTCATGAAGGTGTTGTAGATCTCCGACGTGGCGACCACGCCACCCAGCGGTACCGCGCCGTTGGTGACCTGCTTGGCGAAGTTCAGGATGTCGGGCGTGACGCCGAAGGCCTCGGCGCCGGTCCAGGCGCCGCAGCGGCCGAAGCCGGTGATGACCTCGTCGAAGATCAGCAGGATGTGGTTCTGGGTGCAGATCTCGCGCAGGCGCTGCAGGTAGCCCACGGGCGGAATCACCACGCCGGCCGAACCCGAGAAAGGTTCGACGATGACGGCGGCGATGTTGCTGGCGTCGTGCAGCGCGATCAGGTCCAGCAGCCGGTTGGCCAGCGCCTCGCCGCCTTCGGCTGGCATGCCCTTGATGAACGAGCCGGCCGGCGGCTGGGTGTGCGGCAGGTGGTCGGCTTCGACGCCCTGGCCGAAGGTCTTGCGGTTGCCGCCGATGCCACCGACCGAGATGCCGCCGAAATTGACGCCGTGGTAGCCCTTTTCGCGGCCGATGAAGCGGGTCTTGCTGGCCTGGCCCTTGAGGCGCCAGTAGGCCCGGGCCATCTTGAGCGCGGTGTCGGCCGACTCCGAGCCCGAGCCGGTGAAGAACACCCGGTCCAGGCCGGCGGGCATGTGCTGCACGATCTTTTCGGCCAGCTGGAACGCGGCCGGGTGGCCGAACTGGAAGGCGGGCGAATAGTCCAGCGTCGCGGCCTGTTGTGCGATCGCCTGGGCGATCTCGCTGCGGCAGTGGCCCAGGCCGCAGGTCCACAGGCCCGAGAGCCCGTCGAAGATGCGGCGACCCTGCGCATCGATCAGGTGCACGCCTTCGCCCGCCACGATCAGCCGCGGGTCGGCCTTGAACTGGCGGTTGCCCGAGAAAGGCATCCAGTGGGCGTCGAGCTGGGCCGCGGTCAGTCCGGCGGTGGATTTCAGGTCGGTCATGTCCATGGTGGGGTTCCGGTAGGGGAAAAAGCAGCCGCAGTCAGCTGCAGGAGCCGCGATTCTGGGACCGGTGTCGAATTCATTCAACGGCAACGTGGCACCATACAGTTTCATATCCACGAAACAAAGGCGGTGAGGCATGGCGCATTCCAAGGCCTGGCTGGGGCAGGTGGGCGACACCGACATCCGGCTGCTCAAGGTGTTCAAGGCGGTGGTCGACTGCGGTGGCATGGCGGCGGCCGAGCTGGAGCTCAACATCGGCCGCTCCACCATCAGCCGCCACGTGAAGGACCTGGAGCAGCGCCTGGGGCTGGTGCTGTGCCGGCGCGGGCGCGGCGGCTTCGCGCTGACCGACGACGGCCAGCGGGTGCACGCCGACACGCTGCAGCTGCTCGACGCGCTGGAGTCGTTCCGCACCCACGTCGGTCAGATGCACGGGGAGCTCACCGGCACGCTGCGCCTGGGCCTGTTCGACAAGACCGTGACCAACCCCGCCGCGCGCATCGACCGCGCCATCCGCGCGTTTCGTGAGCGGGCGCCGCAGGTGCGGCTGGACCTGACGGTGGGGGCGATCAATGTGCTCGAACCCGCGGTGATCGACGGCCAGCTGCAGCTGGCCATCGTGCCCGACCACCGGCGCTCGCAAAGCCTGAACTACGCGCCGCTGTTCCCCGAGCAGATGCGCCTGTACGGCGGGCGCGAACACCCCTTGTTTGGTCGCCAGCGGGTGGGGCTGGACGACCTGCGGGCGGTGGAGTTCGCCGGGCTGGCCTTTCACTCCCCCAACATGGAGGCGACGCGCCGCTTGGGGCTCAAGCGCAGCGCCGTGGTCAACGACCAGGAGGCGGTCGCGCTGCTGGTGCGCTCGGGCCGCTACGTGGGCTTCCTGCCCGAGCACTACGCGGCGCTGTTCGAGGCCCAGGGCGAGATGCGGCGCCTGGGCCCGGCGGAGGTGGGCTATCTGGTGGACTTCGTTGCGGTGACGCGCGGGCCGTCGTCGACCTCGCGCCTGACGCAGACCTTCCTGCAGTGTCTGGTGGCGGCCCACGCCCCGGCCTGAATTGAAACACCCCCGCCGCGCTTCGCGCGACCCCCTCAAGGGGGCGGCACTGGCCGGCCGGCGAAGCCGGACCGGCGGTGCCCTGGGCGGCACCGGTTCATGCCGCGGGGTGGCCAGCGGGCCCGGGGGCCATGGGACAATTCGGGCGACCGTAGGAACCGATGCCATGACCCCAGACACCCTGACCCTCACCCGCCCCGACGACTGGCACCTGCACGTGCGCGACGGCGATGCCCTGCACACCGTGGTGCCGCACACGGCCGCTCAGTTCGGCCGCGCGATCATCATGCCCAACCTCAAGCCGCCGGTGACCACCGCGGCCCAGGCCCTGGCCTACGCCGAGCGCATCCGCGCCGCCGTGCCGGCGGGCGTGGCCTTCGAGCCGCTGATGACGCTGTACCTGACCGACAACCTGCCGGCCGACGAGATCGCCCGCGCCAAAGACGCCGGCGTGGTCGCCGTCAAGCTCTACCCGGCCGGCGCCACCACCAACAGCGACGCGGGCGTGACCGACATCCGCAAGACCTACCAAACGCTCGAAGCCATGCAGAAGGCCGGTGTGCTGCTGCTGGTGCACGGCGAAGTCACGTCGCCGGACATCGACCTGTTCGACCGCGAGGCCGTCTTCATCGAGCAGCAGCTCGAACCCCTGCGCAAGGACTTTCCGGGCCTGAAGATCGTGATGGAGCACATCACCACCAAAGAGGCGGCGCAGTACGTGGCCGAGGCCGACGCCAACCTGGGCGCCACCATCACCGCCCACCACCTGCTCTACAACCGCAACGCCATCTTCACCGGCGGCATCCGCCCGCACTACTACTGCCTGCCGGTCTTGAAGCGCGAAACCCACCGCCAGGCCTTGGTGGCCGCGGCCACCGGTGGTAACGCCAAATTCTTCCTGGGTACCGACAGCGCGCCGCACCCGGCCCACCTGAAGGAACACGCCACTGGCTGCGCCGGCTGTTACACCGCCCACGCCGCGATCGAGATGTACGCCGAGGCGTTTGATGCCGCCGGTGCGCTCGACAAACTGGAAGGCTTCGCGAGCTTTCACGGTGCGGACTTCTACGGCCTGCCGCGCAACACCGGCACCATCACGCTGAAGCGCGAAAGCTGGACGCCGCCCGAGAGTTTTGCCTTCGGCGAGGCCGAGCTGAAGCCCTTGCGTTCGGGCGAAGCACTGCCCTGGAAGCTGGTGGCCTGATCCGCATGTGTGCGGTGGGCAAGGCGGAGCAGACCTGGCCGGCGCCCGACTGGGCTCGGCCCTGGAACGCGCCGTTCGCCGAAGCGGGCGCTGCGGTGCGCAGTGCCTGCGAACAAGGTGTTCCGCTGCCGCAGGCGCTGACGCAGCGCGTCGGCACCGCAGGTCCGCGTTTCGTGCCGCAGACCGAGCTGCCCGAGGCCGTGGCCTACGAGCGGTTCATCTTCGACACCGGCACCGTGCCCACGCGCGAAGGCCTGCACGACTTCTTCAACGGCCTGTGCTGGCAACGTTTCCCCGCCACCAAGCGCCTGCTCAACCGCCTGCAGGCGGCCGAGATCCAGCAGGCCGGCGTGGGACAGGTGCGTGGGCCGGTGCGCGACGCGATCACGCTGTTCGATGAAAACGCCGTGCTGCTGCAGGCCCCGGACGCGCTCTGGGACGCGCTGGTCGCGCGCGAATGGACCCGCCTCTTCGTGGACCTGCGGCCCCTGTGGGCGCAGGCGCGGCTGGTGCTGTTCGGCCACGCCTTGTTGGAGAAGCTGGTCGCGCCCTACAAGTCCATCACCGGCCATGTCTACCGCGAGCCGGTGCCACTGGCCCTGGGCGGCGACCTGGGGGCGTGGGACGCCTGGCTGGCCGCTCGCCTGACGGCGGCAGAGCTGGGCGCCAAACCCTTCACGCCGCTGCCGGTGCTGGGCGTGCCGGGCTGGTGCCCCGCCAATGAAGACCCCGCTTACTATGCCGATGCCGGGGTGTTCCGCCCCAGGCGCGTGCCCGCCTGAGGCGCGCCGCGCCGCCGGCCGACGGCGCTCCCGATTGTTTTGCTGGACAACCCATGACATTGACCTCAACGTCTTCTGTGCCCTCGTGGGCGCACCTCAACCTGTCAACGGACGGCGACCGCGCCACACTCGCCGCCCACTTTCGAGAGACCGGCGTGCGCGACGTGGAGTGCCTGTTCGCCGACGTCACCGGCTACCCGCGCGGCAAGCTCATGCCCGCCGCCAGCTTCGCCGCGGGCAGCGAGCTGCGCATCTGCCAGGCGATCCCCATGCAGTGCGTGACGGGCGAGTACAGCGACGACCCGGTCTTCCCGGACAGCGACCCGGACGTGCGCCTGGTGCCCGATCTCCACACGCTCAAGCGCTCGCCCTGGGCCAGCACGCCGCGGTACCTGGCGGTGCACGACGCCCATGAAATGGACGGCAGCCTGTGCGAGTTCGCGCCGCGCTCGGTGCTGAAGAACGTGGTGGCGCGCTATGCCGCAGCGGGGCTCACGCCGGTGATCGCACCCGAGATCGAGTTCTACCTGACGGCCGCCATGACCGACCCGGCGTTGCCGCTGGCCTCGCCCACCGGCAAAGGCGGTCGCCCCGAGGTGGGCCAGTCGGCCTTCAGCCTGAACGCGCTCAACGAACTGGCGCCGTTCTGGGACGCCTTCCATGCCGCGATCGACGGCCTGGGCATCCGTGCCGACACCTGGCTGCACGAGGTGGGTGAAAACCAGTACGAGATCAACCTGCTGCACGGCGACCCGGTGGCGGTGGCCGACCAGG